>NZ_CP176770.1:6095000-6508542 GCF_046605385.1 Pseudomonas sp. MPB03 | reverse complement strand
GACAGGGTTCAGGGAGTCGTTTGCGAAATGGGCCGGCATTTTAACAGGCTCAGAGAATTGTGCTGCTCTGTCCGACTTGTGACGCACACAGGATTGTCATTTGCCGCTTTTGTCACTTTCACGCAGGATGTGGAGCCAATTGGGTCCTGCGTAGCATTTCGAGCGGAAAAAACCACCGAAAAGCGCGTGTTTGAGAACCATTGGCATTGGTCATTGCCCATCGGCAGGTCATAATGCCCGGCGCCTACCACCTTGCAGAGTCTAGGGAGTCAGCTTGTCAACGCCTGTCGAACCCTTGCGTTTGCTGTTATTGGCCCAAGAGCCAGAGTGGGCAGCAATCTTGCGCGAGTGCCTGGTGCCCTTGGGGCCCTCGGTCGTGTTGATCAGCGCTCCAAGCTGGGAGTCAGTGTGCAGCCTGTTCGAAGACAATCGCAACGCGGTGTTGCTGACCGTTGCGGCGTTGCAACCGGCGCCGGGTCGTTGCAGCCTGCCAACCATCCTGTTGCTCGAGCACGAGCCGGCGGCTGCCCCCGACGGTGTCAGCGACTGGCTGGTGCGCGACGTGCTCGACAGTGCGACCCTGCGTCGTTGCCTGCGCCATGTGCGTGAACGCGGCGTGCTGGAAAACACCTTGCAGCGCCTCGCCGAACAGGACCCGCTGACAGGCATCGCCAATCGCCAGGGCTTCCAGACCTTGCTGGCGGCGCGCCTGGCGGAAAACGACGGCCGTGGCCTGGCGCTCGGTCACCTGGACCTGGACAACTTTCGCCACGCCAACGACGCCCTCGGCCACCAGGCCGGTGACCGCTTGATCCTGCAAGTGGTGTCGCGGCTCAAGAGTTCGCTCGAGGCCGGCGATCAATTGGCGCGATTGGGCAGTGATGAATTCGCCCTGTTGATCGACACCCGCCGCGCACCACAGCGAGCCGAGTGGATGGCCGAGCGTATTACCGAGGCCTTGGCCGAACCCTATTGGGTGGACGGTGAAAGCTTGCTGATCGGCTGTAGTCTGGGCGTCGCCCATGCCCGCGCCCAGGCCGGCGCCGATCCGCTGATGTGGCACGCCCACATCGCCATGCAACAGGCCAAGAGCACCCAGGGCTGCACCTTTCATATCTTCAACGAGCGCATCAATCGCAATGCCCGCAGCCTCGCCGACCTGGAAAGCGAACTGCGCCGGGCACTGCGCCGTGACGAGTTGGAACTGCATTACCAGCCCCGATTGAACCTCGATGGCGGCCACATCGTCGGTCTCGAAGCCCTGGTGCGCTGGCGTCACGGCGAGCGCGGCTTGCTGCCACCGAGTGAGTTCGTGCCGCTGGCCGAACAGAGCGGCCTGATCGTGCCGCTGGGCTACTGGGTGATTTCCCGGGCGCTGCGGGACATGCAGGCCCTGCGCGAGCGAGGGCTGGCGCCGTTGCACATGGCGGTCAACCTGTCGTTCCGGCAGTTCCAGGACAGCCAGTTGCTGCCAACGTTGAGCCGGCTGATTGCCGAGCGGGGTGTCGAGGCGCAATGGCTGGAATTCGAACTCACCGAAACCGCCGTCATGCGCCGCAGCGAACTGGTCAAGCAGACCATGGATGCCTTGGGCCGCCTGGGGGTGCGCTTCTCCCTGGACGACTTCGGCACCGGCTTCTCGTCGTTCGTGCACCTCAACAGCCTGCCGATCGCCTTGCTCAAGATCGACAAGAGCTTCGTCGGCGGCATGGAACAGCGCGAAGAGAACCGCAAACTGGTGCACGCCATGATCAACCTGGCCCACAACCTCAACCTGGAGGTGGTGGCCGAAGGTGTGGAAACCCAGGAACAACTGGACTTGCTACGCGGTTTCGGTTGCGACCAGGTGCAGGGTTTCCTGATCAGCAAGCCGTTGCCGTTGCCGGAGTTGGTTGAATATTTGACGTTCGAGGGTGATCAGCAGTCCACCCACGAAGTCGTGGTCTGACTCCTTTCCCTTGTGGGAGCGAGCTTGCTCGCGATAGCGGTGTATCAGTCAAAAATCGATGTGACTGACCTATCGCCATCGCGAGCAAGCTCGCTCCCACAGGGGGATGAGTTTCATTTGGCCTGGATCGCTTCGAAACTGGGCTGCCCAGGCTCATTGCGAATCATCCGTTTCATCTTCCATTCGAACGCCAGCGTCAGGCTCACGGCCGCACAGGCCAGCCCCAGGGCCAGGCCCCACCAGACACCGGTTGGCCCCCAGTTCAAGTGGAAAGCCATCCACCACGCCGACGGCGCACCGATCAGCCAATAGCAACCCAGGCCCACCAGGAAGGTGGTCTTGGCGTCCTTGAGTCCGCGAATGCAGCCCATGGCGATGGTTTGCGTGCCGTCGAACAGCTCGAACCACGCCGCCACCGCCAGCAGGCTCACCGCCAGGTTGATCACCTCGCGAAACGCCGGGTCGTCGTGGTCCAGAAACAAGCCGATCAATTGATGAGGCAACAACCAGAACACCATGGCGAACGCCAGCATCGCGGCTGCGCCGAAGCCGATCCCGACCCGCCCGGCCAGGCGCGCCATCAGCAGTTGCCCGGCGCCGTAGTGCTGGCCGATGCGCATGGTGATGGCGTAGGACATCCCGGCCGGCACCATGAACGCCACCGAGACGATTTGCAGGGCGATCTGGTGAGCCGCCAACGGTGTGCTGCCCATGGTGCCCATGCACAGCGCGGCGAACGCGAACAACCCGACCTCCACTGCGTACGTGCCGCCAATCGGCAGGCCCAGGCGCCACAGTTCCTTGAGGTATTGGCGGTTGGGCCGCGACAGCCCATCCAGCAGCGGATAGGCACGGTAGGCCGGGTGCCGATGGATGTGCCAGGCCAGCGTCAGGGCCATGCAATTGGCGACGATGGCCGTGACCAGGCCGATGCCCATCAAGCCGAGTTTCGGCAGGCCGAACATGCCGGTGATGAGCGCGTAGTTGAGCAGGAAGTTGGCCACCGTACCGCCGAGGCTGATCACCATTACGGGTGTGGCTCGGCCGATGGCGCTGGTAAAGCCGCGCAGGGCCATGAAGCTCAGGTAGCCGGGCAGGGCGAATGGCAGCGCCAGCAGGAACTGCCCGGCGGACAGTACGTTGGTTTCGGTCTGGCCGAACATCAGCAGCACCGGCTTGAGGTTCCACAGCAGCAACCCGGCCATCAGCGCCATCAACCAGGCCAGCCATAATCCGGCCTGGGTCAGCCGGGTAGCCCCCTCGATATCGCCTGCGCCCTGGCGAATCGCAACCAGGGTGCCCACCGCGGCGATCACACCGATGCAGAAGATCGACACGAACGAATAGGTGGCCGCCCCGAGCCCACCACCGGCGAGGGCTTCGGGGCTCAGGCGCGCCATCATCACGGTGTCGGTGAGCACCATCAGCATGTGCGCCAACTGCGAGGCAATCAACGGCCCCGCCAGCCGCAGGATGGCCCAGAGTTCGGTACGCACCGGATGCCGCATGATCATCACGCTCCCTGTTCAAAGAAGGCAGTAAAGCGACGATTCTCGGCGCTCTCGACGGATTGCACAAAAGGATAAAAAAGATCGCTGGCATGATTAAAACTCATGCTGGACGCGTTTCTGGTAGGGTTTGCAAACACCGCCATGGAGCTTTTGCGATGCCTCGTCGTCTTCCTCCGCTTTATGCGCTGCGGGCATTCGAAGCCGCGGCACGCTACAGCTCGTTCACCCGGGCCGCCGAAGAGCTGTCGATCACCCAGAGCGCCGTCAGCCGGCACATTCGTACCCTGGAAGATCACTTTGCCTGTCGGCTGTTCCAGCGCAGCGGTCGCAACTTGCAACTGACCGAAGCGGCGCGGCTCCTGCTGCCGGGCGTGCGCGAAGGTTTCATGGCGCTGGAGCGGGCCTGCCACACCTTGCACGGCGAAGACGGCATCCTGCGCATGAAAGCGCCTTCCACCCTGACCATGCGCTGGCTGTTGGCGCGCCTGAGCCGTTTCCGGCATCTGCAGCCCGGTAACGAGGTGCAACTGACCAGTGCCTGGATGGACATCGATTCGGTGGACTTCAACGTCGAGCCCTTCGATTGCGCCGTGTTGCTGGGCAACGGGCATTTTCCGGCGGACTGGGAGGCCAGTCTGCTGTTCCCCGAGGAGTTGATTCCGGTGGGCGCGCCGAACCTGTTGAACGATCAGCCCTGGGACGTGGCGCGGTTGGCCAGCGCCGAACTGCTGCACCCGACGCCGGATCGCCGGGACTGGCGCAACTGGTTGCAACGCATGGGCCTGGCCGACAAGGTTTCGCTCAAGGGTGGACAGGTGTTCGATACCCTGGAGCTGGGCATGATCGCAGCGGCACGCGGCTATGGTGTGTCCATGGGCGACCTGCTGATGGTGGCCGAGGACGTTGCCCAAGGGCGCCTGAGCCTGCCATGGCCGACGGCGGTTGCCAGTGGCGAGCACTATTACCTGGTCTGGCCGAAAACCCGGCCAGGGGGTGAGCGTTTGCGCCGGCTCAGCGACTTTCTCCAGGGCGAGGTCAAGGCCATGCAATTGCCCGATGTGCAGCGTCTGGGCTGAAACGTTGCAGTTGGCGTGCTAGCCACTTGGCATTAATCCGTCCAAACCGCTCAAGTATTTGGCTTTGCCGCCGAATCCGTGAAGATGGAACCCTCGTTCAGAAAGGGTCTACTTACACCTCACCCGAATAAAATGCCGAGCGTGCGACGTGATCAGGATGATCCGGTCTCTCGGCCAGGAGCCGTCATGTCTCAACCCCGCGCCCGGATCGCCTCGCAGCTAGGCCTTGCCCTTGCCGTGATACTGGCGGTCGTGATCTCCGGCAGTACCGTCTTCGCCTTGCGTTCCCTGGACACCGCCAACCTTGCTACCCGTGAAGAGCACTTGGCCAGCGAAGCGCGCCTGATGGCCGATCAGCTCAATACCTTCCACAGCACCTTGCGTGAGAGCACCCAGCGCTTGGCCGGTCTGTTCGAAAAGCGCTTCAGCGCGGGTTTGACCGTGCATCCAGACCAGCCGGTGACGGTGGCGGGCGTACAGACCCCGGGCTTGAACCTGGGTAGCGAAGTGTTGAACAACAACTTCAAGGAAGTGGATGACTTCAAAGCGATGACCGCCGGTGTGGCCACGGTATTCGTGCGCAGCGGCGACGATTTCATCCGGGTCAGCACCTCCGTCAGTAAACAGGACGGCACGCGGGCCATCGGCACTGTGCTCGACCGCGCCGGTCCAGCCTACGGTCCGGTGATCAGCGGGCAGAGCTACATCGGTCGAGCCCTGTTGTTCGGGCGCTTCTACATGTCGCAATACACGCCGGTACGTGACAGCAGCGGCAAGATCATCGCCGTGTTGTATGTAGGCTTCGATTACACCGACGCGCAGAACGCGCAGTTCGAAAACCTCAAGCGTTTCCGCATTGGCCAGACCGGCTCGCTGGCCTTGTTGGATGAGCAAAACAAATGGCTGGTGCCACCGGCAGGCGTACAGGCGCTGGATAATGCAACCGTGGCCATTACGGGCCTGATCAAAAAACCGGGCAAGGGTGCGTTCTGGACCGATACCGCCGAAGATTTCTACAGCGTTGCCGTGCCGTTCGAGGGCGGGCCGTGGGCGGTGGTGGCGAGCATGCCGAAAACCGAGATCCGCGCCGTGACCTGGAGCGTCGGTACGCAGTTGGCCATCGGCAGCCTGCTGGCGATGCTGTTGGCGGTCGGCTCGGCGATGTGGTTGTTGCGTAGCAAGCTGGCACCGCTGGGGGATCTGGTGCGCCAGGCCGAAGCATTGGGCGCTGGCGACCTGAGCGTGCGCCTGAACGTGTCGAGCCATGACGAAATCGGTCAGTTGGCCCGTGCCTTCAACCAGATGAGCCAGGCCCTGTCGACCATGGTCGAGCACATCCGCAAGGCCTCCCAGGAAGTCAACAGCCGCGCCCAGGCCCTGTCCGGGTTGTCCAGCGGGGCGTACGAGGGCATGGAGCAGCAGTCCGGCGAAATCACCAGTATGGCGGGCGCGGTGGAAGAGTTCAGTGCGACCTCCTTGAACATTGCCGACAACATGGGCAACACCGAGCGCCTGGCCCAGGAAAATGCCCAGCAAACCCGCATTGGCCGGACCTCGATGGATGAGGCGTCGTCGTCCCTGGAGCAAATTGCCGGCGCGCTGAACAGCACGGCCTCGGTCATCAATACCCTGGGCCAGCGTTCCCAGGAGATCGGCGGCATCGTCGGTGTCATCACCTCGATTGCCGAGCAGACCAACCTGCTGGCATTGAACGCCGCCATCGAGGCCGCCCGCGCTGGCGAGCAGGGCCGTGGTTTCGCCGTGGTGGCCGATGAAGTCCGCAGCCTGGCGTCCCGCACCCGCCAGGCCACTGACGAAATCTCCAGCATGATCAACAGCATCCAGCAGGAAACCGGCAATGCCATCAGCACCATGGAGCAGGGCAACCTGCTGATGCAGGAAGGCTTGTCGCGCAACGCCAACGTGGCCTCGGCCCTGGCGCGCATCGACGAGCAGAGTCGCTCGGCTGGCCAGCAATTCGCGGCGATCACCACCGCCACCCAAGAGCAAAGCAGCACCGCGACCCTGCTCAGCAGCAACCTGCAGAGCATCGCCATGGCCAACAGCGAACAGCGCCAAGTGGTCTCGAACCTGGCGCTCACCGCCAAGGAGCTGGAAAAACTGGCCCAGGACCTGCGCCAAGAGGTTGATCGGTTCCGCTGAGGCCTCTGCAACCAGTGCGAGCAGGCACCCCCGCGATTAATGTGGGAGCGAGCCTGCTCGCGAAGGCGGCTGTCCATAATCTCTACTCACTGACCCACCGCCTTCGCGAGCAGGCTCGCTCCCACAAGGGAGTTTACGGGTGATCCCTCTTCTTGCGCCTGCCTGGAATCAATGTGGGAGCGAGCTTGCTCGCGAAGGCGGCAGTCCAGTCACCCTCATCTCAACCTGACCCACCGCTATCGCGAGCAAGCCCGCTCCCACAAAAGCCCTCAATCCAGCGGTCCATCCTTTTTTAAGATTATTGCTGTTTTTTAGCTTGCTGAAACGTTTCTTCAAGTCTATAAAAACCGCACAACTCCAATAAAAGGTCGCGTCCATGACTCCGCTCAAACTGCTCGTTACCCTTGGCGCCTTGGGCGCTGCTTCCCATGCGATGGCTTGGGATTACGTCCTGCTGGATACCGATAAAGCCGCCCAACCCTGGCAAATCACCAGCCAGCAACTCGGCGTGAAGACCGACAAACCCTTTTCCGTGACGATGCGCACCCTGCACGGTGGTCGGCAGGAAGGTGTCAGCGTGGTCGACATCGACAACGGCACCCTGAAGCTTTCAGTGGTCCCGACCCGTGGCATGAATGTGCTGCAGGCATCGGTTGGCGACGTGCGCATGGGGTGGGATTCGCCCGTCAAGGAAGTGGTCAACCCGGCGTTCATCGAGCTCAACGGCCGCGGCGGCTTGGGTTGGCTTGAAGGCTTCAATGAGCTGGTCACCCGCTGCGGCTACGAATGGGTCGGCCATCCCGGCATGGACAACGGCGAGCTGCTGACCCTGCACGGTCGCGCCGCGAATATTCCGGCCAACAAGGTCACCTTGCACATCGATGAGAAACCGCCCTACGCCATTACCCTGCGGGGCGAGTTGAAGGAGCAGGCATTCAAGAAGGTCGATTTCTCGGTGCAGACCGAACTGGTCACCGAGCCCGGCAGCGTGACGTTCGCGCTCAACGACACGCTGACCAACAACGGCGATTACCCGAAGGAATACCAAGCGCTCTACCACAGCAATTTCAGCACGCCGTTCCTGGAGCAGGGCGCTCGTTTCGCGGCACCGGTCAAGCAGGTCTCGCCGTTCAACGACAAGGCCAAGGGCGACTTGTCCGATTGGCAAACCTACCGGGGCCCGACCAAGGATTACGACGAAACCGTTTATAACGTCGTGCCCTACGCCGACGCCAAGGGCGACACCCTCACGGTGCTGCACAACAAGGCCGGCAGTCTCGGGGTGTCGGTGGGCTTCAACACCAGCACGCTGCCCGTGTTCTCCCTGTGGAAAAACACGGATACCCAAGGCCAGGGCTACGTGACCGGGTTGGAGCCCGGTACCAGTTTTTCCTATAACCGCCGGTATCAGCGCCCCTTGGGCCTGGTGCCCACCATCGCGCCGAAAGAGCACAAGCAATTCCAGATCCACTACAGTCTGCTGGCAGACAAGGGCGCTGTGGATAAGGCGCTCAAGCGCATCGATACGATCCAGAACGGTCAAAAAACCGAGGTTCGGCAAACACCGTTGGTGGACCTGAGCAAACCATAAAGCGGTTCAAGCCGTAGCCGGCCGGTACTGCAACGCTTCGGCCAGGTGCTCGCGGCGAATGCTCCCCGCTTGCTCCAGGTCTGCCAGTGTCCGGGCGACCTTGAGCAGGCGGTGGGCGGCGCGCAGCGACAGCGTCAGCCGCTCGCAGGCGGTTTCCAGCCAGGTTTCGTCGGTTGTGGATAACTTGCAATGCCGGCGCAATCCCGGCAGATCGAGGAAGGCATTGGCACAGCCCTGGCGGTCGTGCTGGCGCTCCCGGGCTTCGGCGACGCGCTCGGCGACCGTGGCCGTATCGTCCCCGGGTTCGTGCTTGGGGTTCAAGGCCGTGGCTTCCCGGGCGACGGTCAGGTGCAGGTCGATGCGGTCCAGCAGCGGGCCGGAGAGTTTGTTGCGGTAGCGCTGCACCATGTCCGGTGTACAGGCGCAGCGGCCGCTGGGCTCGCCAAGATAGCCACAGGGGCAGGGATTCATCGCCGCCACCAACTGGAAGCGCGCCGGGAAGCGCACCCGGTCACGGGCGCGAGACACCACGATGTGTCCGGACTCCAGCGGTTCTCTCAAGACCTCCAACACCTTGCGGTCGAATTCCGGCAGCTCATCCAGAAACAGCACGCCATGGTGGGCGAGGGTGATCTCCCCTGGCTGCGGTTTTGACCCGCCACCGACCAGCGCCGGACCGGAAGCCGAGTGGTGTGGCTGGCGAAACGGACGTTGCGGCCAATGGCTCAACGGCACGCAACTGGCCACCGACTGAATGGCTGCGACCTCCAGGGCTTCGCTCTCGGCCAGTGGCGGCAGCAGCCCGGGCAAACGGCTCGCCAACAGGGTCTTGCCGGTGCCCGGTGGCCCGCTGAACAACAGGTTGTGAGCCCCTGCGGCGGCAATCAGCAACGCCCGCTTGGCCGCGGCCTGGCCTTGCACTTCATTCAGGTCGGGGTAGGGTTTGCTGGCCGAAAGCAGCCCATTGGAAACGAACGGCTCGACCGGCGTGTGACCGTTGAAGTGCGCCACCGCTTCCAGCAGATGGTCCACGGCGATCACCTTCAGCCCCGAGGCCAGGCAGGCTTCCTCGGCATTGGCCCGGGGCACCACCAGCATGCGCCCGGCCTTGCGCGCCGCCAGCGCCGCGGGCAATACCCCTCGCACTGGGCGCACTGCGCCAGACAAGGCCAGTTCCCCGAGGCATTCCACGTCGTCCAAGGTCAGGGTCGGTACCTGCACGCTGGCCGAGAGGATCCCCAGGGCGATGGCCAGGTCGAAGCGGCCGCCGTCTTTTGGCAGGTCCGCCGGCGCCAGGTTCAGGGTGATGCGACGCGCCGGAAAATTCAGCCCCGAGTTGATGATCGCGCTGCGCACCCGATCCTTGCTTTCCTTGACCGCCGCTTCCGGCAGGCCAACCATCGTCAGCGACGGCAAGCCATTGGCCAGGTGGACTTCAACGGTAACGGCAGGCGCCTCGACCCCTACTTGGGCGCGGCTGTGGACAATGGCAAGCGACATGAATCGTTCCTTGAGTGAATGGGGCGCCGCGTCCTGCGGCTCCTGAAGGTTAGTCGTGGGGATGAATTTGGCGCGGCAATTGATAGGGCAAATTTTGGCAGGATGTTGCGGGGTGCTGATCCAGTTTAAGTTTGGCTATAGGAGGTGGATGAGATGATGCCGTGGAGGTGGCAATTCTCTTCTACACTCTTGGCCTATAAAGGGAGGGGGTCGCATGAAGCTCTTGACTTGGCTGATAACAATTATTGTGCTGGTGGGGTGTGCAGGTCATAAGGGGACGGATTACCAGAATGCCAAAATGCATATGCTTTACATTGATGGGGATGGAAACCTCATTGATCCAAACCAGAAAACAATCATCGGTGAGCGAGGCGATCTAAAAAAACAAAAGAGGACGAGAAGGCCTATCTTGAGAATATTTTCCAGAATTACATGGCGCTCCAGAGCAAGGATAAGACATTAAGAATTACCTTGTTCATACACGGCGGTTTGAATAATTTTTCTACAGCAGTTGACCGTCCTGGAAGAATGGTCGACGACATGCTTGCTGATCATCAATACCCTATTTTTATTGCTTGGAACTCCGATTTTTGGCCTAACTATGGTGACCATCTATTTAGAATTCGAAAAGGGCTGAATAGGCCGGTGTTGGGTGCAATGACCTCTCCCGTTGTGTTGATCGAGGATTTAGGGCGGTCCTTGGTCAGGGTTCCATCATCGCTGTACAAGGAAATTTCAGACCCTGTCGCGGTTCTCAAAAGCGTCACTGTCGCTGATGAGAAGGATTACCAAAAGAGAGTCGATAAACTGGACGAGAAGGGATTTCAAATAAGCAATTCGCCGCCCCATGTCGGTGTGCGCAGTGATTACTACACCGTGTGGAATCCAGTCAAACTGGGGATGGCCCCCTTGGTCGACGGCTTTGGAACTGGGGCATGGGATGGAATGCTTCGTCGTACTGACCTGGTGTTGACTAAAAATATAGCGTTTGAGGGCGATTTAATCACCGAGCCAGATAGAGAGTTCAAGGGGCCGGTTCGCTACGCTGATACGGCCGTTACCGCACTGCTCCATCGTTTGGAAAAAAAGGGCAATCAACAAGGCTCTCCCTATCATGTTGAGGGGAGTGAGATAAACATCGTTGGCCATAGTATGGGGGCGATTGTCGCGGTTAATATCCTTGCCAGGCATCCGGATCTTAACGTGAATAACCTGGTGTTCATGGGGGCTGCCGCCCGGGTAAAAGAAGTCGAGAATGTCGTTGTGCCTTGGTTGGTAACAAGGCCTGAAGTGGACTTCTGGAATTTGAGCCTGGATCCGTACAGAGAGGTTGGTGAAAATTTCTTTTTTGATTTCATGCCCCGCGGGAGCCTCTTGAACTGGATTGATTACACGTTTGGCGAAGTCAATTCATTCAAGGATCGAACGGCTGGGTCTTGGTGGAACATGACTCGGTTGGCTGAAGATATTTTTCCGGATACCCAGGTTGTTGATGACGTGGCGTGTTACCGGCCACTGCGCAATAGGGTGCATTTAACTCGCTTTCCTATCGATAATCACGGCAAGTGGCCACAAAAACATGGGGAGTTTGCAGACTACAAATTCTGGCGGGAGGGCTATTGGATGGCTGAATCTGCGGTGAAGCTGGACAGGCCATAGAGGTTCACGGTTGTCCATGTGACAGAGCGCGGAGCGTTAAGTCGTTCCGCGCTAACCTTGTGCAACTCCCTTGGCACTCGGCTGCCAGTGTCTTCAGGTTGTGAACCTTTGCGCTTTCTTCACTATCACGGGAGCCCTACAAAAAAGCTCCGCCGGTGGGCAAATTGTCCGGGACCGGCCTGCTAGACTCGATTTTGCCCAGTCGGCACTTGGCGGTATCAACGGCACAGCGAGGAAGTGGCCATGAACGATCTGCTGGCTCTGTTAACCGACAAGCGCTTCATGCCTCACGGGCATTGCTACATGTGGCGTCCGGATTTGCTGTGGACCAATGTGATCGCCGACGGCTTGATCACCCTGTCCTACGTCACCATCCCTTTCACCCTCCTGTACTTCATCCACAAGCGCAAGGATGTGCCGTTCGATTGGATGCTGGCGGCTTTCGGCGTGTTTATCCTGGCCTGCGGGACCAGCCACGTGTTGGAGATCCTGACCATCTGGCAGCCCTATTACTGGCTGTCGGCGCTGGTCAAGGTGATCACTGCGATCGCCTCGGTGATTACCGCCATCCTGCTGGTCCGGTTGGTGCCGGCGGCCCTGAAGATTCCCAGCCCACAGCAACTGGCCAAGGTCAACGACGAGTTGCGCGAGGCGCAGGCCGAACTGGTGACCACTGCGCGCCGGGCCGGCATGGCGGAGATCGCCACCAATGTGCTGCACAACGTGGGCAATGTGCTCAACAGTGTCAATGTGTCAGCCCAGGTCCTCTACGATAAGGTGCACACCTCCAAGGGGCCTGCGGTGGCCAAGGTCGCCCAGTTGATGAAGGACCATCCCGATGACCTCGGCGACTTCATCAGCACTGATCCGAAAGGGCGCGCGCTACCCGACTATCTCGACAAGCTGGCCGACGCGCTGGCCGTCGAGCAGCAAGGCATGATCGCCGAGCTGGCCCAATTGACCCGTCGAATCGACCACATCAAGGAAATCGTCGCCACCCAGCAGTCCTACGCTGGTAATGCCAGTGTCTTGGAGCCGGGCTCGCTGCGGGAGTTGGTCGAGGATGTCGTGCGCATTTGCGATGTGTCCATGGCCCGCCACCACATCACGCTGATCAAGGAATTCAGCGATACCCCGCAAATGCCGCTGGATAAGCACCGAGTGCTGCAGATCCTGGTCAATCTGATCAACAACGCCAAGCAGGCGCTGGACGCGGGTACGAACCGGCCGCCGCAGATCGTCCTGCGCCTGAAGATCGTTGACGAGGGGCGCGTGCGGGTCGAGATCGAGGACAACGGCGAGGGGATCGCGCAGGACAATCTGGCGCGGGTGTTCGAGCACGGCTTCACCACGCGTGTCGACGGCCATGGTTTTGGCCTGCACAGCTGCATCCTGGCTGCGCACGAGATGGGCGGCGATCTGACCGTGCAGAGCGCCGGGCCGGGCAGGGGCGCGCTGTTTATCCTGGAGCTGCCGCTGGCACTGAGCCCGGCCCCGTCTCAACATGTTGCGAGGGGTTGAGTGGCCTGCAGGGGCTGCTTATTCCTGTGCCGGAGCCAGTCGCGCTTCCAGCTCCGCGACCTTGGCCTCCAGGCTTTCGAGCCGCGCCCGGGTCCGGGCCAGTACGACCATCTGGCTGTCGAATTCTTCCCGGCTGACCAGGTCCAGCTTACTGAAGCCGCTTTGCAGCAGGGCCTTGAACTGGCTTTCGATTTCGCTTTTGGGCAGCGGCGTGTCACCACTCAAGAGGCGGGAGGCGTGGCCGCTCAGGGCGTCGAGGAGGTCTTTGGGCGCAAGCATGTGCAGGTGTCCTGGAAACGATGGCGGGCAGTGTACCACGCAGTGTCTATAGTCAATTCGCAAGCCAGGGATGCACGCTTTTCGCGCATTGCGCCGGGCGTTGCTGCACTGTTGTTGTGCGTAACGTTGCGGTTCATGACGCAGTGCACGTCAAGCAGGTGGCCAAGAGATTGAAATCAGAGGGTTTGGGTGCAGATGGCAAGGTTTCTGCTTAGAGGCTGATGACCCATGCACTGATGCAGTCGCTGTGACGAATGCAGTGCAGCAGGCGGAACGGGGAGTTTCGTCAGGATCGGTTAACTGGCACCTGTCGGGCAACTTGGGCCGACGACGCGTTACAAAGCCAGGCACTGCGCTTAGACTTGAGTCGGGTTTGTTTTCCTGGGGCAAGTCCACCAATTCGGGAGAAAGTTTCATGAAGCTAGTCACTGCCATCATCAAGCCGTTCAAGTTGGACGACGTGCGCGAGTCGTTGTCCGAGATCGGCGTGCAGGGCATTACCGTTACTGAGGTCAAGGGCTTCGGTCGGCAGAAGGGCCACACCGAGCTGTATCGCGGCGCGGAATACGTGGTCGATTTCCTGCCCAAGGTGAAGATCGATGTCGCCATTGACGACAAGGATCTTGACCGGGTGATCGAGGCAATCACCAAGGCCGCCAACACCGGCAAGATCGGTGACGGGAAGATCTTTGTGGTCAATCTGGAACAGGCTATCCGCATCCGTACCGGCGAAACCGATACCGACGCCATCTAAGCCGCCAAACCCAACGCCCCAGGAGAAAACAATATGACTCTGCGTAAATTCGCAGGGCTAGGAGCCCTGTTGTCCTTCGCAATGCCTGGCCTGGCCATGGCAGAAGAAGCGGCAGCCCCTGTCCTGAACTCCGGCGACACCGCCTGGATGCTCACGGCCACGATTCTTGTACTGTTCATGACCATTCCCGGCCTGGCACTGTTCTACGGTGGTATGGTCCGGTCGAAAAACCTTCTTTCCGTGATGATGCAGTGCTTTGCCATTACCGGTCTGATCAGCGTCCTGTGGGTCATCTATGGCTACAGCATCGCGTTCGACACCACCGGCATGGAGCAGGGCGTCGTCAATTTCAACTCCTTCGTCGGTGGCCTGGGCAAGGCGTTCCTGGCGGGCGTCACGCCGGCGAGCATCACCGGTCCGGCGGCGCTGTTCCCTGAAGCGGTGTTCATTACCTTCCAGATGACCTTCGCCATCATCACCCCGGCCCTGATCGTCGGCGCATTTGCCGAGCGGATGAAGTTCTCCGCCATGCTGATCTTCATGGGCGTGTGGTTCACCCTGGTGTATGCACCGATTGCGCACATGGTCTGGTCCGGCAACGGCGGCCTGATGTGGGACTGGGGCGTGCTGGACTTCGCTGGCGGCACCGTGGTGCACATCAACGCCGGTATCGCAGGTCTGGTGGCGTGCCTGGTATTGGGCAAGCGCAAAGGCTTCCCGACCACCCCAATGGCGCCGCACAACCTGGGTTATACCCTGATGGGCGCGGCCATGCTGTGGGTCGGTTGGTTCGGCTTCAACGCCGGTTCCGCTGTCGCCGCCAACGGCACCGCCGGCATGGCGATGCTGGTGACCCAGATCGCGACCGCTGCGGCGGCGCTGGGCTGGATGTTTGCCGAGTGGATCACCCACGGCAAGCCAAGCGCGCTGGGCATTGCCTCGGGCGTGGTCGCCGGTCTGGTTGCAATTACCCCGGCTGCCGGCACCGTGGGCCCGATGGGCGCCCTGGTCATCGGCTTGGCGGCGGGCGTGGTGTGCTTCTTCTGCGCTACCACCCTCAAGCGCAAGCTCGGTTATGACGATTCCCTGGACGCCTTTGGCGTACACGGCATCGGCGGTATCCTCGGCGCGATCCTGACCGGTGTGTTCGCCGCTCCGGCACTGGGTGGCTTCGGCACCGTGACCGACATCGGCGCGCAAGTGTGGATTCAATTCAAAGGCGTGGGTTTCACGGTGGTCTACACCGGGATCGTCACCTTCATCATCCTCAAGGTGCTGGATGCCGTCATGGGTCTGCGTGTCACCGAGGAAGAAGAAGCCGTGGGCCTGGACCTGGCCCAGCACAACGAGCGTGGCTATAACCTGTAAATACGCGCCCTAAAAAATGCCCGGTTCGCCGGGCATTTTTTTGCCTGGAATTTGTCATTGCTCACAGGATGCGGCGGTTTTTCCGACGCCTTTTGTTGTGGATGCGACATGGGTTTTTATACCGCCAAAGGCTTACATCGAAGCAAGAATATTAGGGCCTTTGTTTTTTCCCAGAGCGCGCTAGAATGCGCGCCGAACGTGCGGAGATCTGTATGTGGCAACAGACGCTGATAACCCTGCGGGCAAGGCCCCGGGGCTTTCATCTGGTGACGGACGAGTTGCTGGCCGGCCTGCCTGAACTCAAGGCGTGTCGTGTTGGTCTGTTGCATCTGTGGCTGCAGCATACCTCGGCCTCGTTGACCATCAACGAGAACGCCGATCCGGCGGTACGTCGAGACTTCGAACGATTTTTCAATCGGCTGATCCCACAAGGAGCCGCCGGTTATGAGCACAACGACGAAGGCCTGGACGACCTCCCGGCGCACTTCAAGGCCAGCGTGCTCGGTTGCCAGCTCAGCCTGCCGGTTACGGCAGGAAGGCTGGCGTTGGGAACCTGGCAAGGTGTTTATCTGGGCGAGCACCGTGATCACGGCGGTGCTCGTAAAGTCCTCGCCACCTTGTACGGTGAAGAGGCATAACCGCTGATTGCCGGCGGATGTTGAATTTTTTCTGGCAGCCTTCGAACAGATGGCGAAGCTGGGCTATAACTAATCTGCTTTTCGCAAGTCATGAGGTAGAACATGAGCGACGATGATCTGGAAAACGACGACCTCGAAGTAGGCGACGAAGACGAGACCGAAGAAGGCCTTGAAGTGGCGGCGGAAGACGTTGCCGAAGACGATGGCGCCGACGTTCCGGCTCCTACCGCCAAAGGCAAGGCCAAGGCAGCGGTATCGGTCGACGAATTGCCGAGCGTAGAGGCCAAGAACAAGGAGCGTGATGCGCTCGCCAAGGCCATGGAGGAATTCCTGGCCAGGGGCGGTAAAGTGCAGGAAGTGGAGGCCAACGTGGTCGCTGATCCGCCCAAGAAGCCAGACAACAAGTACGGCAGCCGCCCTATCTGAGTGTCTGCTTCTTGCTTGCTGAAAAAGCCCGCCGTCGCTGCGGGCTTTTTCATGGGGGCGATTCCATTCCCTGGCCTGGCGCGGTCCCTGTGGGAGCGAGCTTGCTCGCGATAGCGGTTTGTCTGTTGGCATTGATGTTGGATGTGCCGCCGTCTTCGCGAGCAAGCTCGCTCCCACAGGGATTTGTGCCTGGCGCAGCGCCTCAGGGCACAGCAGAACCAGGGTGGGAGCGAGCTTGCTCGCGATAGCGGTTTGTCTGTTGGCATTGATGTTGGGTGTGCCGCCGCCTTCGCGAGCAAGCTCGCTCCCACATAGGGGTTTGGGGAGCTGCGAAGCAGGGGTTCAGGGCTGGCTATGCCACCCTGCCAATAACCCCGGCAGTTCGGTCAGGCTGCGGATTTGCGCGTCTGGCGCGTGATCGGCACTCCAGGGCTTGCCCGCCGGGTTGAACCACACCGCGCGCAGGCCGGCCTGTTGGGCGCCGGCGATGTCGTCGCCGGGGTGATCGCCAACGTGTACGGCGGTGCGTGCCGTGGCGCCGCCGCGTTGCAAGGCTTCGTGGAACAGCCGGGCGTCGGGCTTGGCGATGCCGATGTCTTCGGCGCACAGGGCGAACTTGAAATAGTCCGCCAGCCCCAGGCGGCGTACGTCGGCGTTGCCATTGGTGACCACGCCGAGGGCGAAATGATTGGCCAGGATTTCCAGGGTGGGCTGCACCTCGGGAAAAATGTCCAGTTGATGGCGGGCATGCAGGAACGTCTCGAAGGCCTGGTCCGCCAGTTCAGAGGCTTGCCACTGGTCGTAGCCGGCCTCCTGCAAGGCACGGAACAGCACCCGCCGGCGCAACGCACTGATGCGATGCTTCAGGTTGGGTTCTTCGCGCAACACTTGCTCGCGAATCGAAAAAAGATGCTCCACCGGCAGCCCGCCCAGGTTCGGGGCGTTGTCGGTCAGCCATTGGCGGAGTACGGCTTCGGCGCTGGCGATCACCGGGGCGGTGTCCCACAAGGTGTCGTCCAGGTCGAAAGTGATGAGCTCGATGGTCATGATTCGTCGCCCTTGATGCGTTTGGCCCTGGGGTGGGCACTGTCATAGACCGTTGCCAGGTGCTGGAAGTCCAAATGGGTATAGATCTGTGTGGTCTTGATGTCCGAGTGACCCAGCAGCTCTTGCACAGCGCGCAGGTCCTGGGAGGATTCCAACAGGTGGCTGGCGAAGGAATGCCTGAGCATGTGCGGGTGCAGGTTCTGCCCCAGCTCGCGTTCGCCGGCGGCCTTGACCCGCAACTGGATCGCCCGCGGGCCGAGGCGCCGACCGCGTTGGCTGACGAATACCGCATCGTCGGCAGGGTTGGCCAGTGCTCGCAGGGGCAGCCACTGCTCCAGGGCTTCCCGGGCCTTGCGGCCGACGGGCAGCAGGCGCGTCTTGCTGCCCTTGCCGAGCACCTGGACCATGCCGTCGGCCAGGTCCAGCTGATCCAGGTTGAGCCCCGTCAGCTCTGAAAGCCGCAGGCCGGAAGAATAGAACAGCTCGAGAATCGCCTGGTCGCGTCGGGCCAGGAAATCATCCTCGACGGCGCCTTCAAGCAATTGCAGGGCGCGGTCGGTGTCGAGTGTCTTCGGCAGTCGACGTTCGCCCTTGGGCGGCGCCAGGCCAGTGGCCGGATCGTGATCGCACAGGCCTTCGCGATTGAGGTAGTGGTACAGGCCACGCACCGCCGATAACAGGCGCGCCAGGCTGCGGGAGGATTGGCCTTGTTGATGCAAGCGGGCGATCAGGCTGCGCAAGCGCTGGATGTCCAGGGCCGACCAACTGCCGATATTCTGCTTCTGGCACCAGCCCAGCACTTTTTCCAGGTCGCGGCGATAGGCCGATAACGTGTGGGGCGACACCTGGCGCTCACTGCGCAGGTGTTCGCAGTAGGCGTCCAGTTGCCGTTCCATCATCAGCGTACCGGGCGCAGCGAGCCGGCGACCCTTGGCAGCACCCGGCCGGTAACTTCGGCGATGTAGCTCAGGAACAGCGTGCCCACCGAACTCTTGTAGTGCTGCGGATCGCGGCTGGCGATGGCCAGCACGCCGTGCACGCCCTGGTGGGCGATGGCGACGACGGCAGTGGAGCCGATCTGCTTGCGTTGTTCTTCGCCAAACAGGAAATCCAGCTCATGCTCGCGCAGGCTGCCGCTGACGCTTTTGTCTTCCGTGAGCAGGCCGCCAATGGCCGTCTGCGCTTCGGCGTGGGTCACCCAGCGGCCCACCGGCATGGCGTTGTCGCCGAACAGGATCAGGCTGACGAAGGGCACCTGGAAATCCTGGCGCAGGCTGTCTTCGACGCTCATGACCAGGTCTTCGAGGGTGCTGGCGTCCATCAGGGCCAGGATCAGCCGACGGGTCTTGTCGAAGAGCCGGTCGTTGTCCCGGGCCACGTCCATCAGGTGCGAAAGCCGATGGCGCATTTCGATGTTGCGCTCGCGCAGGATTTTCATCTGGTGTTCCACCAGCGACACGGTATCGCCGCGCCGGTGGGGGATGCGCATCGTCGCAAGCAGTTCTTCATGCTCGACGAAGAAGTCCGGATGGGCCTCCAGGTAAGCAGCCACGGCCGCGGTTTCTGGAAGACTGGGGGATTCGTCGGGCTGTGGGGCTGGAACCTGTGGCTGATCGGTCATGGGTTTGGCTCACTCAAAGACGAACTTGTCCTTCGTATACACGCACTGCCGGGCCGGTCATCATCACCGGTTGGCCAGGGCCTGCCCATTCGACGGACAGGCGCCCGCCGGGCAGGTCGATCAACAATGGCGAATCCATCCACCCCTGGCTGATCGCAGCGACGGCAGCGGCACAGGCGCCGGTCCCGCAGGCCTGGGTTTCCCCGGCGCCGCGTTCCCAGACGCGCAATTGTGCGCGGTGGCGGTCGATGACTTGCAGGAAACCGACGTTCACCCGCGCCGGAAAGCGCGGATGATGCTCGATTTTCGGCCCCAGCTCATGCACCGGGGCACTGTTGATATCGGCCACGCGCAGCACCGCATGGGGGTTGCCCATGGAGACTGCCGCCAGTTCCACCAGGGTGCCATCGACGTCCACCTGATAGCTCAAGGCCTGGGCCGGCGCCTGGAACGGGATGTCCGCGGGCACCAGGCGCGGAGCGCCCATATTGACGCCGATCTGGCCGTCGCTGCGCACATCGAGCTCGATGATGCCGCTCTTGGTCTCGACGCGGATCTGCCGCTTGGCGGTCAGGCGCTTGTCCAGCACGAAACGGGCGAAGCAGCGCGCGCCGTTGCCGCATTGCTCCACTTCCGAACCGTCGGCGTTGAAGATCCGATAGCGGAAATCCACGTCCGGGTTGTTCGGCGCCTCGACGATCAGCAACTGGTCGAACCCGATGCCGGTGTGGCGGTCGCCCCATTGCTTGGCATGCTTGGGCTGGATGTGCGCGTGCTGGCTGACCAGGTCGAGGACCATGAAGTCATTGCCCAGGCCGTGCATCTTGGTAAAACGCAGCAGCATGTTTTTACTCCGGCAGCAGGCTTTCGCCGGCAAACAACTCGGCTACCGTCTCGCGGCGACGCACTTCGAATGCCTGATCACCGTCTACCAGCACCTCGGCGCAGCGGCCGCGGGTGTTGTAGTTGGAACTCATGACAAACCCGTAGGCACCGGCCGAATGCACGGCCAGCAAGTCGCCTTCTTCCAGCGCCAGCTCCCGACCTTTTGCCAGGAAATCACCGGTTTCGCAGATCGGCCCGACGATGTCGTAGGGGCGGGCCGCGGTGTCGCGAGGGCGCACGGCGGTGACGTCCATCCACGCCTGGTACAGCGCCGGGCGGATCAGGTCGTTCATGGCCGCATCGACGATGGCGAAATCCTTGTGCTCGGTGTGCTTGAGGTATTCGACCTGGGTCAGCAGCACGCCGGCGTTGGCCACGATGTAGCGGCCGGGCTCGAACATCAGCGCCAGGTCGCGTCCGTCGAGGCGTTCACGCACGGCCTTGATGTAGTCGGCCACCAGCGGCGGCTCTTCGTCGCGATAGCGCACGCCGACACCGCCACCCAGGTCGATGTGACGCAGGTAGATGCCGCAGTCGCCGAGGCGGTCGACCAGCGCCAGCAGGCGGTCGAGGGCATCGATGAAGGGTTCGAGGGTGGTCAACTGCGAGCCGATGTGGCAATCGACGCCCAGCACTTCCAGGTTCGGCAGTTGGGCGGCGCGCACGTACACGTCCTCGGCGTCGGCGATGGCGATGCCGAACTTGTTTTCCTTCAGACCGGTGGAAATATACGGGTGAGTGCCCGCGTCGACGTCCGGGTTCACGCGCAGGGAAACCGGCGCGCGCACGCCCAGCTCGGCGGCGACGACTTGCAGGCGCTCGAGCTCATCGGTGGACTCAATGTTGAAGCAATGCACGCCGACTTCCAGGGCGCGGCGCATGTCTTCGCGGGTCTTGCCGACGCCGGAGAACACGATCTTGTCGGCGCTGCCGCCCGCGGCCAGCACACGCTCGAGCTCGCCACCGGAGACGATGTCGAAACCGGCGCCCAGGCGCGCCAGGACATTGAGCACGCCCAGGTTGGAGTTGGCCTTGACGGCGAAACACACCAGGTGCGGCATGCCGTCGAGGGCGTCGGCAAACGTCCGATATTGCGCTTCGATGTGGGCACGGGAATAGACGTAGGTCGGCGTGCCGAAACGTTCGGCGATCGCGGACAGGGCAACCCCTTCCGCGAACAGCTCCCCGCCACGGTAGTTAAAAGCGTCCATGGCGTTCCCTTAGTAAGTGGTGTGGGTGTCGTGCGAGTGTGACTTGGATTGCGACGACTTGGCCTGTTCTGCTTGTTCTTCGGGAGACTTGCTGTCATCAGGCAGGTACAGCGGACCCTTTTGACCACAAGCTGTCACGAGGCAGGCAACCGCGACGAGCGCAGCAAGGGAAGAGATCAGGCGCTTCATGGCGAAATCCTTGAAAATGCGTTAATTGCGCCGGAGTATACCGGCCACCCGTCAGCTTGCCTATGCAACGGGGCGCCCGTCCGGCGGCACTGGTGTCGTCAGTCGGTATATCCTTTGCAATCGCCGGGAAGCGTCCGTATCTTGCGGCGCTTGAGCATGAGCAGACATTTTCGAGGTTGCCGCAATGAGTTTGACTGAAGCCCGTTTCCACGACCTGGTCGATGCGACCCAGCAAACGCTGGAGGATGTGTTCGATGACAGTGACCTGGACATCGACCTGGAAATCTCCGCCGGTGTCCTCACCGTCAAGTTCGAAAACGGCAGCCAACTGATCTTCAGTCGCCAGGAGCCGTTGCGGCAGTTGTGGCTGGCAGCGGTCTCCGGCGGCTTTCATTTCGACTATGACGAAGAAAGCGAACGCTGGATGTGCGACAAGAGCGAAGAGCAACTGGGCGAGATGCTCGAGCGCATCGTCAAGCAGCAGGCTGGCGTGGAACTCGATTTCGAAGGCCTGTGACGGCGTGAGCCAGACCGCCCCGCCACGGCCACCCAAGCCGCTCTACAGCAACGTCAGCCCCGCCGTACCGTCGCCATGTACCGGCGTGTGCAAGTTGGATGAACGCAAGGTCTGCCTCGGATGTTTGCGCCATGTGGAAGATATCCGCGAATGGCGCTCAGCCGATGACGAGCGCCGGCGGGTTATTTGTGCCGAGGCGCTCAAGCGACGATCCCTGACGTAACCACTCACCGGGTGGCTGGGTTCGTTGTGCTTGGGTGAATTGAAGATTGCCATCGCGAGCAAGCTCGCTCCCACATTGAGTTGTGTGGCCGCGATATCTGCGACAACACCGCCCCTCTGTGGGAGCGAGCTTGCTCGCGATGACTCTTGCCCAGGCAACCCAGAACCTGTGGCGAGGTGGTGTCCTTGGGCAAGGCAAATCCTGCCCGGGTTGTTTATTTATTGAGCTGTGGTAGTGTCCGGCTACGCCTCAACTTATCGAGGCCCGTGAAAACCCCGCCTTTTTGTGGCGGGGTTTTGCTTTTTTTGTGCAGAAGAAAGGAGTCTGCCTGGATCATGACCGCACCTTCCATCACCCTTACCCGCCTGGACGTACAGCGTCTGGAACGCCTGATCGACAGTCTTGATGAAACGCTGCCGGGCGTGATTGCGCTGCAAACCGAGCTGGATCGCGCCGAGAACGTGGTGGGCCACGAAGAAGTGCCTGCCGATGTCGTGACCATGAACTCGCGCGTGCACTGCCGCGAAGAAAGCAGCGGCAAGGACTATCACCTGACCTTGGTTTATCCACAGGACGCCAAGGCCGACGAAGGCCGGATCTCGATCCTGGCGCCGGTGGGCAGTGCCTTGCTGGGCCTGAAGGTCGGCCAGCACATCGACTGGCCGGCCCCGGGCGGCAAGACGCTGAAGCTGACCTTGCTGGACGTCGAATACCAGCCCGAAGCCGGCGGTGATTTTCAGCTCTGAGTGCCCGGGCGCATCAGGCCAGGGCCAGCGCCTCGTTCAGGGCGCGTTCCAGGTCGGCCTTGTAGCGCAGGTACAAGTTTGTTGAGCAGGCACCGTCGCCCACCAGTCCCGAGAGGTCCAGGTCGGTGATGTAGCAGCGATAGCGCTGGGCTTCGCGGCGCTGTTCGACGATCTCCCTGGCGACCACGCGGAACAGCTGGTCGCCATGCTCCAGTTCGGAAAACTCCTGTTGATCGCAGTACAAGGTGACGTGCACCTGCCCGTGCGCCGCTTTGCCGATGATCGCCTGCACGTCATAGAACGGTTTGTTGACCGGCATCTGCGGGGCTTGCCGCGCTTCGATCCGTCGTGCCCGGCCACCCGAAGGCAGCAATTGGTAGTACAGGGTTTCCAGGCTTAGCGGCTGGGCGGCATCCAGCGGCAGCAAGGCGTCGCGGCGGTACAGCACCGATTGCACAAAGCGCTGCAGCGGCACCAGCAGGCTTTGTTCGTCGTGATACGGCACGTGTTGTTGCCACAGCGCGTTGAATTCATCGAGCACGTACAGGTCGGCCTCGTCCTCGTTGGTCCGGTAGAACACCTGGATGCACTCGGGCTGCCCCATGGGCAGGATCAGCGCCAGGTCATGGTCTTCCAGCGCCATCGGGTCCAGGTGCAAGGGGCTGTAGGCCGTCAGTTCTTCGCCCAGGTAATCCATCAGCGCCGACAAGCTGCCCAGGGCTACGTGATTGACCTGGCCGGGCACCAATTCCAGCACGTGATAGTGCTGCTGGACCTGAAGCAGGTAACGGTAATTGAGCCTGCTCAATAACAGGGTCTGGGCTGTTTCGATGACGTCCTCGACGCGCCGCGCAATGAACTGGGCGCGGTTGTGGCAGAAGCAGCGCACCTGCAAGCGCGGCTGGCGCTGGGTGACGGGCAGGTCGTTGAGGTAGTCGCGCAGGCAATCGAGCAGGGCATGTTCGCCGTCGAAACGGTTGACCAGCACCTCATTCCAACTATTGAGCGTGACTTGGTCGAGGGTCAGCACCAGGTTTTCCCGGACCCCGGCATAGCTCAGGGAATCGGTACGCTCGGTGGTCATCAGAATGTTCAAGTCACGGTGGTGCTTGAGCGGGTCGACGCCGACGTTCACCAGGATCAACACTTCGCTGGGCACGCTGGCCCGCAGCAACTGCGCTTCGTCCACCGTGACCAGGGGCAGGGCGATGGACTGCTGCAGGCTTCCCAGCAGGTTGAACAGTTCGAACTCGCTCAGGTCGCTGCTACCTGGGTGCAGCGCCAGGCGCGTGCTGCTGTCGATCACGCCGTTGCGATGGCACCAGGTCAGCAGCTCCAGCAATTCCCGGGAGCGCTTGATCGGCGCGAAATTCTCCCATTCCAGGGCGTTGAGGCTGCCGTTGTACAGGCCCCACTGGTTCTGCCCGTGTTCTTTCTTGTTGGGCGACTGCACCAGGGTCAAGGTGTCTTCGGCCAGGTCCGGCGCGATGCCGGGGTTGATGAACTCGACCTTGTCGGCCTTGCGCTCGAAGGCAGCGTATAACCGCCGGCCCAGCACGTTGAGATCGCGCTTGTTGATCAGGCTGACGGTTTTCTCGGTGCGGGCGAACTGGGTCAGGAAGCGGTAGCTGTGGGTGAGTTCGTTGACCAGGGCGCGCCGCTCGTGGCTGACCTGGCGGACTTTCCACTGGCTGCGGCTGTCCAGCAAGGCCAACTGACGCTGGTCCCAGCCCCACTCCCGGGCCAGTCGCTCAAGCAGTACCCGTTGCCAGCCACCGCTGCGCGCCTGGCCGGTGAGTTTGCGATTGACCTTCAAGTACAGCGCGCGGCGGATCAGCTCCAGGCGTTCGGGTTCGCCACGGGCATTGAGGTATTCCTCGATGCGGCGGTAAACCAGCATGTATGGGTCCAGCTCTTCCAGGTCCAGGCGATTGGCAAACACCGCCTGCTTGAAACGCAGGCTCAGGCAGCGCACGTTCGGGTGTTCGCTGGCATAGACTTCGGTCAGCAGCAGCTTGAGCACGGACTTATAGGGCGATTCGATGCCCTTGAACAGTTGCCAGAGCCCGGCACCGACGAATTCGCCTGGCGGGATGTAGGCCAGATGTCCCAGGTCCAGGGTTTCATCCGCACGAATGAAACGCTTGGACATTAGCGTATGGGTGTATTGCTCGTAGTTCTCTTCTTCATAGACCGGCACCAGCCACCAGATCGGCGTGCGCCCGGCCAGCCAGATCGCGGTGCGGTAGAACTCGTCGAGCAACAGGTAATGCTGGGTGGTGCCGCAATCGTCGGAACTGAGCTGGTTGTCCCGCTCGCCCCGCACAAAACGCGCCGGGTCGATCAGGAAAAAGTGGGCTTCGGCGCCCTGGGTCGCGGCCCATATCTCCAGCAACTGGCATTTCTTGCGCAGCTCGGCCAGTTCATCGTCGCTCAGGTCCGGCCCATGGCAGACCCACACGTCCATGTCGCTCTGATCGGCCTGGGCCAGGGTGCCGAGGCTGCCCATCAGGAACAGGCCCAGGATCGGGCGAGGCGGGTTGCCGCCGTGCCGAGGCTTGTAGGAAAACGAACGGGTCAGCCGCTGGGCTTCGGCAAGGACGTCGGCGTCAGGCTCGTAATTCGACAGTCCGGCAGGCGTGCTGCCGGAGACGTAGCCGGGCAGCAGCGGGTGGTTGACGTGGAAGAACAGCGGCAACAACGTCAGCACGCCTTGCTGGCGCGGCGACAGGCCTTCGAGGGCGCGCTCCATCCGCACGGTGTTGAGCTTGAGAAAACGTGCGCGCAATTGGCTCAGCACCTTGCGGTCGATTCCTTCGTCCAGATCGGGGCGTATTTCGTGGTTGCGGGTCATGTCGGCTCAAACCGGCTCGCGGCGTCGAACGTGGGGTGATGGCAGGTTAGCGCCCGGTCTTGGGAATACTTAAGCTGAAAACAGGATTTTGAGGTTGGTTTTTTACGCAGGGCGCCAGTGCGCCGGCGGAAATCCCGTAGAGGAGATTTCCGTGGGCGACAGGGGGGATCAGGCGGTTTCTTGAACGCTGAGAATAGTCAGGACGGTTTGTACATTCTGCGCGGCATCACGCCCAAGGCTGGTCAGGTAGCCACCATCGGGTTGATCGATCAGCTCTTTTTCGAACAGGCGTTGGGCAGCGGCAATCGCTTTAGGGGCAGCGGTCTGATGAATTTTCAGGCCTTCCTGGGAACTGTCCAGGTTGAAGAGTGCGAGGATTTCCAGTTCGGCAACCAACTCAGGGGTAAGCGACATAAGGACTCCAGACTTTCTAGGAATTTGGTCGACAGCGTCACTAAGGTGAGCGCACTCGGCCGAGCTGTCCAGTGTCAGTGTCATGCTTTTTTTGTTTAAAGCGATTCTGTTGTGGCCTGTAGGAGCTGCCGAAGGCTGCGATCTTTTGATCTTTCGCTTGGGATTCAAGTGTCAGGGGGAAGATCGCAGCCTCGTTACACTCGACAGCTCCTACAGGGCGCAGCCGAGCGGGAGCAAGCTCCCTCGCCACAAGAGCGGTCCAGTCTTCACAAGAGCGGTTCAGTTTTTTTCCGGCGGCAACTCGGGGAGGGCACGCAAGGCGGCTTCGTACCACTCGGTATTGAACGGACGGTCCTCTTCCAGGATCGCGTCGATTTCCACCGCGAGCACATGGGCCATCAGGTTGAGGATTTCTTCGCGCTCATAACCCACCAGGGTCAATTTATTGAAAACAGCCTTGGCCGCTGGTGGATTGTCACTCTCGATCTGGTTTTCAATCGCCTCGATCAGCGTGTTCTCGACGAACGCTTCTTCGTCGTTGTCGATATCGGTTGGCTCGCTCATGGCAGGCTCCTGTAGGAAAGGCCGCCAGTTTACCTGCATTCAGCGTCGTGATGCGCCTGGCAGGAAACGCCTCGACGGTCTATAACGCAAGGCTGCCAACCCCGCACGGCCTGGAGGCTTTGTAATGCTCAAGCTTTATGGTTTCTCTGTCAGTAATTATTACAACATGGTCAAGCTGGCGCTGCTGGAGAAGGGCCTGCCCTTCGAAGAGGTCCAGTTCTTCGGCGCCCAGACCCCGGAAGCCTTGGCCATCAGCCCACGTGGCAAGGTGCCGGTATTGAAGACCGAGCACGGGTTTATCAACGAGACCAGCGTCATCCTCGAATACCTCGAGCAGACCCAGCCGGGTAAAGCCTTGCTGCCAGCCGACCCGTTCGAGCGCGCCCAGGTGTTGGCCTTGTGCCGGGAAATCGAGTTGTACATCGAGCTGCCCGGACGAGCCTGCTATGGCGAGGCGTTCTTCGGTATGCAGGTGGCCGATGCCATCAAGGAAAAATCCAAGGCCGAATTGCTGCTGGGGTTCGCCTCGCTCGGCCGACACGGCAAGTTCTCGCCCTACGTGGCGGGCGACAGCCTGAGCATTGCCGATCTGTATTTCTACTACAGCCTTTCGCTGGCTCTGCAGGTGGGCAAGAAGGTCTTCGATATGGATCTGCTGGCGGACATGCCGGCGGCCAAGGCGCTGATGGAACGGTTGGGGGAGAACCCGAACGTGCAGCGGATCGCGGCGGACAGGGAGGCAGAAATGCCGGCGTTTTTGGCGAGGATTGCCGCCAAGAAGTGAGCTTTTTGCTGTTTTGAAGTGAGTCATCGCGAGCAAGCTCGCTCCCACATGTGATCTTCATGGCCACACATTATATGTGTTCACCGAAGATCCATTGTGGGAGCGAGCTTGCTCGCGATGCTTTGGGCTTTTAGCGGCTGGCGAGCAGAGCCTGGCCACGCACCACGGCTGCCTTGACCTGCGCCGGCGCGGTACCGCCGATGTGGTCGCGGGCATTGACCGAGCCTTCGAGGGTCAGCACGGCAAACACGTCCTGCTCGATCTGGTCGCTGAACTGGCGCAGTTCATCCAGGCTCATTTCCGCCAGGTCCTTGCCACTGTCTACACCGTATTTCACGGCATGGCCGACAATCTCATGGCAATCGCGGAACGGCAGGCCGCGGCGTACCAGGTAATCGGCCAGGTCGGTGGCAGTGGAGAAGCCGCGCAGGGCCGCTTCGCGCATCACCTCATGCTTGGGCTTGATGGCCGGGATCATGTCGGCGAACGCCCGCAGCGAATCGCGCAAGGTGTCGGCGGCGTCGAACAGCGGTTCCTTGTCTTCCTGGTTGTCCTTGTTGTAGGCCAGCGGCTGGCCTTTCATCAGGGTCAGCAGGCCCATCAGTGCGCCGAACACCCGGCCACTCTTGCCGCGCACCAGTTCCGGCACGTCGGGGTTTTTCTTTTGCGGCATGATCGAGCTGCCGGTGCAGAAGCGGTCGGGCAAATCGATGAATTGGAACTGCGCGCTGGTCCACAGCACCAGCTCTTCGGAGAAACGCGACAGGTGCATCATCGCGATGCTCGCGGCGGCGCAGAATTCGATGGCGAAATCGCGGTCCGAGACATTATCCAGCGAGTTGCCGCCGACGGCGTCGAAGCCCAGCAACTGCGCGGTGTATTCACGATCGATCGGGTACGTGGTGCCGGCCAGCGCGGCGCTGCCCAGGGGCATGCGGTTGGTGCGCTTGCGGCAGTCCACCAGGCGCTCGTAGTCGCGGCTGAGCATTTCGAACCAGGCCAGCATGTGATGCCCAAACGTTACAGGTTGGGCGGTCTGCAGGTGCGTGAAGCCCGGCATGATGCTCTCGGCCTCGCGCTCGGCTTGCTCCAGCAGGCCTTTTTGCAGGCGCGTGATTTCGCCCAGGATCAGGTCGATTTCATCCCGCAGCCACAAGCGGATGTCAGTGGCGACCTGGTCGTTGCGGCTGCGGCCGGTGTGCAGTTTCTTGCCGGTCACGCCGATGCGGTCGGTCAGGCGTGCTTCGATGTTCATGTGCACGTCTTCAAGGTCGACGCGCCAGTCGAACTGGCCGGCCTCGATTTCAGTTTCGATGGTCTTCAGGCCGTCGATGATGCAGTCGCGCTCGGCATCGGTGAGCACGCCGACCTTGGCCAGCATGGTGGCGTGGGCGATCGAACCCATGATGTCGTGGCGATACAGGCGCTGGTCAAAATTGACGGAGGCGGTGAAGCGGGCGACGAAGGCGTCGACGGGTTCACTGAAGCGGCCGCCCCAGGACTGATTGGTCTTGTCAGTGCTCATGAATTCGCTCGTGATCGGCTGTGGAGAAAGTAGCGGTTAAAGGCTGCGGCGGATGATAGCAGGGTTGCCGGGACTGGCGCTGGCACTGGTCGGCAGGTTTTTCCGATCGGGCCTTGGGATCCAAGAAGGTTTTCGCACAACGATATTTTTCGATTGAGCAATATCGTCGTGGCAACCGTCTACAGTGGACGGTAGGACTTTTGCTTTTTCCATCCATGGCGCACCGGAAAAATAGAAGAAGGGGGAGCTCATATTGGTCAGATCGACAGTTAACAATCCCTACGGCGACGCCGTGCGACAACGGGCCTCGGGCATCGGTCGGCAAGCGCTGGTAAAGATAGGCAACCGCCTCGCGGCACTTTTTGGCCCTCGAACGAGTCTTAGCGTGGATCGCGGTGACGGATGTCACTTCCCCTGTCTACGCTATCCTTGTGCGAGACTCACGCAGGAATCCAGCGCAATATGAATGTCCTGATCGTTGATGACGAACCACTGGCCCGCGAGCGCCTGAGCCGAATGGTTGGCGAGCTCGAGGGTTACAGTGTCCTGGAGCCGAGCGCCACCAATGGCGACGAGGCATTGGCCCTTATCGACAGCCACAAGCCGGATATCGTGCTGCTCGACATTCGCATGCCTGGCCTGGACGGCCTGCAGGTGGCGGCGAAGTTGTGCGAACGAGAATCGCCGCCCGCCGTGGTGTTCTGTACCACCCGGGACGACTTCCCACCCGAGGTGTTGCAGGCCGGTGCCGTGGGCTATCTGGTCAAGCCCGTGGCGTCCGAGGCTTTGCTCGAAGCCTTGCGCAAGGCCGAGCGGCCCAACCGCGTGCAACTGGCGGCGCTGACCCGTCCGGCCGCCGAAAGCGGCAGTGGCCCACGCAGCCACATCAGTGCGCGCACCCGCAAAGGCATCGAGTTGATCCCCTTGAACCAGGTGGTCTATTTCATTGCCGACCATAAGTACGTGACCTTGCGTCATGAGAGTGGCGAGGTGTTGCTGGACGAACCCCTCAAGGCCCTTGAAGACGAGTTCGGCGAACGCTTCGTGCGCATCCATCGCAACGCCCTCGTGGCCCGCGAGCGCATCGAACGTTTGCAGCGCACCCCCCTTGGGCATTTCCAACTGTTCCTCAAAGGCCTCAATGGCGACGCGCTGATTGTCAGCCGGCGGCACGTGGCCGGCGTGCGCAAGATGATGCAGCAGCTTTGACCGGGCGGTCCAAGGCGTCCAACGCGTTTCATTTCGAGGATCTGGCGGCCAGGGAGGCCTTGGGGTCGTGATTCAAATCAAAGCGGTTTTGGCTGAGCTGTTATTATCTGCCGTATCTTTTAAGTACGGATTGATCCATGTCCCCTCGCGAGATCCGCATCGCCACCCGTAAAAGTGCCTTGGCCCTCTGGCAGGCCGAATACGTCAAAGCCCGCCTGGAAGCGGCCCATCCCGGGCTGAGCGTGACCCTGGTGCCCATGGTCAGTCGCGGTGACAAGCTGCTGGACTCGCCGCTGTCGAAGATCGGCGGCAAGGGCCTGTTCGTCAAGGAGCTGGAAACCGCGTTGCTGGACAACGAAGCCGACATCGCCGTGCACTCGATGAAAGACGTGCCCATGGACTTCCCCGAAGGCCTGGGCCTGTTTTGCATCTGCGAGCGAGAAGACCCCCGCGATGCGTTCGTCTCCAACACGTTTTCCAGCCTTGAGGCGCTGCCTGCCGGGAGCGTGGTCGGCACGTCCAGCCTGCGTCGCCAGGCACAATTGCTGACGCGGCGCCCGGACCTGCAAATCCGCTTCCTGCGTGGCAACGTCAACACACGCCTGGCCAAGCTCGATGCCGGCGAATACGACGCCATCATCCTCGCCGCCGCCGGCTTGATCCGCCTGGGCTTCGAAGACCGCATCACCTCGGCCATCAGCGTCGATGACAGCCTGCCGGCCGGTGGCCAAGGGGCGGTGGGTATCGAGTGCCGCAGCGCCGACAGCGACATCCATGCCCTGCTGGCGCCGCTGCATCATGCAGACACCGCCACGCGGGTGTTCGCCGAGCGCGCCCTGAACAAACATCTCAATGGCGGTTGCCAGGTGCCGATCGCCTGTTACGCCGTGCTGGAGGGTGAGCAGGTCTGGTTGCGCGGTCTGGTGGGGGATCCCAACGGCGGCCGACTGCTTAGCGCCCAGGCACGGGCGCCGCGCCACGATGCCGAGGCGCTAGGTGTGCGCGTGGCTGAAGACCTGCTGAGCCAGGGTGCCGCCGACATCCTCAAGGCGGTCTACGGCGAGGCCGGCCACGCGTGACGGGTTGGCGGCTGTTGCTCACCCGGCCGGCGGACGAGTCGTCGGCGCTGGCGGCGGTTCTGGCCGAAGCGGGGGTCTACAGCAGCAGCTTGCCGTTGCTGGAGATCGAACCGGTCCCGCTGTCCGATGCCGGGCGCGCGTTATTCCAGGCGCTGGACCAATACGCTGCGGTGATCGTGGTCAGCAAACCGGCCGCACGCCTGTGCATCGAGCTGCTGCGCCAATACTGGCCCCAGCCTCCGGACCAACCCTGGTTCAGCGTGGGCGCGGCCACCGGACAGATCCTCGCCGATGCCGGCCTCACGGTGTTTTATCCCGATCACGGCGATGACAGCGAAGCCTTGCTGGAACACTTGGTCTTGCGCCAGGCTGTATCGCGGCCCGACCCCAAGGTTTTGATCGTGCGGGGCGAAGGCGGCCGCGGCTTGCTGGCAGAGCGTTTGCGCGAGCAAGGTGCTAGTGTCGATTACCTGGAATTGTACCGACGCCACTTGCCCAGTCATGGCGAAGGGGCATTGCCGGCAATAGTCGAAGCGGAACGCTTGAACGCCCTGGTGGTCAGCAGTGGGCAGGGCTTCGAGCATTTGCAGCGGCTGGCCGGCGATGCGTGGCCGGCCCTGGCGCGGTTACCGTTGTTTGTGCCAAGCCCAAGGGTGGCCGAGATGGCGCGTGCCGCCGGGGCCCGAACAGTTGTGGATTGCCGTGGCGCCCATGCCGCGGCTTTGCTGGCGGCGTTACGGGAACACTCCGTGCCGTTTTCTAATGCAAAGGATGGATACGTGAGCGAAACAGCCTTGCCAAAAGAAGATCTGGACCAGCCAGCGATCGATGCGCCGGTTGAAACCCCGCCTCCCGTAGCGCCGCGTCGTGGCAACGGGCTGGCCGTTGTTGCACTGTTGCTCGGCGCTGCCGGCGTAGCCGTTGGCGGCTGGGGCGTGTGGCAGGTGCGTCACCTGCAAACCAATAACCAGCAGCAGTCCGCCCAGGTCCAGGCGCTGAACGACCAGTCCCAGGCCCTCAAGCTCAACGAGCAACGCCTGAGCGAGCGCCTGGCGCAATTGCCCCCGGCTGAAGAGCTGGAGGAGCGGCGGCGCCTGGTGGCCCAGTTGCAGAGTGACCAGCAACACTTGAATCAGCGCCTGGAAACCGTGCTCGGTGCCAGTCGCAAGGACTGGCGCCTGGCAGAGGCCGAGCACCTGTTGCGCCTGGCCAGCCTGCGTCTTTCCGCGCTGCAAGACATCAACAGTGCCCAGGCGCTGGTCCAGGGCGCTGACGAAATCCTGCGGGAGCAGAACGACCCTGGTTCGTTCGCCGCCCGCGAGCAATTGGCCAAGACCCTCGCTGCGCTGCGCAGCACCGAACAACCGGATCGCACCGGGCTGTTCCTGCAATTGGGTGCCTTGCGTGACCAGGTGCTGCAACTGACCGAACTGGCACCGGAGTACAAGGATCGCGGCGAATCGCTGCTGGGCCTGACCGCCGATGGCGATGGAGCCAGTCGGTGGGCGCAGTGGTGGGATCAGATCTCGCGCTATATCCGCATCGATTTCAACGCGGACGAGAACGTTCGTCCGCTGCTGGCCGGGCAGAGCCTCGTGCAAGTGCGCCTGGCCCTGAGCCTGGCGCTGGAGCAGGCGCAATGGGCCGCCCTCAACGGCCAGGCGCCGGTCTACACCCAGGCGCTGACCGAGGCGCGGGATGTGTTGAAGAGCAATTTCAATCAGGACAACCCGCAAAGCAAAATCATGCTCGAGCGCGTGGGTGAGCTGTCCAAGCAACCGGTGACGGTGGTCACCCCGGACCTGACCGGCACGCTGAGCAGCGTCCAGGCCTACCTTGAGCGCCGCAACCTCAATGCCGAGGAATCGGTCAAGCCGCTGCCCGCGCCTGGCGCGCAGGAGGCCACGCCATGAAACGTCTCTACGTGATTCTGTTCATGGTCATCGCCGCCGCCGGCTTGCTGGGCGTGGCGATTGCCGAGCATTCGGGTTACGTGCTGGTGGCGTACAAGAACTTCCGTTATGAAGCCGGACTGTGGGTCACCCTGGCGCTGGTGGCGGTGCTCTGGCTGGTGTGGCGAGGCCTGAGATTCCTGATCGGGCTGGTGACCACGTCCAGTGGCGTGGTCAACCCGTGGTCGCGGCGCAACCGCAGCCGTCGGGTGCAAGTGGCGATCGAACACGGCCAGTTGGACCTGGCCGAAGGTCGCTGGGCCAGTGCCCAGCGCCACCTGCACCGTGCCGCCGAAGCGGAGCGCCAACCGCTGCTGTATTACCTGGGGGCCGCCCGCGCGGCTAACGAACAAGGTCTTTACGAACAGAGCGACAGTTTGCTGGAGCGCGCCCTGGAGCGTCAGCCCCAGGCGGAGCTGGCCATTGCCCTGACGCACGCGCAACTGCAGACGGACCGGGGCGACACGGACGGGGCATTGAGCACGCTGCAGGCCATGCATGAGCGTCATCCCCATAACGTCCAGGCCCTGCGCCAATTGCAGCGACTGCATCAGCAGCGCGGCGACTGGTCGGCGGTGATCCGGCTGTTGCCGGAGTTGCGCAAGGATAAAGTCCTGCCGCCGGCTGAACTGGCTGAACTGGAACGGCGTGCCTGGGGCGAAAACCTCACCCTGGCGGCCCACCGTGAAGAGGACGGCAGTGTCGGTTTGCAGTCGCTCAATCGTGCCTGGCAACAGCTGACCTCCGCACAGCGCCAGGAACCGGCGTTGGTGTTGGCCTATGCCGAGCAACTGCGTCAGTTGGGCGCTCAGGTCGAAGCCGAAGAGGTGCTGCGCGGCGCGCTCAAGCGTCATTACGACAGCCACCTGGCGCGTCTATATGGGCTGGTTCGTGGCAACGATCCGATCCGCCAACTGCAAACGGCCGAGGGCTGGCTCAAGGATCACCCGGCCGATCCAAGTCTGTTGCTGACCCTGGGGCGCCTATGCTTGCAGAACAGCTTGTGGGGCAAGGCGCGGGATTACCTGGAAAGCAGTTTGCGGGCCCAGCGCAATCCCGAAGCCTGCGCCGAACTGGCGCGCCTGCTGGCGCAACTGGGGGATGCCGAGCGCAGCAACCAATTGTTCCAAGAGGGGTTGGGGTTGCTGGATGAGCGCCTGCTGGCCGCGCCGCTGCCGGTTCCGGCTTAGGTGTTGTCGACTTGAGAGGGGCGTGACTTATTCTTGAACGTGGCATGAGTCATGTGGCGAGGGAGCTTGCTCCCACTCGGCTGAGAGGCCTGTGGTGAATTGAAGATCGCCATCGCGAGCAAGCTCGCTCCCACATCGATCCCTGGTAACCGCCAACCCCCTGTGGGAGCGAGCTTGCTCGCGATGACGTCACCCCAGGCAACCCAGAACCCGTGACGAGTGAGCAAGCTCCCTCGCCACGGGTTGGTGAACCTTAAATGCGCTGTTGCGAATACGGTTTTGGGGCTTTGGTCATACCATCAGTAAAGTCCTACAGCTCATCGCGCCGTATCCTCCTCGGCCTGTTGGGAATTCCCTACACTCCTGGTGAAGTGTCTGCGCGGGGCTGCCTTGAAAGGCCCGAGGGCTTTCCTCTACCGTAACAGCTTGTCTCTTCTGTTACGGAATCGCCATGTCTTTGGCCAGCTCACGTTTCTTGTTTCTCATGGCTTCCATCGCCGCCGCCCTGGCTTTGGGCATCAGCACGTATCTGGAGTATTCGGTCGGCCTGACGCCTTGCAGCCTGTGTGTCTTGCAGCGGTTGTGCCTGATGCTGTTCCTGGTGAACAGTCTCGTGGCCTGCGTACAGGGTCCAGGTCAAAGAGGCACGCTCTTCTACGGTACGGCAGGGTTGGTTTTTGCGACGGGGGGAATGACCCTGGCCTGGCGTCAGGTCTTGATGCAAAGCCATTCGTTCGAGCCGTTTGCTGATTGTGTTGCCCAGCCCAAGCTGATGGATTCGTGGTGGTGTGCGTTGCAGCGTGTCCTCGATGGCACCGTTGACTGCGCGAATATCACTTGGACGTTGTTCGACCTGAGCATCCCCGAGTGGAGCCTGTTGTTTTTTCTTGCGGTGTCCAGCGTGATGACCTATCTGCTGCTGCGCCTTGCCTGGAGTGCTCTGGTACAACCGCTCAGCGGCGAGACGTCGCAGTTGGTCCGGGCCGTGGATTAAACACTTGTATGAACTTTATCTCCTGCGTACCTTGAAGCCGTTGTCGTGCGGGCATAATCTGGCCCGCACGTGTTATTGGAATTGTGCCGCTCGATCATGTTGTGTCTGGCTTGTCCCTGGTTCATCAGGCGTGCACAGGCTGCGAGGGGCATGACTCACAAGGGAAGAAATCACCATGCTCGAAAGTTGTCAGAATGCTCAGGAACGCTGGGGTGGGGTGCATCTGTTGATCGATCGCTGGCTGCAAGAGCGTCGCGAACTGATTCGGGCCTACGATGATCTTGGCGACAAGCCTGAAGCCCTGGGCGAAAGCCGCAAACCCTTGCAAGAGTTCTGCGGTGTGCTGGTCGACTATGTGTCTGCCGGTCATTTCGAGATCTATGAACAACTGACGGGCGAGGCCAAGGCCTTCAACGACAAGCGCGGCCTGGAACTGGCCGAGACGATTTACCCGCGCATCGATGTCATCACCGAGAAGCTGCTGGCGTTCAACGACCTGTGCGATGAGGGCAAGTGTGTAGCGGAAAAATTCAAGGAGCTGGGCGGCTTGCTGCACGAGCGTTTCGAATTGGAAGACTGCCTGATCGAAGTGCTGCACAACGCTCACAAGGAAGAAGATACCGTCCAGGCCTGAGGGCTCGCGGTCATGAAAAAACGGTGCGCATTGCGCACCGTTTTTTTATTGGGTAAACGTCAGGTCGTCGCGCCCAGCAACTCGATCTCAAACACCAATGGCGTGTACGGCGGGATCACATCCCCGGCCCCTTCAGCGCCATAGGCCAGGGACGACGGAATCACCAGTCGCCATTTCGCGCCGACCGGCATTTGCGGCAACGCACTGCGCCAACCGTCAATCACACTGTCGAGGTTGAACCACTGTGCCTGGCGATTGGCGTCGAATACGGTGCCGTCCGGCAATCGACCGGTGTACAGCACCTGGACCTTGCCGTGAGGGCCGGCCTTCGCGCCATGGCCTGGCTTGATTTCGGTCAGCAGGATGCCGTCTGCCAGTTGCTGGACGCCAGGGCGGTTCTTTTCTTCGACGAGAAATTGTTGCTCGGTTTTCAATGCGGCTTCGGTCTGCGGCGTTGTCGAAGGCGCGTTCAGTTGCGCCTGGTGCTCGGCCAGGATTTGTTCGATGCGTTCATCCTTGAGCGCCAGCGGCTTGCCCAGGTAGGCCTGTTGCAAACCTTCGACCAAGGCTTTGATCTGCAGGTCCGGCACGTCCTGGCGCAGGCGTTCGCCGAGGCTGGCGCCCAGGCTGTAAGCCAAATCGTGGGCATCGTTTGCGCTGGTTTTTTCAGCGGCCTGGACCGTGGCGCAAGCCATGCACAGGAGTAAAAACAGGTGACGCGACATGTGTGCTCTCCGGCCTCGAATCGAGGAATTATGCCAGTGCCGATATCTGTAGAGGTGGATTGCCAAGGCACTGGCGCAGAAGATTTTTCCTCCCTTGCAACGCAACGTCTTGTGTACTGTCAACATGCCCTAGCGGCGGTTGCAGCAGAGGTCTAGTATGAGCCGCACTCACGTCAGTCAGGAGGTAAACCATGTCGGCCACCAAGAAGCCTGTAAACACTCCGTTGCACTTGCTCCAACAACTCTCGGGCAGCCTGCTCGAACATCTGGAAAATGCCTGCTCCCAAGCGCTGGCTGATGCTGAAAAACTGCTCGCCAAACTGGAAAAGCAACGCGGCAAGGCGCAGGAAAAACTGCACAAGTCGCGCACCAAACTGCAAGACGCAGCCACCGCTGGCAAGGCCAAGGCCCAAGCCAAGGCTAAAGACGTCGTGAAAGAACTCGAAGACTTGCTCGATGCCTTGAAGGATCGTCAGTCCGAAACCCGCGCCTACATTCTGCAACTCAAGCGTGATGCCCAGGAAAGCCTGAAACTGGCCCAGGGCGTCGGTCGCGTGCAAGAAGCCGCGGGCAAGGCGCTGTCGCTTCGTGCTGCCAAGCCTGCCGCTGTATCGGCCAAGAAGCCGGCGGCTAAACCCGCCGTGGCAAAAGCACCGGCCAAAGTCGCTGCCAAGCCTGCCGCCAAAGCCGCCAGCAAGCCGGCTGCCAAACCCGTCGCTGCCAGCGCTGCAAAACCTGCGGCAAAAAAACCAGTCGTCAAGGCGGCTGCCAAGCCCGCTGCAAAAACGGCGGCCGCTAAACCTGCCGCTGCCAAGCCCGCTGTAAAAGCGGCTGCTAAACCTGCCGCCAAGCCAGCGGCGAAAGCTGTCGCCAAACCTGCCGCTAAAACCGCCGCCGCCAAACCAGCCGCGACGAAAACCGCCGCCGCTAAACCGGCTGCCAAAGCGCCGGTAAAAGCCACTGCAAAACCGGCTGCCGCCAAGCCTGCTGCCAAACCGGCAGCGAAGCCTGCGGCAACCAAAACGGCTGCGGCCAAGCCCGCTGCAAAAACCGCTGCCAAGCCAGTCGCTGCCAAAGCCGCGGCTAAACCCGCTGCCAAACCGGCCGCGGCCAAGCCTGCAGCTGCGAAGCCAACGGCTGCCAAGCCAGCCGCCGCGAAACCAGCTGCTGCCAAGCCCGCCGCGAAACCGGCCGTGAAAAAACCAGCCGCTGCAAAACCTGCGACTGCGCCAGCCGCCAAGCCCGCAACATCGGCTCCGGCTCCGACCGCGGCACCTGCGCCAACCGCCAGCACGCCGGCCGCGGCGACCAGCCCAGCTGCCGTTGCGCCGACCGCCAGCAGCACCCCAACCAGCGCTTCCTAAGTGCCGGACACCGCGACGCGCAGCTGATGCAGCGCGTCGCGGCTCGCGGGTTCGGCATTCGCCGCCAGCCCTTGCAGCCATTGCGCTGAATCGTTCTGTTGTGCCCTCGGCCAATCCTTGGCCAGCGCTTCCAATCGTTCCAACAATCGCCGTTCGGCGGCCAACTCCAGTTGCTTGACCTGTTCGCGCAGGCCATTGAGTGCCGCGTCCTGGAGGGCTCCGGCTTTCCATTGATTGCGAAGCGTACGCAGTGGCCGCACCACCTCGGCCTCCCACGGCTCGGCCATTTGTCGAAGTCGCTGCAGCCTGTGTTCATTGCAGGCCACGCCGCGCTGCGCCAGCCACAGGCCACAAAGCAGCAGGCAGACGTTGGCGCCGGCGTCTTGTGCCGCCAGGCACGCAGGCTCTACGCCAGGCTTGGCATAGAGGTCGAGGGAAAAACTCCACAGGTCAGGGGACATCGTGCTACTCGCGCCAGTTGCGAGCGAAGCTGGTAGACTCCGCCGCCATTATGATCCGACTTCAGAACCTGACTTTACAGCGTGGCCCGCAACGTCTGCTAGAAGACGCCGAGCTGACCCTGCACGCCGGCCACAAAGCCGGCCTCATCGGTGCCAACGGTGCCGGCAAATCGAGCCTGTTCGCCTTGCTGCGAGGCGAGCTGCACCCGGACTCGGGCGATTGCCTGCTGCCGGCCGATTGGCGCATCGCCCACATGCGCCAGGAGGTCGACACCCTCGAGCGCCTGGCGGTGGACTACGTGCTCGATGGCGACCTGCGCCTGCGCCAGGTGCAACGTGACCTGGCGGCGGCCGAAGCGGCCCACGACGGTGCCGCACAGGCCCGCCTGCATTCGGAACTCGACAGTGCCGATGGCTACACCGCGGATGCCCGCGCGCGTAAATTGCTCGCCGGCCTGGGCTTCACCAATGAACAGATGGACCGCCAGGTCGGGGATTTCTCCGGCGGCTGGCGGATGCGCCTGAACCTGGCGCAGGCGTTGATGTGCCCTTCGGATCTGCTGCTGCTCGATGAACCGACCAACCACTTGGACCTCGACGCCATCATCTGGCTCGAAGACTGGCTCAAGAGCTACCCGGGCACGCTGCTGCTGATTTCCCACGACCGCGATTTCCTCGATGCGGTGGTGGATCACGTGGCCCATGTCGACCAGCGCAAGCTCACCTTGTACCGTGGCGGCTACAGCGCCTTCGAGCGCGCCCGTGCCGAACGCCTGGCCCAGCAACAGCAAGCCTATGAGAAGCAACAGGCGCAACGTGCGCACATGGAAAGCTACATCGCCCGCTTCAAGGCCCAGGCCACCAAGGCCCGCCAGGCCCAGAGCCGGATCAAGGCACTGGAGCGGATGGAAGAGCTGTCGGCGGCCCACGTCGATTCACCGTTCGATTTTGTCTTCCGCGAATCGACCAAGATCTCCAGCCCGTTGATCGACCTGTCTGACGCACGCCTGGGCTATGGCGACAAGACCGTGCTGGAGAAGGTCAAGCTGCAACTGACCCCCGGTGCGCGGATCGGCCTGCTGGGCCCCAACGGTGCCGGTAAGTCGACCCTGATCAAGAACCTTTCCGGCGAACTCGAGCCTCTGGCCGGGCGCCTGACCCGAGGTGAAAACACCGTCGTCGGCTACTTCGCCCAGCACCAGCTCGACTCCCTGGATTCCAAGGCCAGCCCGCTGTTGCACCTGCAACGGTTGGCGCCGACCGAGCGTGAGCAGACCCTGCGCGATTTCCTCGGCGGTTTCGATTTCCGCGGGGCGCGCATCGACGAGCCGGTGTTGAATTTCTCCGGCGGCGAAAAGGCCCGCCTGGCACTGGCATTGATCGCCTGGGGTCGACCGAACCTGTTGTTGCTCGACGAACCGACCAACCACCTGGACCTGGAAATGCGCCTGGCCCTGACCATGGCCTTGCAAGAATTCAGTGGCGCGGTATTGGTGGTGTCCCACGATCGGCATTTGCTCAAGAGCACGACGGATAACTTCTTCCTGGTCGCCGATGGCAAGGTCGAGGAGTTCGACGGTGACCTGGAGGACTACGCCCGTTGGCTGGTGGAGTACCGCCAGCGTAACGCGCCGGTCAGCAGCACACCGGTCAACCCGGACAAGACCGACAAGAAAGCCCAGCGCCAGGCCGCCGCCGCGCTGCGCCAGCAACTGGCGCCGCACAAACGCGAGGCCGACAAGCTCGAAGCCGAGCTGGGCAAGCTGCATGAAAAATTGCAGAAAATCGAAACCAGCCTGGGCGACAGTGGTCTCTACGAGGCCGCGCGCAAGGATGAGTTGCGTGACCTGCTGGCCGAACAGGCCAAGCTGAAGGTCCGGGAAGCGGAGCTCGAGGAGGCTTGGATGCAAGCGCTGGAATGGCTGGAAAACCTGCAAGCGGAGCTGGAGGCGTTGTCCTGATGGAAGCGTTGGCGTTGCCTGTCCCTGTCATGTGGATCGAGCCGATCTGGCTCGGTGTGCAAATCCTGCTGATCCTGGTGGCCGGTTATGTCTCGCAGCGCTTCGTCGCGCGTGCGCTCACGGGCCTGGGTGAGCGTTACCCGCTCCCACCCCAACTGGTGATTATCCTGCGGGGTGTGCTGCGCTGGCTGATCATGGGCACTGCGGTGCTGGTGGTGCTCGAACGCCTGGGTGTCTCGGCCACGGTGCTGTGGACGGCGCTGTCGGGCTTTGTCGCGGTGGCAGCGGTGGCGTTCTTCGCCATCTGGAGCGTGCTGTCCAACCTGTTCTGCGCCGTTTTGATCTACACCGTCGGACCCTTTCGCCTGGGCGATGTGGTCGAGTTGGTGGATAGCACCGACAAGCCCGGTATCAAGGGGCGCGTGGTGGCAATCAATCTGCTGTACACCACGCTGATCGAACCCGAGGAACTCGGCACCGGCAGCGCGATGGTGCAAGTGCCCAACAGCCTGTTCTTCCAGCGCTCGGTGCGGCGCTGGCGCGGCAGCGAAGCGTTCCCGGTGGGCGGTTTCGTCGAATAACGCAAAGGGCCGCTACGCGGCGCAGCGGAAGCAAGCTCCCTCGCCACGGTTCATGCCCGCTTGAGGCTTGCGCAAAAAACGGTGGTCAACCACGTGACGGCGCATTAGCTTAGTCGTTTCGACGAATCCGAGCCGGGGAGTGCAATGGTGCTGGAAACATGGTTGGCGTTTTTCGCTGCGTGCTGGGTGATCAGTCTTTCGCCGGGTGCCGGCGCGATTGCATCGATGTCCAGCGGTCTGCGATATGGCTTTTGGCGCGGTTACTGGAACGCCTTGGGCCTGCAATTGGGCCTGGCGTTGCAAATCCTGGTCGTTGCCGCCGGTGTTGGCGCGATCCTCACGGCGTCGGCCACTGCGTTCTATGCCATCAAGTGGTTCGGCGTGGTCTACCTGGTCTACCTGGGGGTCAAGCAGTGGCGAGCCATTCCCGGCGACATGACCGACGACGCGGCCCCACGGCCCATAGGTAAGCCCCTGGCGCTGGTGTTTCGCGGTTTCCTGGTCAATGTCAGCAACCCCAAGGCGCTGGTGTTCATGCTGGCGGTGTTGCCGCAGTTCATCAATCCCCATGCGCCGTTGATCCAGCAGTACCTGATCCTGGGCGTCACCATGATCGCCGTCGATCTCATCGTCATGGCCGGGTACACCGGGTTGGCGTCTAAAGTCCTGCGTCTGTTGCGTACACCGAAACAACAGCGGCGGATGAACCGTGCCTTCGCGGGTATGTTCATTGGCGCGGCGGGTTTGCTTGCGACGATCAGAAAGGCTGCTGCATAAAGCAAAACCTGTGGCGAGGTAGCTTTTGTGGCTGGCTTTTGTAGAGGGCTTTTGTGGCGAGGGAGCTTGCTCCCGCTCGGTTGCGCAGCGACCGCAAGATCTTGGGGCCGCTTCGCCCGAAGCGTCGGACCGGCCCAGCGGGAGCAAGCTCCCTCGCCACAAAAGCATTCAGCTCATCACAGAAGCCAAAACAGCTAGCTCGCCACAAGAGCCGCTAAACAGCTACCCGACGGTATGCCTCAGCGCAAGATCACCGGCGCCGTGTCCCGGGGCAGGTTGTTGCGCGGCACCGGCTCGCCAGGTTGCTCGTAGCTCGGGCCGCCGAGTTGTTCGCTCAGTTGCCGCGCCACGTCTTCACCCAGGGCCTTGGACACTTCGCGTACCACCCGCGGGCGGTTGAGGCTGATGCGTGCGTCCCGGTGGTTCAGCAACTTGGTGTCCTGGCCTTCACCCATGGCCGTGAAGGCCGAGGTGATCTCGTAGGTCTTGGTGTTGATCAGGCTGAAGTCCGCCACCAGGGTCAACGCCAGCACAGCCGAGTAGCTGTCGGTATGGGCCAGCTCGTTGATGTCGCGGGTGAAATCGATGTCCGACACGGTGCCGAACAGCACGTAGTCGGCACCCTTGAAGTTGCCGGCCTTGATGCGCTTGATCACGTCATACACGTCGCCACTGGATGCCGCCGTGTGGGGCGTGCCCTGGGTCAGCTGGAACATGCCGCTGCGCAGGATCTCGCCCTTGATGTCGCCGGTGAACTTGCGCAGTTCGCCCTGCTCGATGTAGCTGCTGGTGGCTTCCATCTCGTCGTAGCTCGAGGAAGCGCTGGCGCTGTAGGGGTTCGCCTGGAAGTTGCTCTGCGCCGAAACGGTGTGGATGTATTCCTCCACCCGTTCCTGGTACGCCAGGTCGGTTACCGCGACTTTTGGGGCCGCCTGGGCACTGAATGCGCAGGCCAGGGCCATGATGCCTATCCATGTGCGCATGGCTTAGCGCTCCGTGGTCTTGCGGATTTCTTTTTCGTCCATCCACTCGGCCAGACCGCTCTCGACGTCGATCAATTGCAGGCTGAATTTGTAGAAGACGTCCTTGTAGTCGCTGCTGCGCTTGACGATCGAGCTGATGGAGCCCTCGAGGCGGTACTTGGCAGCGATCATGTTGCCGGTCTTGGCCACGGTGCTTTTCTTGTACAGGCCGCTCTGGTTCTGCAGCTTGAGCTGGTCGACCTGGCTTTCCATGGCGGTGTTGTCGCTGGCGAAACGGGCCGCGCCGGTCTTCATCAACTGGGTCTTGATGCTGGTGGTGATTTCGCGGGTGTCGATGTATTCGCTGGTCTTGTTCTTCACGTCATAGACCTGGACAACCGGGCGACCCTGCAGGATGCCGGACTGGGCCAGGGAGCGGGTCATGGACTCGGCGATCATTTGCAGGTCGGTGGAGCCGAACTCGTTGGTCACGGTTTCCACGGCCTTGGTATCGCCGTAGCTGATGTTCTTGTTGCCCAGGACCGGCGAGTTGTTGGCACAGCCGCTGACCAGCAGGGCGGCGAGGGCGAGGGAGGAAATGCGTACGAACATGTGGGGGCTCTCGAAAACTGAATGAATATGGGCTTAGGTGCAATGCCGATCGGTAAAGGAACTTGTGCCGACGATCCCTGTGGCGAGGGAGCTTGCTCCCGCTCGGTTGCGCAGCGACCGCAAGATCTTGGGGCCGCTTCGCGGCCCAGCGGGAGCAAGCTCCCTCGCCACAGGTCCGGTGCTGGCTTGACCGACCGGGATCAGGCTCAAGGGGTATTGATTTCCAAACGGAAATCCACGGCCTTGGGTGTCGGTGCGATGGCCGGCAGGAAACTGGTCTGTTCGCCATACATCGTCAGGCTTTTCCAGGTTTCTTCTTCGGCGATCGGAAAGCCTTCCGGCCCCAGCCAGGCAAAGCGGTAATACATCGTCTTGTTGTTGTAGCTGGTATTGCTCAACTGGACATTGACGGTCATGTAGCCGTTTTCCCTGGCCACGCGCATGGCGCCGACCACGATGTTCTTGGTCTTGCCCATCGCCACGACCTTGCTGGCGGCGCTGCCCGGCTCCGGTGGCGGCGGGGTGGCGCAACCGGCCAGCAAGGCCAGGGCGCCGACGGCGATCAGTTTTAAACGCATGTGAACAAGACTCCGTTCTTAAGGTTGCTTGAGGGCAATGGCGGTCGGATTGGCGCTTGGTATCACCTGGGCCGCCAGGCCGCCGGCGAACACTTGGTTACCCACCGCTCGCAGCGTGATGACCTGGTAGCGCTGGTCGACGGTGATTTTGACCATCGAGCCGCCCACCGCGCTTGGCAGGGTGACCTGGTGCTCGCCTTTCTTCAGGCGCAGGCGCACCACTTGGGTGTAGTCGGGCAGGGTGCGCCAGGTCCGGGTGTCGGCGCCTTCGAGTACCGCCGAGGTAAGACCCACGGCCAGGCCGGCCAGGGGGTTGGTTTCGTTGATCTGCTTTTGCGCCACACCACGGGTGATGGCGCGCACGGTGGTACGCAGGATGATGCCCGGCATGTCATCGCGCAGGGCTCGGCGCGACATGGCGGTGGTGCTGTTGAGCTGGGTCAGGTCCAACTGGCGGCCATCGACACCGATCTGGCCGAAGGTGGCTGTGGAGGTGTCAGGCTTGATCAGCGGGAACGACAACGGCGTGATGACCAGGTTGCCGCTGATCGGCAGCGGAAGGGGAATGCGGATCGAGTCCCGGGACGGCGCCAGGCCACTCTGCACCACGATCAGGATGTCGCTGTCATCGTTTTTGGCGGCAGGTTTGTCCAGGTCACGCAGGGCCTGCTCCAGCAATGGCGTGTTGGGGCGCAGTTCGGCGGCCTTGCGATAGCCAGGCGCGGCCAGGTCCTTTTCACCTAGGGCTTCATAGACGAAACCGGCCAGGTAATGGCTGAACGCGCTTTGGTAGCTGTTTTTGAGGCCGACGACTTCCGGGGCATCGAGGCTGGCCACCGGGTAACCCTGGAGGTCCTTGTATTCGGTCTTGACCCCTTGTTTCTCGGCTTCTTCCTCGCGCTTGAGGTATTCCTTGTCCCGCAGGTCGGCGATCACCGCTTCGCGTTCGTGGGTCTTCTTGATCTGGGTCCGGGCGCCATCGAAGTCATTCACTGCCAGCAGATTCAGGGCCATCTGCGTGGTCAGCATGACCTTTTCGTAATCGTAGCCTTCGTAGCGGCGGACTTTATCGTTGACCAGGAAGCTGCCGAACTGGGCCAGGTACTTGGCTGTGTCGAGCTTGACCGCGTCTTCCCACTGGCCAACCTGCTGATCGGCGCTGTTCCAGGCGGTCTGGCTGCCGGACAAATCGCCCTTGGCGCGCAGCAGCTCACCTTTCTCGAAGTAATACAGCAGGTCTTTGTCCTGGCTGGAATTGTTCTTCTCCAGCAGGGTCAACGCGCCGTCGACGTTGCCGGACGCCAACTGCTGGTTGGTCTGGGCCAATTCGCTGTCGTAATTGCGAAAGGCCGAGCAGCCGGACAACAAGGTGATCGCGCCGAGGGCGACCGAAAGAACGGCACGGGATGCCATGAACATTTTCTTCCCTGATAGCAGCCGGGGGTGTGCGGGCCGGGCTGGAGCGATCCCACGGACGAACGTCGAAACGCTGTCGGTTCCTCATAAAAAGAGGAGCTTTTATGCCATCGAATGATAAGAAGGCCGCGGGATTATAAACATGGCGCTTGGCTATGTAATGGCTTTTCAATTGCGAAATGCTGTTTTTGTGACATCACCTCCAAAGCATGAAAATCCGATGAAAATCGGCCCCCTAGGCATATCCGCCCTTGAGCCAAAGCCATTGGAAGTGAACAATGTGTTACTTCTTATTACCAACCGAGAGTCATTCATGACTGCGCCGTTCCGTTTGCTGGCCTGGCTTGTATTGCCATTGCTTGCGCTGTGCAGCACTTCGCTGCTGGCCGACACCCTCGAAAGTGCCCCCCAGGCGCTGCATTTATTGGACTACATCGGGGCGGATTACCCGGCTACGGTCGAGGCGGGCAAGGTCATCGACGAGGCGGAGTACCGTGAGCAGTTGGAGTTCACCCAGGCGCTGGAAGGGTTGATCGTCGGGTTGCCGGCCAAACCGGAAAAGGCCGAGTTGGTCCAGGGCATCGGCGGCTTGCGCACGGCGATCACCCAGCGCCAGGACGGCGGCGAAGTCGCCCGTCTGGCGCGGCAGCTGGGGGCCAAGCTGGCGGTGGCGTATGAAGTCAGCCAAGCGCCGGTCATCACTCCCGATCCCATTCGCGGTGCGCCGTTGTATGCGCAGAATTGCTCGGTGTGCCACGGTGCCAGCGGTGCCGGCGACGGTCCTGCCGGTGTTGGCCTGGAACCGCCGCCCACCAACTTGCGGGACGCCCAGCGCCTGGATCGCCTGAGCCTCTATGGGATCTATAACACCCTCGGCATGGGCATCGAAGGCACCGACATGCCGGCTTTCGCCGATCAGCTCGACGACCGTCAACGTTGGGATTTGGCGACCTATATCGCCAGCTTCAGCGCCGACCCGGCCGCGGCCAAAAGTGAACAAGTCTTTAACCTCGCTGACCTGGCGCGCCAGACCCCGGGCGAAGTCCTCGCCGCGCAAGGCCCGGCGGCGGCGGCGACATTCCGTGCCCAGCGCGCCCAGCCGCCACAGGTGCAACGTGGTCCGGCGCAGTTGCTCGACTACACGGCCGCCACCCTGGACAAAAGCATCGCGGCGTATCGCGCCGGTGACCATGACCAGGCCTACGACCTGTCGGTCGCGGCTTATCTGGAAGGTTTCGAGCTGGTGGAAAGCTCGCTGGACAACGTCGATGCCAACGTGCGCAAAGACACCGAAAAGGCCCTGATGGCCTACCGTCAGTCGCTGCAGGACGGTCTGCCGGTTGAGCAGGCCGAACAGCGCCTGGACGCGGCCAAGGCCAAGTTGAAAGCGTCTGCCGGCCTGCTGGGCGGCGATGGCTTGAGCTGGTCGCTGAGCTACATCTCAGGCTTGCTGATCCTGCTGCGTGAAGGGTTGGAAGCGATCCTGGTGCTGGCGGCAATCCTGGCATTCCTGCGCAACACCGGTCAGCAGTCGGCGGTGCGCAGCGTCAACGTCGGTTGGGGCCTGGCGCTGCTGGCCGGCCTGGCGACCTGGGGCCTGGCGGCGTATGTGATCGACGTCAGCGGTGCCCAGCGCGAGTTGCTCGAAGGCGCGACGGCGCTGTTCGCCAGTGTGATGGTGTTGTGGCTGGGCGTCTGGATGCACGACCGTCGTCACGCCGCGGCCTGGCAGGATTACATCAAGAGCAGCCTGGTGGGCGGCGGCGGTCGTTTTGGTTTTGCGATCCTGGCGTTCTTCTCGGTCTATCGCGAACTGTTCGAAGTGATCCTGTTCTACGAAACCCTGTGGCTGCAAGCGGGGCCTGCCGGGCACAACGCGGTGCTGGCCGGCGGCGCGACCGCGCTGGTGTTGCTGGTGGGGTTGGCCTGGGTGATCCTGCGCGGCTCGGCGAAACTGCCGCTGGCGCTGTTCTTCAGCATCAACGCCGCGTTGTTGTGCGCGCTGTCGGTGGTGTTCGCCGGTCATGGCGTGAAGGCGTTGCAGGAAGCCGGGATCTTCGGCACCCATCCGGTGGCGTTCTTCGACTTCGACTGGCTGGGCATTCATGCCGATGCTTATTCGCTGGCCGCCCAAGTGGTGGCGATCCTGGCGATCGTGGTGCTGTATGGGCGCAGTTGGGTGGCGGAGAAGCGTCGGGTGCAGGTTTCCTGAAAAGGCATTCGCTGCGTTCATAATCGCGAGCAAGCTCGCTCCCACAGGATGTAGGCTGTCCTCTGTGGAAGCGAGCTTGCTCGCGATGCATTTAGAAGAGGAAGACCCCGATGCGCGTATGGATCGACGCCGACGCCTGCCCCAAGGCTGCGAAGGAACTGGTGGTCAAGTTCGCCTTGAAGCGCCGGTTCGAGGTGGTGCTGGTGGCTGGCCAACCGCAGATCAAGCCGGCCCTGGCCTGTGTGAAATTGATCGTGGTGCCCAGCGGCCCTGACGCGGCGGACGATTACCTGGTGGAGCACGCCGTGCCGGGTGAGCTGGTGATCTGCAGCGACGTGCCCTTGGCCGACCGCTTGGTAAAGAAGGGCGTCGCTGCCCTGGACCCGCGGGGCAAGGAGTTCGATGCGCAAAACATGGGCGAGCGCCTGGCGGTGCGCAACCTGTTCACCGATTTGCGTGAACAGGGGCATATGGGTGGCGGCCCGGCGGCGTACAGCGAACGGGACAAGCAAGGGTTTGCCAATGCGCTTGATCGGATCCTGACGCGGTTGGCTCGATTACCTTAAGCCTTGTGCATAACCCTGTGGGAGCGAGCTTGCTCGCGATGGCGGTGTGTCAGCCAATACCTAGGCAACTGAACTGACGCCATCGCGAGCAAGCTCGCTCCCACAGGAGAGGGTAGAGAGGGGTGGGGTCAGGCGTCGTTCTCGTGCGTCAATTCCAACACCCGGTCCACCAGCTTGTTGATGCCCGAAGCCGCTTCGCTGATGTTCTGCGCCAGCATGTAGGCCGGGGTGCTGACCAGTTTGCGCGCGCGGTCCTCGACGATGTCGGTCACCGCGCAGTCTTCGTGGGTGCCGCCCATTTTGCCCACGGCCGCCGCCGTGTCCGGGTCGTTGCCGATGGTGCAGGTCACCCCCGGGCCATAGATTTTTGCTGCCAGGGCCGGGGAGATGCAGATCAGCCCGACCGGTTTACCGGCCTCGGCAAAAGCCTCGGTCAAGGCCAGGACTTCTGGCTGGACCGTGCAACCGACGCCTTCGACGGCAAAGTTGGAGAGGTTTTTCGCCGAGCCAAAGCCACCGGGTACGATCAGCGCATCGAAATCGTCGACGTTGGCCTCACGCAAATCCTTCACGTTGCCCCGGGCGATCCGCGCGGACTCCACCAACACGTTGCGGCTCTCGGGCATTTCCTCGCCCGTCAGGTGATTGATCACATGCAACTGGGCAATGTTGGGGGCGAAGCACTGGACCTGCGCCCCACGCTGATCGAGGCGCAGCAAGGTGATCACGCTTTCGTGGATCTCGGCGCCGTCATACACGCCACAGCCGGAAAGGATCACTGCAATTTTTTTGCTCATGGGCTTTTTCTCCAGATTCATGGCGTTAAATGTCTACTAATTTGTCACTCGTTGCCATAGGGGGATCGGGCAGCTACACCTAACCTGCCGGTTATCTCCCTGCCTCGCATGCCCGGGTTGCGTCATGAACTTCATCCTGTATGCCGTGCCGTTCTTCTTTGTGCTGATTGCCGTCGAGTTGTTGGCCGATCGCTGGCGGGGCGTGAGCCACTACCGCGTGGCAGACGCGATCAACAGCGTGAGCACCGGCGTGCTGTCGACCACCACCGGCCTGCTGACCAAAGGCGTGGGACTGGTGACCTATGCCTTTGCGTTGAAGCACCTGGCCGTCATCGAGCTCCCTGCCGACCGGGCCTGGACCTGGGTGTTTGCCTTCGTGCTCTACGACTTCTGCTATTACTGGCTGCACCGCATGGGCCATGAGCGCAACATCCTCTGGGCCGCCCATTCGGTGCACCACCAGAGCGAGGACTACAACCTGTCCACCGCGTTGCGCCAGACCAGCACCGGCTTCCTGTTGAGCTGGGTCTTCTATGTCCCGCTCGCCGTACTGGGCGTGCCGTTGGTGGTCTTCGTCAGCGTTGCGGCGTTGAATCTGCTGTACCAGTTCTGGGTCCACACCCAGCACATTCCCAAGCTCGGCTGGCTGGAGTGGTGTTTCGTGACGCCGTCCAATCATCGTGCCCACCATGCACAGAACCCTCTCTACATGGATCGCAACTACGGCGGGGTGTTCATTATTTGGGACCGTCTGTTTGGCACCTTCCAAGAAGAAGACGATAACGAGCCGGTGGTTTTTGGCGTGACCACGCCGCTGGCGAGCTGGAATCCGTTGTGGGCCAACCTGCAGTTCTATGCCCAGCTGTGGGCCGATGCGCGGCGAGCGGAGCGCTGGTGGGACAAGCTGCGAATCTGGTTCATGCCCACCGGTTGGCGTCCGGCGGATGTCGCGGCCCGGTACCCGCTGAACAAACCGGACTTGAGCCAGTTCCGCAAATTCGAAGTGCCGCTGGACCTGCGCCAGCAGTGGTACGTAGGGCTGCAGTTCGGCGTCTACATTGCCTTGGGCAGTTATTTGATGAACCTTGAAGGCAGCCTGCCGGTGGCCGCCCTGGTGCTGGGGTGGGGCGCGGTGGCGTTCGGTCTGTTCGTGTTGGGCGTGGCCCTGGAGAATCGCCCGTGGGCGCTGAAGCTGGAGCTGTTGCGGCTGGCGTCGAACCTGCCGCTGGTATGGCTGGCGCCCTTGGCCGGGTTGTGGCCGGCCAGCGCTGTGATGAGCCATGGGGCTTGGGTCGGGCTGCTCAGCTACAGCCTGCTCAGCGGCATCGGGCTGTACTGCTGCCGCAGCCGGTTTACTCGGTTGGCGTCGTAGGCTCGGCAGACTTGGCTTGTTCGAGTCGCTCGGCTTCGAGGACTTTCTTGGCCAGCCGCGCATTCTTGATGCGTCGGCGCAGCCACAGGACCAGGCCCAGCACCAGCAACGCGCCAAGCACCCATAGTTCGTATTTCTTGATGCTGCCCAGCATGCCTTCCAGCACTGCGCCGAAGTGGTACGCGGCGGCGGCCAGGGCCGTGGCCCAGATCGCCGCGCCGATGCCGTTGAGCAGCAGGTAGCGGCCCGGCGGATAGCCTGACAGGCCGATGGCCACCGGCATCACCGTGCGCAGGCCGTAGACGAAGCGAAAGCTCAGGACCCAGATGTCCGGATGCCGGCGGATGTGCTCCAACGCGCGATCGCCCATCAACTGCCAGCGCGGCTTGCGGGCCAAGAGCTTGCGGCCGTGCTTGCGCCCCAGGAAATACCACAGCTGATCGCCCGCGTAGCTGCCGCAGAACGCCACGACGACCACCAGGTTGATGTCCATGTAGCCACGGAACGCCAGGAAGCCTGCGAGCACGAGGATGGTTTCGCCTTCGAAGAACGTGCCGATAAACAAGGCCAAGTAGCCGAAGTCATGCAGAAATTGTTGGAGCATTGTCTGGGTGCTGGCGAAATGAACGCGCAGCCTAACCCTTCGGGCACATTCAGGAAAGTATCGAAATGTGTCTCGACGTGAACAATTCCTACAGAAGACAATGACTGCGACTACCGGTCGCGCTTTCGCACAACTGTCATGCGTTCGTCATAATAGCCGCTTATAACTGTCACGCTCGCCCGTCTGCGGGCTCAGGAGTCTGCCGTGAGCTTTACCCCCGCCAATCGTCTGTTCCCTGCTACCCGTCTGCGTCGCAACCGTCGTGATGAGTTCTCTCGTCGGCTGGTGCGTGAAAACGTGCTGACCACCGATGACCTGATCCTGCCGGTGTTCGTGCTGGACGGTGAGAACCGTCGCGAAGCGGTGGCGTCGATGCCCGGGGTGGAACGCCTGACCATCGACCTGCTGCTCGAAGAAGCCGCCCACTGGGTCGAGCTGGGCATTCCGGCGCTGGCCCTGTTCCCGGTCACGCCGCCGGCGCTCAAGTCCCTGGACGCCGCCGAAGCCTGGAACCCGGAGGGCATTGCCCAACGTGCGACCCGCGCCCTGCGCACGCGCTTCCCGGAGCTGGGAGTGATCACCGACGTGGCGCTGGACCCGTTCACCACCCACGGGCAGGACGGTATCCTCGACGAAGAAGGCTACGTGCAGAACGACATTACCGTCGATGCGCTGGTCCGGCAGGCGTTGTCCCATGCCGAGGCCGGTGCCCAGGTGGTCGCGCCGTCGGACATGATGGACGGGCGCATCCAGGCGATCCGCGAAGCCCTCGAGGTCGCCGGTCACGTCAATGTGCGGATCATGGCCTACTCGGCCAAGTACGCCAGCGCCTATTACGGCCCGTTCCGCGATGCGGTCGGCTCGGCGCTGAACCTGGGCAAGGCCAACAAGGCCTCCTATCAGATGGACCCGGCCAACAGTCAGGAAGCCTTGCACGAAGTGGCGGCTGACTTGTCAGAAGGGGCAGACATGGTCATGGTCAAGCCTGGCATGCCCTACCTCGACATTCTTTGCCGGGTCAAAGACGAATTCAAAGTGCCGACCTTTGTTTATCAGGTCAGCGGCGAGTACGCCATGCACATGGCCGCGATCCAGAACGGTTGGTTGGGCGAAGGGGTGATCCTGGAGTCCTTGACCGCTTTCAAACGCGCAGGCGCTGATGGCATCCTGACTTACTTTGCCGTGCGCGCCGCCCAATTGTTACGAGAGCAGAAATAGCCTCCCAGGAACTTGCGATGAATACCGAAGGACTCACAGAAGTTGCCGTAAAAGACGCTCAACCCGTGGTCGAGCAAGTCGCCGAGACACCGCCGGAGCTGGAGCCCGCTCCCCCGGCTGTGGTCGAGCCCGCCCCGGCCCCGGCGATTGCCATTCCGAACCTGGATGACAGCAGCCTGTACATCCATCGCGAGCTGTCGCAACTGCAGTTCAACATCCGCGTGCTGGAGCAGGCGCTGGACGAGTCCTACCCGCTGCTGGAGCGGCTGAAGTTCCTGCTGATCTTTTCCAGCAACCTGGATGAGTTCTTCGAAATCCGTGTGGCCGGCCTGAAGAAGCAGATCACCTTCGCCCGTGAACAGGCCGGCGCCGATGGCCTGCAACCGCACCAGGCCCTGGCCCGCATCAGCGAGCTGGTCCATGGCCATGTGGACCGCCAGTACGCGATCCTCAACGACATCCTGCTGCCGGAGCTGGAAAAGCACCAGGTGCGCTTCATCCGCCGGCGCAACTGGAACACCAAGATCAAGACTTGGGTGCGCCGCTATTTCCGCGACGAGATCGCACCGATCATCACGCCGATCGGCCTCGATCCGACGCACCCGTTCCCGCTGCTGGTCAACAAGAGCCTGAACTTCATCGTCGAGCTGGAAGGCATCGACGCCTTCGGTCGCGATTCCGGCCTGGCGATCATCCCGGCGCCGCGCCTGTTGCCGCGCATCATTCGCGTGCCGGAAGACGTTGGCGGGCCGGGCGACAACTATGTTTTCCTGTCATCGATGATCCACGCCCATGCCGATGACCTGTTCCAAGGCATGAAAGTGAAGGGCTGCTACCAGTTCCGCCTGACCCGCAACGCCGACCTGTCGGTGGACACCGAGGACGTCGAAGACCTGGCCCGCGCCCTGCGCGGCGAGTTGTTCTCCCGGCGTTACGGCGATGCGGTGCGCCTGGAGGTGGCCGACACCTGCCCGAAACACCTGTCCGACTATCTGCTCAAGCAATTCAACCTGCATGAGACCGAGCTATATCAGGTCAACGGCCCGGTCAACCTGACCCGACTGTTCAGCATCACCGGCCTGGACAGCCATCCGGAACTGCAATATTCGCCGTTTACGCCGCAGATCCCGAAACTGCTGCAAAACAGCGAAAACATTTTCAGCGTGGTGAGCAAGCAGGACATCCTCCTGTTGCACCCGTTCGAGTCGTTCACGCCGGTGGTCGACCTGCTGCGCCAGGCCGCCAAGGACCCTCACGTTCTGGCGGTGCGCCAGACTCTGTACCGCAGCGGCGCCAACTCGGAAATCGTCGACGCCCTGGTGGACGCGGCGCGAAACGGCAAGGAAGTCACGGCGGTGATCGAATTGCGCGCCCGCTTCGACGAGGAATCCAACCTGCAACTGGCCAGCCGCCTGCAAGCGGCCGGTGCGGTGGTGATCTATGGCGTGGTTGGCTTCAAGACCCACGCCAAGATGATGCTCATCCTGCGCCGTGAAGCCGGCGAGATCGTGCGTTACGCCCACTTGGGCACTGGCAACTACCACGCTGCCAACGCTCGCCTGTACACCGACTACAGCCTGCTGACTTCCGACGATGCCTTGTGCGAAGACGTCGGCAAGCTGTTCAGCCAGTTGATCGGCATGGGCAAGACCTTGCGCATGAAGAAACTGCTGCATGCGCCGTTCACCCTGAAGAAGGGCATGCTCGACATGATTGCCCGGGAGACGCAGTTCGCCCTGGACGGCAAGCCGGCCCACATCATTGCCAAGTTCAACTCGTTGACCGATCCGAAGATCATCCGTGCGTTGTACAAGGCCAGCCAGTCGGGCGTACGCATCGATCTCGTGGTGCGGGGCATGTGCTGCCTGCGGCCGGGCATTCCGGGGGTGTCCCACAACATCCACGTGCGCTCGATCATCGGGCGGTTCCTGGAGCACACGCGGGTGTTCTACTTCCTCAACGGCGGTGAGGAGCAGATGTTCCTGTCCAGCGCCGACTGGATGGAGCGCAACCTCGACAAGCGAGTCGAGACCTGCTTCCCGGTGGAAGGCAAGAAGCTGATCCTGCGGGTCAAGAAGGAGTTGGAAAGCTACCTGACCGACAACACCCACAGCTGGAGCCTGCAGTCGGATGGCCGCTACATCCGCAACACGCCGACCGGCAACCAGAACCCGCGCAGCGCCCAGGCGACCTTGCTCGATCGCTTGAGCAGCCCGGTGTTGGCGGTTCGTTAAACGTCCTGGGGCGAGCTTGGCTTTTGTGGCGAGGGAGCTTGCTCCCGCTGGGCCGGTCCGACGCTTCGGGCGCAGCAGCCCCAAGCCTTGGGAGGGCTTCGCCCTCCAGCGGGAGCAAGCTCCCTCGCCACAAAGATCTGTGTTGTAGCTGGATCAGTGAATGTTCAGCACAATCCCGACCCGCGTCAGCCATTCCGCTTCCTGGGCGAAGTCAGCCTGGGTCAGTTGGTTCTCTTCCAGCCAGCCGTCGGGGAACATCACGTCCAGCTGATCGCCGTCGGCATGCAGGGCCACTTGCGGCATTTCCTGGGTGCCACGGATGTGGTGGAACAGGATCGCAAAACGCAGCAGCACGCACAGGCGAATCAGCTTGATGCCGTCGTCGCCGAACTCGGCGAATTTATCCTTGGGAATGTTGCGCCGATGGCCGCGTACCAATAGCGCGAGCATCTGCTGGTCTTCCCGGGAAAACCCCGCCAGGTCCGAGTGCTCGATCAGGTAGGCGCCGTGCTTGTGGTAGTGATAGTGGGCAATGTCCAGGCCCACTTCATGGACCTTGGCGGCCCAGCCCAGCAACTCGCGCCAGACCCCGTCGTTCAAGTCCCAGTCGTCAGCCACCTGGTCGAAGGCGTGCAGGGCCTTGCGCTCGACCCGTACAGCTTGCTCCTGATCGACGTGATAGCGCTCCATGAGCGAGCCCAGGGTGCGCTCGCGCACGTCTTCGTGATGATGCCGCCCCAGCAGGTCATACAGTACGCCTTCGCGCAGGGCGCCTTCACAGTGGTCCATGCGTTGCAGTTCGAGGGCGTCGAAAATCGCTTCGAGGATCGCCAGGCCCGCCGGGAAAATCGTCCGGCGGTCGGGCTTGATGCCTTCGAAATCGATCTTGTCCGCTTCACCGAGCTTGAACACCTTGCGCTTGAGCCAGGCCAGGCCCTCGGCATTGACTTCGCCGGTGCCGTGGCCACCCGCCTTGAGCGCCAGGCCAATGGCGCGAATGGTCCCCGAGGAGCCGATGGCTTCATCCCAGGTCAGGCGGTGCAGGGCGTGTTCGATGCTCATGATTTCCAGGCGCGCCGCTGTATAGGCCTGGGCGTAGCGGGCAGGAGTAATCTTGCCGTCGCGGAAATAACGTTGGGTGTAGCTGACGCAGCCCATCTGCAGGCTTTCGCGAAGCAGCGGCTCGAAGCGCTGGCCGATGATGAATTCGGTACTGCCGCCGCCGATGTCCGCCACCAGGCGCTTGCCCGGGGTGTCGGCCAAAGTATGGGAAACGCCCAGATAGATCAGGCGGGCTTCTTCACGGCCGGAAATGACTTCCACCGGATGGCCGAGGATGGCTTCGGCGCGGCGGATGAACTCGCCCCGGTTGCGTGCCTCGCGCAGGGCGTTGGTGCCCACGATCCGCACCGCGCCCAGGGGCATGCCGTTGATCAGTTGGGCAAACCGCTTGAGGCAATCGAGCCCGCGCTGGATGGATTCTTCACTCAGTTGGCGTTCTTCATCGATGCCGGCGGCCAGTTGGACCTTTTCGCCGAGCCGCTCAAGGATGCGGATTTCCCCGTTCTGGGCCTTGGCGACGACCATGTGGAAGCTGTTGGAGCCCAGGTCGATGGCAGCGATCAGGGACAGATTCTTGGCTTGGGATGGCGGCATGGTCAAAAAGTCTCGGTCGATAACCTCGCCATCCTGCCACGATCGACCGCTTACGCCAACGCGCCTGAACCAAACCCTTGAGCCAGAGCAGGCTGCAGGGTGCCTTTGTGGCGAGGGAGCTTGCTCCCGCTGGGCTGCGTAGCAGCCCCAAAACCAGTCAACCCGGTACACCAGGGATACATCGGCAGGCAGATCCTGCGATTGCTGCGCAATCGAGCGGGAGCAAGCTCCCTCGCCACAGAGGACTTCCTTGACAGTAAAGGTCAGGCAGGCTCGACCGTACCGATGAAGTTCGCCAGCTCCGCCGTCTGCGGATCGGCAAACAGCACCTTCGGATCGCCCACTTCATGCACCTTGCCCTGATGCATGAACACCAGTTTGTCGCCCACTTCCCGGGCGAAGCGCATTTCGTGGGTGACCATGATCAGCGTCATGCCTTCCTTGGCCAGTTGCCGCACCACGCTGAGCACTTCGTTGACCAGTTCCGGGTCCAGGGCCGAAGTGATTTCGTCGCACAGCAGCACTTTCGGCGACATCGCCAGGGCGCGGGCAATCGCCACCCGTTGCTGCTGGCCGCCGGACAAGCGGTCGGGGAACGCATCGAATTTCTCGCCCAGCCCGACCCGTTCCAGCATCTGCCGCGCCAGCTCGGCCGCCTTGGCCTTGGGTACTTTTTGCACAACTTGCGGCGCGAGCATGACGTTCTCGCCGACGGTCAGGTGCGGGAACAGGTTGAACTGCTGGAACACCATCCCGACTTTCTGCCGCAGGCTGCGCAGGTCGGCACGGGCGGCGTCGAGGTATTCGCCGTCGACTTCGATCACACCGTCGTTGATCGACTCCAAGCCATTGAGGGTGCGCAGCAAGGTGGACTTGCCCGAGCCGCTGCGGCCGATGATCGCCACCACCTGGCCTTCCTCGACGCTCAGGTCGATGCCTTTGAGCACGTGATGATCGCCGTAGTATTTATGCAGGGCGGTAATTCTAAGCAGAGGCATGCAGTCTCCTTTCCAGGTAACGCGCACTGAGGGACAAGGGGTAGCAGAGCAGGAAGTAACCGAGGGCGACCAGGCCATAAACCATGAACGGCTCGAACGTGGCATTGGCGAGCATGCCGCCGGTCTTGGTCAGTTCGGTAAAGCCGATGATCGACGTGACAGCCGTGCCTTTGACCACCTGCACGGAAAAACCCACGGTCGGCGCCACGGCGATGCGCAGGGCCTGGGGCAGGATCACGTAGCGCAGCTGTTCCAGCGGGTTGAGGGCCAGGCTTGCGGAGGCTTCCCACTGGCCGTTGGAAATCGAATCGACACAACCGCGCCAGATCTCCGCCAGGTAGGCGCTGGTAAACAGCGTCAGGGCAATCGCCGCCGCCATCCAGGGTGAAATCTCCACTCCGGCCAGGGCCACGCCGAAGAACACCAGGAACAGTTGCATCAATAGCGGTGTGCCTTGGAACAGCTCGATGTAGGTACGGGCGATGTTGCGGGGCAGGGCGCGTTTGGAGATGCGCAGCACCATCACCAGCAAGCCGATCACGCCACCGCCGATAAACGCCACCAGCGACAGGGCCAGGGTCCATTGCAGCCCGGTGAGCAGGTTGCGCACCACGTCCCAGAAAGTGAAATCGCTCATTGGCTGCTCCTGGCGATGTAGCGACGCCCGACCCAATTGAGGAACTGGCGGATCAACAGCGCCATGCACAGATAGATCAGCGTGGTCAGCGCGTAGGTTTCGAACGCGCGGAAGTTGCGCGACTGGATGAAGTTGGCGGCAAAGCTCAATTCTTCGGTGGCGATCTGCGAACAGACCGCCGAGCCGAGCATCACGATGATGATCTGGCTGCTCAAGGCCGGCCAGACCTTGCCCAGTGCTGGCAGCAGCACCACGTGGCGGAACGCCTCGAAGCGGCTCATTGCCAGGGCCGCAGCGGCTTCCAGTTGCCCCCGCGGGATGGCCTGGATACCGGCGCGGATGATCTCGGTGGAGTAGGCGCCGAGGTTGATCACCATCGCCAGTACCGCGGCCTGCCATTCGGAAATCTGCAGGCCCAGGGACGGCAAGCCGAAGAAGATGAAAAACAGCTGCACCAGGAACGGCGTGTTGCGGATCAACTCCACGTACACGCCGACGATCGCTGCGAACGGACGAATGTTCCAGGCCCGCACCACGGCCCCGACGATGCCCAGGCCAACCCCGAGCAACGTGCCGATGGCCGTCAGTTCCAAGGTGAACAGCGCGCCGCGCAACAGCAGCTCGGTGTTTTGCACCACCGGCAGAAAATCGAACTGATAAGCCATGCTCAGCCTCTCAAGCGACGGTCAGAGATCGGCCGGCAGCGGCTGTTTGAGCCAGGTCTGGGCGTTCTTTTCCAGGCTGCCATCGGTCTTGGCGGTGGCCAGGATCTGGTTGACCTTGTCCAGCAAGGCCGGCTCGTTCTTGTTCACGCCCACGTACACCGGCGAGTCCTTGAGTTTCACCTTCAGCGCCGGAACACGCTTGGGGTTGCGTTCGCTGATGGCGACCATCACCACATTGCCGCTGGCGATCAGGTCGACCTGGCCGGCCAGGTAGGCGGCGATGGTCGAGTTGTTGTCTTCGAAGCGCTTGATGGTGGCGCCTTCGGGGGCGACTTTGGTCAGCTCGATGTCTTCGATGGCGCCACGGGTGACGCTGATGGTCTTGCCCTTGAGGTCGTCCAGGGTGTTGATGGCGGCATCAGGCGGGCCGAACACGGCCAGGTAGAACGGCGCATAGGCACTGGAGAAATCGATGACCTTTTCCCGCTCCGGATTCTTGCCCAGGCTGGAAATCACCAGGTCGACCTTGCCGGTGGTCAGGAACGGGATGCGGTTGGTGCTGTTGACTGGGGTCAGTTCAAGCTTGACCTTGAGCTGGTCGGCCAGCAGTTTCGCGGTGTCGATGTCCAGGCCGCGGGGCTTCATGTCCGGGCCGACCGAACCGAAGGGCGGAAAGTCCTGGGGCACGGCGACCTTGAGGGTGCCACGCTTGACCACGTCTTCCAGGCCATCGGCGTGGGCAGGCAGCTGACAAAGCATCAGGCTGGCGAACAGGGCTGTGAGCAGGGCGCTGCAACGCTGAATCATGGCGAATCTCCGCAATCGGTGATGTGATTTCTGCGTTCGGACAGAGCACAGGCCATGCCAAGCCGGCTTTTAATCGGTCAAAGCCACGGTTTTGCTGGTGGGAGGCGGTCTTACTGGTCTGAACAGTTGCGCCGCGTTTCGCACCTTTATCGAGCGTCGGCATTTGCCGTCGAACCCTGCTGGGGCACGACTTGCCGGGCGCGGCGAATAGCTTTACAACTAGCCGCTCACTGGCCCGGTTCGTCTGAAAAATCATGAATTCCATCGCTCGTGCCGTTCCTGAAGTGGCGCTGCAAGCCATCCGCAAACTGATCGTCGATGAAGGCTTCGGCCCCGGCGATGCGCTGCCGTCGCAACGGGACCTGGCGCTGCAACTGGGGGTGAGCCGGGCGTCGTTGCGCGAAGCGCTGTCCTCCCTGAGTGCCTTGGGCATGATCAGCGTGCAGCCGGGCAAGGGCGTGTTCGTGCAGGCACCGGTAGAGGCTCCACGCAGCGAGTCGGCGCCGGGCTGGCCGTTCGCGGCCCAGGCTTCGCCGGTGGACATCTTCCAGTTGCGCTACGCCCTGGAGGGTTTCGCGGCGGGGTTGGCGGCGGTGACGCTCAGCGCCGATGAGCTCGACCGGTTGCAAGACAATGTCGAAGCCATGCGCCGGGAATTGAAGGTCGGGGATTTCGACGCCGCCGCGCGGCTGGATTTCGAATTCCATCGGCGAATCCTGCTGGCCAGCGGCAACCAGGCGATGCTGAGCATCCTCACCGCCAGCGCCGAGATCTTCCTGGAGAGCCAGAAACTACCGTTCATCCGGGCGGAGCGGGCGATGGAAACCTGGCAGGAGCATCGCAAGATCCTGCGCGCCTTGGCGCGTCGGGCGTCAGGCGCCGCGCAAAAAGCCATGCAGGAACATGTACGTAACGCTGCGCTGCGTACCGGCATTTCCTTTGTCGCTCCCGTAGCTTCTTGAACCGGGCCATACTCAAATACATCGTGCGCCATAGCGAGACTCAATCAACTGCGGCTTCCTGAACCCGGGAAGGGCCGCTATGATGGGCCACGTTTTTTTGCTGATGACCCCGGAGATTTCCATGAGCAGCGATCTGATCAAACACGTTAGCGACGCTAGCTTCGAAGCTGACGTTCTCAAGGCCGAAGGCGCGGTACTGGTCGACTATTGGGCTGAGTGGTGCGGTCCTTGCAAAATGATCGCTCCGGTCCTGGACGAGATTGCCGAGACCTACAAGGGCAAGCTGACCGTTGCCAAGCTGAACATCGACGAAAACCAGGAGACGCCGGCCAAGCACGGCGTGCGTGGTATCCCGACCCTGATGCTGTTCAAGAACGGCAACGTCGAAGCCACCAAGGTCGGTGCGCTGTCGAAGTCGCAACTGGCCGCTTTCCTCGACGCCAACATCTAAGCGCCGAATGCCACTGGAAAAGCCCCGCAAATCGCGGGGCTTTTTCGTTATTCGGGGCTAGACGCTTGCAAACCCAGGTGGTACATTCGGCCCCGCACTGGTTTCTCCATTGCCCCCTGCAAGCCGTCGCCGACGCTCTCCTTTCGAATAAGTACGCGATCCTGTCGCCTTCTCCGCGGCGCGGCCTCATTAAGCCAAAAGCTTAATTTCCCCCCTCCATAAATGATTACGTCATTCCTATATGAATCTGACTGAACTCAAGCAAAAGCCGATTACCGAACTGCTCGAATTGGCCGAACAGATGGGCATAGAAAATATGGCCCGTTCGCGCAAGCAGGACGTGATTTTCTCCCTGCTCAAGAAGCACGCGAAAAGCGGCGAGGAAATCTCCGGTGATGGCGTGCTGGAGATTCTCCAGGACGGCTTCGGCTTCCTTCGCTCCGCAGACGCTTCCTATCTCGCCGGCCCAGACGATATCTACGTCTCGCCGAGCCAGATCCGTCGCTTCAACTTGCGCACCGGTGACACCATCGTTGGCAAGATCCGCCCTCCGAAGGAAGGCGAGCGTTACTTCGCCCTGCTCAAGGTCGACACGATCAACTTCGATCGTCCGGAAAACGCGAAGAACAAGATTCTCTTCGAGAACCTGACCCCGCTGTTCCCGACCGTGCGCATGAAGATGGAAGCCGGCAACGGTTCCACCGAAGACCTCACCGGTCGTGTCATCGACCTGTGCGCACCCATCGGCAAAGGCCAGCGTGGCCTGATCGTGGCGCCGCCGAAAGCGGGCAAGACGATCATGCTGCAGAACATCGCGGCCAACATCGCCCGTAACAACCCTGAAGTTCACCTGATCGTGTTGCTGATCGACGAACGTCCGGAAGAAGTGACCGAAATGCAGCGCACCGTGCGCGGCGAAGTGGTCGCCTCGACGTTCGACGAGCCGCCAACCCGTCACGTGCAGGTTGCCGAAATGGTGATCGAGAAGGCCAAGCGCCTGGTCGAGCACAAGAAGGACGTGGTGATCCTGCTGGACTCCATCACCCGTCTGGCACGTGCCTACAACACCGTGATCCCGAGCTCCGGCAAGGTGCTGACCGGTGGTGTCGATGCCCACGCGCTGGAAAAACCGAAGCGTTTCTTCGGCGCCGCGCGGAACATCGAGGAAGGCGGTTCGCTGACCATCATCGCCACCGCACTGGTTGAAACCGGTTCGAAGATGGACGAAGTGATCTACGAGGAATTCAAGGGCACCGGCAACATGGAACTGCCCCTGGACCGTCGTATCGCCGAGAAGCGTGTGTTCCCGGCCATCAACATCAACCGTTCCGGTACCCGTCGCGAAGAATTGCTGACCGCCGATGACGAGTTGCAGCGCATGTGGATCCTGCGCAAGCTGCTGCATCCGATGGATGAAGTCGCTGCCATCGAGTTCCTGGTCGACAAGCTGAAGACGACCAAGACCAACGATGAGTTCTTCCTGTCGATGAAACGCAAGTAAATCATCAGGACAGGCCAGCAAGAGCCGGGGAAACCCGGCTTTTTGCTATCTGTGCATTCACTATTCTGGACGGGCGGCGTTAAACTCGGGCCCCCGAACGCCACGGCGACCATGAGGCTTTTGCATGCAGTATCGCGACTTGCGCGACTTTATCAGTGGGCTGGAACAGCGCGGCGAACTCAAGCGCATCCAGGTGCCGGTGTCCCCCGTCCTGGAAATGACCGAGGTCTGCGACCGCACCCTGCGCGCAAAAGGCCCGGCGCTGTTGTTCGAAAACCCGACGGGTTATGACATCCCGGTGCTGGGCAACCTGTTCGGCACACCGGAGCGCGTGGCCCTGGGCATGGGGGCCGAGGCCGTCAGCGAACTGCGCGAAATCGGCAAGCTGCTGGCGTTCCTCAAGGAGCCCGAGCCGCCCAAAGGCCTGAAGGACGCTTGGTCGAAGCTGCCGATTTTCCGCAAGATCATTTCCATGGCGCCGAAAGTCGTCAAGGACGCGATCTGCCAGGAAGTGGTGATCGAGGGTGACGACGTCGATTTGGCTATGCTGCCGGTACAGACCTGCTGGCCGGGCGACGTCGGCCCGCTGATCACTTGGGGCCTGACCGTCACCAAAGGCCCGAACAAGGACCGCCAGAACCTGGGCATCTACCGTCAGCAAGTTATCGGCCGCAACAAGGTCATCATGCGCTGGCTGAGCCATCGGGGTGGTGCGCTGGATTACCGCGAGTGGTGTGAAAAACACCCCGGCCAGCCTTTCCCGGTGTCGGTGGCCCTGGGCGCGGACCCGGCGACTATCCTCGGCGCTGTCACACCCGTGCCCGACAGCCTTTCCGAATATGCCTTCGCCGGCCTGCTGCGGGGCAACCGTACCGAACTGGTGAAATGCCGCGGCAACGACCTGCAAGTGCCGGCCACCGCCGAGATCATCCTTGAGGGGGTGATCCATCCCGGCGAAATGGCCGACGAAGGGCCGTACGGCGACCACACCGGTTACTACAACGAAGTCGACAGCTTCCCGGTGTTTACCGTCGAGCGCATCACCCATCGGATCAAGCCGATCTACCACAGCACCTACACCGGTCGTCCGCCTGATGAGCCGGCGATTCTCGGCGTGGCGCTGAACGAAGTGTTCGTGCCTATCCTGCAAAAGCAGTTTCCGGAAATTACCGATTTCTATTTGCCGCCGGAAGGCTGTTCGTATCGCATGGCCGTGGTGACCATGAAGAAGTCGTATCCGGGGCACGCCAAGCGGGTGATGCTCGGGGTCTGGTCGTTTTTGCGACAGTTCATGTACACCAAGTTCGTTATCGTCACCGACGACGATATCAATGCACGGGACTGGAACGACGTGATCTGGGCCATCACCACGCGCATGGACCCCAAGCGCGACACGGTGATGATCGAGAATACGCCGATCGACTACCTCGACTTCGCCTCGCCGGTGTCTGGCCTGGGGTCGAAGATGGGGCTCGATGCCACGCATAAATGGCCCGGTGAAACCACCCGTGAGTGGGGCCGGGTTATCGTCAAGGATGAAGCCGTTACCCAACGGATCGATGCCATCTGGAATCAGTTAGGAATAGATTGATGCGTGTAACCTTGCAGCCTTCCGGCGCGGTGCTGGAGATACAGCCGGCGGAGCGGATTCTCGATGGCGCGCGGCGCCTGGGCTATGAATGCCCGCAAAGCTGCCGCAACGGCAACTGCCACGTCTGTGGCGCGTTGCTGGTGGAAGGCCGTGTGCAACAGGCGGGCGAGGTGCGCGATCACGGTGAGATCTTCACCTGTATCGCCGAGCCGCTGGAGGACTGCGTGGTGCTGTGGGACGGCGTGCTGTCGCCGGGAGAGCTGCCGGTACGCAACCTGGCGTGCCAGGTCATCGAGTGCGCCGACGTAGGCGGTGATGTCTGGCGAGTGCGCCTGCGTGCGCCGGCGGGCAAGCCACCGCGCTATCACGCCGGGCAGTACCTGATGATCGAGAGGGAAAACGGCGAGAAATCGGCTTTTTCCCTGGCCTCGGCGCCGCATTCCGGGCGCGAGCTGCAATTGCACGTATTGGTGCGCGAAAGCAGTGCACAGGCGCTGCTGGAGCAACTGCGACGCAACCCCAGCGTGCGCGTGGAAATGCCGTTTGGCGACACGCATTTGTCCGAACTACCGGAAGGCCCATTGGTGCTGATCGCCGCTGGAACCGGCATGGCGCAGATGCACAGCTTGATCGAGCACTGCCGCGCGGCGGGCTTCAAGCACCCGGTGCACCTGTATTGGGGCGTGCGGCGGCCGGAAGATTTCTATGAAATCGAGCATTGGGACGAATGGAAAAAACTGCCGAACCTGTTCCTGCATAAAGTCGTCAGCGACTTGTGTGGCTGGGAAGGGCGCTGCGGGATGCTCCATGAAGCGGTGTGCGAGGACATCAGTGACCTTTCTGGTGTGCACGTCTATGCCAGCGGTTCGCCGGCCATGATCTATGCCACGCTCGATGCCTTGGTGGAAGCCGGCATGGACGCTCATCAGATGCGCGCGGATGTGTTTGCGTATGCGCCGCGGGGTTGAATCGCATTCACCCACCCAGGCTTAGTGAGCTTTTTTGTGGCGAGGGAGCTTGCTCCCGCTGGGCTGCGCAGCGGCCCCAAGATCTTGCGGTCGCTGCGCAGCCGAGCGGGAGCAAGCTCCCTCGCCACAACAGCGCGCATGTCCACCCGTCGATATAAATTCATATATTTCGTTTCGATATTTAGCCTTGAGGCTAGATACCGATAACGTATATAGGGTGCGCAATGGCATTTAACTTGCGTGAATTCCCCCGAGCGTCAACACCATGACGGCACCCCGACTACCTTCCGCCCCCGCGAGGAGCCAACCGCTAACGGCCATGACCGCTATCGAATCCGCCATTACCTGTGCCTTGTACCCGCCACGACTCGAACTGGGGCCGCAGCTGACCCGTGAACAATTGCTCGCCTCGATGCAATTGACCATGAGTCTCCACCGGGGTGGTCCGGTCTGGTTGTTCGCGTACGGTTCATTGATCTGGCGGCCGGAATGTACGGCGGTGGAGCGGGTGCGCGGCCGGGTCCATGGTTACCATCGCGGTTTATACCTGTGGTCCCACGAACACCGCGGCACCCCGGAATTGCCAGGGTTGGTGTTCGGATTGGATCGCGGCGGTTCGTGCAGCGGGTTCGCCTATCGATTGCCGGAGGAGAACCTTGAGGACTCATTGTTTGCCCTGTGGCAGCGCGAGATGCCGGTGCCGTCCTATCGCCCGCACTGGCTCAGTTGCCGTCTCGAGGATGGCAGTCGGGTGCAAGCCTTGGGTTTTGTGTTGGAGCGACACCTGCCCAGCTATGCCGGCAACTTGCCGGACCATGTGCTGAGCCAGGTGTTCGAAAGCGCCTGTGGGCGTTACGGCACCACTCGCGATTATGTCGAGCAGACCGTACACGCCCTGCGCAGCCACGCCATGCCAGACCGGAACCTGGAGGCGCGGCTCAAGCGCTGCCAATCAGCGCTGGATCAGGCGACCGCTTCGCGGCTCTGACTGGCGATTTGCTTGTGCCATAGGGTTGGCGCGAGGAATGCCATCGCCAGCAAGCAGGCACCGACCAACAGCACAAAACCGCCATTCCAGCCAAAGTGGTCCACGGTGTAGCCCATGGCGGCACTGGCCGCGACCGACCCACCCAGGTAACCAAACAGGCCCGTGAAGCCCGCGGCGGTACCGGCGGCTTTCTTCGGCGCCAGCTCCAGTGCCTGCAAACCGATTAGCATCACCGGGCCGTAGATCAGGAAGCCGATGGAAACCAGGGCGATCATGTCGACGGTCGGGTTGCCGGCCGGGTTCAGCCAGTACACCAGCGTTGCCACGGTCACCAGGGCCATGAACACCATGCCGGTCAGGCCACGGTTGCCACGGAAGATCTTGTCGGACATCCAGCCACACAGCAGCGTGCCGGGAATGCCCGCCCACTCGTAGAAGAAATAGGCCCAGGAGCTCTTGTCCACCGTGAAGCCCTTGGCTTCCTTGAGGTAGGTCGGCGCCCAGTCCAGCACGCCGTAGCGCAGCAGGTAGACGAAGACGTTGGCCATGGCGATGTACCAGAGCATCTTGTTGCGCAGCACGTACTTGACGAAGATTTCCTTGGCGCTGAATTCGTTCTCGTGGCTGGCGTCGTAGCCTTCCGGGTAGTCGTTCTTGTATTTCTCGATCGGGGGCAGGCCCACCGATTGCGGGGTGTCGCGCATGGTCGCGAAGGCAAACACCGCAACGACGAGCGCTACGGTAGCGGGCACATAGAATGCCGCGTGCCAATCATTGAACCAGGCCATGCCCAGCAGGAACAACGGGCCGATCAGGCCGCCACCGACGTTGTGCGCCACGTTCCACACCGACACCACGCCGCCACGTTCCTTCTGCGACCACCAATGCACCATGGTCCGTCCGCTTGGCGGCCAGCCCATGCCTTGGGCCCAGCCGTTGATGAACAGGAGGATGAACATGATGGTCACGCTGGACGTTGCCCAGGGCGCGAAACCGAACACGAACATCACTCCCGCCGAGACCAGCAAGCCGAAGGGCAGGAAGTAACGGGGGTTGGAACGGTCGGACACCAGGCCCATCAGGAACTTCGACAGCCCATAAGCGATGGCGATGGCAGACATGGCCAGGCCCAGCTGGCCACGGGTATAACCCTCGTCGATCAGGTACGGCATGGCCAGGGAGAAGTTCTTGCGCAGCAGGTAATACCCGGCGTAGCCAATGAAGATCCCGGCGAAGATCTGCCAGCGAAGGCGTCGGTAGGTGCTGTCGATTTTTTCTTCAGGCAGGACTGCCTGGTGTGCGGCAGGTCGAAAGAAAGCAAACATTCAAGTGCTCCAGGTTCTTGTTATGGCGGCGGATGCGAATGTTACAGTTTCGTTACCGAAAATAGCATCGCTCGTTGTCGCATAAAAAGCAGAAATTTCGATTGGTCATGTTCTTAAGTGAACATGTCGTTCAGACGTAAGCGAAGGGCGTCGTAGGAAATGGCCTTCGCGATGCCCTTTCATGCGCCGCACCGGTGAATACGGGGCAAAACAGTGGGAAACATCCTTCGCCCAAATGGGAAGTCTCGCTATTTGGCCCACGGACCGTGGCCTTTACCCTTTACGTTTCTGCCAGGTCTGGCATTTCAACTGAGGGGTAGGGGCATGAGGTGGTCCGTGGTGATGCTGTTGCTGTGCTTGTCCGGTACGAGCGGGGCAGCGGAAATGTTGTTGGTGCCCGAGCACAATCCCAGGCCGGATTACCCGACGGCCCTGGTCCGCAAGGGCATCATGGGTATGGCCCGGGTCGGCTTCATGGTGCATGCCGATGGTCATGTCGATGAGATCGCGATCCTGCACAGCGATCATCCGGATTTCGCCGAAGCTGCACGGGAAGCGGTCAGCCAATGGCGCTTCAAGCCTTGGCCGGTGGATCTCGAACACCCGGCGAAGACGCATGTCGTAGCGCCCTTCGAGTTCCGCCTGGATGACTTGCCACTGGACGCCAATAAGTGGATCAAGACCTGGAAATGCTCGGACATCAACGCCCACGCCAACGGCCAGCTATGGGTGCAGGACTTGCTCCCGTTCCATTACACACGCCTCTACTTATCCAATGTGTTTTTCGTCAAACAGTTACCGGAAGCCGAGCGCCTGGCCTTGATCGCCCGGCTCAACAGGCTCTTGCCTTCAATCGTGCAGCGTTGCGGGAGTTTTCCAGCGGCGCGGTATATGCGGATGTTACCGAAGGAAGTTCGAGAGTTGCTTTAGTGCGGGTCAATGGCGGTCCGGCGCATGGGGCCTGACCGCCTTGACGCATTCAACGCACCTGCACAACCACCTTCCCCACCGCCTTGCGCTGCCCTAGGTCATTGATCGCCTGGGCGGCGTTGCTCAGCGGATACACCTGGGACACCAGCGGCTTGAGCTTGCCCTCGGCGAACCAGCCGAACAGTTGCTGGAAATTGGCGGCATTGTCCTTCGGTTGGCGCTGGGCGAAAGAGCCCCAGAACACGCCCACCACGGCAGCACCCTTGAGCAAGGCCAGGTTCACGGGGAGTTCCGGGATGCGTCCGCTGGCAAAACCCACCACCAGCAACCGGCCGTTCCAGGCGATGGCGCGGATGGCCTGGTCGAACAGGTCGCCGCCCACCGGGTCGTAGATCACGTCGGCGCCCTGGCCGTCGGTGAGGCGCTTGATTTCATCCTTCAGGCTGGTTTCGCTGTAGTTGATCAAATCGTCGGCACCGGCCGCCTTGGCCACGGCGAGTTTCTCCGCGCTGCTGGCGGCGGCGATCACCCGGGCGCCCATGGCCTTGCCGATTTCCACGGCCGCCAGGCCAACGCCACCGGAGGCGCCGAGCACCAGCAGGGTTTCGCCGGGTTGCAGGTTGGCCCGTTGCCTGAGGGCGTGCATCGAGGTGCCATAGGTCATGCTGAAAGCCGCGGCGGTGTTGAAGTCCATGGACGCGGGAATCGGCAACACGTTGTAGCCGGGGACCGTCACCTGTTCGGCAAAGCTGCCCCAGCCGGTCAGCGCCATCACCCGGTCGCCGACTTTCAAGTGGCTGACGTTCTCACCCACCTGGCTGACCACGCCCGCCGCTTCGCCGCCGGGGGAAAACGGGAAGGGTGGCTTGAATTGGTATTTGCCCTCGATGATCAGCGTGTCAGGGAAATTCACCCCGGCGGCGTGCACGTCCAGCAGCACTTCGTTCTTCTTGGCGACGGGGCTGGCGACGTCTTCCAGCACCAGCGATTCGGCGGGGCCGAATTCTTTGCACAGCACGGCTTTCATCAGGGCTATTCCTTTGGGAGTGATGGCCGATAAGTGTAGGTGTGAGAGACAACGGGTCAACGAGCATGCCCCGCCCTGATAGCCGGCCATAAGCTTGTGCTTGAATGGCGGGTCGGTATGCTGGGCCGCAAACCGGATGAGGAATCGATTGTGAAAGCGTGGATCATGTTGATGCTGGCCCTGTCGCTGCCTGTGGCGGCGATGGCCGAAGAGGCCAAGGAAGCGAAAGAGGGCGAGGCACCGAAAGTCAGTTATATCACCCTCAGCCCGCCGTTCGTGGGCAACTATGGCTTGGACGGCACGGCGAAGCTGAAGGTCTACAAGGCCGACGTGGCCCTGCGCGTGACCGGTGATGCCGCCGCGGCGGCGGTCAAGGCCAACGAGCCACTGATTCGTAACCAGTTGGTGGCGTTGTTTGCCCAGCAGACCACCGAGGGGATGAACAACCTCGAAGCCAAGGAAAAACTGCGTCAGGAAGCGTTGAAGCAGACCCAGCAGGTGATGAACGACGAGACTGGCAAGCCGATGGTGGATGATTTGTTGTTCAACAACCTGATCATTCAATAGGTTTTGTGGTGGCTGGGCGGGCCCTATCGCGAGCAAGCTCGCTCCCACAGTGGATCTCCAGTGGTCCTATTTTGTGAACAACCGAGACCCCTGTGGGAGCGAGCTTGCTCGCGATAGCGGCCTACCGGACAGCGAATCACTCAAGGCTTCAGCGCAACCACCGCCGCCCACTGCTCCGCCGTCACTGGCATCACTGACAGTCGCGAGCCTTTCTGCACCAGCGGCATGTCCGCCAGGGCGGTCTGTTGCTTGAGGTAGTCGAGCTTCAGGACGTGGCGGAACGTCTCGACATGGGCCACGTCGATCGCGGTCCAGGGGTTTTTGTCCGGGCTGGCCTTGGCGTCGAAATAATGGCTGTCCGGGTCCAGGGCGGTCGGGTCGGGGTAGGCCGCCTGGATGATTTTGCCGATCCCGGCGATACCGGGCTCGGGGCAGCTGGAATGGTAGAAAAAGAATGTATCGCCCACCGCCATGGCCCGCAGGAAATTGCGTGCCTGGTAGTTGCGAACCCCGTCCCAACGGGCCTGGCCAAGCTTTTCCAAGCCCTGGATGGACAATTCGTCAGGCTCGGACTTCATCAGCCAATAGGCCATGATTGCTACTCCTTGGCGGTGTGGAAAAAAATAGTTCAGCGATTTTATGACAAACCGACAGTCGGTTGACGCCAGAGTTTGCGTGTAGGGTCCGGTTGCCGCAAAATGCCGGCCTTCCAAGCTTGACGCTGCTGCACGGCCAATAAGAAAACCGCTGCTGTCATCGTGTGTGATATGCCTTGAGGGGGGCAATCGATGAAACGCAAACCGGATTTGTTGTGGATCTTGGTCATTCTGTTCGGTCTGGGTGTCGTGACCACGGGTTACGCCCAAAGCCTGTGGGCCAACAAGACCGAGGCGCCGGTGGATATCACCCAACCCGCGCCATCGCTCAAACGCTGAACCCGCTTTTCAGCCGCCGCGGATGACCGCGGCGTCTATCCCGCGATATACCACTGCCTGTCGCTGACCGTCCCCTGTAGCGGCACGTCCCAGCTTGCCTGCGCCAATCGTTCGACCTTCTGGCATTCATGGGCCAGCCCCAATAGCGTCGGCTTGCGCCACTGCTTGCGCCGCGCCAGGTACGCCAGGCTGCGGTCGTAAAAGCCGCCACCCATGCCCAGCCGACCTCCCGCATCGTCAAATCCCACCAGTGGCAACAGCACCAGGTCCAGCGTCCAGACCTTGCGTTGCCGGGCGATGTTCTTGCGCGGTTCAGGGATACGAAACCGATTGGGCTGCATTTGTTCGCCGGGGTGGATGCGTTGGAATACCATCTTGGTCTGCGGCCACGGGCTGAGTACCGGCAGGTAAGTGGCCTTGCCCCGGCGCTGGGCCGCGCGCAGCAGCAGGCGCGGGTCGATTTCGCCATCGTTGGGCAGGTACAGGGCGATGTGCTTTGCACGGCGAAACAGCGGGTGCTGGGCCAGTTGTTTGTACAGCCCGCGGGCGGCTTGACGTTGCTGGGCGGGCGTCAGAGCGCGACGGGCCTGGCGCAGCAGGCGTCGAAGTTGCGGGCGGGGCAGCAGCGCGGGTTCGGTCATATCAAGGCTTCACGCAGTGGCGATGCCACAGCGTAACCGCAAAACAGGGTGCCCAGAAATGCCTGCGCCAGAAACGACAATGCCAGTTCATATGAACTGGCATTGTCTGGAGTCAGGCTCCCCGGATGAACCGCTGTCGGCTTAGCCCTTGAACCCGAAAGTTCAAGGTGGAAGTTGCAGGAGGCGTTAAGGCTTTCCGTCAAGCGGACATGCACACCGGCCCCAACGTGCAACCCCCGTGGTTGTGCGTATCGGCTCAGGGACATCACCAACTGGCAAGCACCCCAGGGAGTGACGCGAGTATACCCCAGGCAGCTTCGCGAATCAGCCCTTGGCGACGTCTGGATCGGTGGCGAGCACCAGATCGACCCGATCGAGCAGGTCGCGCACCTGTTCACGGGTCGAGCCGCTGACCTGTACGTCCGGCGTATCCTGGCGATGCAACAGGTCGTGGGTGATGTTCAAGGCGGCCATCACGGCGATGCGGTCGGCACCGATGACTTTGCCGCTGCTGCGGATCTCGCGCATCTTGCCGTCCAGGTAACGGGCGGCGCTCACCAGGTTGCTACGCTCTTCCTGGGGGCAGATGATCGAATATTCTTTGTCGAGGATCTGCACGGTAACGCTATTGCTTGAACTCATGAGTCTTGCTCCAGGGCCTTGAGGCGCGAAATCATCGATTCGACCTTACGCCGGGCGATTTCGTTTTTTTCAATGAGGTGCGCGCGTTCCTCGCGCCAGGTTTTTTCCTGAGCTAATAGGAGTCCGTTTTGGCTCTTAAGTTGCTCGACCCGGTCAATTAGCAGTTCGAGTCTGGCCATCAGCGCTTGCAGGTCGGTGTCTTCCATTGTGTCCACTGAAGAATGTGTCTGATGGAGGGATGTAGGTCGCACAGCCTCTGATAGTCTTGGCGAGTCTGTCGATGTAGGATACAAGGCCTCCATTCTAGACATAGCGCCGTCTGGCGCCTAGCTGCCCATGCCCATTCAGAATTCCCCGTATCAAGCATTTGCCACCCTGCTGAGCACCAGCGGTCATCCTGTCTCGCCTGCCGAACTGCATGGCCTGTTGCTCGGTCGCAGCTGCGCCGGCGCCGGCTTCGAGGCCGACGGCTGGTTGGCCGACGCCGCCGAGCTGTTGGAAGGCGAGCCGGCGGACAACGTCCGTAACGCGCTGATCGGCCTGCAGGAAATGGTCAAGGGCGAGTTGACCAGCGACGACATGACCGTCGTCCTGCTGTTGCCCACTGACGACGCCCCCCTGGCCGAACGCGCCGCGGCGCTGGGCCAGTGGTGCCAGGGCTTCCTCGCCGGCTTCGGCCTGACCCGCCGCGAATACGCGCTGAGCGAAGAGGCGAAGGAAGTGCTGCAGGATCTGGCCGCGATTTCCCAGGTCCAGGATGCCCTGGAAGAGTCCGACGACGGCGAAAGCGACTACATGGAAGTGATGGAGTACCTGCGGGTCGCACCATTGCTGCTGTTCACCGAGACCAAGAAAACCGATGCAGCGGCCCCCAAGCCGTCCTTGCATTAATTTTTAGAGGGAACCCCGTCTGCCCATGATTCATATCCCGAAATCGGAATACAGCCGTCGCCGCAAGGCCTTGATGGCGCAGATGGAACCCAACAGCATCGCAATCCTGCCCGCCGCCGCCGTTGCGATCCGCAACCGCGACGTCGAGCATGTCTACCGCCAGGACAGCGACTTCCAATACCTCAGCGGCTTTCCCGAGCCGCAAGCGGTGCTGGTGCTGATGCCCGGCCGCGCCCATGGCGAATACATCCTCTTTTGTCGCGAGCGCAACGCCGAACGTGAGTTGTGGGACGGCCTGCGCGCCGGCCAGGAAGGGGCGATCCGTGACTACGGTGCCGACGACGCTTTTCCCATCACTGACATCGACGACATCCTGCCGGGCCTGATCGAAGGTCGCGACCGGGTGTATTCGGCCATGGGCAGCAACCCAGAATTCGACCGGCACCTGATGGAGTGGATCAACGTGATTCGCTCCAAGGCCCACCTCGGCGCCCAGCCGCCGAACGAATTCGTTGCCCTGGATCACTTGCTGCACGACATGCGCCTGTATAAATCGGCGGCGGAACTGAAGGTCATGCGCGAAGCGGCGCGGATCTCCGCCCAGGCGCACATCCGGGCGATGCAGGCGGCGCGCCCGGGGTTGCATGAGTTCAGCCTGGAGGCCGAGCTCGATTATGAGTTTCGCAAGGGCGGGGCGAAGATGCCGGCCTACGGCTCGATCGTCGCGGCGGGGCGCAACAGCTGCATCCTGCACTACCAGCAGAACGACGCGTTGCTCAAGGACGGCGACCTGGTGTTGATCGACGCCGGCTGTGAAATCGACTGCTACGCCAGCGATATCACCCGTACCTGGCCGGTCAGCGGCAAGTTTTCGCCCGAGCAGAAAGCGATCTACGAAGTGGTGCTGGCCGCCCAGGAAGCCGCGTTTGCCCAGATCGCACCGGACAAACACTGGAACCAGGCCCACGAAGCGACGGTCCGGGTCATTACCGAAGGGTTGGTGCGCCTGGGACTGCTGGAAGGTGAGGTGGACGATTTGATTGCCAGCGAGGCCTACCGGGCGTTCTACATGCACCGCGCCGGCCATTGGCTGGGCATGGACGTGCATGATGTGGGCGAATACCGGGTCGGCGGCGAATGGCGGGTCCTGGAAATCGGCATGACGTTGACGGTGGAACCGGGCATCTATATCAGCCCGAACAACCGCAGCGTCGCGAAAAAATGGCGCGGCATTGGCGTGCGCATCGAGGATGACGTGGTAGTGACCAAGACCGGTTGTGAAATCCTGAGCCGAGGCGTGCCGAAAACGGTCGCCGACATCGAGGCCCTGATGGCCGCCGCCCGGACGCAAGCGGCATGAGCCGGATCAACGTGGCCATCATCGGCGGCGGCCTGGTCGGCGCGAGCCTGGCCCTGGCCCTGCAGGCCGGTGCCAAGGCCCGGGGCTGGAAGATCATGCTGATCGAGCCCTTCGCCCCTGGCGACGCCTGGCAGCCAAGCTACGATGCCCGGTCCTCGGCATTGTCCTACGGTGCCCGGCAGATTTATCAACGCCTGGGTGTCTGGCAGGAAATTTCCCGCCGCGCCGAACCGATCAAGCAGATCCATGTGTCCGACCGCGGGCGGTTTTCCACGGCGCGGCTGTCGGCCATGGAAGAAGGTGTGCCAGCGCTGGGCTATGTGGTGGAAAACGCCTGGCTCGGCCAGTGCCTGTGGCAAGGCCTGGACCCGGAAGTGGTCAGTTGGCGCTGTCCGGCGCAGGTGACGCGCATGGAGCCATTGGTCGGCGGTTATCGCCTGACCCTCGACGACGAAACCACCCTGGAGTGCGATCTTGCGGTATTGGCCGATGGTGGTCGCTCCAGCCTGCGCGAGCAGTTGGGCGTCGGCGTGCGCAGTCGCCCTTATGACCAAAGCGCCTTGATCGCCAACATCACCCCCAGCGAAGCCCACAATGGCATGGCCTTCGAACGCTTCACCGATGACGGCCCGATGGCCTTGTTGCCGCTGCCGGAGAATCGCTGCGCGTTGGTCTGGACCCGCCAGGGCATGGACGCACAACGGCTGGCAGCCCTCGACGAGCGCAGCTTCCTCAGCGAATTGCAGGGCGTGTTCGGTTATCGCCTGGGGACGCTGAAACAGGTGGGCGTGCGGCACTTGTACCCGCTGGCGTTGGTGGAGGCTGAAGAGCAGGTCCGTCCGCACCTGGCGATCCTGGGCAATGCCGCCCACAGCCTGCATCCAATTGCCGGGCAGGGGTTCAACCTGTCCCTGCGCGATGCCCAGGCCCTGGCCGATGCCTTGCTCGACAGCGACGGCGAGCCCGGAGACTTTGCCGTGTTGCAGGCTTATCGCGAGAGCCAGCGCACGGACCAGGCCCTGACCGTGGGCTTCTCCGACCAGGTCACGCGCCTGTTTGGCAGCAACCTGCCGCTGGTGTCCCTGGGCCGTAACCTCGGCTTGCTGGGCCTCGACCTGCTGCCGCCGGCCAAGCGCTGGTTCGCCCGCCAGGCCATGGGCTTGGGGACGCGTCCCGATGCGTGAGGCTGGCGTGGTCACTTCTTTTCATGGGCGACTGACGTCGCCAGCAAAACAGGCATAGAGCATGGAATTGCGTGCAGATCTGCTGATTGTCGGCGCCGGTATGGTCGGCAGCGCCCTGGCGCTGGCGTTGCAGGGCCGTGGCCTGCAAGTGCTGTTGCTCGACGGCAGCCCGATGAGCGTCAAGCCTTTCGATCCCCAGGCCGCGTTCGAGCCCCGGGTCAGCGCCTTGTCGACGGCCAGCCAGCGAATCCTCGACCGCCTGGGCGTCTGGGGCGGCATCACCACCCGGCGTGCCAGCCCTTATACCGACATGCACGTCTGGGACGGCAGCGGCACCGGGCAGATCCATTTTTCCGCCGCCAGCCTGCACGCCGAGACGCTTGGGCACATCGTTGAAAACCGCGTGGTGCAGGACGCGCTGCTGGATCGGTTGCATGACTGCGACCTGGGCCTGCTGGCCAATGCCCGGCTGGAACAGATGCGTCGTTCCGGCGACGATTGGTTGCTGACCCTGGCCGATGGCCGCACCCTGCGCGCGCCCCTGGTCATTGCCGCCGACGGCGCGAATTCGGCTGTGCGCCGCCTGACCGGCGTGGCGACGCGCGAATGGGATTACCTGCACCACGCCATCGTCACCAGCGTGCGCAGCGCCCGGCCGCATCGAATGACGGCGTGGCAGCGCTTCACCGACAACGGTCCGCTGGCGTTCCTGCCCCTTGAGCGTGACGGCCAGCATGACTGGTGCTCGATTGTCTGGTCCACCACCCCCGAAGAAGCGCAGCGCTTGATGGCGCTCGATGACACTCGATTCTGCAACGAACTGGAACGCGCCTTCGAAGGCCAGCTCGGTCCGGTACTGAGCGCCGACCCGCGCCTGTGCGTGCCGCTGCGCCAGCGCCATGCCAAGCGCTACGTGGCCGAAGGGCTGGCGCTGATCGGCGACGCCGCCCACACCATCCATCCGTTGGCTGGGCAGGGGGTGAACCTGGGCTTCCTCGACGCCGCCGTGCTGGCCGAAGTGCTGTTGCAAGCGGCCGCACGGGGCGAGCGCTTGGCGGACGTGAAGGTGTTGAGCCGCTACGAGCGGCGCCGCATGCCCCACAACCTGGCGCTGATGGCCGCGATGGAGGGCTTCGAGCGGTTGTTCCAGGCCGATCCGCTGCCGGTGCGCTGGTTGCGTAACACCGGGTTGAAACTGGTGGACCGCTTGCCTGAGGCCAAGGCGCTGTTCGTGCGCGAGGCGCTGGGGTTGATTGGGGATCTGCCGGATCTGGCCAAGGCCTGAAATGTGGGTTGGGGCTTATGGCCCCATCGCGAGCAAGCTCGCTCCCACAGTTGATTCGGTGAAACCTGTGGGAGCGAGCTTGCTCGCGATGGGGCCGGAACAGCCATCTCGACCCCACTGTTGCAACATTTGGAAATGTGTCCGCCTACTGTTCGATTGTAGTGCCAAATGTGAGTCCTTATCATTTGCGCTTCGCTCACCATCCAGAGATCGCTACCATGTTGGCAACCAAACGCCTGCTGTCCGCCCTCGCCTTGACCCTGGTCGGCACCACTGCCGCCCAGGCCGCCGATGAGGTGGTGGTCTACTCCTCGCGCATCGATGAACTGATCAAGCCGGTCTTCGACGCCTACACCAAGAAAACCGGCGTATCGGTGAAGTTCATCACTGACAAGGAAGCGCCGTTGATGCAGCGGATCAAGGCCGAAGGCGCAAACGCCACCGCCGACCTGCTGCTCACCGTCGATGCCGGTAACCTCTGGCAAGCCGAGCAGATGGGTATTCTCCAGCCGTTCACCTCCCCGGTGATCGATGCCAACATCCCGCCTCAATACCGCGCGTCCTCCCACGCCTGGACCGGCTTGAGCCTGCGGGCGCGGACCATCGTCTATTCCACCGAGCGGGTTAAACCCAGCGAATTGACCACCTATGAAGCGTTGGCTGGCAAAGAGTGGGAAGGCCGCCTGTGCCTGCGGACCTCGAAGAAGGTCTACAACCAGTCCCTGACTGCCACCCTGATCGAAACCCACGGGGCGGAAAAAACCGAGGAAATCCTCAAGGGATGGGTCAAGAACCTGTCCACTGACGTGTTCTCCGACGACACTGCGTTGCTTGAAGCGATCAACGCAGGCCAATGCGATGTCGGCATCGTCAACACTTACTACTATGGCCGCTTGCACCAGCAGAAGCCGGACCTGAAGGTCAAGCTGTTCTGGCCGAACCAGGCTGATCGTGGCGTGCACATCAACCTCTCCGGCATTGGCTTGACCCAGCATGCACCGCATCCGGAAGCCGCGAAGAAGCTGGTGGAGTGGATGACTACGCCAGAAGCACAGAGCATTTTTGCCGACGTGAACCAGGAATTCCCGGCCAACCCGAAAGTCGAACCGTCCAAGGAAGTGGCAGCCTGGGGCAAGTTCAAGGCCGACACCCTGCCGGTGGAAGTCGCGGGTAAACGCCAGGCCGAAGCCATTCGCATGATGGATCGCGCTGGCTGGAACTGAGACCCGTCCTGTTCAGTTCATTGAAAGCATGTGGCGAGGGAGCTTGCTCCCGCTGAGCCTGTAGGAGCTGTGTAGGAGCTGTCGAGTGCAACGAGGCTGCGATCTTTCCCTAGACACTTGAGTCTCAAGCGAAAGATCAAGATCAAGATCAAAAGATCGCAGGCTCCGCCAGCTCCTACAGAGCCCAGCGGGATCAAGCTCCCTCGCCACGTGACCATTTAACGAGAGTTCTCCTTGGCCCACCCCGCCCAACGCCGTTGGTATCCCCTGGTCTTCGCCATCGCCGCGTTGGTCCTGTTGCCCTTGAGCGTCTTGCTACTGTCCTGGCAGAGCATCGACCAACAGATCTGGTCCCACCTGTGGGACACGCAAATGCCCCGCCTGCTAGGCAACACACTCACGTTGATCCTTGGCGTGGGGATCGGTGTGACGCTGTTGGGGGTCAGTCTCGCCTGGCTCACCAGCCTGTGTGAGTTCCCGGGGCGACGCTGGCTCGACTGGGCGTTGATGCTGCCGTTTGCGATTCCGGCTTATGTGCTGGCGTTTGTCTTCGTGGGTCTGCTGGATTTTGCCGGCCCTGTGCAGACGCTGATGCGAGAGTGGTTCGGCAGCGGCCTGCGCCTGCCTCGGGTTCGTTCCACCGGCGGGGTAATCCTGGTGCTGGTGTTGGTCTTTTACCCTTACGTCTATTTGCTGGCGCGCAGTGCCTTCCTGGCCCAGGGCAAGGGCTTGATGGAGGCTGCCCGGGTGCTGGGGCAATCGCCATGGCAGGCGTTCTGGCGCGTGGCGCTGCCGATGGCCCGGCCGGCCATCGGTGCAGGCGTGGCGCTGGCGCTGATGGAAACCCTGGCGGATTTCGGTGCGGTGTCAGTGTTCAACTTCGACACCTTCACCACCGCCATCTACAAGACTTGGTACGGATTCTTCAGCCTATCCAGCGCAGCCCAACTGGCCAGCCTGCTGTTGTTGGCGGTGATGCTGGTGCTCTACGGCGAACGCCGGGCCCGCGGCGCCCAACGAGCCAGCAACGAGCGGCCCCGGGTCAAGGCGTTGTACACGTTGCGCGGCTTCAAGGCCGTGGCGGCCAGTGGCTGGTGCTTCCTGGTGTTTGCCTGCGCGTTTGTCATCCCGGTGCTGCAATTGGTGGTGTGGTTCTGGCAACGCGGCCGTTTCGACCTGGATGAGCGTTATGCCGGGCTGATCGTCCATACCCTCTACTTGGGCGGCCTGGCCGCGTTGGTCACCGTCTGCGTGGCCTTGCTGCTGGCGTTCGCCCGGCGGTTGGCGCCGACCCGCCCGATTCGTGCCGGCGTCGGCCTGGCGAACCTGGGGTATGCCTTGCCCGGTTCGGTGTTGGCGGTGTCGATCATGCTCGCGTTCAGCTACCTGGACCGCGAGCTGGTCATTCCGCTGTCGGCCTGGCTCGGCGGCGCAGGCAAGCCGTTGCTGCTGGGCAGCCTGTCGGCGCTGTTGCTGGCGTATCTGGTGCGCTTCCTGGCCGTGGCCTACGGTCCGTTGGAGAGCAGCCTGGCGCGAATTCGTCCGTCCTTGCCCGAAGCGGCACGCAGCCTTGGGGTCAGTGGCCCACGACTGTTTTTCAAAGTGTATCTGCCGTTGTTGTTGCCCGGGACATTGAGCGCGGCGTTGCTGGTGTTCGTCGATGTGCTCAAGGAAATGCCCGCGACGCTGCTGATGCGCCCGTTCGGCTGGGACACGCTGGCGGTGCGGATCTTCGAGATGACCAGCGAAGGGGAGTGGGCCCGGGCCGCGTTGCCGGCGCTGACGTTGGTCTTGGTGGGGTTGTTGCCGGTCATCGGATTGATACGACGTTCGGCCCATCGAAACAGCTAGGTGTCAGTCCTACCTCATGCGGCTACAATGCGCGGCATTCGGTGCGGTCCGTCTGTCGGACCGGGCAACTGAGAGCGTCAGAAAACTCCTTTTTTTCAGGCGTTCGCGCTACGCAGTGTCCGTCCGCACCTTCGCCAAGCCCGGAAGGAGAAACCCATGGGACAGCGTACGCCTCTGTATGACCTTCATCTCGCCCTTGGCGCGAAGATGGTCGATTTTGGCGGTTGGGATATGCCTTTGCACTACGGCTCGCAAGTCGAAGAGCACCATCAGGTGCGTCGCGACTGCGGTGTGTTCGATGTATCCCACATGACCGTGATTGATGTCGCCGGCCCCCAGGCCAAGGTCTGGCTGCAGCGCTTGCTGGCCAATGACGTCGACCGCTTGCAGGGCTCAGGCAGTGCCTTGTACAGCGCGATGCTCAATGAGCGCGGCGGCATTGTCGACGACATGATCATCTACCGTGTCGAGGACGGCTATCGGCTGGTCTTCAACGCCTCGACCCGCGATCAGGACCTGGCCTGGATGCAGGCGCAGCTCGGTGACTACGACGTGCAGTTACATGAGCGCCCCGAGCTGGCGATGCTGGCGATCCAGGGTCCCCACGCCCGGCAAAAGATTGCCGAGCTGGTCACACAACCGCGTGGCCAAATCATCCAGCAACTCAAGCCTTTCGAAGGCCGCGCCGACGGCGAATGGTTCATCGCCCGGACCGGCTACACCGGTGAAGATGGCCTGGAGATTGTGCTGCCCGCCCAAGAGGCTCCGAGTTTCTTCAACGATCTCGTAGGGGCCGGCATTTCGCCCATCGGCCTCGGCGCCCGCGATACCTTGCGCCTGGAAGCCGGCATGAACCTCTACGGCCAGGACATCAGTCAGGACGTTTCGCCCCTGGCCTCGAACATGGCCTGGAGCATCGCCTGGGAACCGGCGAGCCGTCCGTTCATCGGGCGCAGTGCGCTGGAGGCCGAGCTTGCCAGCGGTGTGCAGCACAAACTGGTCGGGCTGGTGCTGGAAGAGCGGGGCGTGTTGCGCGCCCATCAGGTGGTTCGCATCGCCAATGTTGGCGAAGGAGAGATCACCAGTGGTAGTTTTTCTCCTACGCTTAGCAAGTCGATCGCCCTGGCACGTGTTCCGATGGCAACCGCCGACCGGGCCGAGGTGGAAATTCGTGGTAAGTGGTACCCGGTACGGGTGGTCAAACCGACCTTCGTCCGCCATGGCAAAACCCTGATCTAACCTTTTGCGGCGGGCCGCTGGCCGCTGACACTTTCTCTTGAGGACACAGAATATGAGTGATATCCCTGCCGACCTGCGGTTTGCCGAAAGCCATGAGTGGGCCCGTCTGGAAGCTGACGGCACCGTCACCGTGGGCATCAGCGATCATGCGCAGGAAGCCTTGGGCGATGTGGTGTTTGTCGAGCTGACGGAAATCGGTAAGGTCTTTGCCGCAGGTGACCAGGCCGGTGTGGTTGAGTCGGTCAAGGCCGCTTCCGACATCTACTCCCCGGTTGCCGGCGAAGTGATCGCGATCAACGAAGAGTTGGGCGCTTCGCCGGAGTTGCTGAACTCCGATCCGTACGGTGCGTGGATCTTCAAGCTCAAGCCAAGCGACAAGGCTGAGCTGGACAAGCTGCTCGATGCGGCAGGCTACAAGGCCGCTATCGGCGAATAACCCGACTGTACCTGTGGGAGCGAGCTTGCTCGCGATAGCGGTGGATCAGCAGCATTGTTGTTGGCTGACACTCCGCTATCGCGAGCAAGCTCGCTCCCACAGGGGACTGGGGGCTGTCTCGGGATTATTCACCGGACAAAAAAAATGCCGCTCTCATCGAGCGGCATTTTTCATGGGCCGGGAATCACTCCTGGGCGACGGCGTTTTTCGCCAGGATCGCGTTGGCCAGTTCCATGTCGGTGGCTTGCAGGCCTGGGTTGTCGGCGCGTACTTTCTGCATCGCTGCCTCCAGGTAAGGGCCGCGGATACCGCCATCACTGGCGACGAAGCTGCCGGCATCGTCCTGGGCGGCGACGATCAGTTTGTGATCCTTGAAGGTCAGGTAGGTGGAACCGGTGGTCGCACCGGATGAGATGACGTTACGCCAAAACGTGTCGGCCATTGCCGAGCCAACAGGAAGAGACAGCAAGGCTAGGGTAGCGACAGCAAGTTTGAGACGCATGATAGGTGACTCCACTGGGTTAACTATGACGTTGGATTACCTGCGTCTCGATTCAGTTCCATGACTTGTCAGTCAGCCCGCTCCACTTGCAATACCGCGCCTTCCTGGGCCACCACCTTGACCCGCGTACCAATGGGCGACTCGGGCCCCTTGGCCAGCCAGACGCTGTCGGCCACCTTGATCTTGCCGCGGCCTTCGACAATCGCTTCATGCACCAGGAAGACCTTGCCGATCAGTTCCTGTCCGCGCAGGTTCAGGAGCGGCTGATCGCTTTGGCGCACCGCGCTGCGCTGGCGTTGCCACCAGTACAGCGCCGTGGCGATGGCAAACAGGCCGAACAACAGGAACTGCAGCTCCCACGGCAGCTGCGGCAGGATGAACGTGAGTACGCCGACTGCCGCGGCGGCCATGCCGATCCACAGCAAGTAGCCACCGGCGCCGAACACTTCGAGGATCAGCAGGATCACGCCCAGCGCCAGCCAGTCCCAGTACGACATGTGTTGCAGGAACTCCCACATACGCGCGCCTCAGGCTTTCTTGCTGTCGAAGGTGGCCTTGACGATCTCGCCGATGCCACCGACCGCACCGATGACCTGGCTGGCTTCCAGCGGCATCAGGATCACCTTGCTGTTGTTGGCCGACGCCAATTTGCCCAGCGCATCGATGTATTTCTGCGCGACGAAGTAGTTCACGGCCTGGACGTTACCGTCGGCAATGGCCTGGGACACGACCTGGGTGGCCAGTGCTTCGGCTTGCGCCTGGCGCTCGCGGGCCTCGGACTCCAGGAACGCGGCCTGGCGGCTGCCCTCGGCCTCGAGGATCTGCGCCTGCTTCTTGCCTTCGGCGGTGAGAATCGCCGACGCACGCAGGCCCTCGGCTTCGAGGATCTGGGCACGCTTGATCCGTTCGGCTTTCATTTGCCCCGACATGGCGGCCATCAGGTCGGCCGGCGGGCTGATGTCCTTGATCTCGATCCGGGTGATCTTGATGCCCCACGGCGCCGTGGCTTCATCGACGGTGCGCAGCAGTTTTTCGTTGATGCCGTCGCGCTGGCTCAGCATCGCATCCAGCTCCATGGACCCCAGCACGGTGCGGATATTGGTTTGCAGCAGGTTGCGGATGGCGTGTTCGAGGTTGTTGACTTCGTAGGCTGCCTGGGCCGTATTGACCACCTGGAAGAAGCACACAGCGTCGATCTGTACCGTGGCGTTGTCGGCGGTGATGACTTCCTGGGGCGGAATGTCCAGCACGCTTTCCATGACGTTGATCTTGCGCCCGATGCGATCCATCACCGGGATGATGATATTCAGGCCGGGCTTGAGCGTATTGGTGTAGCGGCCGAACCGCTCGACCGTCCATTGGTAGCCCTGGGGTACGACCTTGAAGCCCATGAAGAGAATGACGACCACCAGGCCGATGAAAAGTAAAAGTACGCTACCGATCTGCATGACGGTTCCCTGTGCGAATTGAGATGGACCTGCGAGCCCTGAGTGTAGGGCAAACGGCCATTATCTTCTCTATAGTCCTTGTGGGGTGGAGATTTAGCGATACGTTGAGCCCTGTAGGAGCTGCCGAAGGCTGCGATCTTTTGATTTTGATTTTGATTTTGATTTTTCGCTTGAGACTCAACTCTCTGGGACAAGATCGCAGCCTCGTTGCACTCGACAGCTCCTACGGCTTCCGCGGGAACAACTTCACGCCGTTACCTCTGCTCGCTCTGGGGCGTAACCCGCAACACTTCCTCGACGGTGGTCAAGCCCGCCGCGACCTTTTGCGCCCCTGACAGCCGCAGGCTGCGCATGCCTTCCTTGAAGGCCTGGCGGCGCACCGCCAGCAGGTCGGTGTCGGGGTGGATCAAGGCCTTGACGCTGTCGGTCAGTTGCATGATTTCGTAGACGCCGGCGCGGCCGCGGTAGCCGGTGTCGCGGCATTCCAGGCAACCGACGGCCTGCTGGGCATTGCTCGGCAGCGGTGCCTGCCAGGGTCGGGTCAGGGTCTGCCAGTCGTCTTCGTTCAGGGTCAGGGGCGCCTTGCATTGCGGGCACAGGGTGCGCACCAACCGCTGGGCCATGACCCCGAGGACGGTGGCCTTGATCAAATAATGGGGCACGCCCAGCTCCAGCAGGCGACTGATGGCGCTCGGCGCGTCGTTGGTGTGCAGCGTCGACAGGACCAAGTGACCGGTGAGCGCTGCCTGGATCGCCATTTCAGCGGTTTCCAGGTCTCGGATTTCACCGATCATGATGATGTCCGGGTCTTGTCGCATGAGGGCCCGCACCCCGGCGGCGAAGCTCAGGTCGATGTTGTGCTGGACCTGCATCTGGTTGAACGACGCCTCGACCATTTCGATCGGGTCCTCGATGGTGCAGAGGTTCACTTCCGGCGTCGCCAGCTTCTTGAGTGTGGTGTAGAGGGTGGTGGTCTTGCCCGAACCGGTCGGCCCGGTCACCAGGATGATGCCGTTGGGCTGGCGGGTCATGTCCTGCCAGCGGCGCAGGTCGTCGGCGGAGAAACCGAGCTGGTCGAAATCCTTGAGCAGCACTTCCGGGTCGAAGATCCGCATGACCATTTTTTCGCCGAACGCCGTGGGCAAGGTCGACAGGCGCAATTCCACTTCGCCGCCGTCCGGGGTCTTGGTCTTGACCCGGCCATCCTGGGGTTTGCGTTTTTCCGCGACGTTCATCCGCCCCAGGCTCTTGAGGCGACTGACGATCGCCATCGTGACCTGCGGCGGGAATTGGTAGACGGTGTGCAGCACCCCGTCGATGCGAAATCGCACCGTGCCCTGCTCGCGGCGCGGTTCGATGTGGATATCGCTGGCCCGCTGTTGGAAGGCGTACTGGAATAGCCAGTCGACGATGTTGACGATGTGGGCGTCGTTGGCGTCCGGTTCCTGGTCGCTGGCGCCGAGGTTGAGCAACTGTTCGAAATTGCTCAGGTTGCTCGGTTGCTGATCGACCGTGGTGGCGCCGCTGACCGATTTGGCCAGGCGATAGAACTCCACGCTCAGGCGCTGGATATCCACCGGATTGGCGACCACCCGCTTGATCGGCAACTTGAGCACATGGGTCAGGTCGGCTTCCCAACTGTTGACGTAGGGTTGTGCGCTGGCGACGGTGACGGCGTCACGATCGACCGCCACCGCGAGGATCTTGTGGCGCTGGGCAAAGGCATAGGACATCAAGGGCGTTACGGCCGCCACGTTGATTTTCAGCGGGTCGATGCGCATGTAGGGTTGGCCGGCCTGCTGGGACAACCAGAGAGTCAGGTTCTCAAGGTCCAGGCGCTTGCCGGGCCGACTGAGGTCGTCCAGGTGCTGGTTGGCAATGAACTCCAGCGGGTGCAGCTGGCTGTTGGCGCTGTGGCGCCGGCGGGCGTTGAGCGCGGTTTCGGCCGAATCCTGGCTGATGAAGCCCTGGGTGACCAGTTGGCGCAGCAGATCATTGAGGTCCAGCCAGCGGTCCTGAGTGGCGTGTTTGGTGGACATGCGGGTTCCTATTGGACAATTGCAGCAAAGCCGCGATACAGACGCCTCGGCGTCCTCGCTCGGTCTGCAAAAGAATAGTCCCGACCCGGTGGTCCGTTGGGCCACTACCCGACCAATGCGTTACCAATTCTTGCCCGTGGGGGGTCAACCGGCCGCTTGGGCCGGCTCAACTCGCGCAATATCAGCGCCTTGCAGGTCCACCGAGCACATGCCGATCAGGTTACGTAATTTTTCTGCGATGACCTGGGCACGGTGCCAGCTCAGGCCGTCCATGACGATGTCCAGCGACAGCAGCTCGTCGAGGCGCTCGACGCGAACCTGCTGCGGGGTCAGGCCTTGCAAGGCAAACAGGTTCAATGCCCGGCAGAGCAGGTCCGGCTCGGCCTCGGCCAGCATCTGGTAGTGCACGCGGCAATGGGCATTGGCGGCGTGCCAGACGTCGGCGCGGGTCGGGGTGGTGGCAACGGCTTCAAGTGGGGGCATGTGCGGTCTCCTTGGCGGCGGAGAAATATTTACATGCGTCGCCGGGTATTTCTTATCTAAGATGGGTGTTTTCGGCGATGTTTCGAATCGCTTGAGTCTCCAGATCATTCATTTTGGGTTTGTCTATGCAAAGCGAGCTGGATAGCTATGACCGCAGGATACTGGCCCTGCTGCAAGAGGATGCCTCGCTGTCCAGCGCGCAGATCGCCGAGCAGGTCGGTTTGTCTCAATCGCCGTGCTGGCGGCGGATCCAGCGGATGAAGGAGGAGGGCATCATCCGCGCCCAGGTGACCTTGCTGGACCGCAAGAAAATCGGCCTCAACACGCAGATCTTCGCCGAAGTGAAACTCAACGCCCATGGCCGTTCGAACTTCACCGAATTCACCGAGGCGATCCGCGGCTTTCCCGAAGTGCTGGAGTGTTACGTGCTGATGGGATCGGTGGATTTTCTGCTGCGCATCGTCACGGCGGACATCGAGGCGTATGAGCGATTCTTTTTCGAAAAGCTGTCGATGGTGCCGGGGATCCAGGAGGTGAATTCGATCGTGGCGCTGTCGGAGATCAAGTCGACGACGAGTTTGCCGGTGGTGCGCTGAAGCTTGTTTTTGTGGTGTTCGGGTTGGCCTCATCGCGAGCAAGCTGAACTGGCCTAATGAACCCGGACACCTCTTAAGGGCGATATGATTCGCCCAATCAGGAGGTTTCATGCAAGAGCGAAAGACCTACACCCGCGAGTTCAAGCAACGTGCTGCAAGCATGGTTCTTGATGATAACTGCTCAGTTCCCGACGTCTGTGCATCGATGGAAGTTGGCCCTACGGCTCTGCGCCGCTGGATTGATCAGGTTCGCAAAGAACGTCAGAAAGGGCAGCCAGTGGCAGGCACCAAGGCAATCAGCGAAGAACAGCGAGAGCTTCAACAGCTGCGAGCCAAGATCAAGCGCCTGGAAACCGAGGCTGAAATCTTAAAAAAGGCTACGGCTCTCTTGATGTCGGATCCCGATCGTTTTTCCTGATCGAGGAACTGAGAGAGTCGAGTTCATATCCGACCTGCCTGCTTTGCAGTGCGCTGAGCGTTTCCCGTAGCGCGTTTTATGACTGGCTTAAGCGTCGCTCAGCACCGAATACCGAGCGTGACGCGCTCAGAGCGAAAGTCGTGCAACTGCATGACGAAAGCCGGGGAAGTGCAGGCGCGCGGGTGATCTCTCAGCACTTGAAGGCCCAGCAGATCAAGGTGGGACGGCATCTGGCCGGAAAACTCATGGCGGAGGCAAATCTGGCCAGCAGACAGCGCCGCCGCCATCAGTATCGCTCTAGAGGCGTCGAAGCATTTGTGGCCAAGAACCTGCTCGAGCGTAACTTCGAGCCAACCGCAATCAATCAGGTTTGGTGCGGCGACGTTACCAGCCTGATGGTTGGTAAACGCTGGTATCACTTGGCAGCGGTCATTGATCTGTTCGCCCGCCGAATCGTCGGCTGGGCGTTTTCTCTGATCAATGACGCCGACCTGGTTAGCAAGGCACTGAGGATGGCGGTGGAAGTACGAGGCAAACAGGCGGGCTTGATGTTTCATTCGGATCAAGGCTGCCAATACACCAGCCAGCGCTTTCAGTCCGTGCTGCTGGAACACGGGATAACGCAAAGCATGAGCCGCAGGGGGCAGTGCTGGGACAACGCACCAACAGAGCGTTTCTTCGGGACGCTCAAATCAGAGTGGGTGCCCACCAAGGGCTACACGACAGTTGAAGAAGCCAAACAGGATATGACCAGCTTCTTCATGCGATACAACCGAATCAGGCTCCACAGCTACAACAACTACCTGTCGCCAATAGCCATGGAGCAAAAAGCGGCATAAATACCGTAATCGGTGTCCGGGATTACTTGACCAGTTCAAGCTCGCTCCCACAGGGAATTTCAGCGTCCACAATAGGTGGGTACAACGCCGAACTCCTGTGGGAGCGAGCTTGCTCGCGATGGCGGCATCACAGGCGCAACAAGGTCTTCCAAGCCCGGTTCTGGTACACCGCAATCGCCTGTTGCATGCGCGCATCCAGCGTTTCGTCGGTGATCGGTTGGTTGGCCAGTTGTGCCAGCTTGTTCAGCTCACCGTAGAGCCGATCCATTTCCGGGATCTCCAGCACATGGCGGGCATGGTGCAGCCAGGCCTGGATGCGTTCGATGCGCGGCAGTTGCTCGGCCAGGTCTTCCGGTTGCTGTTGATAACGTTGCAATTGCAGGGACGAGGACTCTTCGCCCAACAGGCGTGGCAACCAGCTGCCCAGTTGCGCCGCGCCCTGGCGATTGCCGCGGGTGTTGCGCTCGACGGCCCAGCTGCGGGCCAGCAGCCAGCGTGACGTGTTGAGGGAAAACAGGCCCCAACGCGGGTCTTGCAGCTCTTCGAGGAACTGCTCCGGCGCGGCCTTGCGCACGTCTTCGTCGTCCAGGCCGGCCTGGACCAGTGGGCGCCAGTCTTCCAGCAACGCGTCCAGGGCCAGGCGCAAGTCGTGGGTCGATTGGCGCGGCGCGGCCTGGCCGAGGCTGCTGAGCAGGGCGCGCAGTTCGGCGAGGTTTTCCACCCAGTCCTGCAGCAGGCGCCAATGGCCGTTGAACCGGTATTGCTCGGCCAGGCGCTGGCTGCTGCCGAGCAAATGCCAGCTCAGCGCGGCGAAGGCATCGTCCAGCGGCGTTTCGGCAGTCAGTTGCGGGGCTGGCAGGCTCAAGGCGTAGCTGCCCGCGTCATGCAAGCGATAGCCACGCTCGGCCTTGCTGATGTCGCAGGGCATCAGGGGCAGGGTCATGGCCAGCTCGGCGGCCAGTTCCAGCAGGGCGGCGGGTTCGCCTTCGCGCAGTTCCAGCTCCAGTTCGCAGATTTCTTCCTTCTGCTTGCCGACCACCACGTGGCCCAGGTCCAGGGCCGCTTCGATGACCACCTTGCTTTTGCCACGGCCCCAAGCGATTTCAGCGCGTTCGCGGACGAAATCGGTGGTGAAGATGGCCTTGAGGGTTTTCTTGTCCAGTTCGGCCAAGGCCTCGGGCCAGCATTCGCCGTCGAGCTTCTTCAGGTCGAGCTTGGCCTTGGGCAGGTGCCAGTCGTATTCGTTGCGCTCGGACAGGCCGGCGACGCTCTGGCCGCGGGTCTTGAGGGTCTGGATCACCTCTTCGCCGTCGCGACGCAGGCGCAGGGCGACCTTGGCCCGGGCCAGGTCACGCTCTGGCGTGTCGAAATACTGGTTCATCAATTCGTGGCGTTCCCAGCCACTCTTGTTGCGTTTTTTCAGCAGCGGATGCTCGCGCAAGGCTGCCAGGGTCTCGCGGCTGACGCGGAGTTTGATTTCGGTTTCTTTCTGCATGGCCGGAAAATCCAGGGATCGGGTGCGCAGCCGGGGGAAGGTGTGGCTGCCAAGGCCGTGCAGTGTACAGGACTGACTCGCCCTAGGTTTATTCCTGGGTCCAGATGGTTCTATGATGAACACCAATCTGTATGCCCGGAGCCAGCGATGCCTTTGCCGTCCATGAAAGATCAATTCGCTGCCCTGATCGCCACGCCTTCGGTCAGCTGTACCCAGCCTGGGCTCGACCAGTCCAACAGCGCTGTCATCGAGCTGTTGGCCGGCTGGCTCACTGAGCTGGGGTTCTCCTGCGATATCCAGCAGGTCAGCCCTGGCAAATTCAATCTGCTGGCCAGTTTCGGCAGCGGTCCCGGCGGCCTGGTGCTGGCCGGCCACAGTGACACGGTGCCGTTCGACGGCGCGTTGTGGCAGACCGATCCGTTGAAGCTCACCGAGGTCGATGGCCGTTGGGTCGGCCTGGGCAGTTGTGACATGAAGGGCTTTTTCGCCCTGGCCATCGAAGCGCTCAAGCCGCTGCTGGACCAACCGTTCAAGCAACCGCTGCTGATCCTCGCCACCTGTGACGAAGAAAGCTCCATGTCCGGCGCCCGGGCCCTGGCCGATGCCGGCCGGCCCTTGGGGCGGGCAGCGGTGATCGGTGAGCCGACCGGCCTCAAGCCAATTCGGATGCACAAAGGCATCATGATGGAGCGCATCGACATTCTCGGGCGCAGCGGCCATTCGTCCGATCCGCGCCTGGGCCACAGCGCGCTGGAAGCCATGCACGATGCCATGGGCGAATTGCGCGGCCTGCGCCTGCAATGGCAGCGTGAATTCCGTAACCCGCAGTTCACCGTGCCGCAACCGACCCTGAACTTCGGCTGCATCCACGGCGGCGACAACCCCAACCGGATCTGCGGCCAATGCTCCATGGAATTTGACCTGCGGCCTTTGCCGGGCATGGACCCGCAAGTGCTGCGGGCGGCGATCCAGCAGAAGCTCAACCCCATCGCCGAGCGCCATCAAGTCAAGATCGACTACGCGCCGCTGTTCCCCGAAGTGCCGCCGTTCGAGCAGGCCGAGGACGCCGAATTGGTCCGCGTGGCCGAACGACTGACCGGCCATCGTGCCGAAGCAGTGGCGTTCGGCACCGAAGCGCCTTATCTTCAGCGCCTTGGCTGTGAAACCCTGGTGCTCGGTCCTGGCGATATCGCCTGTGCCCACCAACCGGGCGAGTACCTTGAAATGTCACGTTTGCAACCTACCGTGGAGCTGTTGCGGCAGTTGATCGGCCATTACTGCCTGACGTCGGCCACGGCCGATTAAATTGCGCCCTTGCGGGCCCGTATTCATCACATGAGGAGAGCGCGCGTGTCGCCAAGCCTGTTCCGACGATAACCACCAGCCCGTTGTGCGTTCTGTTTCGTCTTTTTTTGGCTGTTATTTATTACAGGTCCAGGTTCATGCCCGAATACGTCAATTGGCTTCGTCACGCTTCGCCCTACATCAACGCCCACCGTGATTGCACCTTCATCGTCATGCTGCCCGGCGACGGAGTGGAACACCCTAATTTCGGCAACATCGTCCATGACCTGGTGCTGCTCCACAGCCTCGGCGTGCGCCTGGTGCTGGTCCATGGTTCACGCCCGCAGATCGAGACCCGCCTCGCTGCGCGGGGCCTGACGCCTCACTACCACCATGGCATGCGCATCACTGACGCGGCGACCCTGGAATGCGTGATCGACGCGGTCGGCCAGTTGCGCATCGCCATCGAGGCGCGCCTGTCCATGGACATGGCGTCCTCGCCCATGCAGGGCTCGCGGCTGCGGGTCGCCAGCGGCAACCTGGTCACCGCCCGGCCGATCGGCGTGCTCGAAGGTGTGGATTACCACCACACCGGCGAAGTGCGCCGGGTCGATCGCAAGGGCATCAACCGCCTGCTGGATGAGCGCTCCATCGTATTGCTGTCGCCGTTGGGGTATTCACCCACCGGAGAAATCTTCAACCTGGCCTGTGAAGACGTCGCCACCCGGGCGGCCATCGACCTGGCGGCCGACAAGCTGCTGTTGTTCGGTGCCGAACAGGGGCTTATCGGCGAGGACGGACGGCTGGTGCGGGAATTACGTCCGCAACAGGTCCCAGGCCACATGCAACGCCTGGGCAGCGACTATCAGGCCGAACTGCTGGACGCGGCGGCCCAGGCCTGTCGTGGTGGCGTTGCGCGCAGCCACATCGTCAGTTATGCCGAGGACGGCGCGCTGCTGGCCGAACTGTTTACCCGCGATGGCAGCGGCACGCTGGTGGCCCAGGAACAATTCGAAGTGGTGCGCGAAGCGGCCATTGAAGATGTCGGCGGCCTGCTGGACCTGATCAGTCCGCTGGAAGAACAGGGGATTCTGGTGCGTCGCTCCCGCGAAGTGCTGGAGCGCGAGATCGAACAGTTCAGCGTGGTCGAGCGCGAAGGCATGATCATCGCCTGCGCGGCGCTGTACCAGATCGCCGATTCGGATGCCGGGGAACTGGCCTGCCTGGCGGTGAACCCGGAGTACCGCCACGGTGGCCGGGGCGACGAACTGCTGGAGCGGATCGAAACCCGCGCCCGCGCCCAAGGGCTCAAGACGCTGTTCGTACTCACGACCCGTACCGCCCACTGGTTCCGCGAACGTGGTTTCGAGCCCAGCAGCGTCGACCGTCTTCCGGCCGCGCGAGCCTCGCTCTACAACTATCAGCGTAATTCGAAGATCTTCGAAAAAGCCCTGTAACCCCTGGGGGCGCTCCCTGCGTGGGAGTGTCGCAGGGGGCGTCTTTTTGATTTCAGACAATGAATCGCCTGACGCATAGCCATCAAGCTCCCATCTTAAGCAGCCTCGGCGCCAAAGGATCAAGGGAACCCTCTACGCCGGGGTTTCCCGCTGAGCGCTTCTCGACAAAAAGCCATTCAGTAATTCGCCGGCTGGCCGATACGCCGGACCACGGTTGATGAAGCTTTGATGGCAGCTATATGTCGAAAAGAGCTGAAAACTGGTGAAACAATTCTTTTTGGAAGTAACAAGAATCCATTATCCTGCGGACCGGTGCAGGGGGGTTAGACCATGGTCGTAGTCACAAATGGTTACGATTGACTTGTCGGTCATGGTCTGGCGCTAATCGCGCATCCGCGGATTCCGGGCGTTCGATCCGGAACCAAAGACGCACAAGAATTAGAAAACGAGAGGAGCGAAGCATGAACAAGTCCACCTTGGCCCTGGCTGTGGCCGTTGGGGTATTGGCGCAGCAGGCAGGCGCCGCCGGTTTTATCGAGGACAGCAAGGCTACCTTGGGTCTGCGTAACTTCTACATCAACACGGATAACCGTGATTCGGCTGCTACTACGAACAAATCCGAAGAATGGGGCCAGGGTTTCGACCTGCGCTTCATTTCCGGCTACACCCAAGGCACCGTCGGTTTCGGTATCGATGCCATCGGCCTGCTGGGTATCAGACTGGATTCGGGCGGCGGTACCAACGGTGCCTCCAATAACAGCTATGGCGGCACGGTTTTCCCGAGCAAGTCCAACGGCGAAGCAGTGGATAACTTCTCCAGCCTGGGCCTGACCGCCAAGGCGAAGATCTCCCAGACCGAGCTGAAGCTGGGCACCCTGCAACCAAAACTGCCAGTCATCGTGACCAACGACGGTCGTCTGCTGCCGCAAACCTTCCAAGGTGGCCAGATCACCTCGAACGAGATCAAGGACCTGACGCTCGTCGGCGGCCAGATCGAGCACGCCAAGGGTCGTAACTCCAGCAACAACGAGGAGTTGTCCATTGCCGGTGCGAACGGTCGTACCGCCAGCGGTCGCGACAGCAACAAGTTCATCTACGGTGGCGGTGACTATAAAATCACCAAGGACCTGACTGCCCAGTACTACTACGGCAACCTGGAAGATTTCTACAAGCAACACTTCCTGGGCCTGGTGCACAACTGGTCCATCGGTCCTGGCGTGCTGAAGTCCGACCTGCGTTATTTCAACAGCCGCAGCGACGGCGCCAACGGTCATGATTCCACCTACTACACCACTGGCTACTATGGCGGCAGCGTCACCAAGGGCAAAGTCGACAACAACCTGTACAGCGGCCTGTTCCTGTACACCGTTGCCGGTCACACCTTTGGCGGTGGCTACCAGGCCAGCAACGGCGACAGCGATTTCCCTTGGCTGAACCAGGGTGACGGTTCGTCGGCTTACCTGACCACCGACATGCAAATCGCCAAGTTCGCCCGTGCCGGTGAACGTACCTGGCAGGGTCGCTACTCGTACGATTTCGCCAAGCTCGGTGTTCCTGGCCTGACCGCTGGCGTCATCTACCTGCGCGGCGACAACATTGACCACGCCACCGGTGACAAGACCGAGTGGGAACGTGACATCACTGTTGGCTACGTCGTACCGGAAGGTCCGCTGAAGAACGTTGGCGTCATGTGGAAAAACGCTACCTGGCGCAACGACATCCCAGGTCAGCGCGACCAGGATGAAAACCGCCTGATCGTCAGCTACTCGATCCCGCTGCTGTAAGCAACGCGCTCGCCTGACGAAAAAAAGCCCCATCCGGCAACACGCCGGGCGGGGCTTTTTTATGTTTTCGGTCAGGTAAGGGATTCTTCCCGCCTACTGGCGACGCAACGCACAATACTCGCTGCCTTGTTGATCAATACATCATCGGCCATACACGCTGCCTTCCTTCTGAATATCCTTGAGCAATCCCGCTCGAGCCTCGTCGAGAGCGGTTTTTTCGCTGAGGATAAAACATTCGAACAACCCCGCCTGTACGTCTCTGGCCCAAAGCCTCCGACCACGGGTCAGGATCTGGTACTGCATCACTGTCGTTGCCGCCCGTAAATCAAGCAGATCCACTGGGCATCCGGTTATATCCGCCAAGTCTCCGGAAAGTTGCCATAACAACACGGAGTCGACCTGACCGGACCAGAGAACAGCCAAATCGACATCACTGTCAGGCCCGGCGGTGCCCTGTGCATGGCTGCCGAACAGGTAAACCGCCAGCAGTCCAGGGAGGTGGTTTTTTGCAGGTGAGTCAGCAAGGCTTGAGTGTTCATGCTGCCTATCCTAGCCGCTCGTCCTGAAATCGCGTCAATAATTTCCGTAGTGTGGGTACAAAACAAAAAAAGCCCCGCCCGGCAACACGCCGGGCGGGGCTTTGCGTTTTCGAGTCGGGCCCACCCCTGTAGCCTTCCTCGAATTTCTCCTCTTTTCAGCAACTCGAGGCCTTCTCGAACCTCACTGGCGATCTTGTGCCGGTATGCGGAATGGCGCCAGTGAACAGTTTTTTATATTCACTAATGATCTAGATAAATGGATATTCATTCTTTTTAAAGCAATCGAAACCGGTGCAAAGTTTGGGCTCACAACAACTCATCCAGGAGCCGCACCATGAGCCTCAGACTCGGCGACATCGCCCCCGACTTCGAACAGGATTCCAGCGCCGGCAAGATTCGCTTCCACGAATGGCTCGGTGACAGCTGGGGTGTACTGTTTTCCCACCCGGCGGATTTTACGCCGGTATGCACCACCGAATTGGGCCTCACGGCCAAGCTCAAGGACGAGTTCGCCCAGCGTGGGGTCAAGGCCATTGCCCTCTCGGTGGACCCGGTGGACTCGCACCACAAGTGGATTGAGGACATCAACGAGACCCAGAACGCCGTGGTCAACTTTCCGATCCTGGCCGACGCCGACCGCAAGGTCTCTGACCTGTACGACCTGATCCACCCCAACGCCAGCGACACCTTGACCGTGCGCTCGTTGTTCGTGATCGACCCGAACAAGAAGATTCGCCTGACCATCACCTATCCGGCCAGCACTGGTCGCAATTTCAACGAGATCCTGCGGGTGATCGATTCCCTGCAACTGACCGACAACTACAAGGTCGCCACCCCGGCCAACTGGCAGGACGGCGATGAAGTGGTGATCGTGCCGTCGCTCAAGGATGAAGAGGAACTCAAGCAGCGCTTCCCCAAGGGCTACCGCGCGGTGAAGCCTTACCTGCGCCTCACACCGCAGCCTAACCGTTGACGCAACACCTGAACTGATCTGTAGGAGCGAGCTTGCTCGCGATGGCGGTATATCAGTCGACATGGATGCCGGCAGATCCAACGCTATCGCGAGCAAGCTCGCTCCCACAGGAGAGATGAGAACACGGTGCACCAAGGGTTTTGGCCGTTTCGACGGCCTTTTTTATTGCGCCAAGGAAAGTGAATTGCATATCCCTTAATCGCATAACCAAATGAACAAATATGATTTAAAGATATATAAATCCCCTGTTATGGTTTGCCCCATGCAGCGAGATCGCCCGCCGCGAATCGCAAGTGACAGTTAAGGAAGGGTAGGCATGTTGGTCGTCTCACTCGGTGGCAGTCCCAGCCAACGCTCCCGCTCCGGGGTGCTGCTGGAGCGCTCGCAACGTTGGTTGCAACAGCAAGGTGTGGAGGTGGTGAGCTATCAGGTGCGCGATTTCCCGGCCGAAGATCTGCTCCATGCCCGTTTCGACAGCCCGAAGGTTATCGACCTGCTCCAGCAGATCGAAAACGCTGACGGCCTGGTAATCGCCACGCCGGTGTACAAGGCGTCTTTTTCCGGCGCGCTGAAGACCGTGCTGGACCTGCTGCCTGAACGAGCCCTGGCTCACAAAGTGGTGTTGCCCATGGCCACCGGCGGCAGCATCGCCCACATGCTGGCGGTGGATTACGCCCTTAAACCGGTGTTGTCGGCGCTCAAGGCCCAGGAAATGCTCCATGGGATTTTTGCCGAAGACAGTCAGATCGCTTATGGCGAAGGCAGCGCCCAGGCGCAATTGGCGCCGGCCCTGCAGCAGCGCGTGGACGAGGCGCTGGAACAGTTTTACAGCGCCATGGCCCGTCGGCCCCGGCCGTTGGACCCTCATGTATTGAACGAACGTTTGCTGAGCGCTCGCTGGAGCATTTGAACCCGAACACCCCTGATTCAACTCACCTTACTCAGCCGCCAACGGCCCAGCAGGTGCAGCCAAAACCCCACAGCAAAAAGGAGAGGCGCCATGCGCACTGTCATTTTGCGTCGCGGGCTGGTCGCTCTGTTTGCTGCGGCTGTGTCCCTCGGCGTCATCACCCAAGCTCAAGCCGAGACCTTGCGGATCGGTTATCAGAAATACGGCACCCTGGTGCTGCTCAAGGCCAAGGGCTCGTTGGAGAAGCGCCTCGCAGCCCAAGGCGTGGACGTGCAATGGACCGAATTCCCCGGAGGTCCGCAGTTGCTGGAAGGCTTGAACGTCGGTTCCATCGACTTTGGCGTGACCGGTGAAACGCCGCCGGTGTTTGCCCAGGCCGCGGGCGCCGACCTGCTCTATGTCGCCTACGAACCGCCGGCGCCCACCAGTGAAGCCATCCTCGTGCCCAAAGGGTCGGCGATCCAATCGGTGCAAGACCTCAAGGGCAAGAAAGTCGCGCTGAACAAAGGTTCCAACGTCCACTATCTGCTGGTGCGGGCGCTGGAAGACGCCGGCCTCAAGTATTCCGACATCCAGACGGTTTTCCTGCCGCCAGCCGATGCCCGTGCCGCGTTCGAACGGGGCAGCGTAGACGCCTGGGTGATCTGGGACCCGTACCAGGCGGCCGCCGAACAACAGTTGCAGGCCCGCACCCTGCGTGACGGCAAAGGCATTGTCGATAACCACCAGTTCTACCTCGCCACAAAACCTTATGCGCAAAAGAATCCCCAGGTCATTACCGCCCTGGTGGAAGAGGTGCGTGCCGTAGGGGAGTGGTCCAAGGCCAATCCTGAAGACGTGACCAAACAGGTGTCGCCGCTGCTCGGCCTGCCGGCGGACATCACCCTGACCTCGGTGAAACGCCAAGGCTACGGGGCGCTGTTCCTCACGCCGGAGGTGGTGGCGGCGCAGCAGAAAATCGCCGACAGCTTCTACCAGCTCAAATTGATTCCCAAGCCCTTGAGCATCAAGGACGTGATTTGGACGCCGCCGGCGGCCGTTGCGAACGCGCAGTAATTCGATCCCTTAGGAGACCACTCCATGAGCCTCAATATTTTCTGGTTCCTGCCTACCCACGGCGACGGCCATTACCTTGGCACTGCCGAAGGCGCCCGCGCCGTCGATCACGGATACTTGCAGCAGGTCGCCCAAGCGGCGGATCGACTGGGTTTTGGCGGTGTGTTGATCCCCACCGGGCGTTCCTGCGAGGACTCCTGGCTGGTGGCCGCTTCATTGATTCCCGTGACCCAGCGCCTGAAATTCCTCGTCGCCCTGCGCCCCGGGATCATTTCCCCGACGGTGGCGGCACGGCAGGCCGCGACCCTCGACCGGTTGTCCGGCGGGCGGGCGCTGTTCAACCTGGTGACCGGCGGCGACCCGGATGAATTGGCCGGTGACGGCCTGTTCCTTGACCACGAGCAACGCTACCAGGCCTCGGTGGAATTCACCCGGATCTGGCGCCGCGTGCTGGAAGGCGAGACCGTGGATTACGACGGTGAGCACATCAGTGTGAAGGGCGCCAAGCTGCTCTATCCGCCGATCCAGCAACCGCGTCCGCCGCTGTATTTCGGTGGTTCGTCGGAAGCCGCCCAGGACTTGGCGGCCGAGCAAGTGGAAATGGTGCTGACCTGGGGCGAGCCGCCGGCAGCCGTTGCGCAGAAAATCGAGCAGGTACGCGCCAAGGCCGCGAAGCTGGGCCGTACCGTACGCTTTGGCATCCGTCTGCATGTGATCGTGCGGGAAACCAACGCTGAAGCCTGGCAAGCGGCGGATCGGCTGATTTCCCACCTGGACGACGACACCATCGCCCGGGCCCAGGCTTCCCTGGCGCGCTTCGATTCGGTGGGCCAGCAACGCATGGCCGCCCTGCACGGTGGCAGTCGCGACAAACTGGAAGTCAGCCCCAATCTGTGGGCCGGTGTCGGCCTGGTACGCGGCGGTGCCGGCACGGCGCTGGTGGGCGATGGCCCGACCGTGGCGGCGCGGGTCAAGGAATACGCCGACCTAGGCATCGACACCTTTATCTTTTCCGGTTATCCCCACCTGGAAGAGTCCTATCGCGTGGCGGAACTGCTGTTCCCACACTTGGACGTCGAGCGCCCGGAGCTACCGAAAAGCCAGGGCTATGTGAGCCCGTTCGGTGAAATGGTCGCCAACGACATCCTGCCCAAAGCCGCGTCCCAGAGCTGAGGCGGCCATGAAGAAAATCATCCACAACCTCGCGCCCTGGGCGGTGCCGCTGCTGTTGCTGGCGGTCTGGCAACTGTCAGTGTCGGCCGGTTGGTTGTCCACGCGGATCCTGCCAGCACCCGTGGCGGTAATCGAAGCCGGGGTCAGCCTGGTGCGCAGCGGCGAGATCTGGACGCACCTGGCCATTAGCGGTTGGCGCGCAGCGGTCGGTTTCTTGATCGGCGGCGGCATCGGCCTGGCCCTGGGCTTCATCACCGGCCTGTCAAAATGGGGCGAGCGCCTGTTGGACAGTTCGGTGCAGATGATCCGGAACGTCCCGCACCTCGCGCTGATTCCGCTGGTGATCCTGTGGTTCGGCATCGATGAGTCGGCGAAGATTTTCCTGGTGGCCCTGGGCACGCTGTTTCCGATCTACCTCAACACCTACCACGGTATCCGCAACGTCGACCCGGCGCTGGTGGAAATGTCCCGCAGCTACGGATTGTCCGGCTTCAGCCTGTTTCGCCAGGTGATCCTGCCGGGCGCCTTGCCTTCGATCCTGGTGGGCGTGCGCTTTGCCCTGGGTTTCATGTGGCTGACGCTGATCGTGGCGGAAACCATCTCGGCCAGCTCCGGTATCGGTTATCTGGCGATGAATGCCCGTGAGTTCCTGCAAACCGACGTGGTGGTGCTGGCGATTCTCCTGTACGCCGTGCTGGGCAAATTGGCCGACCTGGCCGCCCGTGGGCTTGAGCGGGTCTGGCTGCGCTGGCATCCGGCGTACCAAGTGAACAAGGGAGGTGCCGCATGACCGCCCAGCAACCTCCGCGCCTGCTACGTGGCATTCCGCTGGCGGTGCGCAACCTGCAAAAAACCTTTGGCACGCGCCAGGTATTGCGTGACATCGACCTGCATATCCCGGCCGGGCAGTTCGTGGCCGTGGTCGGTCGCAGCGGTTGCGGCAAAAGTACCTTGCTGCGGTTGCTGGCGGGCCTCGATCAGCCCACCGACGGCCAACTGCTGGCGGGCTCGGCGGCCTTGAGTGCGGCGCAACAGGACACGCGGTTGATGTTCCAGGAGGCGCGTCTGCTGCCCTGGAAAAAAGTCATCGACAACGTTGGCCTCGGGCTCAAGGGCGACTGGCGTCCGCAGGCCTTGCAGGCGCTGGAAGCCGTCGGCTTGGCCGACCGTGCCCATGAGTGGCCGGCGGCACTGTCCGGCGGCCAGAAACAACGGGTGGCCCTGGCCCGCGCGCTGATTCATCAGCCACGGCTGTTGTTGCTCGACGAACCCTTGGGAGCATTGGACGCCCTGACCCGTATCGAGATGCAGCAACTGATCGAAAACCTCTGGCAGCACCACGGTTTCACCGTGTTGCTGGTAACCCACGACGTCAGCGAGGCGGTGGCGATTGCCGACCGGGTGATCCTGATCGAGGACGGCCAGATCGGCCTCGACCTGCCCATCGACCTGCCACGCCCACGGGTTCGCGGCTCTCATCGCCTGGCGAGCCTAGAAACCGAAGTCCTCAACCGTGTGCTGTCCTTGCCCGGCCAACCGCCGGAACCCGAACCCGCTTCACCCTTGCCTACGCAATTGCGTTGGGCGCAATAACTTCATCCAGACAGGAATCGACACCATGACCATCAAAGCCATCAACGTACGCAACCAGTTCAAAGGCACCATCAAGGAAATCGTCGAGGGCGACGTGCTGTCGGAGATCGACGTGCAGACCGCCTCCGGCATCGTCACGTCGGTCATCACCACCCGTTCGGTCAAGGAGCTGGAACTGGCGATCGGCAGCGAAGTGATTGCCTTCGTCAAATCCACCGAGGTGTCTATCGCCAAGTTGTGAACGATGCTTGAGCCACCGCCCCGGACGGCGAGAGCCCTTCGGGGCTTTTGGGTTTTAGGGCAGCGCACGCATGCACTTTGTTGAGGTGAGGAGGGGGTCTTTGTGGCGGGGGGATAAATCCCCTCGCCACATGGATCAGGAAGCTTCGCGCTTGGGCAGATACGGCGGCAGGTACAGCCCCAGGTACGCATCGAACACCCGCATGCCTTCTTCGGCCATGCGTGGGGTGATCTGGCCGTGTTGTTGGACCGAGCGGGCGTAGACGCGGTCGCCCAGTTCCATGGCCAGGGCGAACACATCGACGTCGTCGGGCAGGGGCGGCAGGGCGAAATGGTGAGCGAAGACCTTGTGCAGCAAGTCGCTCAGCTCGAGGTCGTGCTGGCGGTCGGCCTGGGTGACTTCGGTCAGGCCGTGCTGGGCCAGGATCAACTGGCGAGCGGCGGCGTCCTGGCTGTAGATGGCGAGCATGCGTTGTTCCACCAGCCGGGACAGGTCGTGCCAATGGTTCAGCGCGGCATGATCGATCGGTGCTTGCAGGCCCGCGCGGAAGGCGGCGTGGACGTCGGCGGTCAGGGCTTCGAGCAGGGCCGGGACGCTGGCGAAGAAGTGGTACACGGAAGAGGGCGGGATCCCGGCGCGCTCGGCGACGCTGTAGATCGACAGGCTGGCCACGCCTTCGGCGGCAAGCAGCGTACGGGCGGCATCGAGAATGGTGTCGATCCGGGCCTGGCTGCGTGCGCGGGGTTTGCGGGGTGTGGCGATGCGCGTCATGGACGTCTCCTGCGGGGCTGCCGGGCATTGTACGCAGAGCGAGCGGATGGTCCATACCCGGACTTGTGAGCAGAGCAACTCCTGTGGCGAGGGAGCTTGCTCCCGCTGGGCTGCGAAGCAGCCCCGAAACCAGCCGCCGCCGTGGTTCAGGTTGACCGCTTCAGCATTTTTGGGGCTGCTGCGCAGCCCAGCGGGAGCAAGCTCCCTCGCCACAATGTTCGGCGGCAGACATAAAAAAAACGCCGCAGGCCATAAGGCCTGCGGCGTTTCTTTTTGACCGCAACCGCTTACACGGTATGCAGGTACCAGTTGTACTCAAGGTCGGAGATGGAGTGTTCGAACTCCTCCAGCTCGCTTTCCTTGCAGGCCACAAAGATATCGATGTATTTCGGGTCGATGTACTTGGCCATGACTTCGCTGTCGTCCAGCTCACGCAGGGCATCGCGCAAGTTGTTCGGCAGGCTTTGCTCGTTCTGCTCGTAGCTGTTGCCTTCCACCGGCGCACCGGGCTCGATCTTGTTGACCAGGCCATGGTGCACGCCCGCCAGCACGGCGGCCATCAGCAGGTAGGGGTTGGCATCGGCGCCGGCGACGCGGTGTTCCAGGCGTACGGCATCGGCCGAGCCGGTGGGTACGCGCAAGGCCACGGTGCGGTTGTCCAGGCCCCAGGTCGGCGAGTTCGGCACGTAGAACTGTGCGCCGAAACGACGGTAGGAGTTGACGTTCGGGCAGAGGAAAGCCATCTGCGCGGGCAGGGTCTCGAGCACACCGCCGATCGCGTGACGCAGTGCGGCGTTCTGCTCGGGATCCTCGCTGGCAAAGATATTCTTGCCGTCTTTATCCAGGATCGAAATGTGGACGTGCAAACCATTGCCTGCCTGGCCCGGATACGGCTTGGCCATGAAGGTGGTGTCCATTTCATGGTCGTAGGCGATGTTCTTGATCAGGCGCTTGAGCAGGACCGCGTAGTCGCACGCCTTGATCGGATCGGCCACGTGGTGCAGGTTCACTTCGAACTGCGCCGGGGCACTTTCCTTGACGATGGCGTCGGCGGGAATGCCTTGCTCCTTGGCCCCTTCCAGAATGTCCTGGAGGCAATCGACGTATTCGTCGAGGTCATCGATCAGGTAGACCTGGGTCGAATGCGGGCGTTTGCCGGAAATCGGCGAGCGGGGCGGTTGTGGGCGTCCATTCACGTTCTCCTGGTCGATCAGGTAGAACTCCAGCTCGAATGCGGCGCAGATGGTCAGGCCCAGTTCATCGAACTTGGTCACGACCTGGCGCAGGACTTCACGCGGGTCGGCGAAGAAAGGTTCGCCTTCGAGTTCGTGCATGGTCATCAACAGTTGCGCGGTAGGGCGCTTCTGCCAAGGCTCATTGCACAGGGTGTCAGGGATTGGATAGCAGATCCGGTCGGCATCACCGATGTCCAGGCCCAGGCCGGTGCTTTCCACCGTAGAGCCATTGATATCCAGAGCAAATAGAGAGGCCGGCAGGTTGATGCCTTTCTCGTAAACCTTGTGGAGGCTGGTGCGTTCTATGCGCTTGCCGCGCACCACACCATTCATATCCGCAATCAGAAGGTCAACGTACAGAACCTCAGGATGTTCCTTAAGGAACGCGTTCGCTTCGTTAAGCTGAACGGCACGCGGGGGTACCGACATGATGCAACACCTTTGTTGTTAAAAATATCAATCATTGATCTCTTCGAAAGCCAGTCAACCCGAACGGCATGCCGAAGTCAAGCAGGGCCTTTTTTGCCCTAAAAAAGCACCTGCGAGGCTTTTTTGGGGCAATTTAGGGCGTTTTTTTCCCTTTAGGGGCCTTGGCGCCCGCAGGCTTGAGCGGGCCGTGTTGTATTTTTTACGGGGGTGTTGTGTAAAAAAATGAACAAGGCTAAGCTCGATTCAAACCCATAACAGCAATAATACCGGGGTGCTTCATGTCTCGCCTGCCGTTAATCGGCGTCACCACCTGCTCCAAGCAGATCGGTCTGCATGCTTATCACACCAGTGGCGATAAATATTCCCGGGCTGTCGCGACAGCCGCCAAGGGCTTGCCAGTGCTGCTTCCGTCCTTGGCGGATCTGTTCCAACCGTCCGATATTCTGGACGCCCTGGACGGTATTCTCTTTACCGGCTCTCCTTCCAATGTAGAACCTTTTCACTACCAGGGCCCAGCCAGTGCGCCAGGCACTGCCCATGATCCTGCACGGGACGCCACTACCCTGCCGCTGATCCGCGCCGCTGTCGAGGCGGGCATCCCGGTGCTGGGCATTTGCCGTGGTTTCCAGGAGATGAACGTAGCCTTTGGCGGCAGCCTGCATCAGAAAGTTCATGAAGTCGGAACCTTCATCGATCATCGTGAAGACGAGACTCAAGCGGTGGAGGTCCAATACGGTCCTGCCCATGCCGTGCATATCCAGCCCGGCGGTGTACTGGCAGGCCAGGGATTGCCTCAATCGATAGAGGTCAACTCGATCCACAGCCAGGGTATCGAGCGCCTGGCGCCAGGGCTGCGGGCCGAAGCAGTGGCGCCGGATGGCTTGATCGAGGCGGTTTCGGTGTCAGAAGGCAAGGCTTTTGCTTTAGGTGTGCAATGGCACCCCGAATGGGAGGTAAGCTCTAACCCGTACTACCTTGCGATTTTCCAGGCATTTGGCGATGCCTGCCGAGCAAGGGCAACACAACGCGACGCGGATGCGTCAAACAACGCCTGACGATTAATAGCAGTCAGGAAACTCACGCCTAGAGGCATTTATGAGTAACAACCTCGACCAGCTCACCGATTGGTTGAAAGACCACAAGATCACAGAAGTCGAATGCATGATTGGCGACCTGACCGGTATCACCCGGGGCAAGATCTCGCCGACCAACAAGTTCATCGCCGAAAAAGGCATGCGCCTGCCCGAGAGCGTGCTGCTCCAGACCGTGACGGGCGACTATGTCGAAGACGACATCTATTACGAACTGCTCGACCCGGCTGATATCGACATGATCTGCCGCCCGGACGAGAACGCCGTGTTCCTTGTGCCTTGGGCCATCGAGCCCACCGCCCAGGTCATCCACGACGCCTACGACAAGCAGGGCAACCCCATCGAGCTGTCACCGCGCAACGTGCTCAAGAAAGTGCTCAAGCTCTACGCCGACAAAGGCTGGCAGCCCATCGTCGCGCCGGAAATGGAGTTCTACCTGACCAAGCGCAGCGACGACCCGGACTTCCCGCTGCAGCCGCCCATTGGCCGCTCCGGCCGCCCGGAGACCGGTCGCCAGTCCTTCTCGATCGAAGCGGCCAACGAATTCGACCCACTGTTCGAAGACGTCTACGACTGGTGCGAATTGCAGGAGCTGGACCTCGATACCCTGATCCACGAGGACGGCACGGCGCAGATGGAAATCAACTTCCGTCACGGCGATGCCCTGTCCCTGGCCGACCAGATCCTGGTGTTCAAGCGCACCATGCGCGAGGCGGCACTCAAGCACGACGTGGCCGCCACCTTCATGGCCAAGCCCATGACCGGCGAGCCGGGCAGTGCGATGCACCTGCACCAGAGCATCATCGACAAGGAAACCGGCAAGAACGTCTTCTCCAATGAAGACGGGACCATGAGCGATCTGTTCCTGCACCACATCGGTGGCCTGCAGAAATTCATCCCCGAGCTGTTGCCGCTGTTCGCTCCCAACGTCAACTCGTTCCGCCGCTTCCTGCCGGATACGTCGGCGCCGGTGAACGTGGAGTGGGGCGAAGAGAACCGCACCGTGGGCCTGCGCGTGCCGGATGCCGGGCCGCAGAACCGTCGGGTGGAAAACCGCTTGCCGGGCGCCGACGCCAACCCGTACCTGGCGATTGCCGCCAGCCTGCTGTGTGGCTTCATCGGCATGGTCGAAGGCATCAGCCCGAGCGCGCCGGTGGTGGGCCGTGGCTACGAACGCCGCAACCTGCGTTTGCCGCTGACCATCGAAGACGCCCTGGAACGCATGGAAAACAGCACCACTATCGAGAAATACCTGGGCAAGAAATTCATCACAGGCTACGTCGCGGTCAAGCGGGCCGAGCATGAAAACTTCAAGCGCGTCATCAGTTCGTGGGAGCGGGAATTCCTGCTCTTTGCCGTCTGAAGCGCCGGGCGGGGCTGCTTCAGGCAGCTTCGCCCTCACCGATTACAGGAGAATTCGCATGACCCGCAATAACCCGCAAACCCGTGAATGGCAGGCCCTGAGCAACGATCATCACCTGGCGCCGTTCAGCGACTTCAAGCAGCTCAAAGAGAAAGGCCCGCGCATCATCACCCACGCCAAGGGCGTCTACCTTTGGGACAGTGAAGGCAACAAGATCCTCGACGGCATGGCTGGCCTCTGGTGCGTGGCCGTCGGTTACGGTCGCGAGGAGCTGGCCGATGCCGCCAGCCAACAGATGCGCGAACTGCCGTACTACAACCTGTTCTTCCAGACGGCCCACCCGCCGGTGCTGGAACTGTCCAAAGCCATCGCCGACATCGCTCCTGAAGGCATGAACCATGTGTTCTTCACCGGCTCCGGCTCCGAGGGCAACGACACCATGTTGCGGATGGTCCGCCATTATTGGGCGATCAAGGGCCAGCCAAGCAAAAAAGTCATCATCAGCCGCAAGAACGGTTATCACGGCTCGACCGTCGCGGGCGCGAGCCTGGGCGGTATGACTTATATGCACGAGCAGGGCGACCTGCCGATCCCGGGCATTGTCCACATTGCCCAGCCTTACTGGTTCGGTGAAGGCGGCGACATGAGCCCCGAAGAGTTCGGCGTGTGGGCGGCCAACCAGTTGGAAGAAAAGATCCTGGAGATCGGCGTGGACAACGTCGGTGCGTTCATCGCCGAGCCGATCCAGGGCGCCGGTGGCGTGATCGTGCCGCCGGACAGCTACTGGCCCCGCATGAAGGAAATCCTCGCCAAGTACGACATCCTGTTCGTGGCCGACGAAGTGATCTGTGGCTTCGGCCGCACCGGTGAGTGGTTCGGTACCGACCATTACGGGTTGAAACCGCACATGATGACCATCGCCAAGGGCCTGACGTCCGGCTACATCCCCATGGGTGGGCTGATCGTGCGCGACGACGTGGTCGCGGTGCTCAACGAAGGCGGCGACTTCAACCACGGCTTTACCTACTCCGGTCACCCGGTGGCCGCGGCGGTGGCCCTGGAAAACATCCGCATCCTGCGCGACGAGAAGATCATCGAGCGTGTCTACAGCGAAACGGCACCTTATTTGCAGCAACGCTTAAGGGAACTGAACGATCATCCGTTGGTGGGTGAAGTACGTGGGGTCGGTTTGCTGGGGGCGATCGAACTGGTCCAGGACAAGGCCACGCGCAAGCGCTACGAAGGCAAGGGCGTGGGCATGATCTGCCGGCAGTTCTGCTTCGATAACGGACTGATCATGCGCGCGGTGGGCGACACCATGATCATTGCGCCGCCGCTGGTGATCAGCAAGGCCGAGATCGATGAGTTGGTGACCAAGGCGCGGCAGTGCCTGGACCTGACCCTCAGTGCGTTGCAAGGCTAAGTGCTAGGCTCTGAGCGAGGTGCCTGCGAGGGCCTCGCCCAGCGTGAACAAAAGGCTGGGCTTGTGTTGAAAGCCTGGCCTGTAACTTGCCAGACTACCGCCTGTTCAAGTTGCCAGAGAGCCGGCTACTGAACTGTGGCTAAGAAGAATAACTGGAGCACTTTTTCATGAAGGCATTAGGCATGAAGACATTAGGTATGAAGATAGCTGGCAAGACCCTCCTCGCCATGTCCCTGATGGGCGTGATGGCGGGCGCCGTCCAGGCGGACGACAAAGTGCTGCACGTCTATAACTGGTCCGACTACATTGCGCCGGACACCGTTGCCAAGTTCGAGAAGGAAACGGGGATCAAAGTTGTCTACGACGTGTTCGACAGCAACGAAACCCTGGAAGCCAAGTTGCTGGCTGGCAAATCCGGTTATGACATCGTGGTGCCGTCGAACAACTTCCTGGCCAAGCAGATCAAGGCCGGCGTCTACCAGGAGCTGGACAAGTCCAAGCTGCCGAACTGGAAGAACCTGGACACCGACCTGCTCAAGGCCGTCGGCGATGCCAGCGACCAGGGCAACAAACATGCCTTCCCCTACATGTGGGGCACCATCGGCATCGGTTACAACCCCGAGAAGGTCAAGGCCGCATTGGGCGTCGACAAGATCGATTCCTGGGACGTCCTGCTCAAGCCCGAGAACATCGCCAAGCTCAAGAGCTGCGGCGTGAGCTTCCTCGATTCGCCAACCGAAATGATTCCGGTGGCCCTGCATTACCTCGGTTATCCGACCGACAGCCAAGACAAGAAGCAACTGGCCGAGGCCGAGGCGCTGTTCCTCAAGTTGCGTCCATCGATCGGTTACTTCCACTCGTCCAAATACATTTCCGACTTGGCCAACGGCAACATCTGCGTCGCCGTGGGTTACTCGGGTGATATCGAGCAATCCAAGAGCCGCGCTGCTGAAGCTGGCGGCAAAGTGAAAGTGGCCTACACCATTCCGAAGGAAGGTGCCGGTTCGTTCTATGACATGGTCGCCATTCCCAAGGATGCCGAAAACGTCGAGGCCGCTTATAAGTGGATGAACTTCATCATGCAGCCGGAAGTCATGGCGGAGATCACCGACAACGTGCGTTTCCCTAACGGCAACAAGGCCGCCACCGCTCTGGTGGACAAGGAAATCTCCGGTGACCCGAGCATCTATCCATCGGACGAAGTGAAGGCCAAGCTGTACGCCATCGCCGACCTGCCAGCCGCGACCCAGCGGATCCTGACCCGCAGCTGGACCAAGATCAAATCCGGTAAATAAGCCGGCCTGAAGCACCCTCCTGTTGTCGCGGCCAGCGCGGCGGCGGCAACAGGAACCCATAAATAACTAAAAGTTTTGCGGGATCGGTTTATCGAGGGTAAGTTGCGCGCCGGTTTTGTTGCAGGGCCCCAGCAAGGGTCACGTAACGGGGGCAACTTGGGCCCAACTATTTAAGAGGACCTCCACGTGCCAGTCTTTTCTTTGTTACGCAACGCCTTGCTGGTGGGCGCCGGCCTGACGCTCGCCGTCAGTGCCCAGGCTGCCTCCACTGTGCATATTTATAATTGGTCGGACTACATCGGCGGGACCACCCTGGCGGATTTCGAAAAAGCCACGGGCATCAAGCCGGTGTATGACGTGTTTGACTCCAACGAAACCCTGGAAGGCAAGTTGCTGGCCGGGCGCACCGGTTACGACGTGGTCGTGCCGTCCAACCACTTCCTCGGCAAGCAGATCAAGGCCGGGGCGTTCCAGAAGCTCGACAAGACGCAGTTGCCCAACTACGCCAACCTCGACCCGGTGCTGCTCAAGCGCCTGGAAAAGAACGACCCGGGCAACCAGTACGCGGTGCCTTACCTGTGGGGCACCAACGGCATCGGCTATAACGTCGAGAAAATCAAGGCAGTCCTGGGTGTCGACAAGATCGATTCGTGGGCCATGCTGTTCGAACCGGAAAACATCAAGAAGCTGTCCAGCTGCGGCGTTTCGTTCCTCGACTCGGGTGACGAGATGATCCCGGCGATGCTCAACTACCTGGGCTTGAACCCCAACAGCGAAGACCCTGAAGACTACAAGAAGGCCGAGGCTCAACTCCTCAAGATCCGGCCTTACGTGACCTACTTCAATTCCTCCAAATACATCTCCGACCTGGCCAACGGCGAGATCTGCGTGGCCGCCGGTTTTTCCGGGGACATCTTCCAGGCCCGCGAACGTGCCAGCGAAGCCGGCAAGGGCGTCGACATCGCCTACGTGATTCCCAAGGAAGGCGGCAACCTCTGGTTCGACATGCTGGCGATTCCCCGTGATGCCGGCAACGTCAAGCAAGCCCATGCCTTCATCAACTATGTGCTCAAGCCTGAGGTCATCGCCCAGGTCAGCGACGTTGTCGGTTATGCCAACCCGAACCCCAAGGCTGGCGAACTGATGGACCAGAAAGTACGCACCGATGAAGCGGTTTATCCACCGCAAGCGGTCGTCGACAAGCTCTACGTCAACTCCGAGTTGCCGCCCAAGATCCAACGACTCATGACCCGCAGCTGGACCAAGGTCAAGTCGGGTAAATAAACGTCAACACTCTTGTTCGCCTCCGTGGGGCGAACTGCAAATTCTGTGGGAGTTTCGTAAATGGCAGTTGCCTCCGGCGCCTATAAGAAAGCCCTCGAGGGCGACCAGACACCCAAGCAGGTGCTGGTCAAAATCGACCGGGTCACGAAGAAGTTCGACGAGACGATTGCCGTGGACGATGTGTCCCTGGAAATCAAGAAAGGCGAGATCTTCGCCTTGCTCGGCGGTTCGGGATCGGGCAAATCCACTTTGCTGCGCATGCTGGCCGGTTTCGAGCGGCCCACCGAGGGGCGGATTTTCCTCGACGGCGTGGACATCACCGACATGCCGCCCTACGAGCGGCCGATCAACATGATGTTCCAGTCCTACGCCTTGTTCCCCCACATGACCGTGGCGCAGAACATCGCCTTCGGCCTGCAACAGGACAAGATTCCGAAAGCCGAGATCGATGCCCGCGTGGCGGAGATGCTCAAGCTGGTGCAGATGAGCCAGTACGCCAAGCGCAAGCCGCACCAACTGTCCGGCGGCCAGCGCCAGCGGGTGGCCCTGGCCCGTTCCCTGGCCAAGCGGCCCAAGCTGTTGCTGCTCGACGAGCCGATGGGCGCCCTGGACAAGAAGCTGCGTTCGCAAATGCAGCTTGAGCTGGTGGAGATCATCGAGCGGGTCGGCGTGACCTGCGTCATGGTGACCCACGACCAGGAAGAGGCCATGACCATGGCCGAGCGCATTGCAATCATGCACCTGGGCTGGATCGCCCAGATCGGCAGCCCGATCGACATCTACGAAACCCCGACCAGCCGCCTGGTCTGCGAATTCATCGGCAACGTCAACATCTTCGAGACCGAAGTGGTGGACGACGCCGAAGGCCATGCGGTGCTGACCTGCAAGGACCTGGACCGCAACATCTACGTGGGCCACGGCATCAGCACCTCGGTGCAGGACAAGTCCGTGACCTACGCCATTCGCCCGGAAAAACTGCTGGTCACCTCCGAGCAGCCGACCTGCGAGCACAACTGGTCCAGCGGCAAGGTCCATGACATCGCCTATTTGGGCGGTCACTCGGTGTTCTATGTCGAGCTGCCGAGCGGCAAGCTCGTGCAATCCTTCGTCGCCAACGCCGAACGCCGTGGCCAGCGCCCGACCTGGGGCGACCAGGTGTTCGTCTGGTGGGAAGACGACAGCGGCGTGGTGCTTCGCTCATGAACATGCGCAAACTCAAACGCCGACTCGATCGAATAACGCCCGGTGGCCGCCAACTGGTCATCGGGGTGCCTTTCATCTGGCTGTTCCTGTTCTTCATGCTGCCGTTCTTCATCGTCCTGAAGATCAGCTTCGCCGAAGCCGACGTGGCCATTCCGCCCTACACCGAGATCTACAGCTACGTCGACCAGAAGCTGCAGGTGCTGCTCAACCTCGCCAACTACGTGATGCTGAGCGAGGACGAGTTGTACATCGCCGCCTACCTCGGCTCGCTGAAGATGGCCTTGATCAGCACGGTCCTGTGCCTGCTGATCGGTTACCCGATGGCCTACGGCATCGCCAATGCCCGCAAAGAGATGCAGACGGTGCTGGTGCTGCTGATCATGATGCCGACCTGGACCGCGATCCTGATCCGCGTCTATGCGTGGATGGGCATCCTCAGCAACAACGGCTTGCTCAACGGCTTTCTGATGAGCATGGGTTGGATCAGCGAGCCTCTGCAGATCCTCAACACCAACCTGGCGGTGTATATCGGGGTCGTCTACTCCTATCTGCCGTTCATGATCCTGCCGTTGTACGCCAACCTGGTCAAACACGACCAAAGCCTGCTGGAGGCCGCCTCCGACCTGGGTTCGAGCACCTTCAACAGCTTCTGGAAAATCACCGTGCCGCTGTCCAAGAACGGCATCATCGCCGGCTGCATGCTGGTGTTCATCCCCGTGGTGGGTGAGTTCGTGATCCCGGAACTGCTGGGTGGCCCGGAAACCCTGATGATCGGCAAAGTGCTGTGGCAGGAATTCTTCAATAACCGAGACTGGCCGGTGGCGTCCGCCCTGGCGGTGGTGATGCTGGCGATCCTGATCGTGCCCATCATCCTGTTCAACCGCAGTCAGGCCAAAGAAATGGAGGGCAAGGAATGAAGCGCTTCAGTTTTTCAAGCCTGATGCTGGTGCTGGGTTTGCTGTTCATCTACGCGCCGATGCTGATTTTGGTGATCTACTCGTTCAACGCCTCGAAACTGGTGACGGTGTGGGGCGGCTGGTCGGTCAAGTGGTACGTCGGTCTGCTGGACAACAGCCAGTTGATGGGCTCGGTAATGCGCTCGCTGGAAATCGCCTGCTACACGGCGATTGCCGCGGTGGCCCTGGGGACGCTGGCGGCCTTCGTGCTGACCCGCATCACCCACTTCAAGGGCCGCACGCTGTTCGGCGGCCTGGTCACCGCGCCGCTGGTGATGCCGGAAGTGATCACCGGCCTGTCGCTGTTGCTGCTGTTCGTGGCCATGGCGCAGATGATCGGCTGGCCCCAGGAGCGTGGCATTGTCACGATCTGGATCGCCCACACCACGTTCTGCGCGGCCTATGTGGCGGTGGTGGTTTCGGCACGCTTGCGTGAGCTGGACCTGTCCATCGAAGAGGCGGCCATGGACCTCGGTGCGCGGCCGTGGAAGGTGTTCTTCCTGATCACCATCCCGATGATCGCGCCGTCACTGGCGGCGGGGGGCATGATGTCCTTTGCGTTGTCCCTGGACGACCTGGTGCTGGCGAGCTTCGTTTCCGGTCCGGGTTCGACGACCTTGCCGATGGAAGTGTTCTCGGCCGTGCGCCTGGGGGTGAAACCGGAAATCAACGCCGTGGCGAGCCTGATCCTGCTGGCGGTGTCGCTGGTGACTTTCCTGGTCTGGTACTTCAGCCGCCGCGCCGAAGAAAATCGCAAGCGCGCGATCCAGCAAGCCATCGAAGAAAGCGCCGCCGATTCCTGGAAACAACCGGAAGTCCGCCGGGCCGAGACCGCGCCGGTCTGACCCGACGCTGGGCCTGCATGTGGGAGCGAGCCTGCTCGCGAAAGCGGTGTGACAGCCAGCGAAGATGCTGAATGTCAGATCGCCATCGCGAGCAGGCTCGCTCCCACAGGTGTTTTTGTCGCCTGCAAATCCATGGTCAAACGCAGTTCCCCTTGTGGGAGCGAGCCTGCTCGCGAAGACGGCAGTACATTCAACACTTATGTTGGCTGATACACCGCCATCGCGAGCAAGCTCGCTCCCACAGGTGTTTTTTGTCGCCTGCAAACCGTGGTCGAACGCAGTTCCCATTGTGGGAGCGAGCCTGCTCGCGAAGACGGCAGTACATTCAACACTTATGTTGGCTGATACACCGCTTTCGCGAGCAAGCTCGCTCCCACAGGTGTTTTTTGTCGCTTGCAGAACCGTGGATCGAACACAGATCCCTTGTGGGAGCGAGCTTGCTCCGGGCGGCGATCCGACGATAGCGGACTGTGCGGTTATTCGCCCGTCACTTCTTCAACGCGTCATGAGCCTCCAGCGCTCGCAGGGAGTAGATGTACGCCGCGCCCGCGTTCAGGGACACCGCGGTGGCCAGGGTGGCGGCGATTTCTTCGCGGGTGGCGCCGGCCTTGATGGCGGCGTCGGTGTGTACGCCGATGCAGCCGTCACAGCGGGTGGTGATGGCCACGGCGATGGAGATCAGTTCCCGGGTCTTGGCATCGAGCACATTGTTCTCGGCCGCGGCTTCGTCCAGGGCCATGTAGGCCTTGACCATCTTCGGATTGCTTTTGCCCAGGGCACCAAAGGCGCTCTTGATGGTGGGCAGCAGCTCGGACCAGGTATTGAACATAGCGTTGACTCCTGTGGAAGAGGCGGGCAAGTGTGCCCTTGTAGTCTTGACCATCCATGACGATCAAGCCCGGTTAACGATGAAAAAAGACCTGCTCGCCCGATCTTCAGGGCGCCCGGGCCGGCAAAAGCTTCAAGGTGCCACGGGTGTTGGCCGTCATTTCTTCCTCTGCCAGATGCGCCTGGTGATACAGCCCCTCGATGTACGCCTCGGCCTGATCCTCGTAATGCTTGTCGAACGGCACGCCGCTCTGGCCAACGGGATTGATGGTGACACTGTGGCTCGGGTCGGCGAAGTCGATGATGCGCCGAGTCGAAGGCCCGTAGGTCACCGGCCACGGCGCCGGTCCGATCCGGGCGGAGAGATTGTTGGGCACTTCGTGGGTGCCGGGCGCGGCGAACGGGCCGACGTTGAAGATCCGGTCCAGCGGCTTTTGCAGGCCCAGCGGGTGGCCGTGGGTCAGGGTGTGGGCCTTGCCCCATTGCCATTGCGTGGCGTCTTCGCCGAGGGTGGCCTTCAGATGGGCGAGGCTCTTGTCCCAGGCCTTTTTAACGGTGTCGGCACGGGTCTCGGTGCCGAGTGTCGTGCGGTCATCCCACCACGGTGAGTCTTCGGAGGCTGCCAGGCGTGGCAGGGCCGCGTCGATCACCCGGGTCGACAGGGCCGTTTCGAAGAACCCGTCGCCCAGTTCATCGTGCAGGGCGGCATCGGCCAGGTTGAACAGGAACTGGTTGAACAGCGTGGCGCTGATGGAGTCCAGGGGGTAATCGCCCGGCCATTGGGCCAATTGTTCCACCCATTTGCGTTGCTGCGGGTCACTGACCACCTCACGCAGCACCGGCAACAGCGGCGCAAGTAGGCGAGGGCCGTAGGCGGTGGTGGTGCCCAACTGCAGTTTCTGGGTGCTTTCCAGATCCCACTTCGCCTGCTTGTCGCTGAGCTGGTGGTTGAGTTGCTGGCCACGGTCGGCAAGGTTGTAGTAGCCGGGGATCTCGATGCCGCTGGCCGGCACCGGTTGGAAATTGGCCGAGACGATGTAACCCCGCGCCGGATTTTCTTCCTGCGGGTTGCTGCTGAACGGATAAAAACCTTCCTTTTCCGCCTCCGGGCTGCTGCCATCGAGAATGAAGCCTGGCTTCACGCCGGCGGGGCGCTTGGGCAATTGCGCGGCGGCCCACCAGCCGATATCCCCCTTGGCATTGGCCCAGACCACGTTCAGCCCCGGTGCGTGGATCTTGGCCGAAGCGCCGCGGGCCTTGGCGAGGGTGTCGGCGCGGTTGAGCTGGTAGAAGGCGTCGAGGATCGGATTGCGACTTTCCAGGAACCCCCACCACATGGCGACCGGGGTCTTGCCGGCGTTGGCGCCGAGGGCATCGTTGACGATCGGACCGTGGGGCGACTGGCGCAGCACCAGCGTCACCGGCGCCTGGCCCTTGACCGCGATCTGTTGCTCGCTGCGGGTCATGTCCACCCATTTATCGCGATACCAGACCTGCTCGGGATTGTCCGGGTTGACCTTCTCGGCGATCAGGTCCAGGTCGTCGTTCTGGAACATGGTGACGCTCCAGCCGAAATCCTTGTTCATGCCCAGCGTCGCAAACGGCATCAGTGCCTGGTAATGCCCGTAGAGCTCGAAGCCGGGAGCCGACAAGTGTGCCTCGTACCACACCGACGGCGTGGAAAAACGAATGTGCGGGTCGCCCGCCAGCAACGGCTTGCCGCTGCGGGTACGGCTGCCGGCGACCGCCCAGGCATTACTGCCTTCGAACTGCGGCAAGCCATTGTCGGCCAGGGCCTGCTCGCTCAGGCGGGCCAGGGCGTTGAGGTCTTTCCAGTCGGCGGCGGCCAGGGGCAGGCCAGCCTTGCGTCCTTCAGCCAGCACGCCCTGGGGCTGCCAGTCGAGGTCGAAAATATTCAGGTAGTTGGCACCCAGCACATCGCGCACATAGGTCAGCAGGGGTTCGGTGCGAAAGGCCGCGGCGAAGCTGTAGGCCATGTAGCCGGTGATGCTCACGGTGTCTTCGACGGTGAACGGGCGCTTGGGAATGCCCAGCACGTCGAACTCCACGGGACGGGTGTGGCTGTCCTGGTAGGCGTTGATCCCGTCCAGGTAAGCCTGCATGGCGACCCAGGCCGGGGATTGCGGGTCCTGCTCGGTGATGTAGGTCGCGGCACGCTCGCGGATACGCAGGCTGCGCATCAGCTTGTCGGTGTCCAGCAGCTTCGGCCCCAGCACCTCGGCCAGCTCGCCCCGGGCGAGGCGGCGCATGATCTCCATCTGGAACAGCCGGTCCTGGGCATGGACATAACCGAGGGCGCGGTGCAGGTCGGCTTCGTTCTCGGCGCGAATATGCGGCACACCGCGTTCGTCGTAGCGCACCGTCACCGAGCCCAGCAGCCCTTGCACCTGCATCGTGCCTTGGCGGGTGGGCTGCTTGCTGTAGAGATAGCCGCCCGCGACGATGATCGCGGTGACGATCAATGAGAGGAAGGCGATGAGGGTGCGTTTCATGGTGAGTCCTTATTCTGGTGACAGCGCTGCCATGGCCTCGCTGTTCGTTCCCTGTTTAACATGCCGCTGCGCGACTTCGCATCGCTCCTCGGGAGGATTTCCCGTCTTATTCCTTGCCTGATGTGTCCTGGGCCCAAGGACAATAGCAACCCACCGCCATCGTATGCGTCGCATTGACCGCCCGACCGCTGCTCAACGCTTCAAGAATCGGCTCGATGAAGCTGTTGCTCGAATTACAGGTCAGGCCTTCGCTGTAGGGGCCGAAATACGCGAGCTGGCCGCTGCGATCCCAGATCGCCACGGCCGGGCTGGCGGGGATCTGGCTGGAGCCGGGCAGGCTTGGGAGCGGCTTGAGGTTGTTCAGGGTGGCCGGTAACTGACCCTGGCTGCCGGGCTTTTGTACCGCATAGAACTCGACGCCTTGCGGTACGTATTTATCCACCAGTTCGGAAAGGTGCTGCTGATTGCCGACGTTGCACGGGCACGCCGGGTCCCAGAAATGCACCAGGCGGATCGCGCCGGGGCCGGCCAGGTCGGCGGGCAGGCGCAGAGGGTCGCCGGAAAATATCGCGGTGTGTTGGCTGAAGGCCCGCAGGAAACGGCCCTGGAACCAGTCGTAGGCCACCCACAATACGACGGCGCATCCGAGGGCGAGCAGGCTGGCAAGCAAGGTCGTGCGGTGGGGCGGGCGCATGGAGTCGATCCTCTGAAGCCGCGTAGCTTGCCATGCTTGCCGCGACAGATGAATATCGCAGGCCTGTAAAGTCTGTTTCGCGCGCTGCGCCCATGCCTGGAAATCTTGATGCCTGCCACTTTCGATCCCGATCACCTGCGTGCCAGTCTGCAACCGTTGGCCCAGTGGCAAGCCCTGTCCGAGCAGGCCCAGGCCTACCAGCGGTTCTATGGGCTGGATTTCCCCCAGCGCAGTGTGCGCAAGGGATTAGGGCGCTTCGAGGTGGGCGGGTATGAAGTGGTCAGCCAGGTCTGGTGGCCGGAAAAAGCCGTGGCGACGTTGTTTGTGTTCCACGGTTACTACGATCACATGGGGCTGTACCGGCACTTGATCGAGTGGGCTCTGGAGCAGCAATTCGCGGTGATTGCTTGCGACTTGCCGGGCCACGGCCTGTCCAGCGGCGAACGCGCCAGCATCGGGGATTTCGCCGAGTACCAGGCCACCTTGCAGGGCCTGTTGGCCGAGGCCGCGACGCTGGACCTGCCGCATCCCTGGCACTTGTGTGGGCAAAGCACTGGCGGCGCCATCGTGGTCGATCATGTGCTCAACCACGGCGCGCAGAGCCCGGCCCAGGGTCAGGTCATCCTGCTGTCGCCCCTGGTGCGGCCGCGGGCCTGGGGCTGGTCGCGCCTGAGTTATTACCTGCTCAAGCCCTTCGTGACCGGCATCGCCCGGCGTTTCAGCGAGAACTCCACCGACCCGCAGTTCCTGCCTTTCTTGCAAGCCGACCCGTTGCAACCGCTGCGCCTGCCCACCGCCTGGGTGGGGGCATTGGGGCAATGGATCAAGCGTATCGAAGCCGCCCCGAGCAGCCCGCGCCAGCCCTTGATCGTGCAGGGGCAGGCGGACATGACGGTGGACTGGGTGCACAACCTGAACGTGCTGCGCAGCAAGTTCGACCGGCCGCAGGTGTTGATGTTGCCTGAGGGGCGGCATCACTTGGCGAACGAGGCGCTGGCGATGCGGCAGGAGATGTTTGGGTTCTTGACGAAGCGGATGAGCAGAGTCAGGCGGTGACTGGGCTATTGCTATCGCGAGCAAGCTCGCTCCCACACAGGATCTTCGGCGATCACAAAACCTGAGTTCACTGTGGGAGCGAGCTTGCTCGCGATAGCGGTGCCGAACTACTGCCCCAGCGTTTGCCCTACCGCCAACCCTGCCCGAATCGCCGCCAGGGCCGCCTGATAATAAGCCTGGCCCTCGGTCGATTCGGCGAAGGTGGCGAATTCTTCCAGCTCGGTATCCGTCAGGTCACGGTAGACGTACAGCAGCGTGTTGTTCAGGTCCGAGCCAATCTGTTCCATCAGTCGCTGGCGCTGGCCGTTGAGCATGCCCTGGGCCTGGCCGGCACCCAAGAGTCCCGGGATCATCGAACTCAGGCTGTCGGCCGCCACGCCGGCGATCGCCAGGCTGACTTCGGCGCCGGCTTCGCGGGCGGGGAGGGCCTGGGCCAGGTGGCCGATGATCAACAGGCGGTTGTCGCTGGCTTGCATCTTCGGCAGGCCCTTGGCGTTTTTCGCCAATTGGTCGCGCCGGGTCGCCAGCAATTCGGCCGCCACGACCTTGCGGCCCAGGGGCGACTGGAAAAAGGCCAGGGCCGGGTTCGGGTCGCGAAGCTTGCTGCGTATTTGCGCCTCGGCCCGCTGGTCCATGGCCTGGGGGGCGAAACGTTGATTGCTGTTGTTCACCAGCGCCTGGAACACCGCCGGCGGCAGGCTGCTCTGGTAGCGTTGCTGGGCGGCGCTCAAGGCATCATTGAAATGCGCCCGCTGTTCCGGCCAGCCGGCGACCTTGTACAACTGGTCGTAGCTGTCTGCCCAGGCGGGCAAAACGCAGAACATCAACAGTGAGAAAAGCAAACGGCGCATAGGGACTCCTGTCAGCAGCCGACTATTCTCCGTGGGGTGTGGAGTCTTGTCGAGAATTCGTATCAAGTTCATACGGCGGTGCTCTTGGAGGTAAAGAACCGACGCAGCGAACCGCTGCGTGGCGCTGTCGGTTTTGCAGGCGCCGGCATACTATGCGCGCCATGCAAATACCTTCTGATCACCCGCTGCTGTTACATATCGTCGACGACCTGGCCGAGCGCGGCTGGTCGCAGCAGAACCTCTTCCTGCCGGACGCGCTCACCCGCACCCTGGCGGCCGAATGCCGCCAGCGTGCCGCCGAGGGTGAGCTGGCCCCGGCGGCGGTCGGACGCGGGCCCTTCTCGGAGATTCGCGAAGGGATCCGGGGTGATCGCATCCAGTGGATCGAACCTGGCCAGGCGCAAGCCTGCGACCAATACCTGACGCTGATGGACAGCCTGCGAGAGGCGATGAATCGCGGGTTGTTCCTGGGCCTGGAAGACTTCGAAAGTCACTTTGCCCTGTATCCACCCGGCGCGTTCTACCTCAAGCATGTCGACCGCTTTCGCGACGACGACCGGCGGATGGTGTCGGCGGTGCTTTATCTCAACGACGATTGGTTGCCGGAACACGGCGGCCAGTTGCGCATGTACCTAGAGGACGGCGTGGAGCGTGACGTGGTGCCCATCGGCGGTTGCCTGGTAGTGTTCCTGTCGGGAGACATCCCCCACGAAGTGCTACCGGCCACCCGGGATCGCCTGTCCTTGACCGGTTGGTTCCGCCGTCGCGGCAACGAGTTGTTCTGAATATGGAAAAGATCCTGGTCAGCCGCTGCCTGCTCGGCCATCGCGTGCGCTACGACGGCGGTGCCAGCGGGCCGTTCGATCAACTCCAGCAGTGGCTTGATCAAGGCCGGGTCGTACCGCTGTGCCCGGAAGTCGCTGGCGGCTTGCCCACCCCGCGTGCGGCAGCGGAGATTCCTGGGGGGCAGGGCGGGCAAGTGCTTGACGGTCAGGCCGCGGTGATCACCACCGATGGCGAAGATGTGAGCGCGCAATTTCTGTCAGGCGCGTATCAAGCGCTGGAACAGGTGCGAGTACATGGCATCCGCATCGCGGTGCTCAAGGCCAACAGCCCGTCGTGCGGCAACCTGCTGACCTATGACGGGACGTTCAGCGGTGTGAAAGTCAGCGGCGAAGGGGTGACGGCGGCGTTGCTCAAGCGCCATGGCGTGCGGGTGTTCAATGAGTTGGAGTTGCCTGAAGCGGCGGCGGCCCTGAAGGCCTTGAGCAACGACTGATTGCCCAGGCGTTGATTGCTTTTGTGGCGAGGGAGCTTGCTCCCGCTGGGCCGCGAAGCGGTCCTGAAACCTGACACCCCGGTGTGTCAGGCCAATCGCGTTCCGGCATTTTGGGGCCGCTTCGCAGCCCAGCGGGAGCAAGCTCCCTCGCCACAGGTGTTAACCATGTCCCCGGACCAAACAGTTTTGTGTACTGCCAAAGGGTACTTGGCCAGACCTTGTGTCGCTCAGAGCTGCTCGGCCAACTGCTCGATCTGCTCCTGCCGCTCCGCCTGGCTCAACCGCGGCTGGGGATTGAGGGATGACCATTGCGGATGCGCCCGGGCCTTGTTCAGGGCTTCGGGCAGCTTGCCCTCTCGCCAGGTCTTGTCCTGGGGCGTGGCGATGCGGATGCTGTCCAGCGCCGCGTGGCCGCGCAGGTTGAGGGCTTGCAGCAACTGTCCTTGGCGCAGGGCCAGCAGGCGCAGCACGCTGTCGTCGACCGTCAGCTCCCGTTGCCCCTTGAGTTTGCCCATCAGCCGGTTGCCGTAGCTGCGGGCGGTTTGCAGGGTGCCGCCGACAATCGCCCCAGCCAGGGCGGCGGCGCCTAGGGTCAGGCCACCTACCAGCAAGTCCACCCCGGCACCGGCCGCCGCGCCCGCCGCGATCCCGCCGCCGACGCGTACACCCAGTTGCTTGAGGGTTTCGGGGTTGAACAGGTCATCGCCCCAGCGCCCGTCGAGCAGCGGCAGGTCGCTGGCGGCGGCGTCCTGGGGGCGGAACGCGTAGAGCTTGAGCAGGGCTTCGACACAACGCTGTTCGCGTTGACGCACCGCGTTGCGCAACTCGCCAATGGCCTGGCGTTCCAGTTCGGTATCGCTGGCGACGCTGCGTCGGCAGGCGGCGCAGTCGATCAGCAGTTCGGCGATCAAGCGCGCCGCGCTCTGCTGGCGGGCCAGGCGTTGGGCCTGTTGGTCGGCGACCAGTCGCTCCAGTTGCCCACGGGCGCTTTCCAGCAACAACGCGAGGCTTTCATACAGGCGTCGCTCGCCGTCCTCGGGCGGGGCGACGCTGTCAAAGCGTACCAGGGCGTGCAACCCCAATCGCGCCAGGGCTTCGCGCCAGTCGGGTTCGCGATGCCGGGCGCTGCTGACGAAATTCAGCACCGGCAGCAGCGGTTTGCCACAACTGGCGAGGACTTCCAATTCATCGCGGTACTTGGCCAGCACCGGTTCCCGGGCATCGATCACATACAAACCGGCGTCGCTGGCGAGCAATTGCCGCAGCACCTTGGCTTCCTGTTCGAAGCGTTGTCGCGCCTCGCTACCCTCGAGGAAGCGAGCCAGGCGCGCCGGGCCGTCGAGGCGTTCGCCAGGACGCTCCAGGTGCTCGAGGTAATCGAGCAGGGCGATGGCGTCTTCCAGGCCCGGCGTGTCGTACAGCTCCAGCAACGCTTCACCGTCCACCGACAGGCGCGCACCTTCGACATGCCGGGTGGTGCTTGGGCGGTGGGACACCTCGCCGAAGCCGACGTCGCGGGTCAAGGTCCGCAGCAACGAGGTCTTGCCCACGTTGGTGTGGCCGACCACGGCCAGTTTCAGCGGCTTCACGGGGTCAGTCATGACCGCTCTCCAGCCAGTTCAAGGGCATGCAATCGGCAAAGGGCAACTGCAGCTGTTGCAGCGCGGTGTGCCAGTCGCCCAGGCGCTCGGCGTCCAGCGCTTCGCCGGGCGGCGCCTGCAACAGCCAGACGCGGGTGGCGCTGGCGCTGCGGGCCAGCTCGGCGATCAGCGCCAGGCTGCCACGGTCCGGCGAGCGACGTGGGTCGCAGGCAATCGCCAGGCGTGCCGGCGGAAAACGCGACAGCTGTTCGAGGAGTTTGTGGCGTGACTCGCGGCTGTCGAGGATGCCGGCGCTCTTCACGGTCTCGGGCAGCTTGGGCGGCCAGGGCCGATCATCCAGTTCGATCGCCACCAACAGCGCGCCGTCGCTGTCCATCGCACTGACGGCACTTTCGACTCGATGCAAATGCGCGGGAGCGGCGTCGTTGACGCCCAGGCGTTCGCTGCTGGGCATTAAGCGCTCACGTAGCTGTGCGTAGCCGGGCAGGTTCAAGTCCAGGCGCAGCGTGGCGCGACCGCGTCGCCAGCGCCATAGGCACAGCAACGCCAGGCCCAGGCGCGGCAGCACGCCATAGGCCAGCAGCACGCCGACCAGCCAGGCGGCCCAGGCCTGGCGGGCGCTTTCGATGTTCAGCGCGGCGTCGCCACTGGCGCGGATCATGTCCTCGGTCGGCACGCTGAAGCCCAGCAGTGCCGGCAGCGTGCCGAGGGCCTGGGTCATGGCGACGAAGGTTTCGCTGCCCAGCAGGGTGGTTTCCCAGACGAAGCCATAGCGCCGGGTCGCCATCAGCAGCAGGACGATGACCAGCGCGCTGAGCATCGCCAGCAGCCACAGGCCATTGACCAACACACCGAGGGCCCAGCGATTGAGTTTGTGCCGTTGCAACAACAGCAGCAGGGCTGGCGCCAGTTGGGCGGCCTTGGCGTCGCGGGCGAGTTTTTCGCTGAGCCACAGCCACAGGCGTCCCAGTGCGGCACCTTGCTCACCGGCAAAGACCAGGCCCATGGCCCAAGCGATGAGCAGCACCAGATTCAACCCCAACAGGCTGCCCAAGGCCCAGAACACATTGACCGGTGCCTGGCCGTCACCGAGGGCGGCCAACCCGAGGCCGGCGCCGCTGATGACGGCGAGCAGCGCCAAGGCGATCAGCGCCAGGCGCGCCCCTTGCAGCCAATGGCGCAGGGCTTGCGTGAGGCCATCGCGCTCGGCCAGCCAACGGGCGCGCTGATGGATGCGGGCGGATAGATCGCCGCCTGACGCACGGGCCAGGCGATTGGCTTCCTGGTCTTGGAGCGGGCCGGCGTGCTCTTCACGCAGGCGGATCGTCTCGGTCAACCAGAGGTTCTGCAGTACTGTCACGGGGGCTTCCGTTGCTCGAATGAGGGTTGAGCATAACCGCTGTGATGCCTGTCGGGGTACGCCGGGCCTCTGGTATCCTCGCGGCCATGAACAAAACTCTCCCCCTAAGCCTGATCGCAGCCCTCGGTGAAAACCGTGTGATCGGCGTCGACAACAGCATGCCCTGGCACCTGCCGGGGGATTTCAAATACTTCAAGGCCACCACCTTGGGCAAGCCGATCATCATGGGGCGCAAGACCTGGGATTCCCTCGGTCGACCGCTGCCGGGGCGGCTGAACATCGTCGTCAGTCGCCAGCCGGCTCTGGTGCTGGAAGGTGCCGAGGTGTTTTCCACCTTGGAAGCCGCCGTGGCGCGGGCCGAGGCCTGGGCGCTGGAGCAGGGTGTCGACGAATTGATGTTGATCGGCGGCGCCCAGCTCTATGCCCAGGCCCTGGAGCAGGCGGATCGGCTGTACCTGACCCGCGTGGGGCTGAGCCCGGAGGGGGATGCGTGGTTTCCTGAGTTCGATTCGAGCCAATGGAGACTGGTCTCGAACCAGCCGAACCCGGCTGAAGGGGACAAGCCGGCCTACAGCTTTGAGGTGTGGGAAAAGCGTTAAAAGCATCGCGAGCAAGCTCGCTCCCACAATGGATTTCTGGCGAACACAGAATCTGTGATCACTGCCGATCCCTGTGGGAGCGAGCTTGCTCGCGATAGCTATCCATCAGGCGCCACCCATCAAGCGTGCACCAACTCCCCATGCTCCTGGGCATCAAGCAATGCCTTGTCCGTCTGCTGCATCACCTGGCTGGTGATCGCCCCGGCGGTGATCGAGCCGCTGACGTTCAACGCCGTACGCCCCATGTCGATCAGCGGCTCGACGGAAATCAGCAAGGCCACCAGCGACACCGGCAAGCCCATGGCCGGTAGCACGATCAACGCGGCGAACGTCGCGCCGCCACCGACCCCGGCCACCCCGGCCGAACTTAACGTCACGATCGCCACCAGTGTCGCGATCCAGACCGGGTCCAGCGGGTTGATGCCTACGGTCGGTGCGACCATCACCGCCAGCATGGCCGGGTAAAGGCCGGCACAACCGTTCTGGCCGATGGTGGCGCCGAACGAGGCGCTGAAGCTGGCAATCGCCCGGGGAATGCCGAGGCGGCTGGTCTGGGCTTCGATGCTCAACGGGATGGTGGCCGCGCTGGAGCGGCTGGTGAAAGCGAAGGTCAACACTGGCCAGATCTTGCGGAAGAAGCGCAATGGGTTGATGCCGGCAGCGGACACCAGTAGGCCATGGACCACGAACATCAGGCCCAGCCCCAGGTACGACACCACGACGAAGCTGCCGAGCTTGATGATGTCCTGCAGGTTGGAACCGGCCACGACTTTGGTCATCAGCGCCAGCACCCCGTATGGCGTCAGCTTCATCACCAGGCGCACCAGGCGCGTCACCCAGCTTTGCAGGGTGTCGATCGCGTTGATCACTTTCTGGCCTTTCTCCACGTCATCCTTGAGCAACTGCAACGCCGCGACGCCGAGGAACGCGGCGAAGATCACCACGCTGATGATCGACGTCGGCTTGGCCCGTGCCAGGTCGGCAAAGGGGTTCTGCGGAATGAACGAAAGCAGCAGTTGCGGGATGTTCAGGTCGGCGACCTTGCCGGCGTAGTCGCTCTGGATCACTTGCAGGCGCGCCAGCTCCTGGGTGCCGGCCACCAGGCCCTCGGCGGTGAGGCCGAACAGGTTGGTCAGGCCGATGCCGATCAGCGCGGCGATGGCGGTGGTGAACAGCAGCGTGCCAATGGTCAGGAAGCTGATCTTGCCCAGGGACGAGGCGTTATGCAGGCGGGCCACGGCGCTGAGGATCGAGGCGAAGACCAGTGGGATCACGATCATCTGCAGCAACTGCACGTAGCCGTTGCCCACCAGGTCGAACCAGCCGATAGAGGCCTTGAGCACCGGATTGCCGGTGCCATAAATCGTGTGCAGGGCGATACCGAACATCACGCCCAGCACCAGCGCCAGCAGCACTTTCTTGGCCAGGCTCCAGGTGCGGTGACGGGTTTGCGCCAGGCCGAACAGCAAGGCGAGGAACACCAGCAGGTTGAGGATCAGCGGCAGATTCATCAAAAGAGACTCCGATAAGACGTGCCAGTCGCCCGAAGCCGCGACTGTGAGCCGGGAAGCCTAACAGCCTGATATCTAATGAATTAATACTAAAAAGGCATGTTGATTGTCGTTTATGGAATAAGGACTTGGCGTTTGCGGGTATGTCGCTGGCGTGATCAGGACGCAAGCGGTCGCGGCTGGGCGAGGACTGTCACACGCATTTGTTAGCGTCGAGTTCTTTGATCCCGGGAGAAATGCCGATGAAGCTCGCACCTCGTTTTCTCGCTGTCGCCTTGAGTCTTGGCCTCGTCGGCCAGGCACTTGCCACCGAACTCAAGCACTGGCCAGCGGAGCAGGCCAAGGCCTTGGACGCGATGATCGCCGCCAACGCCAACAAGGGTAACTACGCGGTGTTCGACATGGACAACACCAGTTACCGCTATGACCTTGAGGAATCGTTGCTGCCGTTCATGGAGAACAAGGGCCTCATCACCCGGGAAACCCTCGACCCGTCCTTGAAGCTGATGCCGTTCAAGGACACGGCCGACCATAAGGAAAGCCTGTTCAGCTATTACTACCGTTTGTGCGAAGTGGACGACATGGTCTGTTACCCGTGGGTGGCCCAGGTGTTCTCGGGCTTCACGCTCAAGGAGCTCAAGGGCTATGTCGATGAGCTGATGGCGTCCGGCAAGCCGGTGCCGACCACTTATTACGATGGCGATAAGGTGGTCCAGTACAACGTCAATCCACCGAAGATCTTCACCGGCCAGGCCGAGCTGTACAACAAGCTGATGGAAAACGGCATCGAGGTCTATGTCATGACCGCCGCTTCCGAAGAATTGGTGCGCATGGTCGCCTCGGATCCTAAGTACGGCTACAACCTCAAGCCGCAGAACGTGATCGGCGTGACCACGCTGCTCAAGGACCGCAAGACCGGCGAGCTGACTACCACGCGCAAGCAGATCACCAACGGCAAATATGACGAGAAGGCCAACCTTGGCCTGGAGTACACGCCATACCTGTGGACCCCGGCAACCTGGATGGCCGGCAAGCACGCGGCGATCCTGACGTACATCGACGAATGGAAAAAACCGGTGTTGGTGGCGGGTGACACACCGACCAGTGACGGCTACATGCTGTTCCACGACGTGGACGTGGCCAAGGGCGGGATTCACCTGTGGGTCAACCGCAAGGACAAGTACATGACCCAGATCAACGGCATGATGGCCAAGCACGCCGCGGCCCAAGCCAAGGAAGGACTGCCAGTGACGGCGGACAAGAACTGGGTGATCGTCAAGCCTGAAGATATCCAGTAATCCCCCAGGTTCTGGAAAAATGCACAAACCTGTGGGAGCGAGCCTGCTCGCGATTGCGGTGTGTCAGCCAGCAAAAATGTTGCTGATCCGCCGCTATCGCGAGCAAGCTCGCTCCCACAGGGATCATCAGAGATTCGAAAGGGGATGAACCCGTGGCGAGGGAGCTTGCTCCCGCTGGGCTGCGCAGCAGCCCCAAGGTCGTCAGCCCACGCATTGAGGTGAGGGACGAATTATGGGGGCCGCTTCGCGACCCAGCGGGAGCAAGCTCCCTCGCCACAAAAGATCACTCGGTTCCAAGGGTCGAATTGGAACCAAAAAAAAGCCCCGCACTTGGCGGGGCTTTTTTATGGGTAGCGTTTACAGGCCGTCAAGCATCGCCTTGTTACGCACCGCGCCCTTGTCGGCGCTGGTGGCGAGCAGGGCGTAGGCCTTGAGGGCCGTGGTGACTTTGCGTGGACGCACTTCCACCGGTTTCCAGCCCTTGTTGTCTTGTTCGATGCGGCGCCCGGCCAGTTCTTCGTCGCTGATCAACAGGTTGATCGAGCGGTTCGGAATGTCGATCAGGACCTTGTCGCCATCGCGCACCAGGCCGATGGCGCCGCCCGCCGCCGCTTCCGGCGAAGCGTGGCCGATGGACAGGCCCGAGGTGCCGCCGGAGAAGCGGCCATCGGTCAGCAAGGCGCAGGCTTTGCCCAGGCCCTTGGATTTCAGGTAGGACGTTGGGTAGAGCATTTCCTGCATGCCCGGGCCGCCTTTCGGGCCTTCGTAGCGAATGATCACGATGTCGCCGGCCTTCACTTCGTCAGCGAGGATGCCGCGCACGGCGCTGTCCTGGCTTTCGAAAATCTTCGCGTTGCCTTCGAACACATGGATCGACTCGTCGACGCCGGCGGTCTTCACCACGCAGCCGTCCAGGGCGATGTTGCCGTACAGCACGGCCAGGCCGCCTTCCTGGGAGTAGGCATGCTCGACGCTGCGGATGCAGCCGTTTTCACGGTCGTCGTCCAGGGTTTCCCAACGGGTCGACTGGCTGAACGCGGTTTGCGTCGGGATGCCCGCCGGGCCGGCCTTGAAGAAGTGATGCACGGCCTCGTCGGTGGTCTGGGTGATGTCCCACTTGGCGATGGCCTCGGCCATGCTCTTGCTGTGCACGGTCGGCAGGTCGGTGTGCAGCAGGCCGCCACGGGCCAGGGAGCCGAGGATGCTGAAGATCCCGCCGGCACGGTGCACGTCTTCCATGTGGTACTTCTGGATGTTCGGCGCGACCTTGCACAGCTGCGGTACGTGACGGGACAGACGGTCGATGTCGCGCAGGTCGAAATCGATCTCGGCTTCCTGGGCCGCGGCCAGCAAGTGCAGGATGGTGTTGGTGGAACCGCCCATGGCGATGTCCAGGGTCATGGCGTTTTCGAACGCCTTGAAGTTTGCGATGTTGCGCGGCAACACCGACTCGTCGTTCTCGCCGTAGTAGCGCTTGCACAGCTCGACGATGGTCCGGCCGGCCTGCAGGAACAACTGTTCGCGGTCGCTGTGGGTGGCCAGGGTCGAACCGTTGCCCGGCAATGCCAAGCCCAAGGCTTCGGTCAGGCAGTTCATCGAGTTGGCGGTGAACATGCCGGAGCACGAACCGCAGGTCGGACAAGCGCTGCGCTCGTACTCGGCAACCTTCTCGTCAGAGGCGCTGGAGTCGGCGGCGATCACCATGGCGTCGACCAGGTCCAGGCCGTGGCTGGCGAGCTTGGTCTTGCCGGCTTCCATCGGACCGCCGGAGACGAAGATCACAGGGATGTTCAGACGCAGGGCGGCCATGAGCATGCCGGGGGTGATCTTGTCGCAGTTGGAAATGCACACGATGGCATCGGCACAGTGGGCGTTGACCATGTACTCGACCGAGTCGGCGATGATCTCGCGGCTCGGCAGCGAATAAAGCATGCCGTCGTGGCCCATGGCGATGCCGTCGTCCACGGCGATGGTGTTGAATTCCTTGGCAACGCCGCCGACGCGTTCGATTTCCCGGGCAACCAGTTGGCCGAGGTCCTTGAGGTGGACGTGGCCCGGTACGAACTGGGTGAAGGAGTTGGCAATGGCGATGATCGGCTTCTTGAAGTCGTCATCCTTCATCCCCGTGGCGCGCCACAAGGCACGGGCGCCGGCCATGTTGCGGCCATGGGTGGATGTTTTCGAGCGGTAATCAGGCATGGAGCACTCCGGGCGGCTAATCAGGTACTTATCAGGTATCAATGGGAGTGAGCTTCTGTCGACGTCTGGAGCACCCGGGTTTGGCCGTGTGTCCGGAAGTGGCCGATGACTTTGCAGGATCGCTGCGCGCCTCGGCATGAGCTCATAAACCCGCCGGGGATGAATGGCGATGAATGCCACGATTCTACACCGCTGGCGCCAGGATGAAATGACGCAAAGCGCTGATCGGGCGCCAATGTCGTGCGCGGGATGACGACTGGCAGGGTTCAGCCGGCTAACAGCCCCCTATCGCGCTGCCGGACCAGGCCATTGAGTGCCAGCCCCAGCAGGCTGAGCAGGATCAGGCAGAGGGCCAGGGCCAGCTGTAAGTCCAGCGGGGTGAGGCTGATCACGGCACTGGTTAGCCCGCCGACAATAAAGATCAGTACGCTACCGGCCGAGGCGGACGTGCCGGCCTGCGCCGGAAATAGCGTCATGGCTTGGTTGTTGGCTGCCGCCCTGGCAATGGTCGTTCCGGCGGTGCAAACGATCATGGGCGCTAACAGGGTAGTGATCGACAAGCCTAGGTAATTGGCGAGCCCCAGCATCAGGAGGCCTGCGGCAAGGATCAGGCCCAGACCCGTGACAATTTGCGCCTGTGGATCGATTCGATTGCTCAGCACGGACGCCACCGCGCCCCCGCCGATATAGGCCAGGCCATAGCCCAGCAGTACCAGCGAAAGAGCCTCGGGCGATAAGTGCAACTGGTCGATCAGGGCCAGCGGTGAAATGACGATGAACGAAAAGTGGCAGGAAAAAGCCAGCGCCGAGGTTAACCAATAAGCGACGAAACTGAAGTCACCGAAGACCTTTCGATAGGATGCGATGATATTGAAACGCCTGGGTTGACTGCCGGCTGGGGAGTGCTCAAGCAAATGACAGGCGCTTGCGAATACGCCAACTGCCAGGGCAATGAACACCAGGAAGCTGCCGCGCCAGCCCATCCAGCTTTGCAGTCCGGTGCCAGCCAGGGGCGAAACGGAAATGAAAATCCCGCCGCAGGTGACCAGCAAGACTCGCAATCGCTGCTGTTCCTGTCCGGTGAACAGGTCTTGGATCAGCGCTTGGGACAGCACGAAACAACCGCACCCCAAGGCCTGGACGACACGGAAGAAGAGAAAGGACCAGTAACTGTCGGCGAGTACGCAACCTGTTGCTCCAACCGCTGAAACGGCGATCCCGATCAACAGCAGGTTTTTTCGTCCCATAACGTCGGAAAGCGGACCGATCAGCAGTTGCGAAAGGGCGATGCCCACTGCGAACAGGCTGACAGACAGGGCGATATCTGATGATGGGCTCTGAAAGTGTTCGGACAGTGCAGGGAACGAGGGCAGCACGACATCGATTGGAAAGACGCCGAGCAGTGTCAGCGTCAGCAACAAGCCGACGGTGGCCGGTTTGCGGGCTGCCAAGCGGTTTTGCGGATCAGTCATGAGGCGTTCCAAGGCGTACCTGAGGGTCGCTTTCAATCCTAATGCGTCATGTCCGCCAGTCACGGGGAGATTGAGTAGGACGGTTCTGGAAATTGCGTGGGGGGGCTCCTACAGACTTATTCAGGCGCGCAAAAAAAATCGCAGCCAAGGCTGCGATCTGGGTGCCATTAGGGGTGCACAGCGCTACGGCACTGGCCCCGCCAGGCCTCAGCTGTTGGGCAACAACCGGCAGGTGATGCTCTTGATGTAGCGGGTTTCGGCGATGGCCGGGTGTACCGGGTGGTCGGGTCCCTGGCCGCCGCGTTCGAGCAGTTGGATGTTGCGGTCCAGGTGACGGGCGCTGGTCAGCAGGATGTTTTGCAGGTCGTCTTCGGGCAGGTGCATCGAGCACGATGCGCTGACCAGGATGCCGTCCTTGCTGAGCAGGCGCATGGCTTGCTCGTTGAGGCGGCGATAGGCGCCTTCGCCGTTCTTCAGGTCTTTCTTGCGTTTGATGAAGGCCGGTGGGTCGGCGACGATCACGTCGAAGCGCTCTTCGCTGGCCTTGAGTTCCTTCAGGGCTTCGAAGACGTCGCCTTCAATGCAGGTCAGCTTCTCGGCGAAGCCGTTCAACGCGGCGTTGCGCTCGACACCGTCGAGGGCGAAGGCCGAGGCGTCGACGCAGAACACTTCACTGGCGCCGAACGCCGCGGCTTGCACGCCCCAGCCGCCGATGTAGCTGAACAGGTCCAGCACGCGCTTGCCCTTGGCGTACGGCGCCAGGCGTGCGCGGTTCATGCGGTGATCGTAGAACCAGCCGGTTTTCTGGCCTTCCATGACCGGCGCCTCGAACTTCACGCCGTTCTCTTCCAGGGCGACCCATTCCGGCACCAGGCCGAACACGGTCTCGACGTAGCGGTTCAGGCCTTCGGCGTCACGGGCGGCGGAATCGTTCTTGAACAGGATGCCGCTGGGCTTGAGCACTTGAGTCAGGGCGGCGATCACGTCGTCCTTGTGGGCTTCCATGGTGGCCGAGGCGATCTGCACCACCAGGATGTCGCCGAAGCGGTCGACCACCAGGCCCGGCAGCAGGTCGGAGTCGCCGTAGACCAGGCGATAGAACGGCTTGTCGAACAGCCGCTCGCGCAGGGACAACGCCACGTTGAGGCGATGCACCAGCAGGGATTTGTCCAGCGGCAGCTTCACGTCACGGGACAGCAGCCGGGCGCAGATCAGGTTGTTGGGGCTCATCGCAACGATGCCCAACGGCTTGCCGCCGGCGGCTTCGAGGATGGCCTGGTCGCCGGCCTTGAAGCCATGCAGGGGCGTGGCGGCTACATCGATTTCGTTGCTGTAGACCCACAGGTGGCCGGCGCGCAGGCGACGGTCGGCGTTGGCTTTGAGGCGCAGGCTAGGCAGGGACATGACGTCGCTCCGGAAAAAAGAGCGGGAGTATACCGTGTTGCAACCTTGGCGGGGCTTGCGGTGGACATGTGGTGAGCAAGCACCCTCTCGCTTGGCCGTAGGAGCTGTGTAGGAGCTGTCGAGTGAAACGAGGCTGCGATCTTTCCCCAGACACTTGAGTCGCGAGCGAAAGATCAAAATCAAAAGATCGCAGGCTTCGCCAGCTCCTACAGAGCGAGAGCGCAGCAGGCTTCAAGCGAACAACGCGCTGAGCAACTCGCGGTTGAACGCCGGGATGTCATCAGGCTGGCGGCTGCTGATCAACGTGCCGTCCTTGACCACTTCCTGATCGACCCAGTTCGCCCCGGCGTTGACCAGGTCATCCTTGAGGGTCTTGTAGCTGGTCATGGTCTTGCCCTTGACCAGCCCGCTCGACGCCAGCAACCAGCCGCCATGGCAGATCACCGCGATGGGCTTGCCCGCCGCCTCGAAGCCCTTGACCAGTTTCTGGGCGTCGGGGTCGATGCGGATGGTATCGGAGTTCTGCACGCCACCGGGCAGCACCACGGCGTCGTACTGCTCGACATTGGCGGCCTTGAAGGTCAGGTCGATCGGGAAATCGTCGGCCGGCTGGTCATGGTTCCAGCCTTTGACCTGGCCTTCACGGGCCGAAACGATGTCCACCTTGACGCCGGCCTGTTCCAGCGCCTGTTGGGGGCCGGTCAGTTCGGCCTGTTCAAAACCGTCGGTCACCAGGATGGCGACACGTTTGTTGTTCAGGGAGCCAGTCATGAAAAAATCTCCTCAAGCTGAGTGGCTGGGTTGCCGACTAAAGCCTGTATGCAGGCTCGGCTGTCGGCCCTGTAAAGTCCGAAGCCGATGCCTGAAGGAAAGTTCCGCCGATCTTCCTTGCGGTGTATCGGATCCATCTTTAAGGGTTAGAATCCCCGCCTGACCCAGAGTGTGTACTCATGTCCAAAGAGCTTACTGCCGAACAGATCCAACAGTCCTTGCAAGGCATCAGCGTGCCGCCCCAGCCGCAGATCATGGTGGATCTGCAGATGGAGCAGTACATGCCCGACCCGGACCTGGAGACCATCGCCAAACTGATTTCCCAGGACCCGGGCCTTTCCGGGGCCTTGCTCAAGATCGTCAACTCGCCGTATTACGGCCTGCGCAACAAGATCACCTCGATCCAGCGCGCGGTGAACCTGCTGGGCAGCCGTTCGATCATCAACCTGATCAATGCGCAGTCGATCAAGGGCGAGCTGCACGATGATGCCATCGTCACCCTGAACCGCTTCTGGGATACGGCCCAGGACGTGGCGATGACCTGCCTGACCCTGGCCAAGCGCGTTGGCCTGGAAAACGGTGACGAGGCTTATGCCTTGGGGCTGTTCCACGATTGTGGCGTGCCGTTGATGCTCAAGCAGTTTCCCAACTACATGAGCGTGCTGGAAGAGGCCTACGCCAGTGCCAGCGCCGAGTGCCGGGTGGTGGACACCGAGAACCGCGTGTTCAACACCAACCATGCGGTGGTCGGTTACTACACGTCCAAATCCTGGCGCCTGCCGGATCACGTCAGCCAGGCCATTGCCAACCACCACAATGCCCTGGCGGTGTTCAGCGACGAGTCTTCACGCAACAACAGTCCGCTGAAAAACCTGCTGGCGATCCTGAAGATGTCCGAGAACATCTGTGCCTCCCACCGGGTACTCGGCAACCAGGCCGAAGACCACGAGTGGGAGAGCGTCGGGGGCCTGGTGCTCGACTACATCGGTTTGTCGGAATACGACTTCCAGACCCAGAAACAGGAAATTCGCGACCTCGCCTCTCGTTGAGCGCGCGGCGTCGCCTGATGCGAGAACACCATGCCAGAACTGCCGGAAGTCGAAACCACCCGCCGCGGCATCGCGCCCCATCTTGAAGGCCAGCGGGTCAGTCGCGTGGTGGTCCGTGACCGCCGCCTGCGCTGGCCGATCCCGGAAGATCTCGACGTGCGGCTCTCGGGCCAGCGCATCGTGCAGGTGGAGCGGCGGGCCAAGTACCTGTTGATCAACGCCGAGGTCGGCACGTTGATCAGCCACCTGGGCATGTCCGGCAACTTGCGCCTGGTGGAGGTCGGCATGCCCGCCCTCAAGCATGAGCACGTGGACATCGAGCTGGAGTCCGGCCTGGCCTTGCGCTACACCGACCCCCGGCGTTTTGGCGCGATGCTCTGGAGCCTCGACCCGCTCAATCACGAGCTGTTGATTCGCCTCGGTCCCGAGCCGTTGACCGACCTGTTCGATGGCGAGCGGTTGTTCCAGCTTTCGCGAGGGCGCTCCATGGCGGTCAAGCCGTTCATCATGGACAACGCGGTGGTGGTGGGCGTGGGCAATATCTACGCGACCGAGGCGCTGTTCGCCGCCGGAATCGACCCGCGCCGGGCCGCCGGAGGCATTTCCCGGGCGCGTTACCTGAAGCTGGCGATCGAGATCAAGCGCATCCTCGCCCATGCCATCGAGCGCGGCGGCACCACGTTGCGGGATTTCATCGGTGGGGACGGCCAGCCCGGCTATTTCCAGCAGGAACTGTTTGTCTATGGCCGGGGCGGGGAGCTGTGCAAGGTCTGCGGCACGGGGCTGCGGGAAATTCGCCTGGGCCAGCGCGCCAGCGTCTGGTGCCCTCGCTGCCAGAGCTGATCGGTCCTACGGTCTATAGTCAGTATTCATACTGTTTTAGCCGAAGGATCGACCATGAATCTGCTTCGACCTGTCGTTCTCGCGCTGCTGCTGAGTGTCGGTTTGCCTGCCCAGGCCAACAGCGGCAGCGGCGACCCGCGCTACACCATCCAGAATCCGCCGGCCTTCGCCATGATCGGCGACCTGCTGATCGCCCGCCCACTGCTGCTCGCCGCCACGGTGATCGGGGCGGGGGCGTTCGTGGTGTCGTTGCCCTTTACCGCGCTGGGCGGTGGGGTCGGCGATGCGGGGAAGGCGCTGGTGGTGGACCCGGCGAAAGCCACGTTTGTGCGATGCCTGGGGTGTGTGGGGGAGGGGTTTGAGCGGCAGGAGTAATTGTCAGCATCTGCATTTGTGGTGTGGCTGCTGGCCCTTTCGCGAGCAGGCTCGCTCCCACAGGGATCTATTGAGTTCACACAATCTGTGTCCTAAGCAAATCCCTTGTGGGAGCGAGCCTGCTCGCGAAGAGGCCGGCAAAGACGCCACAAAACCACCTGGCTCAAGCCTTGCCAGTGATCTTGCGATATTTCTCCATCAACTGCTCTTCCGTCTCCGGATGAGCCTCGTCCAGCGGGATGCAATCCACTGGGCAAACCTGCTGGCACTGGGGTTCGTCGTAATGGCCGACGCACTGGGTGCACAGGTTCGGGTCGATGACGTAGATTTCCTCGCCTTGGGAAATGGCGGCGTTCGGGCACTCGGGTTCGCAGACGTCGCAATTGATGCAGTCGTCGGTGATGATCAGGGACATGCAGGCTCCTGCCGGGGCGTTGGGCCCGGGCATCTGAAAACGTATGGGCGCAATTGTGCCGCATTGACGAGCGCAGTGCACGCGGGCGCGATGGACTGCGCTGTGCTGCGAGGCGGCTCGCAGCATCCGCCAGCTATTTCTTGAAGCGCAGGGTCAGTGCATCGGCCACGGCCGGGTGGACGAACTTGGTGATATCACCGCCCAACGCCGCAATTTCCCGTACCAGGGTCGAGGAAATGAACGAGTAGCGCTCCGACGGCGTCAGGAACAGGCTTTCGACGTCCGGTGCCAATTGGCGGTTCATGTTGGCCAATTGGAACTCGTACTCGAAGTCCGAGACCGCGCGCAGGCCGCGAAGGAACACGTTGGCGTCCTTTTCCTTGGCAAAGTGGGCCAGAAGCGTCGAGAAGCCGACCACTTCCACGTTGGGCAGGTGCTTGGTGACCTCGCGGGCCAGTTCCACACGTTGTTCCAGCGGGAACAGCGGGTTTTTCTTCGGGCTGGCAGCCACGGCAATGATCACATGGTCGAACAGGCGCGCGGCGCGTTCGACCAGATCGCCATGGCCCTTGGTAATAGGGTCGAAGGTACCTGGGTACAACACTCGGTTCATCGCGTCGTCCTGGCGGGAGTCCGTTGGGGAGTCGGATGGTATCGCAGCCTTCTCGGTCGGCCAAGTCGGCTGTTGCGTAAGAAAGCACTATAGACGCTGCGAATAACCCGGATATTCAGACGTTCGGTAACCCTGTGGCGAGGGAGCTTGCTCCCGCTGGGCTGCGCAGCAGACCCATTTTGTGAGCGCTTCGCGCTCAAGCGGGAGCAAGCTCCCTCGCCACGGTTTCAATACAGGGTTCATGGGTTTTCCAGGCGTTCGGCCAGGGCCGTCGCCAGTTGTGCGGTCAGCCCGTACACCGACAACTGCGGGTTGGCGCCGATGCTGGTGGGGAACAGCGAGCCGTCATGGATCGACAGGTTGCCCAGTTGGTGATGGCGGCCCAGGCTGTCGGCGACGGCGGTTTTCGGGTCTTCGCCCATGGCGCAGCCACCCATCACGTGGGCACTGCCCAGGCGCGTGCGATACAAGGCCAGGTCGAGCCCGTCGATCAACGCGCGGGCTTCGGCCAGGGTCTTCACGTAGTGGGCATCGCTATGGGCGGGCATGACCGCCTTGGCGCCGCCGGCGAATTGTATTTCGGCCATGCTGTGGAAAGCCCGGCGCAGGCCATCCCAGGTATATGGCGAAACGGGGTAGTCGAGCACGGGCGTGCCGTCGCTGCGCAACTCGACGCTGCCACCGGGACTGTCCGGGTGAAAACCGTCGCGCAACAGCGCCAGCATGGCGTGGGTATGGGGCAGTCGGGACATGTGCACGGCGTTCTCGGCGCCGAACCCGCCCAATAACGTGGTGGCGAGGGCCGGGTGCAGGGGCGGGACTTCGAGCTTGTAGGCCATCTTGCCGGTGGTCCCGTCCTGCCATTGGAAATGATCCGAATAAATCGATTGCGGCGCGCCGTAGAACGGATTGATGACCTCGTCGAATTGCCCGACGGACATGTTCACCAAGTGCAGGAAGGTACGCTTGCCCACGCGTTCGTGCGGGTCTGGCGCCTCGGAGCGCAGCAGCAGGCCCGGGCTGTTGATGCCACCACCCGCCAGCACGTAGTGCCGCGCCTTGACGGTGATGCGCCGCCCGGTCGGCGCCACGCAACGTTCGTCCATGGCTTGGCATTCGAGACCGACGACGGCGTCGTTCTTGATCGTCAGGCGCTCGGCCCGCGCCAGGTAAAGCAGCGCGCCGCCCTTGTCCAGCGTGGCCGGGATGGTGGTGACCAGCATCGACTGCTTGGCGTTGGTCGGGCAGCCCATGCCGCAATAACCCAGGTTCCAGCAACCGCGGACGTTGCGCGGGATGACGTGCCAGGCGTAGCCCAGTTGTTCACAGCCTTTGCGGATCACGTCGTTGTTGGCGTTGGGCGGAACGAGCCACGGCGCCACGCCCAGGCGTTGTTCCATCTGCGCAAACCAGGGTGCCATGTCAGCGCGGCCGTGGCCCTTGACGTTGTGCTCGGCGGCCCAATGGTCGAGGGTCTGGTCGGGCGTGCGGAAGCTGGAGGTCCAATTGATCAGCGTCGTGCCACCGACGGCCCGGCCCTGGAGAATGATAATGGCGCCGTCCTTGCTCATGCGCCCGAGGCCTTCCTGGTACAGGCTGCTGTAGGCCTGGTCTTCGAGCAGCTTGAAATCATGGCTGGTCTTGAGCGGCCCTTCCTCGATCAGCAACACACGGTAGCCGGCGGCACTGAGGATTTCCGCCGTGGTCCCGCCACCGGCACCGCTGCCGACGATGGCCACGTCCGCTTCCAGGGTCAGGTCTTCGGTCAGCTGCGCGCCGTTGTAGGTGGTCCAGCCACGGGCGAGGCCTTCGCGGAAGGGATCGGGTACGGGCATGTTCGGGGCTCTCTTATTGTTATGTGTCGACGATGAGGAACCCTGTGGGAGCGAGCTTGCTGGCGATTGCGGTGTGTCAGTCGACAACAATGCTGCTGATCCGACGCTATCGCGAGCAAGCTCGCTCCCACAGGGTGCAACTTGGTTTTTCAGACCGTTGGCGGTCCTGGGTACCCGCAACGCGCCCAGGACTCGGGGCGGCTGTACCAGGCCATCATCACCAGTTGCAGCAATGAACTGTGGCCTTGTCTCAGCAGGTCCAGTGAACTGTTTTCCCACCGGGCGAGGAACTGGCGGATGTCATCGGCGCTGGCGTTCTCCCATGAGCCCCAGACCCCAGTCAGTGGTCCACGGGTAATGCCCAGGGTGAGCACATCGAACAGCTGATGCGTGAGCTTGAGCATGGCGGGGGACAAGTGGGCCAGGCCGTTGTCCAGGCTTTTCAGGGTTTCGTCAGTGGCGGCAGGGACTTGTTCGACGGTCACTGCGCCCTCCAGCATCACGGGGATGACGCTGCGTAGAAATGGCAGGTCGCTGTCGCGCAGGGCGATCAAGCCCGCGGCCGGTTGGCTTGGCGAGCAACCGCTCAGGCTGATGCCGAGCCCGACGGTGGCCAGGAAGGCGCTGGCGCCGAGGCTGAATTTCAGCAGGCCGCGCCGTGACAGCGCGGGGGTATCGATGAGGCTTGGGTTCATTATTGTTATTACCCGGCAAGAGACGCGTCAGCGGACAAACAGCTTCTGGATCAGTTTCTGCAACGGCTTGCCATAGGGTGGATAAATCAGCTTCGCCGCGTTGAATCGCTGTTTGGTCAGCACGCCCTTGGCCTTGCTGAAGGTCAGGAAACCCTCATGCCCGTGGTAGTGCCCCATTCCCGAGGGCCCGATGCCGCCGAATGGCATGTCATCCTGGGCGACATGCAGCAACGTGTCGTTCAGGCAGACGCCGCCGGAATGGGTTTCGTGGAGCACGCGATGCTGTTCGGCCTTGTTGTAGCCGAAGTAGTAGAGCGCCAGCGGGCGGGGTCGCTGATTGATGTAGGCAAACGCCTGGTCCAGATTGTCATAGGGCACGATGGGCAGCAGCGGGCCGAAGATCTCGTCCTGCATGACGGTCATCTCATCGTTGACGTTGAGCAGCAGGCTGTGGGCCATGCGGCGACCCTGGCCTTGCTCGAACAGCTCGATCAGCAACGCGCCTTTGCTGGTGGCGTCGCCGATGTAGCCGTTGAGCCGCGCCAGTTGTCGTTCGTTGATGACGGCGGTGTAGTCCGGGTTGTCCGCCAGGGTCGGATAAAACCCGCGAACCGCCTCGCGATACGCCTCGACGAATTCGCCGACGCGGTTCTGCGGCACTAGCACATAGTCCGGGGCGACACAGGTTTGCCCGGCATTCAGGGTTTTGCCGAAGGCAATGCGTTCGGCGGCGTCCTTGATCGGCACATCGACCGACACGATGGCCGGCGATTTCCCACCCAGCTCAAGGGTGACCGGCGTCAGGTTTTCCGCCGCGGCGCGCATGACATGCTTGCCAATGCTGGTGGCGCCGGTGAACAACAGGTGATCGAAGGGCAACTTGGAAAACGCCATGCCCACCTCCGCCTCGCCCAGCACCACGCACACCAGGTCCTGGGGGAAGACCCGGGCCAGCAATTGCTTGAGCAGCAAACCGGTCGCCGGTGTCGATTCGCTGAGCTTGAGCATCACCCGGTTGCCCGCCGCCAATGCCCCTACCAGCGGCCCGATGGCGAGGAACAGTGGGTAATTCCACGGGACGATGACCCCGACCACGCCCAACGGCTGATAGATCACTTTGGCGGACGCCGGTTGAAAGGCCATACCCACTTTGCGCCGGGAGGGTTTCATCCAGCCCTGGAGATGACGGCTGGCGTAATGAATGCCATGCAGGCTCGGCATCAGCTCGGCCAACAGTGTTTCGTCGGCGCTGCGGTGGCTGAAATCCTGGCTGATGGCGTCGATCAAGGCTTGGCGTTCGTTGCTTAATACCTCCCGCAGTGCCTTGAGCCATTGGCGGCGCTGTACGGCCGGTGGCATCGGGTGGGCGGCGTAGGCCTGGCGCTGGGCATCGAAGCGCGACCGCAGCTCGTCCAGTTGTTGTTGAGACTCGTGCAGGTAGGCCACGTCGGCAGGCATCGTCAGGCACCAGATATTATTAGAGTGGATGTTTTTTAGAGCTTGTACTCTAGAAAGTCAATGGCATCCTTAGCGGCTTTGGGTTTTTCCTGTGGCGGATAGGTCGTAAGATGCGTTCAATGCCTTCGTCGAATTAAAGCCCAAACCATGGCCCCACGAATGAAAACCAGCGAGCGCATCGTGCAAAACAGCCTCGAGCTGTTCAACCAGCAAGGCGAGCGCAGCGTCAGCACCAACCACATCGCCGCCCATATGGACATGTCCCCGGGCAATCTCTATTACCACTTCCCCAACAAGCAGGCGATCATCGCCGTGCTGTTCAGTGAGTATGAGAACCTGGTGGACAGTTTCCTGCGACCGCCCCAGGGCCGGGCGGCCACAGTGGATGACAAACGCTTTTACCTGCAGGAACTGCTGGCGGCCATGTGGCGGTATCGCTTCCTGCACCGGGACCTGGAGCATCTGCTCGACAGCGATCCGGACCTGGCGGCCCGCTATCGTCGGTTTTCCCAGCGCTGCCTGATCCACGGCACCGCGATCTACGAGGGATTCGTTGCCGCCGGTATCCTGAAGATGGACCGGGTGCAGATCGAATCCCTGACCCTCAACGCCTGGATCATCCTCACGTCCTGGGTGCGGTTCTTGTGCACCACGCGGGAAAATTTCAGCCACCTGAGCGAGCAGGCCATCAAGCGCGGCGTCTATCAGGTGCTGGTGCTGGAGGCCGGTTTCGTGACCGACCAGGCCCGCGAGGAGGTGGATGCACTGTTCAAGGAATATTACGTCCCGCTGGCCCAGACCCTGGAGGAAGGGCAGTAGGAATCGATCCCCGATTCAGTCACAGGAGCTCACCATGCCCATCGCGCAACTCATCAGCCCCCAAGCCCTCGAACAGCGGCGATCCCAGCCCGGGCTGGTGATCCTCGATTGCCGTTTCGCCCTGGAAGACCCGGATTACGGTCAGCGCAGTTATGCCGAGGGCCACATTGCCGGGGCGTCGTTCGCAGACCTTGAGCGCGACTTGAGTGGAACGGTGACCAAGGGCGTGACCGGGCGTCATCCGTTGCCCGAGCCCGAGGCGTTGATCGAGCGTCTCAAGACTTGGGGGCTGGATAACGACAGCGAGGTCGTGCTGTACGACGACGGTCCCGGCGCCTATGCCGCGCGGGCCTGGTGGTTGCTGGCCTGGCTGGGCAAGCGCGACGGCGTGTACATCCTCGACGGTGGGCTCAAGGCCTGGCATGCCGCGGGCTTGCCCCTGAGTCTTGATCCGCCGCAGAACGGTCGTGGGACCTTCAGCGGTGCACTGGACGCGAGTTTGTTGATCGATGCGCAAGCCCTGCAACAACGCCTTGGCGAGCCGGCCATGACCTTGCTGGATGCCCGGGCATTGCCGCGCTTCAAGGGCGAAGTCGAGCCAATCGACCCGATAGCCGGGCATATCCCGGGCGCCCAGTGCGCAGCGTTCACCGACAACCTGGGCGCCGATGGCCGCTTCCTGCCGGCCGAACAGCTCAAGCAACGCTTCGCCGAAAAACTGGGCGAGCGTTCGCCCACCGAACTGGTGGCGTACTGCGGCTCCGGCGTGACGGCGTGTCATAACCTGTTTGCCTTGTGCCTGGCAGGCTATCCCTTGGGACGGCTGTACGCCGGCTCGTGGAGTGAATGGATCAATGATCCCCAGCGGGGCGTGGCGAAGGGCGAATAACAGACACCTGGAATCAATAGGGGTGAACCCCCCCAAAACTGTGGGAGCGAGCTTGCTCGCGATTGCGGTGTATCAGTCAACTTCAATGTCGCTGATCCACCGCTATCGCGAGCAAGCTCGCTCCCACAGGGGATTTGTGTGGGCTACAAACCTTGCCACGTTCAGCCGCGCTCCAGGCTGGCCAGCCAATGGGGAATCCGCCGCTCCAGGTAATACCCGGGGCGTCGCAAGGTTCCGTCGACAAACCCCACATGCCCACCCCGGGCATGCAATTCAATCCGGGTCGAGGCCGATAATTCGCCCGGTTCGGGCAGGCTGTGGGGGAATACAAAAGGATCGTCGGCGGCCTGGATGACCAGGGTCGGCGTGCTGATACCTGCCATGAAATAGCGGCTGGAGGCGCGGCGGTAGTAATCCGCTGCGTCGGAGAACCCATGCAGCGGCGCCGTTACCCGGCCGTCAAAGTCCCAGAAGGTGCGCATGTTCTCCAGCGGACCCAGCGCCGCCAGGGTCGCCAGGCCTTCGTGACGCCCGTCGTGCTGGAACTGGCGTTGCTTGTTGCGCACATAGGCCACCAGTTGCCGCATGAAATGGGCCTGGTAGAGCTTGGAAAAACCCTGGCCGATGCGATCGGCGCACTGGTCGAGGCGAAACGGTACCGAGACCGCCACCGCCCCTTGTAACTGGCTGTCGCCGGCGGTTTCTCCCAGGTGCTTGAGCAACACATTGCCGCCCAACGAATAGCCCACCGCAAACAGCGGCGCCAAGGGCCGTCGGGCGCGCAAGTGGGCGATGGCGGCGGCCAGGTCTTCACTGGCGCCCGAGTGATAGCTGCGGGGCAACAGGTTCGGCTCCCCCGAGCAGCCGCGCCAGTTCAACGCCGCACTGGCCCAGCCCTGGCGACCGAGCGCCTGCTGCAACCCGACCACGTAGGGCGAATTGGAAGAGCCGGTCAGCCCGTGCAGCACCAGCACCAAGGGGGCCTCGGCGCTGTGGGGGCCATGCCAGTCGAGGTCGAGGAAATCACCGTCTTCCAACCACAAGCGCTCGCGTTGGCGCGCGATGTGGGTGGTCGGGCGCCACAAGGGGCCCCACAAGGTTTGCAGGTGCGGATTGCCAAGGCCCGTAGCAGGGACGAAACGTTCAGGTGTGGCGGACATCATTATTATTCTCGATGTACGGGTCAGCCGTTCAGCCCATGTCCTTTGTCAAACGCTGCCACAACGCGTAATACACCCGTCCGGATTTCTGCTCGCGGTGCAAGCGCCAGTTGCCCGGCAAGCCCAGGGTGGACGGGGCGGTCTCGCTTTCAGTGTAGACCCAGGCATCCTCGGCCAGCCACTGGCGTTCTTCGAGCAAGGCGCAGACCGTCGGCAACAGGTTCTGGTTGAACGGCGGGTCGAGGAATACCAGGTCGAAAGGTGTTGCCGGTTGGCTGTCGAGGTAGCGCAGCGCATCGGCGGTTTGCACCTGGCCGACGGTGCAGCGCAGGGTGCCCAGGTGCTCCTTCAGGCTGGAGACCGCCAGATTGCTGGCGTCCAGGGCCTGGCCCATGGCGGCGCCGCGGGACAAGGCTTCGAGGAACAGCGCGCCGCTGCCGGCGAACGGGTCGAGCACCCGGGCACCCGCCACGTAGGGCGCGAGCCAGTTGAACAGGGTTTCCCGCACGCGGTCCGGGGTCGGGCGCAAGCCCGGGGCATCCGGAAAGCTCAGGCGCCGGCTGCGCCATTCGCCCCCGATGATGCGCAACTGGTTCACACCGTTGTGCACGGGTTTCTTGCTGGAATTGGATGGGCGGGCCATTAGTGCTCCGGAACCCCGAGCGGCTGCTCGGCAGGTTTGTCAGTGGGGGGCGGCAACGGCTTTTGCGGCACGCTCGGGCCGGCAGTGACGATAACCATCTTGTCGGTGCTCAGGTGTTTGTTCAGCGCGGCCTTGACCTGCTCGACGGTCAGTTCCTGGGACTGGCGCATGAAGTCCTCCAGGTAGCTCAGCGGCAAGTCGTAGAACCCCATGGCGCCGAGCTGGCCGACGATGTCGGCGTTGCTGGCGGTGGACAGCGGGAAGCTACCGGCCAGCTCGCGCTTGGCGTCATCGAGTTCTTTTTGGGTCGGACCGTTCTTGAGGTAGTCGGCGAACACGTCCTGCACCAGTTTCAAAGTGCCTTCGCTCATCTCTGCACGGGTTTGCAAATTGATCATGAACGGGCCGCGGGCCTGCATCGCCGTGAAACCGGAGTACACGCCGTAGGTCAGGCCGCGCTTTTCGCGAACTTCAGTCATCAACCGCGTGCCGAAGCCACCGCCGCCGAGGATCTGGTTGCCCAGGGACACGGCGGCATAGTCCGGATCGTCGCGGTCGATGCCCAGTTGCGCGAGCATCAGGTTGGTCTGCTTGGACGGAAACTCGATGTGACCGATGCTCGCCTTCGGCTCCACCGGTGGCGGGGTTTTCGCCAGGGCCGGGCCTTTGGGCAGCGCGGTGGAAACCTGGTTGGCAATCGCTTCTGCTTCGGCGCGGGACAAGTCCCCCACCAGTGCGATCACGGCGTTGCCGGCGGCATAGGCCTTGGCGTGGAACGCCCGGGCCTGGGCCAGGGTGATCGGTGGAATGCTCTCGGCGGTGCCGTCGCTGGAGTGGGCATAAGGATGCTCGCCGTACAGGCGTTTCATCAGTTCCAGGCCCGCCAGTTTGCCGGGGTTCTGCTTCTGGTACTCGAAGCCGGCCAGCATCTGATTCTTGATACGGGCAAAGGAGTCGGCGGGGAAGGTCGGTTTGCCGACGACTTCGGCGAACAGCTTCAAGGCAGGCTCACGTTTGTCGACCACGCTGAGGCTGCGCAGGGACGCCACGGCCATGTCCCGGTAGGCACCGTTGCCGAAGTCCGCGCCGAGGCTTTCGAAGCCTTGGGCGATGGCGCTGACATCCTTGCCGGCCACGCCTTCGTTGAGCATGGCGTTGGTCAGCAGGGCGAGGCCAGGGGCGTCGCCGTCCTGGCTGCTGCCGGCGGCGAAGGTCAGGCGCAGGTCGAACATCGGCAATTCCCGGGCTTCGACGAACAGCACCTTGGCGCCGTCGGCGGTTTGCCAGGTTTGCACGTCGAGCTGGCGCCGGCTGGGCGCCTTGTCGTTCAGTTCAGCCAAGGATTGCAGCTTGTTGCCGGACTTGGCCTTGTCCAAGGCCTGGCTGGCGTTGGAGTCGCTGGACGGCGTCAGGTAAAAGGCCAGGGCGCAGGCCAGGGCGATCGACACCAGGCCGATCGGCACCAGGCGCGATGATTTTCGCTCACTCATGAGCTTTCTCCTCGGGCAGGATGTGCGCAACGCTTAGACGCGAGCGGGTGAAATACAGCTGGGCTGCCTTCTGGATGTCCTGCGGGGTCACGCTTTGCAGTTCGGCGAGTTCGGTGTCCATCAGCTTCCAGGACAAACCGACGGTTTCCAGCTGGCCGATGGCGGTGGCCTGGCTGGTGATCGAATCGCGCTCATACACCAGGCCGGCGATGACCTGGGCGCGCACGCGTTCCAGTTCCTCGGCGGTCGGGGCGGTGGTTTTCAACTGTTCGAGCAAGCGCCACAGGCCGGCTTCGGCCTGGGCCAGGGTTTTGTTTTTCTGCGTGTTGGGCGTTGCCGACAAGGTGAACAGCGTGTCGCCACGGGTGAAGGCGTCGTAGCTTGACGAACCGCCGGACACCAATTCTTCGCCGCGCTCCAGCTGGGTCGGGATCCGACCGCTGTAGCCGCCGTCCAGCAAGGCCGAAATCAGCCGCAGGGCGTTGACCGACGCCTTGTCTGTCGCGGTGGCGATGCTGGGCACATTGAAAGCCAGCATCAAGCTGGGCAGTTGGGTCTGCACATGCAGGGTGATCTGGCGCTCGCCGGGTTCGGCCAGCTCCAGGGGGATTTTCGCGACCGGCACCGCGCGCCGGGCAATCGGGCCGAAATAACGCTGGGCCAGGGACTTGACCTCATCCGGCGTGACGTCGCCAACCACCACCAGGGTCGCGTTGTTCGGGGTGTACCAGGATTGGTACCAGTGACGCAGCTCTTCGACGGTCATCCGGTCCAGGTCGGCCATCCAGCCGATGGTCGGCGTGTGGTAGCCGCTGGCCGGGTAAGCCATGGCCTTGAAGCGCTCGTAGGCCTTGGACATGGGCTTGTCGTCGGTGCGCATGCGCCGCTCTTCCTTGATCACCTCGATCTCGCGGCTGAATTCCTCCGGCGGCAGGCGCAGGCTGGCCATGCGATCGGCTTCCAATTCGAAGGCCACGCCCAGGCGGTCACGGGCCAGCACCTGGTAGTAGGCGGTGAAGTCATCGCTGGTAAAGGCGTTCTCTTCGGCGCCCAGGTCGCGCAGGATCAGCGAGGCTTCGCCGGGGCCGACTTTTTCACTGCCCTTGAACATCATGTGTTCGAGGGCGTGGGACAAACCGGTCTGGCCTGGCGTTTCGTAGCTCGAGCCCACCTTGTACCAGACCTGGGACACCACCACCGGCGCGCGATGGTCTTCGCGCACGACGACCTTCAGGCCGTTGTCGAGGGTGAATTCATGGGTGGGTTGTGGGTCGGCAGCCAAGGCTGAAAAGGGCAGACAAACTGTGCTGAGCAGCAGGCCTGCGGCGCGGCGGGCAAGAGCATTCATTCGTGTTTAAACCTGTTGGGTTGCCCGCTAGGTCTTAGCGTCGGCGGGCGAGAGGGTGCTAGGATACTGATCCGTTTTACTGGCGGCCACGCCTATCGGGCCTTTTATCGGCCCGGGGTTGTCTGGGTTCTACGGAGAAACGCTGGGTTTGCTCGTTGATCCCGGCGTTTTCGCCGATGATGCCGTACCAGTCCTTCGAAAAAATCGACTTTGAGGCGTCCTGGGGACGCTTCGACAAAATGTTGCGCGTGAACAAGCTGGATGAAACGCAGTCTGTTCAGCATCGAATATTTATCACCGAGGCGCCCTCGTGGCGCGTCGCTACCGTGAGATAGCCGTCCTCCATGTTTGGTTCCAACGACGACAAGAAGACCCCAGCTGCGGCTGGCGAGAAAAAAAGCCTGTTCGGATGGCTGCGCAAGAAGCCGCAGGAAACCGTCGTCGAACAGCCAGAAGCGCTGCCTGAGCCCGCCGCCGAGACAGTGGCCGAAGAGGCCGCGCCCATCGTCCTGCCGATCGCCGAGCCGGTGCTGCAGCCGGTCGAGCCTGAGCCTGAAGCCGCGCCTGAGCCAGTGGCCGAACAGCCGCTGACCCCGCCGGCCGGGCAAACCCCTTGGCTGACCTTGCCGGTGGCGGAAGAACCGGTTGCGCTGGTCGAGGGCGAGGCTGCGCATACCCCGCCACCGATTCCGGCAACGATGCAACCTGTCGAGAAGCCGGTCGAGACGCCGGTTGCCGAAGCGCCAGTGTCCGTCATTACGCCCGCCGCGCCTCAACCCGTTCCTGAGCCAGAGCCTGCTCCGGCTGTGGTTCCGACTCCGGCCGAGCCGCCACGCACGGCCGAAGAAAACAAGGTCGGCTTCTTCGCCCGCCTCAAGCAGGGCCTGTCCAAGACCAGCGCCAGCATCGGCGAAGGCATGGCCAGCCTGTTCCTGGGCAAGAAAGTCATCGATGACGAATTGCTGGAAGACATCGAAACCCGCCTGCTGACCGCCGATGTCGGTGTCGAGGCCACGTCGGTGATCATCCAGAGCCTGACCCAGAAGGTCGCGCGCAAGCAGTTGACCGATGCCGATGCCCTGTACAAATCCCTGCAAGGCGAACTGACCAGCCTGCTCAAGCCGGTGGAAAAACCCCTGGTCGTTGCCTCGCAGAACAAGCCGTTCGTGATCCTGGTCGTTGGCGTCAACGGCGCCGGCAAGACCACCACCATCGGCAAGCTGGCCAAGAAGCTGCAGCTCGAAGGCAAGAAAGTCATGCTCGCCGCGGGCGACACCTTCCGCGCCGCCGCGGTCGAACAGCTGCAAGTGTGGGGCGAGCGCAACAAGATCCCGGTGATCGCCCAGCACACCGGTGCCGACTCCGCCTCGGTGATCTTTGACGCCGTACAAGCGGCCAAGGCCCGTGGCATCGATGTGCTGATCGCCGACACTGCCGGTCGCTTGCACACCAAAGACAACCTGATGGAAGAATTGAAAAAGGTGCGCCGGGTGATCGGCAAGCTCGACGCCGACGCGCCCCACGAAGTGCTGCTGGTGCTGGACGCCGGTACCGGCCAGAACGCCATCAACCAGGCCAAGCAATTCAACCAGACCGTCGAACTGACCGGGCTGGCCCTGACCAAGCTCGACGGCACGGCCAAGGGCGGGGTGATCTTCGCCCTGGCCAAGCAGTTCGGCCTGCCCATTCGCTACATCGGCGTGGGCGAAGGCATCGACGATTTGCGCACCTTTGAAGCCGAGCCCTTTGTCCAGGCACTGTTTGCCGAGCGGGAGCATTCATGATTCGTTTCGAACAGGTCGGTAAACGCTATCCGAACGGTCACGTCGGCTTGCATGAGCTGAGCTTTCGGGTCCGTCGGGGCGAGTTTCTGTTTGTCACCGGCCATTCCGGCGCCGGTAAAAGTACCCTGCTGCGCCTGTTGCTGGCGATGGAACGACCGTCCACTGGCAAACTGCTGCTGGCCGGCCAGGACCTGAGCACCATCAGCAATGCCCAGATCCCCTATCTGCGGCGGCAGATCGGCGTGGTGTTCCAGAATCACCAATTACTGTTCGACCGCACGGTGTTCAACAACGTGGCGTTGCCGTTGCAGATCCTCGGCTTGTCCAAGGCCGAGATCATCAAACGCGTGGATTCGGCCCTGGAGCGCGTGGCCCTGTCGGACAAGACCGACCTGTACCCAGGCGACCTGTCCACCGGCCAGCAACAGCGCGTCGGCATCGCCCGCGCCATCGTCCATCGCCCGGCCTTGCTGCTGGCGGACGAACCCACCGGTAACCTCGATCCGCGCCTGGCGGCGGAAATCATGGGTGTGTTCGAAGACATCAACCGCCTGGGCACCAGCGTGCTGATCGCCAGTCACGACCTGGCCCTGATCGCACGCATGCGTCACCGCATGCTCACCTTGCAACGCGGTCGACTGATCGGTGACGGGGAGGCCGGCGCATGAGTGCTACTCGCAGCCCGAAAGTGGCCGAACGCGTGGCCCCGAAGGCCTCCGATCCGCAGCCGCAAAAGAAAAAGCGCGACGATGACGACGGCCCGGACTTCGCCACGCTGCTGCGCGCCTGGATCGAAAGCCATCGCGCCAGTTTGCTGGACAGCCTGCGGCGCCTGGGCAAGCAGCCCATCGGCAGCTTCTTTACCTGCATGGTGATGGCGGTTGCCTTGAGCCTGCCCATGGGGCTGTCATTATTGCTAAATAATGTGGAGCGCCTCGGCGGTTCCTGGCAGCGCGCCGCTCAGGTTTCCCTGTACCTGCAGATGGACGCCAGCCCTGGTGAAGGCCAGGCGTTGCGTGAGCAAATCAAGGCCATGCCAGGCGTGTCCGATGCCGAATACATCGGGCGCGAGCAGGCGCTTGAAGAGTTCCAACAGCAGTCCGGCCTGGGCGATGCCCTCAAGGAATTGCCGGAGAATCCGCTGCCAGGCGTGGTGCTGGTGACGCCGAACGAGGTCGACAAGCCGGCCCTTGAAGCATTAAGACAAAGACTTTCCGAGTTGCCGAAGGTACAACAGGCGCAACTTGATCTAGTCTGGGTCGAGCGTCTGGCGGCGATCCTCAAGCTGGGCGACCGGTTTGTCTTCGGTCTGACAGTGCTGCTGGTTTCTGCATTACTTTTGGTGATAGGCAATACCATTCGTCTTCATATTGAAAACCGCCGCACCGAGATAGAAGTGATTAAACTCGTCGGCGGTACGGACAGTTATGTACGCAGGCCCTTCCTTTATATGGGGGCGCTGTATGGCTTCGGTGCCGGCATTCTGTCTTGGGGCGTATTGGCGTTTGGCCTGGACTGGCTGAACGATGCGGTAGTGGGGCTGGCCGGTTTGTACGGCAGTGATTTCTCGCTGGCCGGAGTGCCAGTCGCCGACGGTCTGTCGCTCTTGCTTGGCGCGGTGCTGTTGGGTTATATCGGTGCATGGATTGCGGTCGCACGCCACTTGCGTGAGCTTGCGCCAAAATAGTGTTTTTTGCGCGTATTGACCTTTCGGTTTTTGTGGGAACTTGTCCTACGGTTCCCGGTCAATTTTCGCAGTGCTGAACTGCACGAGTTATGTAAGTTGGAGGTTTTTTCGTATGACCACTTCTTTGCAACCTGCTTATGCTCTGGTCCCGGGTGCGAACCTGGAGGCCTATGTGCACACGGTCAACAGCATCCCGCTGCTGACCCCCGAGCAGGAGCGTGAACTGGCCGAGAGTCTCTACTATGAGCAGGATCTTGAGGCGGCTCGGCAGATGGTGCTCGCCCACCTGCGTTTTGTCGTACATATCGCCCGCAGCTATTCCGGCTACGGGCTGGCCCAGGCCGACCTGATCCAGGAAGGCAACGTTGGCCTGATGAAGGCGGTCAAGCGTTTCAACCCGGAAATGGGTGTACGCCTGGTGTCGTTTGCCGTGCACTGGATCAAGGCGGAAATCCACGAGTTCATCTTGCGTAACTGGCGCATCGTGAAAGTCGCGACCACCAAGGCCCAGCGCAAACTGTTCTTCAACCTGCGCAGCCAGAAGAAGCGTCTGGCCTGGCTGAACAACGAGGAAGTCCATCGCGTTGCCGAAAGCCTGGGCGTGGAGCCTCGGGAAGTGCGCGAGATGGAAAGCCGCCTGACCGGCCATGACATGGCCTTCGACCCGGCCGCTGAAGCGGACGACGACAGCGCTTTCCAATCGCCGGCCAACTACCTGGAAGACCACCGCTACGACCCGGCGCGTCAACTGGAAGACGCCGACTGGAGCGACAACTCCAACACCAACCTGCACGAAGCACTGGAAGTGCTGGACGAGCGCAGCCGCGACATCCTCTACCAGCGCTGGCTGGCCGAGGAAAAAGCCACGCTGCACGACCTGGCGCAGAAGTACAACGTGTCGGCCGAGCGGATTCGCCAGCTTGAGAAGAGCGCGATGAACAAGCTCAAGGTCTCGATCGCGGCTTGACCTGCGATAGCGACAATAAAAAACGCCCCGATCAGTGATGATCGGGGCGTTTTTGTTTGTGCGCGGTGTTGGATTCGACCCGGGTCCCTTGTGGGAGCGAGCTTGCTCGCGATGGCGGTGGGTCAGTCGACATCTCTGCTGAGTGCTCAATTGTCATCGCGAGCAAGCTCGCTGCCACAGGGGTATTCAGTGCTGCTACTGCGCCCAAGGCGCCCGCCGCGCCCGATCGAGCTCCAGCAAATAACCGGCGCCCCCCAACTGGCTCATCTGCTGGCGAATCCAACCCGCCCGCCGTAGCACGTAGGGGCTCGGCCGGCTTGCGCTCCATTTGCGCGGGTTGGGCAACACCGCCGCCAACAGGCTGGCCTGTTGCCGGGACAATGCCCCCGCGCCCACGCGAAAATGATGCCGCGCCGCCGCTTCCGCTCCAAACACGCCGTCGTCCCACTCCACGCTATTGAGGTACACCTCGAGGATCCGCTGCTTGGGCCAGAACACTTCGATCAGTGCGGTGAACCAGGCCTCCAGGCCTTTGCGCAGCCAGCTGCGGCCCGACCACAGGAACAGGTTTTTCGAGACTTGTTGGCTGAGGGTGCTGGCGCCGCGAATCGAACCGCCACGGCCATTGTGGGCGAAGGCGGCCTGGATCGCACCGATGTCGAAGCCCCAGTGTTCGGGGAATTTCTGGTCTTCGCCAGCAATTACCGCAACCTTGAGGCTGTCGGATATCTGCTCCCAAGGTTGCCAGTCGCGCTGCAGGTCGATCGGCTCGCCGTTGAACCAGGATTCAACCTTGCGCTCGATCATCAGCGCGGTGAACGGTGGCGGCACCACGCGAAACAGCAGCACAAGCACAACGCTGCCGACGGCGAACCAGAGCAGGGCTTTAAGGAATCGTCGAAACAATGTACGCAGCATAGAGATGGCTTGGCCGAACCCGTCGAGCGGGCCATTATACAGACCCTGCCCACCGAGTCTGACTGGAGTTCCCATGTTGCGTAGCTTTCTGATGCTGGCGGCTTTTTTCGGCTTCACCGGCGTCGCCTTGGGAGCATTTGCCGCCCATGGCCTGAAAAACCGCCTGAGCGCCGATTACCTGGCGATTTTCCACACCGGCGTCACCTACCAGTTGGTCCACACCCTGGCGTTGCTGGGCGTTGCGCTGCTGGCCACGCATATTCCCGGTCGCATCGTCACCTGGGCCGGGATTTCATTTGTGGTTGGCATCCTGTTGTTCTCCGGCAGCCTGTACCTGTTGACACTCACGGGTATCAGCAAGCTGGGCATTATCACCCCGTTCGGCGGCGTAGCGTTCCTGATCGGCTGGTTGTGCCTGGGCCTTGCCGCCTGGCGCCTGAATTGACGGTAGAGGTCAGCTGGCGTTCTTCCAGCCATTGAGCAACGTTTGTGTGAAGGACGGCGCAAGGACGCGGTTGCCGTGCCCGCTCAAGTGATCGGCATCGCGGAAGAGTGGTTTATCATCGTCGTAGGCAGAACAGGTTACGCCTGGGCACAACAGGGGGAGCGGGTCCCAGACAAGCAGCGTCGGATACTGGCCGGTCAAATGATCGAGCAGGGTCATTTGCGCCGTTCGCAGTTGCTCGATGTGTTGCCGCGCAATGGTGAATCCCGGGGTGCAGATGGGATTCATCCGGTTGAACCAGTCCGAACAGCGATAGGGCGGCGCCTTGAACAGAGGCATGGGCGCATTGATCAGTACCCGCACCTTGGCGGCCATCAAGCGTGTCAGCACCGCTTCGGCGGCAATCCGGGCGCCTTCAATCTGTTCGGACGTCAGCTCGGAAAGGGCTTCCCCCCATGCTTCCTCTTCGCTGCGAGCCCAGTCGCGCCCAGCCAGCTCCGGCATTCGCAGCGACGCCAGGAACACAATGTCACCGGGTCTTGCCCGTGCTTCGATGTCGCTCAGGGCCTTTTCCCGAGCTCGGGCGCAGGCACCTTGCGGGTCGGGCGCCATGAGGCTGACCACCGCGCAGCCGCCGCGTTCATATTCCCGAACCTTGAAGCCGAGTTGCCGTGATGCGAGGCTGAGCATGGTGCGATAGGCCGCCGCGTGAGAGTCGCCGATCACGAACAATTGGCGGCCCTGCAAGGGTGGGTTCTGGGCGGGTTCGTCGACGGAGCGTTGTGGCAGCCGCCTGGAGAACCAGGTGTAGGTATCCCGTGTCTGGCTGAGTGAAAGGGCCTGGGGGTTTTCGCTGACCCAGCGTGCGCCGGACCAGCCCAGGCCGATGGCTGCCAGGCAAGAGGCAATCGTGATCCAGGCGCGGCGTTGGAACAGCGAGTGGCCATTGCGCATGGGTGTCTCGACCCAGTGGTAGGACGCCGCGGCAAGCGCCATGACGATCAGCGGGTAGGCCAACTGTACCGCCAGTTGCTCCAGGCCCGTGGTCCAGCGCAGGAACACCAGCACCGGCCAGTGCCACAGGTACAACGAGTAGGACAGTTTGCCGACATAGACGACGGGCGCCGATTGCAGCAGGCGCAGGGGCAGGAAGTGATCGACGGTTTTCTGGGCCAGGGCGGTGAGGATCAGCACAGTGCCGCAAACCGTCAGCAGCGCCCAAGGGAAGGGAAACTGGTTTTTATCGGCGAGGAACAGTCCGCCAGTGACCAGCGCGAAGCCCGCGAGCAGCACGACCCGGTTTGCGGCCGCTGAATGCAGCGTGAAGCGCCCCGTTGCCATCAACTGGAAAAGCGTCGCGCCGGCGGCCAGTTCCCAGAATCGACTGGGCAACAGGTAGAACGCCTCGACCGGATTCCCCCGGGTCTGCAGGGCGCTGAACGCCAGCGATGCCAGTGCCAGCAGGGGCAGCAAGGCCCAGGCGAGCCGGCTGTATTGCCGGTAGCGCAACCAGATGAAATAGATCAATGGAAAGATCAGGTAGAACTGCTCTTCCACCGCCAAGGTCCAGGTATGGGTGTAGGGGTTGAGCAGGGTGGACGGGGCGAAGTAGGTGTCGGTGTTCCAGGCCAGCACAAAATTGCTCAGGCCGAAGAAGGCGGCCAGCCCGGTACGGTCATTCTGCTGGCTGAGCCAGGCTTGGGGCAGGAACATCGCCGAAAGCAGGCTACAAACCAGAAGAACCAAGAGCAGCGCGGGCACGATGCGCAGGAACCGGCGGCGATAAAAATCCATCAGGAAGGCGGGAAAGCTGCGGTGGGCATGAGCGGACAGCGACTGGCTGATCACGTAGCCGGAAATGACGAAAAAGATGTCGACGCCGGTAAATCCACCGGGCAGTACGTTCAGGAAGTCCGCGTGGAAAACGATCACGCTCAGGACCGCGACGGCGCGCAGGCCGTCGATGGCGGGGTTATTCGGCGTTGGATGGAGGTTGGACACAGGCTCCTCACACGCGTTATTCGATCAGGTCTAGCGCAAGGCAACGAATATAGGAGGCTTGGACGAGTGCTTGAACCCTGGAGTTGTTTCCGGATTGTTCCGGGCTTGCCGCCTGGCGGCTGGGCTGACCAGCAAGTCCATTTCATGACGAATGGCTTGGGTCGCCCAGACTGATCGGGCTAGAATGCCAGCCCCTAAAAATGATGGCGGCATCCGGCATGCGCATTCAGTTGAACGGCGACCCCCTTGAACTGCCCGACGGTGAAACCGTTGCGGCCCTGCTGACCCGTCTGGAACTCACCGGACGCCGCGTCGCGGTGGAACTCAATCTGGATATCGTCCCGCGCAGCCAGCATGCCGAAACCACGTTGAACGATGGCGACAGCGTCGAAGTGGTCCATGCCATCGGCGGCGGCTAGTCGCCTCGATTTCGCAGCCTTTCGCAAGAACCTCACCCCAACAGAGGATTTCCCATGAGCATCGTTCGTAGCGACAAGCCCTTCGTCCTGGCCGGTCGTACCTACCAGTCGCGCTTGCTGGTAGGCACCGGCAAATACCGCGACATGGAAGAAACCCGCCTGGCCATCGAGGCCTCGGGCGCCGAGATCGTGACCGTCGCCGTGCGCCGGACCAACATCGGCCAGAACCCGGGCGAACCGAACCTGCTGGATATCCTGCCGCCGGATCGCTACACCATCCTGCCGAACACCGCCGGCTGCTTCGACGCCATCGAGGCCGTGCGCACCTGCCGCCTGGCCCGTGAGCTGCTCGACGGCCACAACCTGGTGAAGCTGGAAGTGCTGGCGGACCAGAAGACCTTGTTCCCCAACGTGATCGAAACCCTCAAGGCCGCCGAGACCCTGGTCAAGGAAGGTTTCGACGTGATGGTCTACACCAGCGACGACCCGATCATCGCCCGTCAACTGGCGGAAATCGGCTGCATCGCGGTCATGCCACTGGCTGGCCTGATCGGCACTGGCCTGGGGATCTGCAACCCGTACAACCTGCAGATCATCCTGGAAGAAGCCAAGATCCCGGTGTTGGTGGATGCCGGTGTCGGTACCGCCTCCGACGCCACCATTGCCATGGAACTGGGTTGCGAAGCGGTGCTGATGAACTCGGCCATCGCCCACGCCCAGCAGCCGATCCTGATGGCCGAAGCCATGAAACACGCCATCGTCGCCGGTCGCCTGGCGTACCTGGCCGGGCGCATGCCGAAAAAACTTTACGCCAGCGCCTCCTCGCCGCTGGATGGTCTGATCAAGTAAGAGCCATTGATGACTGAATCGAACGACACGCCGGTCCTGCCGGAAGAAGGCGAAGAGCGCCAGCACCGCCGCATCAAGAGTTTCGTGATGCGCGCCGGGCGCATGACTGAAGGCCAGCAGCGTGGCCTGGAGCAAGGCGCGCCACTGTTTGTCCTGCCCCTGGCCGATGCGCCGGTGGATTTTGACCAGGTCTTCGGCCGCTCGGCCCCGCGCTCGCTGGAAATCGGCTTTGGCATGGGCCACTCGTTGTTGGAGATGGCCGCCGCTTCACCTGAGCAGGATTTCATTGGTGTGGAAGTCCACCGTCCAGGCGTCGGTGCGCTGCTCAATGGCGTGCTGACCCAAGGGTTGACCAACCTGCGGGTCTACGATTGCGACGCCATCGAAGTGCTCAACCGCTGCGTGGCCGATAACAGTCTCGATCGGCTGATGCTGTTCTTCCCGGATCCCTGGCACAAAAGCCGTCACCATAAGCGCCGGATCGTCCAGGCGTCGTTCGCTGAGCTGGTGCGTAGCAAGTTGAAGGTCGGCGGGGTGCTGCACATGGCCACCGACTGGGAGCCCTACGCCGAGTACATGCTGGAAGTGATGAACGTCGCCCCGGGTTATCGCAACCTGGCTGAAGACGGCAAGTGCGTGCCGCGTCCGGCCGAACGGCCGATCACCAAGTTCGAGCGCCGTGGCGAACGGCTTGGGCATGGGGTGTGGGATTTGAAGTTCGAGAAATTGGCGTAAACACCAAAAGACCCATGGTGAAATGGGATCCCCTGTGGGAGCGAGCTTGCTCGCGATGAGGGCATGACATTCAACATCAATGTTGACTGTTACACCGCTATCGCGAGCAAGCTCGCTCCCACAGTTGTTTTTGGTTGCGGCTGGATCAGCGGCGGTCAGCCACCACTCCGATCAACACCAGCACCACCAACAACACCGGCGCCAGGCTGTAGTTGTTGAACTGGCTCAAGCCCCTGACGATCCATGGTGTGGCATAGATCAGCGCCGCGCCGCTGCCGATCATGCACAGCAGGGCGATCAAGGGCACGCGCAAGGCGCCGGCGATGCTGCCCAGGCGCTGTTCGACCCAGCCCTTGATGTCGGCACCAAACAGCACCAGCAAACAGCCTACCAATGCCAGGGAGATTTCCGACAGGTTGCTGCGGCTCCAGCGGGACACGGTGGCCAGCAGGTCGAGTACCAGATCCATTCGATTTCCTTGTGTTGATCAGCTCAGAAATGTCTGCAGCAAGTCATTGAGAAACAGCTGTCCGCGCTCGGTGGCCGCCAGACGTGTCGGTTCGACCTGCAACAACCCGCTTTGTTCGGCCTCGCGCCGGCCTTCGGCCAGGCTTTCAAGTGGCAGCCCGGTGCGCTCCGGGTACAGCTGCGCTTCCACGCCTGCGGTCAGGCGCAGGGCGTTCATCAGGAACTCGAACGGCAGTTCTTCATTGGCCAAGGTTTTCTCGCCGGCCTGGAAGCTTTTGGCCGGGTTGAGGTAGTCCTTGGGCAGGCGGGTCTTCCAGGTGCGCACGATGCGCCCGTCCGGATGGCTGAGCTTGCCGTGGGCGCCGGCACCGATGCCGATGAAGTCGCCGAAACTCCAGTAATTGAGGTTATGCCGCGCCGCCCGACCGGGCTGGGCGTAGGCCGAGACTTCGTATTGGGCGTAGCCGTGTTCGGCCAGCAAGGCCTGCCCGGCTTCCTGGATGTCCCACAGCGTGTCGTCTTCGGGCAAGGTCGGCGGCTGGTTCCAGAACACTGTGTTCGGCTCCAGCGTCAATTGGTACCAGGACAGGTGGGTCGGCTTCAAGGCGATGGCCTGGCGCAGGTCGCTCAAGGCGTCGTCGAGGGACTGGTCGGGCAGCCCATGCATCAGGTCCAGGTTGAAATTGTCGAACCCGGCCTGGCGGGCCATGCCGGCGGCGCGCACCGCCTCGTCACCGTTATGGATCCGGCCCAGGGCCTCGAGCTTGGCCTGCTGGAAGCTCTGGATGCCAATGGAGAGACGATTGATGCCCAGCGCCCGGTAAGCGACGAACTTTTCCTGCTCGAACGTGCCGGGATTGGCTTCCAGGGTGATTTCAATGTCCTGGGCGAACGGTATCCGCGCCTCGACACCCTTGAGCAACCGGCCTAGGGCCTGGGCACTGAACAGGCTCGGGGTGCCGCCACCGAAAAAGATCGAGCTCAGCGGGCGACCGTAAACCGCGTGCAGGTCCTGGTCGAGGTCGGCCAGCAGGGCGTCGACATACTCTTCTTCCGGCAACTGCGGGCTGGCGGTGTGGGAGTTGAAGTCGCAATACGGGCATTTACGCACGCACCACGGGATGTGGACGTACAACGCCAGGGGCGGCAGCACCGGCAGCGGCGCCCGAGGCGTTTGGACACCGCCATGAATCAGCGGTGCGGGAGTGTCATCGATCATTGCAGGCCCAGGCGTTGACGCAGCAGGGCCATGGCGCGGGCGCGGTGGCTCAGTTGGTTTTTTTCCACCGGCCCCAGCTCGGCGCTGGAGCAATTGCGCTCCGGCACCCAGAACAACGGGTCGTAGCCAAAACCGTGCTCGCCGCTGGCCTCGGTGAGAATGCGCCCGTGCCACAGGCCCTCGCAGAGGATCGGCAACGGATCGTCGGCGTGGCGGACCAGGGCCAGCACACAGACGAACTGCGCGCCGCGCTCGGCTTCGGGCACGTCCTTGAGGGCGTCGAGCAGCTTGGCGTTGTTCGCCGCGTCACCTTTGCCGTCAGCGTAACGGGCCGAGTAAATGCCCGGCGCACCGCCGAGGAAATCCACGGCCAGCCCGGAATCGTCGGCCAGCGCCGGCAGACCGGAGATACGCGCGGCATTGCGGGCCTTGAGGATGGCGTTCTCGACGAACGACAGGCCAGTCTCCTCCGGTTCCACCTGGCTGAATTCGCCGATGGAGCGCAACTGCACCGACCCGCCGAGCATGGCCTGCAGTTCCTTGAGTTTGCCGGCGTTGTGGCTGGCCAGCACGAGTTGGGTAAGGTTGATCATTGGCCCGGGAACAGTTCCTGGTTGAAGTTGAGGGTGTTGATCTTGTCGCCGGTCTGCACCTTGATCTCGAAGATGCGGTTTTCCTGCTGGGGCACCGGATACTGGGCGATGTAGTAGATCGCGCCTTGCTCGATCACCTGCTTGAATTGCAGCTGGATGCTCTGGCTGGTGAGGTCTTTCACCGTGCCGCTGACTTGGGCCATCAAGGGCTTGCCATCCTTGATCACCGACACATTGATCACGCCCTGGTTCTTGCTGCGGATCAGCTCGGCGCCCTTGGCGATCTCGGGAGTCAAGAAGGTGGAGTTGAACGTGTTGTAGTGCACGGTGACGTCACCGAACACTTCCTTGCGCTCGGCCTTGATGGCGTCGGCGGCCATGGCGCCAACGCTCAGGCAAGCGGTGATCAAAAACAACGCTAGACGTTTCATGTCGTGCTCCTGGTGAGGCCGGGGCTCACACCGCGACCTGATGATCGGCCAGGCCTGGGCTGCTGACCCGATAGATGCCTATTTCCCCTAACAGATTAGGCCATAGCTTGCTGGCCCACCCGTGGCGGTGCTGCTGGTCCACGGCCAGGCGGTCGATGACCTTGGCTTCACGTTCGTGGCACAGCGCTTCGAAATCCTTGAAGGTGCAGAAGTGGATGTTCGGCGTGTTGTACCAGGTGTAGGGCAGGAAATCCGAGACCGGCATGCGGCCCTTGCTCGCCAGGTACCAGCGGCAGCGCCAGTGGCCGAAGTTGGGGAAGGTGATGATGCACTGGCGTCCGACCCGCAGCATTTCGTCGAGGATCTTGTCCGGGTAGTGCACCGCTTGCAGGGCCTGGGTCATGACCACGATGTCGAAGCTGTTGCTGGCGAAGTTGCCCAGGCCCTTGTCCAGGTCCTGCTCGATGACGTTGATGCCCTTGGCGACGCACTCGGCAATGTTGTCCGGGTCGTTTTCCAGGCCGTAGCCGGTGACTTGCTTGTTGTCCCGCAGCCAGGTCAGCAGTTCGCCATTGCCGCAGCCCAGGTCGAGCACGCGGCTGCCGGCGGGGATCCATTCCTGGATGATGTCCAGATCGGCTCTCATGGCGTCCTCACAGCGTTATACGGTTCATGTAGTTGCCGAACGCCTGCAGGTAGCGCGGGATCGGGATCAAAAAGGCGTCGTGGCCCTGGGGTGCGTCGATTTCCAGGTAGCAGACGTCCTTGCGCGCGGCCATCAGCGCATCCACCAGCTCCCGCGAGCGCGCCGGGGAGAAGCGCCAGTCGGTGGTGAACGACATCACACAGAACTTGGCGGTGGCATTGGCGAAGGTTTTCGCCAGGTTATCGTCGAAGTTGGCCGCCGGATCGAAGTAGTCCAGCGCCTTGGTCATCAACAGGTAGGTGTTGGCGTCGAAACGCCCGGAGAACTCTTCGCCCTGGTAGCGCAGGTAGCTCTCGACCTGGAACTCGACGCTGTGGAAGTCGTAGTTGAGCTTCTCGCTCTTGAGACCACGGCCGAATTTCTCGCCCATGGAGTCGTCGGACAGGTAGGTGATGTGCCCGACCATGCGCGCCAGCATCAGCCCGCGCTTGGGGATCACACCGTGTTCCTGGAACGAACCGCCGTGGAATTCCGGGTCGGTGAGGATCGCCTGGCGCGCCACTTCGTTGAAGGCGATGTTCTGCGCCGACAGCTTGGGCGCCGAGGCGATTGCCAGGCAGTGGCGCACGCGGTCCGGATAGGTGATGGTCCATTGCAGGGCCTGCATGCCGCCCAGGCTGCCGCCGATCACTGCCGCCCACTGGCCGATGCCGAGGCGGTCGGCCAGGCGCGCCTGGCTGTGGACCCAATCTTCCACGGTCAGCACCGGGAAATCGGCGCCGAAGGGCTTGCCGGTGTCCGGGTTGAGGCTGCTGGGGCCGGTGGAGCCGTTGCAGCCGCCGAGGTTGTTCAGGCTGACCACGAAGAACCTGCTGGTGTCGATGGGCTTGCCCGGGCCAATGCAACTGTCCCACCAGCCGGGCTTGCGGTCGTCGATGCTGTGGTAGCCGGCGGCATGGTGATGCCCCGACAAGGCGTGGCAAATCAACACGGCATTGCTCGCCGTGGCGTTGAGGGTGCCGTAGGTTTCGTAGATCAGGTCATAGGCTGGCAACGAACGGCCGCAGGCCAGGGCCAGGGGCTCGCTGAAATGCGCCGTTTGCGGCGTCACCAGACCAACGGAATCGGGGGGAAAGGCAGCTGGCATCGACCCTGCTCGCGTTGAAATGAGGCGTAAGTCTAAAGACCGCTGGGGTTAGCGGCAAGCAAACGGCGGCGCTGATTGTCCGCTGATGCAAACCCTGTGGTGACCGGATCAATCTGTGGCGAGGGAGCTTGCTCCCGCTGGGGCGGGCTGGCGCTCCAGCGCGAAGCGGCCCCGTAGGAGCTGTGTAGGAGCTGCCGAGTGCAACGAGGCTGCGATCTTTCCCCTGACAATTGAGTCGTGAGCGAAAGATCAAGATCAAGATCAAAAGATCGCAGGCTTCGCCAGCTCCTACAGAGCCCAGCGGGAGCAAGCTCCCTCGCCACAGGAAAAGCTGCAGCGTGCTTTAGATCAGCAACCGCAGGATCTCCGGCATCATGGTCATCGCCGCCAGGTTATTGATCACCAGCATGTCGATCAGCTTGAGTACCATGAACGCCAGGATCGGCGAGATGTCCAGGCCGCCGAGGTTCGGCACGATGCGGCGGAACGGTGCCAGGGCCGGCTCGCAGATCTGGTTCACCAGTTCGGCACCCGGGTTATGGCTGCCCGGCGCGACCCACGACAGGATCACGCTGATGATCATGGCGAAGAAGAAAATCTTCAGGAACAGCGCGGTCACGCCAATGATCGACCAGATCAGCAGTTGCAGCGGGTTGCCGGTGGTGCCGTAGGTCAGCAGCAAGGTCAGGGCCATCAGTGCCAATTGCACCAGGATCGCCAGGACCAGCGACGACATGTCCAGGCCGAACAGGCTCGGGATGATCCGGCGCAGCGGCTTGAGCAGCGGCTGGGTGGCCTTGACGATGAACTGGCACAGGGGGTTGTAGAAGTTGGCGCGCACCAGTTGCAGCACGAAGCGCAGCAGCACGATCAGCAGGTACAGGCTGCCGAGGGTTTGCAGCACGTAGACCGCTGCAGTGTTCAATCCAATCATGAATGGCTCCTTATTGGCCCAGTTGTTCGGCCATTTCGGCCGAGCGGTGCGCGGCGGCGCCGAGTGCTTTTTCCACCAGGGCTTCGAAGCCCCCGGCCTGGAACGATTTGATGGCCGCTTCGGTGGTGCCGGCCGGCGAAGTCACGCGGCGGCGCAGCTCGGCCGCATCGACGTCGCTGGAAACCGCCATGTGCGCGGCACCGAGGGCGGTCTGCAAGGTCAGCTGGGCGGCGGTTTCCCGGCTCAGGCCCAGCTTCTCGCCAGCGGCGGTCATGGCTTCGATCAGCAGGAAGAAGTACGCCGGGCCCGAGCCGGAGACGGCGGTGACGGCGTCCAATTGCTGTTCGGTGTCCAGCCACAGGGCCAGGCCCACCGCCGACAGCAGCGTTTCGGCCTGCTGGCGTTGCTCGGCGCTCACCTGTTCGGTGGCGAACAGGCCGCTGACACCCTGGCGCAGCAGCGCCGGGGTGTTGGGCATGCAACGTACGATCGGCTGCTCGCCGAGCCAGTTGTTCATGCTGGCGCAGGTGATACCCGCTGCAATCGACACCACCAGTTGATGGGGCTTGAGGCTTGTGCGCAGGGCTTCACAGACGGTTTTCATCGCTTGCGGCTTGACCGCCAGCACGATGACGTCCGCGCCGTCGATGGCCTGGGCGTTGTCGGCAAAGGTCTCGATGCCGTGCTCGGCGCTGACTCGGGTGCGGGTCTCTTCACCTGGATCGCTGGCGCGGATCAGAGAAGCGTCCAGACCCTTGGCCCGCAGGCCGCCGATCAGGCTGGCGGCCATGTTGCCGGCGCCGATGAAAGCAATACGCGTGTTGCTCATGACAGGTCCTTATAAAGAGATGAGTCGGCCATGGTTCAGGAGTGACCGTAGTCGCGGGCGCCAAACAGGGCAGTGCCGATGCGCACCCAGGTGGCGCCTTGGGCGATGGCCGACTCAAGGTCGTGGCTCATGCCCATGGAAAGTGTGTCCAGCGGCAGGGCCAGGCTGGCTTGCAGGCGTTGAACGGCTGCGAAGGCCGCATCCTGGGCGGTGCGGTCATCGGTGGGTTCGGGAATTGCCATCAGCCCACGCAGCTTCAGGCGCGGCAATGCGCTGATGGCACTCGCTAGGGCGGGCAGGTCCGCCGGGGTGCAGCCGGATTTGCTGGCTTCACCGCTGACATTGACCTGGATGCAGATGTTCAGCGGCGGCAATTCGGCCGGGCGCTGCTCGGACAGGCGCTGTGCAATTTTCAAGCGATCCACGGAATGCACCCAATCGAAGTGTTCGGCGATAGCACGCGTCTTGTTCGATTGAATGGGGCCGATGAAGTGCCAGATCAAGGGCAGGTCGATCAATTCGACCTGTTTGCCCAAGGCCTCTTGCAGGTAGTTTTCGCCGAAGTCCCGCAGGCCGGCGGCATAGGCTTCACGCAGGGCCTGGGCGGGCTTGGTCTTGCTCACGGCCAGCAGTTGGACGCTGCCTTCGGCACGTTGGGCGGTCTGCTCCGCAGTGCGGATACGCGAACTAACCTGAGCAATGTTGTCTGCTATCGTGGACATAAAGGAGCGCCAGCGGTGAGGTTCGCGGCATTCTACTGGAATTGAGGAGCGCTATGGATATCACTGAACTGCTGGCCTTCAGCGCCAAACAGGGGGCGTCGGACCTGCACCTGTCCGCCGGGCTGCCGCCGATGATCCGCGTGGATGGTGACGTACGGCGGATCAACCTGCCGGCGCTGGACCACAAGCAGGTCCATGAATTGATCTACGACATCATGAACGACCGGCAGCGGGTGGATTACGAAAAGTTTCTGGAAACCGACTTTTCCTTCGACGTGCCGGGCGTCGCGCGGTTTCGGGTCAACGCCTTCAACCAGAATCGCGGCGCGGGGGCGGTGTTCCGGACCATTCCATCGAAAGTCCTGACCATGGAAGACCTGGGGATGGGCGAAGTGTTTCGCAAAATCACCGAGGCGCCTCGCGGGCTGGTGCTGGTGACCGGGCCGACCGGCTCAGGCAAGTCCACTACCCTGGCGGCGATGATCGACCACCTCAACAGCCACAAGCACCATCACATCCTCACCATCGAAGACCCTATCGAATTCGTTCACGAACCGCGCAAATGCCTGATCAACCAGCGCGAGGTGCACCGCGACACCCAAGGCTTCTCCACGGCCCTGCGTTCAGCCTTGCGGGAGGACCCGGACGTGATCCTGGTGGGCGAGATGCGCGACCTGGAAACCATCCGCCTGGCGCTGACCGCCGCCGAAACCGGGCACCTGGTGTTCGGCACCCTGCACACCACGTCGGCGGCCAAGACCATCGACCGGGTGGTGGACGTGTTCCCCGGCGACGAGAAGTCCATGGTTCGCTCGATGTTGTCGGAGTCGTTGCAAGCGGTGATTTCCCAGACGCTGATCAAGAAGATCGGCGGCGGCCGGGTCGCGGCCCATGAAATCATGCTGGGGACCTCGGCCATTCGGAACCTGATCCGGGAAGACAAGGTGGCGCAGATGTACTCGTCCATCCAAACCGGCGGCTCGCTGGGGATGCAGACGCTGGACATGTGTTTGAAAGATTTGGTGAACAAGGGGCTGATCAGCCGCGAACATGCCCGGGAGCGGGCGCGTACGCCGGATAATTTCTAGGGTAGGAGGCAGTACCGCTTTTGTGGCGAGGGAGCTTGCTCCCGCTGGGTTGCGACCGTAGGAGCTATGTAGGAGCTGTCGAGTGAAACGAGGCTGCGATCTTTCCCCAGACACTTGAATCTCAAGCGAAAGATCAAAAGATCGCAGGCTTCGCCAGCTCCTACAGAGCCCAGCGGGAGCAAGCTCCCTCGCCACAGGGCCATGCGAGCTATTCGGATCAGCGCTGAACCACGCGCATCGCGCCCGGTTCTTTCGGCAGCACTCGCTTGGCGACCACGTAATGGGTGTTCCAGTACGGCTTGTTCAGCGTGTCGATGGTCACCGACTTGCCACGGCGCGGGGCGTGGATGAAACGGTCGTTGCCCAGGTAGATGGCCACGTGGTTGACGCGGCGGCTCTTGAGCTTGAAGAAAATCAGGTCGCCGGGCTTGAGGTCCTTGCGCTCGACTTTCTCGCCATGACCGGCAGCCATGGCGTTGGAGGTGCGCGGCAGGTCGAACGTGGCGTCGTTGAACGCGTATTTCACCAAGCCACTGCAATCGAAACCTTTACTTGGGCTGCTGCCGCCCCAACGATAAGGTGTGCCGAGGACATTCACGGCGCGGCTCAGCACGTTGCTGGTCGTCTTGGTCGCCATGGGTGGCACCAGGCGACCGTGAGCGGTGCTCACGCGCTGGACGCCCTGCTTGTTCTTGTTCGAAGGAGCAGAAACATGGGATTTCGGGGTGTAGCCGTTGACGTTGGGAAGACGTTGCTCACGATTGGTGGCGTGGGCGGCCAGTGGCAATAATAGGCAAATGGTTAGCCATGTCTTGAAAAATGGACGCATTAGGCAGGGCTCATAAAGGTTAGCGCGCAACTTTATAACAGCTTTTTTTGCCATTCCGAGGCCGTTTGTCGATCCGAAACCCAGCGTAAACCCTGCACCACTGCGGCAATTTGACTTGATTGTCCGACAGAAGCCCGGTACCACGGGCGTTTCCTCGGTCCGAGTCGTCCAGGACCGCTTGTCGGCGAGACACAAAAAAGTCACAAAAAGTCAGAACAAATTTTTCTATCGAGGCAAAAGAGGCATTCATGAACAGCTATCAGCAGGACGCAATCCGCGATACCCACAGCAAAGTCATCGGGTATCTGCTGTGGATTTTGGGTTTTACCGGCGCTCACCGTTTCTATTACGGCAAGCCGGTCACGGGCACGATCTGGTTTTTCACCTTCGGCCTGCTGGGCATCGGTTGGTTGATCGACCTGTTCCTGATCCCGGCCATGGACCGCGAAGCGGACCTGCGTTTCACCCCCGGGCCCATCGAGTACAGCGTGGCTTGGATTCTGCTGACGTTCCTAGGGGTGCTGGGCGTACACCGGATGTATCAGGGCAAGTGGCTCAGCGGGATCCTCTACCTGCTCACCGGTGGGGTGTTTTTCCTTGGGGTGCTGTATGACTTCTGGACGCTGAATGATCAGGTGTCGATTCGGAATGCGCAGAAGCGTGGGGCTTTTCACTAAGACCGAGTCGCCTGCATCGCGAGCAAGCTCGCTCCCACATTGAATCGGAGGTGTTCACATATCCTGTGTTCACCGAAGATCCCCTGTGGGAGCGAGCTTGCTCGCGATAGGAGCGGCGCGGTTTTTCAGGCCTGGTGGGTAATCCGCCCATCCATCAGCGTATAACGCACCACGCCCGGCAGGCTGTGGCCGAGGAACGGGCAATTGTCGCCCTTGGAACGCCAGGCTTCGCCGGCCACGGTGGAGGCGGCGGGGTCGAACAGCACCAGGTCCGCCGCGGCGCCCACCGCGAGTTTCCCCGCCGGCAGTTGCAGCGCCTGGGCCGGGCCGGCGCTCAGGCGCGCCAGCAAGGTCGGCAAATCCAGCAAACCGTCTTCCACCAGCGTCAGGGCCAGCGACAGCAGCAGTTCGACGCTGCTGATGCCTGGTTCGGTGGCGCCGAACGGAGCCAGCTTGGCATCGCGCTCGTGGGGTTGGTGATGGCTGGAGATGGCCGAGATCACCCCGGATTTCACCGCCTCGCGCAAGCCATCGCGGTCGGCGCGGGTGCGCAGCGGCGGCTGGACGTGGTAGACGCTGTTGAAATCGATCAGCGCTTCGTCGGTGAGAATCAACTGGTACAGCGCGACGTCGGCGGTCACCGGCAAGCCGCGGGCCTGGGCCTGGGCGATCAATGCGGCGCCGCGGGCACTGGTCAGTTGGCTGAAGTGAGCGCGCACGCCGCTTTGTTCCACCAACAGCAGGTCCCGAGCCAGGGCCACGGTCTCGGCGGTTTCCGGGATGCCCGGCAGGCCGAGGAAGCTGGCGGTCGGGCCTTCATGGGCGAGGCCACCTTCGGCCAGGTCGTGATCCTGGGAGTTGAAGATCACCGTCAGGCCGAAAGTCGCCGCGTATTCCAGGGCGCGGCACAGGGTACGGGTGTTGCGGAAACTGTTCAGGCCATTGCCGAACGCCACGCACCCGGCGTCACGCAGGGCGATGAGCTCGGCCAGTTGTTCGCCTTCCAGGCCTTTGCTCAGGGCCCCGATCGGGAAGACCTTGGTGTTGCCGGCCTCACGGGCGCGGTCGAGGATCAGTTCGGCCACGGCCGAGGTGTCCAGCACCGGTTTGGTCTGCGGCGGGCAGCACAGGCTGGTCACGCCACCGGCAGCGGCGGCGCGGGTTTCGCTGATGATGCTGCCTTTGCGGCTGTAGCCCGGTTCGCGCAGGGCAACGTTCAGATCCACCAGGCCGGGCGCGGCCACCAGGCCTTGGGCGTCGAGGATTTCGGCGGCGACGAAACCTGTCGGCGCCGTGCCAAGGGCGACGATCTTGCAGGCATCGATATGAATGTCAGTCACTTGATCCAGGCCGCTGGCTGGATCGATCACGCGTGCGCCGAGAATGCTGAGCTTCACTGGGCGTTCTCCTGGTCGAATTGGCGCTGGGCCGTTTGTCCGCTCATGGCCATGGACAGCACGGCCATGCGGATGGCGATGCCGTAGGTCACCTGGTTGAGAATCACCGAGTGCGGCCCGTCGGCCACCGCCGACTCGATCTCCACGCCGCGGTTGATCGGCCCCGGGTGCATGACGATGGCGTCCGGCTTGGCCCCGGCCAGGCGCGCCGTGGTCAGACCGAACAGGCGGTAGAACTCGCCTTCGCTGGGCAGCAGGCCGCCGGTCATGCGCTCGCGTTGCAGGCGCAGCATGATCACCACGTCCACATCCTTCAGGCCTTCGGTCATGTCGGTGTAGACCTTCACGCCGTATTGCTCGACGCCGATGGGCAGCAGGGTTTTCGGCGCGATCACGCGGATGTCCGGGCAACCGAGGGTCTTGAGGGCCAGCATGTTCGAGCGGGCCACCCGCGAGTGCAGGATGTCGCCGACGATCGCTACGGACAGGTTCTCGAAGCTGCCCTTGTGCCGACGGATGGTCAGCATGTCGAGCATGCCCTGGGTCGGGTGGGCGTGACGGCCGTCGCCGCCGTTGATGATCGCCACTTGCGGGCACACATGTTCGGCAATGAAGTGCGCCGCGCCGGAGTCGCCGTGGCGCACGACGAACATGTCGGCGGCCATGGCCTCGAGGTTGCGCAGGGTGTCGAGCAGGGTTTCGCCCTTGCTCGCCGAGGACGTGGACACGTTGAGGGTGATCACGTCCGCCGACAACCGCTGGGCCGCCAGTTCGAAGGTGGTGCGGGTGCGGGTGGAGTTTTCGAAGAACACGTTGCACACGGTCTTGCCGCGCAGCAACGGGACTTTTTTCACCGCCCGGGCGCCGACTTCGAGGAACGAGTCGGCGGTGTCGAGGATTTCCGTCAGCAGCTCGCGGCGCAGGCCGTCGAGGGACAGGAAGTGGCGCAGCTGGCCCTGATCGTTGAGCTGCAGCGGGCGCTTGGTTTCGAGAGGCGTCATCGCGATGGACTCTTACAAGGGCAGTTAAAGGGCAAGGTCTTGCAGTTCGAGTTGCAGCGGCGACGGCCCGGAGAGCTTGACCCGCTCGTGGGCGGCCAGCGTCAGCGTCGCGCCGACCACGTTCGGTCGGATCGGCAGCTCGGCGGCGTCCAGGTCCAGCAGGCACACCAACGTCACGCTGGCCGGGCGACCGTAGTCGAACAGTTCGTTCATGGCGGCGCGGATGGTCCGGCCGCTCATCAGCACGTCGTCGATCAGCACCAGGTGCTGGCCTTCGATCTCGAACGGCAGCGCCGAGGGGCGTACCTGCGGGTGCAGGCCGTTCTGGCTGAAGTCGTCACGGTAGAAGGACACATCGAGGGTGCCCAGCGGCGACTGGCTGCCCAGTGCTTGGAGCAAGGCCTGGGCGACCCAGACGCCACCGGTGCGAATGCCGATGTAGCGCGGTTCGCTGATGCCGCGTTGTTCCAGGTGTGCCGTGAGACGAATCGCCATCTGGCTGATCAGTTCGGCAGGATTGGGCAGGCTCATGCTGGCTCCTTCAGTTTCCGGGTCGGTGTTCGTGACTCGGTTTATCGCTAAAAGAAAGCGCCTTGGCGGCGCTTTCAAAAAATCAGGTTTCGAACAGGGCGGCGTTGGCGTCGAGCCAGCCTTGCAGCAGCAGGGCGGCGGCGATGGCGTCCACCGGGTTGTCGCGGTAACTGCCTTTCTGTCCGCCGCGCACCAGGCGCTCGCCCTTGGCCTCGAAGGTGGTCAGGCGCTCGTCATGGGTATAGAAGGGCAGGTTGTAGCGGCCGTTGAGCCGGCGGGCGAATTTTTCGGCCCGCAGGCACATGTCGCTGGGCGTGCCGTCCATGTTCAGGGGCAGGCCGACCACCACGGCATCGGGTTTCCACTCCTTGATCAGCGCTTCGACCTGGTTCCAGTCCGGCACGCCATTCTGCGCCTTCAAGGTGCACAACTCGCGGGCCTGGCCGGTAATGACCTGGCCGACCGCTACGCCGATCTGTTTGGTGCCGTAATCGAAGCCCAGCAGCAAGCGCAGGGCCATCAGGCGTGTCCTGCCTGGCTGGTGAGCAGGCTGAGGTTGACCCCCAACCGGCTGGCCGCCGCTTCCAGGCGCAGTTCGCTGCTGGTGTTGAACAGGATGTCGGCGTCGAACGGGCAGGTCAGCCAGGCGTTATCCGCCAGTTCGGCTTCCAGTTGCCCGGGTTCCCAGCCGGCATAGCCGAGGGCGATCAGGCTTTTCGCCGGGCCGACGCCATCGGCGATGGCGAACAGCACGTCCTGGGAGGTGGACAGCGATAAACCGTCCAGGTCCACCGTCGCCTGGAATTTGGGGCCCGACGGATGGAGCACGAAACCGCGATCGGTCTGCACCGGGCCGCCGATAAAAATCGGCACGTGCTGGCACAAGAGTGGCGGTTCCACCTCGGGCCGCAACTGCTCGAGAATGTCCGCCAGGTTCAGCTCCTGCGGCCGATTGACCACCAGCCCCATGGCCCCATTGGCCGTGTGCTCGACGATATAGGTCAAGGTGTGGGCAAAGTTCGGATCGGCCATGTGCGGCATGGCAATCAGGAAGTGATGCTTGAGGTAGGTGGGGCTGACGTTTTTCATAGGCGCTAGTGTGGCGGCGCAGGGGCGAACTGACAAGCTGGGGATGTGCAGGAAATGCCTGAGAATGACCCAGATCTCCCCTGTGGTAATGAGTACAAATGGCCCGTTCACCAACAAAACCCTGTGGGAGCGAGCTTGCTCGCGATGGCGGGCTGTCGGCCGACATCTATGTTGAATGATCCATGGCCATCGCGAGCAAGCTCGCTCCCACAAGGGATCTGCGGCGGGTTCAGGCATCGATCAGGCTCAGTTACTGGAAAGCCGATCACCCCGGGCGAACTTCCAGGTGCGGATGATTTCCAGCCGGTCGATGTCCGACAGGTCCCCGGTAAACGGTGCGAACGGTGCGGCCAGGCGCACGATCCGCTGGGCTGCCTGGTCCAGCAGCGGTTGGCCGGAGGATTCGAGCACCAGCACTTCATACAACGAGCCGTCGCGGTTGATCGAGACCATGAGCCGCAGGTTGCCGTAGATCTGTTTGCGCCGGGCCTCGTCGGGGTAGTTGAGGTTGCCGATGCGCTCGACCTTCTTGCGCCACTCGTCCTTGTACCAGGCACCCTTGTCGCGCATGGTCGAGGCGGCGCTCAGGCGGTGGATGCGCGGGCGCTTGGCGTAGAGCTGTTGCTCCTGGGCCAGTTCGGCTTCCAGGCTGGCGATATCGCTGGACAGCTGGGAGCTGTCGAAGGTGGGCACCGGGGCCTGGGGCTTGGGATCGGGCTTGACCTCTTCCTTGACCGGGGCTTTTTTCGGCTTCGGCGCCACGGTGGTCACGGCTGCCTTGGGCGCTGTTTCCCGTACTTCGGGCTTGGCCGCCGGCGGCGGGGTGACTTTCTGTACCGTGCTGTCCTGGAACGGCGCGATTTCGGTGGTCTTGGGGGTCGCCTTTTTTTCCAGGGTGCCGCTGCCTTGCTGGTTTTCCTGGGCAAGGAAATCGGCCTTCTCGGGCTTGGCCTCGCTCTTGAAGGTGGCCAGGGTAATTTCCAGGGTCTGGCTGATCTGCTTGGGCTCGACCGTGGCGAAACCGACGCCCAGCAGCAAGGCCAGATGGATCAATGCCGCCAGGAACAGGGTAAAACCGAGGCGATCAGCCGGGCGCACGCCACGATGGGCGAGCTCTTGGGGCAGATCGGACGGGAGTGTCATGACAAGGAAACCAACATCGCGTTTTTTTCAGGCCGGGCATGATAACGCAATGTGGGTTTCCTTCAGCAGATCTGGATCAACGAGCCTTGAGCTTCTGATCGATGGCATCCATCAACATGCCGCCGATGTCCGTGCCAAAGGCGTTGTCGATCTCGCGAATGCACGTCGGGCTGGTGACGTTGATTTCCGTCAGGTGCTCGCCGATCACGTCCAGGCCCACGAACAGCAGGCCTTTTTCACGCAGGGTCGGGCCGACCTGGGCGGCGATCCAGCGGTCCTTCTCGGTCAGCGGTCGCGCCTCGCCACGGCCACCGGCTGCCAGGTTGCCGCGGGTTTCGCCGGCTGCCGGAATGCGCGCCAGGCAATAGTCCACCGGTTCGCCGTCAATCATCAGGATGCGCTTGTCGCCATCGACGATGGCCGGCAGGTAGCCCTGGATCATGATCTGTTGCTGGCCGTGCAAAGTCAGGGTTTCCAGGATCACCGACAGGTTCGGGTGGCCGGCGGTGTGCCGGAAGATCGAGGAACCGCCCATGCCGTCCAGGGGCTTGAGGATCACGTCGCCGTGATGGTCGGCAAATGCGCGCAACACGTCCGGGCGACGGCTGACGATGGTCGGCGGCGTGCATTGCGGGAACAGCGTGGCGAACAGCTTTTCGTTGCAGTCGCGCAGGCTCTGGGGCTTGTTGACCACCAGCACGCCAGCGTTTTCAGCCTGTTCCAGCAGGTAGGTGGAGTACACGAACTCCATGTCGAACGGCGGATCCTTGCGCATCAGGATCACGTCCAGGTCGCTGAGCAGCGCGTCGCTCTCGGTGCCCAGCTCAAACCACTCCTCGGGGTTGGCGAAGACTTTCAGCGGTTTCATCCGCGCTCGCGCCTGGCCTTCGGCCTGGTAGAGGTCGCGCTGTTCCATGTAGAACAGTTCCCAGCCGCGCTTCTGAGCGGCCAGCAGCATGGCCAGCGAGCTATCCTTTTTATAGGAAATGCTGGCGATAGGGTCCATGACAATGCCGACGCGTACGCTCATGGCTTGGTTCCTCGAAATGTGATGGGCACATATTGGTGCGAAAAAGTGGCGTCAGAGTGGCGCCCGGAAGATTGGCGGTCAAGGAAAAACCACCGCGCCGAGCGGCCGATAGATCGGCGATGGAGACTGTGCTAAAAAGGCTGCCATGTGACGTGCGGGCCTTGAACATCAAGGGTTTGCGCTGTCGTTCACACTTACGCGTTAAAAATCGGTCCGCAGTGGCAATGGCAGAGCATCTCACGCAGCAGCAACCCAGCGCCTTGAAGGTCATGGTCATCGACGACTCGAAGACCATCCGCCGCACCGCCGAAACCTTGCTGCGCAACGTGGGCTGCGAGGTGATCACGGCCATCGACGGTTTCGATGCCCTGGCCAAGATCGCCGACCATCATCCGGGCATCATTTTTGTCGACATCATGATGCCGCGCCTCGATGGCTACCAGACCTGTGCCCTGATCAAGAACAACAGCGCGTTCAAGGCCACGCCGGTGATCATGCTGTCGTCCCGGGACGGGTTGTTCGACAAGGCCAAGGGGCGCATCGTCGGTTCCGATCAGTTTTTGACCAAGCCGTTCAGCAAGGAAGAACTGCTGGGGGCGATACAGGCCCATGTCCCGGGCTTTGCCGCTGTCCAGCCGCACCAGGCACATTAATGACACTCGGCCAACGGGCCCGGGGTCAACAAGAAAAATGGGGAACACCATGGCACGAGTTCTGATCGTCGATGATTCGCCGACTGAAATGTACAAACTGACCGGCATGCTGGAAAAGCACGGCCATGAGGTTCTGAAGGCCGAGAACGGCGCCGATGGCGTGGCCCTGGCCCGCCAGGAAAAACCCGATGCGGTGCTGATGGACATCGTCATGCCCGGCCTCAATGGTTTCCAGGCCACGCGCCAGTTGACCAAGGACCCGGACACCGGCCATATCCCCGTGATCATCATCACCACCAAGGATCAGGACACCGACAAGGTCTGGGGGACGCGCCAGGGCGCGAAGGACTACCTGACCAAGCCGGTGGACGAAGAAACCCTGATCGCGACCCTGAACAAAGTATTGGCGGGTTGACGGCGCGGCCATGAGCCAGTCCCTGACGGCCTTCGAACTGCTGCTGCAGATCGACCGGCGTTGCCGGCTGCTGGGGGCGGACCTGCCCTCCCAGCCGACCCACCGCGCCGGTTGGAGCGGCATCGGCTTTCGCCTGGGCGAGCACTGGTACGTGGCGCCGATGGGCGAAGTCAGCGAAGTGCTGCACGAGCCACGTCATACGCCTTTGCCCGGGGTCAAGCCGTGGGTGCGTGGCGTGGCCAACCTGCGTGGGCGCTTGTTGCCGTTGATGGACTTGTGCGGGTTTTTCGGCCACGAACTGTCCACCGTACGCAAGCAGCGGCGCGTGCTGGTGGTGGACCACGACGAGGTGTTCGCCGGGTTGCTGGTGGACGAAGTCCTGGGGCTGCAGCACTTTGCCCAGGACAGCCTGGAACCGACGCTGGTGGACGACCACGACGGCCCGGAAGCGGCCTTCGTCAAGGGCCGGTTCGGCGGCGAGCGAGAGTGGCAGGTGTTCAGCCCGTTTGCCCTGGCGCGGTCGCCGGGGTTCATGGATGTGGCGATTTGACAAGCCGTAGTGCGGCCCCTGTGGGAGCGAGCTTGCTCGCGATAGCAGCGGTACAGCTTGCATCAATGTTGATTGTGCTGGCGCCATCGCGAGCAAGCTCGCTCCCACATTGGGACGGCGGCGGGTTGGGGTCTTGGGCAGGCGAAAATCGATGATCAAAGCAAAAACAGGCAAGCCACTGGAAGCGTCGCGCAGTCGTTCGCAGATCATCGTGCTGTTCGTCGCGCTGATCGTCTTCATCATGCTGCTGTTCGCCAACTTCGCTTACCTCAACACTCAATCCACCTATGACAAACAGTACATCGGCCATGCCGGTGAGCTGCGGGTGCTGTCCCAGCGCATCGCCAAGAACGCCACCGAGGCGGCCGCCGGCAAGCCCGCGGCGTTCAAGCTGCTGAGCGATGCGCGCAATGATTTCGCCCAGCGCTGGGGCTACCTGAAGCAGGGCGATCCGGTGACCGGCCTGCCGCCTGCGCCCGCGACCCTGCGCCCGCAGATGCGCGCCGTGCAGTTGGATTGGGAACGCCTGCTCAAGAACACCGATGCCATCCTCTCCAGCGAGCAGACCGTGCTGTCGCTGCACCAGGTGGCGGCCACCCTGGCCGAAACCGTGCCGCAGTTGCAGGTCGAGTACGAAAAAGTCGTCGAGATCCTGCTGCAACGTGGCGCGCCGGCTGCCCAGGTGGCCATGGCCCAGCGCCAATCGCTGCTGGCCGAACGGATTCTCGGCGCGGTGAATACCGTGCTGGCGGGGGACGAAAATGCCAGCCAGGCGGCTGACACCTTTGGTCGCGACGCAGCGCGTTTTGGCCAGGTGCTCAATGGCATGTTGCAAGGTGATCCGGCCTTGAAGATCTCCCAGGTCCAGGACCGCGATGCCCGGGCACGCCTGAGTGAAATCAGCGAGCTGTTCGAGTTTGTCTCCGGCTCGGTGGATGAAATCCTCGAGACCTCGCCGGAGCTGTTCAAGGTCCGCGAGTCGGCCGGCAACATCTTCAACCTGTCGCAGACCCTGCTCGACGAGGCTTCGCACCTGGCCACGGCCTTCGAAAACCTGGCCGGCGGGCGCTCCGTCAACACCATTGGCGGTTATGTGCTGGGGCTGATGGCGCTGATGTCGATCATCCTGATCGGGCTGGTGATGGTCCGCGAGACCAACCGTCAGCTCCACGAAACCGCGGAAAAGAACGAGCGCAACCAGAACGCGATCATGCGGCTGCTGGATGAAATCGAAGACCTGGCCGACGGCGACCTGACCGTCACGGCCTCGGTCACCGAGGACTTCACCGGCACCATCGCCGACTCCATCAACTACTCGGTGGACCAACTGCGCGACCTGGTTGCGACCATCAACCTCACGGCCGGCCAGGTTGCCGCCGCCGTGCAGGAAACCCAGGCCACGGCGATGCACCTGGCCCAGGCTTCCGAACACCAGGCCCAGCAAATTTCCGAAGCTTCGACTTCAATTAATGAAATGGCCCAATCCATCGACCAAGTGTCAGCCAATGCCGCCGAATCGTCGGCGGTGGCCGAGCGCTCGGTGGAAATCGCCAACAAGGGCAACGAGGTGGTGCACAACACCATTCATGGCATGGACAACATTCGCGAACAGATCCAGGACACCGCCAAGCGCATCAAGCGCCTAGGGGAGTCGTCCCAGGAAATCGGCGACATTGTCAGCCTGATCGACGACATCGCCGACCAGACCAACATCCTCGCCCTCAACGCCGCCATCCAGGCGTCCATGGCCGGCGATGCCGGGCGCGGGTTCGCGGTGGTGGCCGATGAAGTGCAGCGCCTGGCCGAGCGTTCTTCGGCGGCGACCCGGCAAATCGAGACCCTGGTGCGAGCGATCCAGGCCGACACCAACGAAGCGGTGATTTCCATGGAGCAGACCACCACCGAAGTGGTGCGCGGCGCGCGACTGGCCCAGGATGCCGGCGTCGCCCTGGAAGAAATCGAAGGCGTGTCCAAGACCCTGGCGGCGCTGATCCAGAGCATCTCCAACGCGGCGCAGCAACAGACCACCTCGGCGGGGCAGATTTCCTTGACCATGAACGTGATCCAGCAGATCACCACGCAGACTTCGTCGGGCTCCACCGCCACTGCCGAAAGCATCGGCAACCTGGCGAAAATGGCCAGCCAACTGCGCCGTTCGGTGTCGGGGTTTACCTTGCCGGCGACGCCTGTGGCGGATGAGGACAAGGTGTGACTGGCCGGATCTGCATATTGAGAAGGGGCATGTGGCGAGGAAGCTTTTGTGGCGAGGGAGCTTGCTCCCGCTGGGGGCGCAGCCGCCCCAAAGATTTTGTGAGCGCTGCGCACTCAAGCGGGAGCAAGCTCCCTCGCCACAGGGTTTTATTTTTGCCCTCGGCATATGACTGTTGATTTGGAGTGGTTATGGGTGATCGGCACGACTACGTGGCCCTGGAATGGGTCAAGGGCGAGATTGCCGAAACGCTGAAGCAGGCTCATCTGGCCCTCAACCGCCTGGTGGACGATCCCCAGGCGGCGGATGCCCTCGGGCAGTGCCTGGCCTGCATTCACCAGGTCCACGGCGGCCTGCAGATGGTCGAGTTCTACGGCGCGGCGCTGCTGGCCGAGGAGATGGAGCAGCTGTGCGCCGCCCTCGAGGACAACCGCGTCACCCATCGCGACGAAGCCATCAGCCTGTTGAGCCAGGCCCTGGGGCAGTTGCCGATCTACCTTGAGCGCGTACAAGGTGCCCGCCGTGACCTGCCGTTGGTGGTACTGCCCTTGCTCAACGACCTGCGCAGTGCCCGGGGCGAGAGCCTGCTGTCGGAAACCAGCCTGTTCAGCCCTGAACTGCCCGATATTGCGCCGCTTGACGACGAGGCCTTGCAGCGCCTTGAGCCCGCCGACCTGCCAAACACCTTGCGCAAATGGCGCCAGACCCTGCAAATGGCCCTGGTGGGCCTGCTGCGCGAACAGGACGACGCGACCCACCTCGGTTACCTGGCCAAAGTCTTCCAGCGCCTGGAAACCTTGTGCGCCGGCGCGCCGCTCAATGCGTTATGGCAGGTGGCCTCGGCGCTGGTCGAAGGCATGCGTGACGGGCGCATCGCCAACAGCCCAGCGCTGCGCAGCCTGTTCAAGGAAGCCGACAAGGAACTCAAGCGCCTGCTGGACCAAGGCATGCCCGGCATCAATCAGCCGGCACCGCCGCACCTGCTCAAGAGCTTGTTGTTCTATATTGCCAAGGCCGAACATCCCAGCGGGCAGATGCAGATCATGAAAGAACGCTACTCACTGGACGACGCGCTGCCCGACAGCGCCATGGTCGACGAAGAACGCGCGCGCCTGGCCGGGCCCGACCGCGATGCCATGCGCTCGGTGCTCGCCGCGCTGTGCGAGGAGTTGGTGCGGGTCAAGGAGCGCCTGGACTTGTTCGTACGCAGCGACCGCCAGCACGCCTCGGAACTGGACAGCCTGCTGGCGCCGCTGCGGCAGATCGCCGACACCCTGGCGGTGCTGGGCTTCGGCCAGCCGCGCAAGGTCATCATCGATCAACTGGCGGTGGTCCTGAGCCTTGCCCAAGGCCAGCGCGCGCCGGATGACGCGACCCTCATGGACGTTGCCGGGGCCTTGCTCTACGTCGAGGCGACCCTGGCCGGCATGGTCGGCACCGTCGAGCCCGAGAGCCGCGAAGACACGCACCTGCCCACCACCGACCTGACCCAGATCCACCAGATCGTCATCAAGGAAGCCCACACCTGCCTGCAACAGGCCAAGGACATGATCGTCGACTACATCGACGCGGACTGGAACAGCGAGCAACTTCAGCCCTTGCCGGCACTGCTGACCCAGGTGCGCGGCGCGCTGGCGATGATCCCCCTGGGCCGCGCCGCCAGCCTGGTGGAGGCCTGCAACGCGTTCATCCGCGACCACCTGCTGCTGGAGCAGGCCCAGCCGGGGTGGGAAGAACTCGACCACCTGGCCGACGTGATCACCGGCCTGGAATACTACCTGGAGCGCTTGAGCGAAGACCCGGAAACCCCTGGCGAGCCGTTGCTCGATGGGGTCGAGCGGAGCCTGGCCGCGCTCGGCTATTACCCTGACGAAGCGCGGGTGCCGGTGCTCGATGATGTGTTGAGCCCCAACGAAGCCCAGGTCATGCAGGATTTGCAGGAGCTGGACGACCCGCAGACCGTGCAGTCCTTGGCCGAGGTGCTGGCCAGCCCGGTCTCGGCGGTCAATCCGCCGGCCCGGAGCACCCCGGGCAGCCTGTTGCCGCCACCACTGGACGAAAGCCCGGTGGACGACGAATTGCGCGAGGTCTTCCTCGAGGAAACCGCCGAGGTGCTCGACGTTCTGCGTGAGTACCTGCCGCGCTGGGACGCGCATCCCGACGATGCTGTTGCCCTGGGCGAACTGCGCCGGGCGTTCCATACCTTGAAAGGCAGCGGCCGGATGGTGCGGGCGCTGGTGCTGGGCGAGCTGGCCTGGGCCGTGGAAAACCTGCTCAACCGGGTGCTGGAGCGCAGCGTCGAGCCGGGGGCGTCGGTCCGTCAGCTGATCGAAGATACCGTGCAATTGTTGCCGGACCTGGTGGCCGAATTCGCCGCCAATCGCCAGCGCCAGCGTGACGACGTCGACCGCCTGGCCGCCCGCGCCCATGGCCTGGCCAAGGGCGGCGATGAAGACGATGACGACGAGCAGGATGTAGCCGCTCTCGATCCGCTGCTGTTGAAGATCTTCGACAACGAAGCCCAGGGCCACCTCGCCAGTCTCAATCGTTTTCTCGACCAGGCGGCCGACCACCTGCCGTTGCAGGCCAGCGATGAATTGCAGCGGGCCTTGCACACCCTCAAGGGCAGTGCGTCCATGGCCGGCGTGCTGCCCATCGCCGAGCTGGCCGGTGCGATGGATGAGCTGGCCCGGGAATACCGGGCGCACCTGATCGCCCTCGACCTGGATGAGGTGGAGTTGCTGCTGGAGGCAGAGGGACTGCTGCGCCTGGGCCTGCGCCGGTTGCACAGCGAACCGCTGACGCCGATCCCCGGCGCCGGGGACCTGATCCAGCGCGCCCAGGCGCTGCTGGCCGAGCGCCTGCACGCCGCCAACAGTGCGCCGGGCAAAGCCCTGAGGACCAAGCGCGACCCACAATTGATCAATAATTTCCTTGCCCAGGGCATGGACATCTTGCTGGACGCCGAGAGCCTCTTGCAGCGCTGGCAGCAGCACCCTGGCGAAGGCCAGGAATTGAGTGCGCTGCTGGATGAACTGACCACCCTCGGCGAAGGCGCGCACCTGGCCGACCTGCACCCGGTGGACGAACTCTGCGAAGCTCTGCTGGACCTCTACGGCGCGGTGGAAGAAAGCAGCCTGGCGGTCAGCGATGAATTTTTCCAGCAAGCGCAGCGCGCCCATGAAGCGCTGATCGACATGCTCGATGAGCTGGCGGCCGGGCAGCACGTGCGTCCGCAACCCGAGCGGGTGCAGGCCTTGCGTCGCTTGCTTCAGGAGAGCCTCGACCCTTCGGCTACCGGCCTGATCCGCAGCGACGGCAGCCGCACCTTGAGCATCCGCGAGCTGGGCCACGCGACGGCGGAAATGGAACGTGACGCGCCCGCCGAGACCTCGATGGAAGATGACCTTGCGTCGATTTTCCTCGAAGAAGCCCAGGACATTCTCGAAAGCGCCGCCCAGGCCTTGCAACGCTGGTTGGCCGATCCGGACAATGGCGCGCCGTTGTCCTCGCTGCAACGTGACTTGCACACACTCAAGGGTGGCGCGCGGATGGCCGACATCCGGCCGGTGAGCGACCTGGCCCAGGAGCTGGAAAGCCTTTACGAAGGGCTGGTGGACCGGCGCTACAGCTACAGCGAGGAACTGGCGCAGTTGCTCGATAACAGCCACGAACGCCTCGACCTGTTGCTTGGGCAGTTGCAACAGGGCCAGCCGTTGGGCGATCCCGTTGCGCTGATCGACGCCATCCGCAGGTTTCGCCAGGACAAGCCGAACGCCATCGAGACGAGCGCCGCGGCCCAGGCCGACGGCACCGGCCATGATCCCGAGTTGCTGGAAATCTTCCTTGAAGAAGGCTTCGACATCCTCGACAGCTCAGGCGCGGCGCTGCTGCGCTGGCAGGAAGAACCGTCGAACCGCCAGGCCGTGGAAACCCTGCTGCGGGATTTGCACACCCTCAAGGGCGGCGCGCGGATGGTGGAAATCGGCCCCATCGGCGACCTCGCCCACGAGCTGGAAAACCTCTACGAAGGCCTGTCGGCGGGCCTGCTCCAGCCGACCCCGGCGCTGTTTGCCTTGTTGCAAAGCAGCCATGACCGACTGGCGCAGATGCTCGATGCGGTGCGCGCCGGTCACCCGTGCCCACTGGCCGACCGGCTGATCGCGCAGATCCAGGCGGTGAATCATCCCCAGGAAAGCGCGGCGCCACAGGCTGTTTCGGCACCGGAGCCGGTCCCCACCGCTAGCGTAAGTCTTCCCACGGCGCCGGCAAGACCGGACCCTGGCGCAGCGGGCGACGGTGCGGACATGGTCAAGGTCTCTGCCGAACTGCTCGACGACCTGGTGAACCTGGCGGGCGAAACGTCGATTTTCCGTGGGCGCATCGAACAGCAAGTCAACGACGCGCGCGTGGCCCTGGGCGAAATGGAAACCACCATCGAGCGCATGCGCGACCAGTTGCGGCGCCTGGACACCGAGACCCAGGGGCGGATTCTCAGCCGCCAGCAGGTGGAGGCCGAGCGCCTGGGCTACGAAGAATTCGACCCGCTGGAAATGGACCGGCATTCCCAGTTGCAGCAACTGTCCCGGGCGCTGTTCGAGTCCGCGTCGGACTTGCTCGAACTCAAGGAAACCCTGGATCGCAGCAACCACGACGCCGAAGTCCTGCTGCAACAGCAGGGGCGGATCAACACCGAGCTCCAGGAAGGCCTGATGCGCACGCGCATGGTGCCGTTCGAGCGCATGTTGCCGCGGCTCAAGCGCATCGTCCGGCAAGTGGCGCAGGAATTGGGCAAGGACGTTGAATTCGTGGTCGGCAATGCCGACGGTGAGATGGACCGTAATGTCCTGGAACGTATGGCCGCGCCGCTGGAACACATGCTGCGCAACGCCGTCGACCACGGCCTGGAGTCGGCCGACGTGCGCATCGCCGCCGGCAAGCCCGCGCGGGGGCGCATCAGCCTCGACCTGTCCCGGGAAGGCGGCGACATCATTTTCGACATCCGCGACGACGGCGCCGGCGTGCCGCTGGAAGCGGTGCGGCGCAAGGCGATCAAGCGTGGCCTGCTGGCGCCGGACAGCGACATCAGTGACCGCGACGTGCTGCAGTTCATCCTGCAACCGGGATTTTCCACCGCGGAAAAAATCACCCAGATCTCCGGGCGTGGCGTGGGCATGGACGTGGTCCACGAAGAGGTGCGGCAACTGGGTGGCAGCATGACGATTGATTCCACGCCGGGGCAGGGCGTGCACTTCCGCATTCGCCTGCCGTTTACCGTGGCGGTGAACCGGGCGTTGATGGTGCATTGTCACGACGACCAGTACGCGATCCCACTGAACGCCATCGACAGCATGGTCCGGGTGTTGCCGGCCGAACTGGACGGCTATTACCAGCTCGATCCGCCGACCTACACCTACGCCGGGCAACGCTATGAGCTGTGCTATCTCGGCGAGTTGCTGAAAACCGGCGGTCGCCCGAAATTGCTGGGCCAGAGCCAACCCTTGCCGGTGCTGCTGGTGCAATGCAACGAGCGGCACGTCGCCGTGCAGGTGGACGCCATCGCCGGGACCCGGGAGATCGTGGTCAAGAGCCTGGGGCCGCAATTCGCGACGGTGCAGGGCTTGTCCGGGGCGACGATCCTGGGGGATGGCCGGGTGGTGTTGATCCTCGACCTGCTGGCGCCGATCCGCGCCTTGCCCCATCAGGTTCCACGCCGCCCGATGCCGGCCGACGGCGAGGGCGAGCCGCAACGGCCGTTGCTGGTGCTGGTGGTGGATGATTCGGTGACGGTGCGCAAGGTCACCAGCCGCCTGCTGGAACGCCACGGCATGCACGTCCTGACCGCCAAGGACGGCGTGGATGCCATGGCGTTGCTGGGCGAACACGCGCCGGACCTGATGCTGCTGGACATCGAAATGCCGCGCATGGACGGTTTCGAAGTGGCCACCCAAGTGCGCAACGACCCGCGCCTGGCGCACCTGCCGATCATCATGATCACCTCCCGTACCGGCCAGAAACACCGCGACCGCGCCATGGCCATTGGCGTCAACGACTACCTGGGCAAGCCGTACCAGGAGTCGGTGCTGCTCGACAGCATCGCCTACTGGAGCAAAACCCATGCATGAACATCGCACCAGCCACCTCACCGGGTTACTGCTGCCCTTGGCCGACCGACACCTGATCCTGCCCAACGTGGCGGTGGCCGAATTGATCGATTACCAAAGCAGCGCCTTCGATCTGGACACCCCGCCGTGGTTCCTGGGCTGGGTAAGCTGGCGCGAACGGCAAATCCCGCTGCTGAGCTTCGAGTCGGCCTGCGGCCAGAAAACCGTGATGGGCGAGCGTGTGCGCATCGTCGTGCTCAATGCCCTGGGCGGCCGGCCGGAGCTGCGCTTCATCGCGCTACTGGTGCAAGGCATCCCCCGCTCCTGCAAGCTCGACAGCCAGTTGAGCTACGTCGACGTGCCGCTGTGCGGGCTGGAACAGGCGGCGGTGCAAGTGGGGGAACATGTGGCGAAAGTGCCGGATCTGTTGGCGTTGGAAGAGTTGGTGGTTGCAGCGGGGCTGGTCAGCAACTGAACCCCTGTATAAACGCTTCAGGACTTGTAAAGTCCCAATAAGGGACCTATCGTTCCCTTTTTGGGACTACAGACTGCTTCCATGAATCATCTCTCTCTCGGCGATGCTTTGTTCACCGCCACCCAGCAGCGGATCTTGGGTTTGCTATTCGGTAAGCCAGATCAAAGTTTCTACACCAATGAAATTGCCCGCTGGGCTCAAATAGGCAAGGGCAGCCTCATGCGCGAGCTGGAGCGCCTGCAACGATCAGGCGTGCTCACCATGACTCGTCTGGGCAATCAAACCCATTATCAAGCCAACCCCCTCTGTCCGATTTACGCTGAACTGTTGGGTATCGTGCAGAAGACCATCGGCATCGCCGAACCGTTGCGCCAGGCATTGGCGCCGTTTTCAGAACGACTGCGCTGGGCGTTCGTCTATGGCTCCATCGCGAAAGGCCAAGCGAACACATCCAGTGACATAGACCTCATGCTGATCGGCGAAGGCCTGCACTACAGTGAAGTCATGGAGCAGCTCCTGCCTCTGGAAGAACAACTGGGCCGCCCGCTAAACCCAACGCTCTACACCCCCCAGGACTGGCTCGCGAAATTTGCCGCTGGCAACAGTTTCGTGGTGCGTGTAGCGCAACAGGACAAGATCAATTTGCTGGGTGAGAACCCTTTGGAAGCCAAGGATGGGCAAGCAAGAAAACCTGGAAAACCTGTTACGTAGCGGCGGCCTGAAAGCCGAACCACCGGATCGTCAGGAATGTGAGGGCCTGATGCGTTCGGCGACGGATCGCTTGAAGGATGCACAGACAACGTCCCTTTCTTTCGCCAGCCGGTTCGACCTGGCATACAACGCCGCCCATGCCTTGGCGCTCACGGCGCTACGCTTGAATGGTTACCGCTCGGACAAGCGCTATCTGGTCTTCCAATGCCTGACTCACACGGCGGACGTCAGCAAAGTACAGGTTCGGTTATTCGTGTTGTGCCATGAGCGGCGCAACCTTGCCGAGTACGAGGGGTATATGGATGAAGATGATGCGCTGCTTACTCAACTGATTGAGAGCGCTGCGGAACTGCTCAAACGGGTCCGGCAATTGATGGCCAAGACTTGATATCCGTGGCGAGGGAGCTTGCTCCCGCTGGGCCGCGAAGCGGCCCCAAAAGCGACGACTGCTGCGCAGCCGAGCGGGAGCAAGCTCCCTCGCCACAGAAGCTTTGTCCGCTGCGGCATTCAACCATTACTCCCACCGTAATGATCCGCCGCTGAGCTTGATTGATGCCCACGCCACAACACTTCTAAGGTGAGCTCCACGACAGCGAACCCGTGGAGTGGTCATGACAACAACAATATCCCCCGACTCGCGCTGGACGCGGCGGCGCAGCGAGAAGCAGCGGCGTCTCGGGCTGGTGAAGGGGCTTGCCGACGGTGTGGTGCTGCCCACCGACAAGATCGTCGCGGCGCTGGAGGCGTTGATCCTGCCCGGCGACCGTGTGGTGCTGGAAGGGAACAACCAGAAGCAGGCGGACTTCCTGTCCCGCTCCCTGGCGAAAGTCGACCCTTCGAAGCTGCATGACCTGCACATGATCATGCCCAGCGTCGGTCGTTCCGAGCACTTGGACCTGTTCGAACGCGGCATCGCCCGCAAGCTCGATTTTTCTTTCGCCGGTACCCAGAGCCTGCGCATCAGCCAGTTGCTGGAAGACGGCCTGCTGGAAATCGGCGCGATCCACACCTACATCGAGCTCTATGCCCGGCTGGTGGTGGACCTGATTCCCAATGTCGTGCTCTCGGCCGGTTTCATGGCCGACCGCGCCGGCAATATCTACACCGGCCCCAGCACCGAAGACACGCCGGCGCTGATCGAACCGGCGGCCTTCAGCGACGGCATCGTTATCGTCCAGGTCAATCAGTTGGTAGACGATGTCAGCGATTTGCCGCGAGTCGATATCCCGGCGTCCTGGGTGGATTTCGTGGTGGTGGCCGACAAACCGTTCTACATCGAACCGTTGTTCACTCGCGACCCTCGCCATATCAAGCCTGTGCATGTGCTGATGGCGATGATGGCGATCCGTGGGATCTACGAAAAACACAACGTCCAGTCCCTCAATCACGGCATTGGTTTCAACACCGCCGCCATCGAATTGATCTTGCCGACCTACGGCGAATCCCTTGGTTTGAAAGGCAAGATCTGCCGCAACTGGACCCTCAATCCGCACCCGACGCTGATCCCGGCCATCGAGAGCGGCTGGGTCGAAAGCGTGCATTGCTTCGGCACCGAGTTGGGCATGGAAAATTACATCGCCGCGCGCCCCGACGTGTTCTTCACCGGCCATGACGGTTCGCTGCGCTCCAACCGCATGGTCTGCCAACTGGCGGGGCAGTACGCGGTGGACCTGTTCATCGGCGCCACCCTGCAAGTGGACGGCGACGGCCACTCCTCCACGGTGACCCGCGGTCGACTGGCCGGCTTCGGCGGTGCGCCGAACATGGGCCATGACCCCCGCGGTCGCCGTCATGGCACGCCGGCCTGGCTCGACATGCGCCACAGCGATGGCGAGGCACCGTTGCTCGAACGCGGCAAGAAGCTGGTGGTGCAGATGGTCGAGACGTTCCAGGAGGGCGGCAAGCCCACCTTCGTCGACACCCTCGACGCGGTGGACGTGGCGAAGAAAGCCGGCATGCCCCTGGCGCCGATCATGATCTACGGCGATGACGTCACCCACCTGCTCACCGAAGAGGGCATCGCCTATCTGTATAAGGCCCGCTCCCTGGAAGAGCGCCAGGCGATGATCGCCGCCGTGGCCGGCGTCACTGCCATCGGCCTGCGCCATGACCCGAAAGACACCGCACGCATGCGCCGCGAAGGGCTGATCGCCTTGCCCGAAGACCTCGGCATCCGCCGCACCGACGCCACTCGCGAGCTGCTCGCGGCCAAGAGCGTGGCCGATCTGGTGGAATGGTCTGGTGGCCTCTACAACCCGCCCGCCAAGTTCAGGAGCTGGTAAATGCGCGCCCTTAATCTGCAACCCAAGACGTTATCCCTGGCTGAACGTTTGGCCGATCTGGCGGTGGACGCGCTGATCGACGAAGCCGACCTCTCACCCAAACCGGCCCTGGTGGACCGGCGCGGCAGCGGCGCCCACACCGACCTGCACCTGGGCCTGATGCACGCCTCGGCACTGTCGCTGTGGCCGGCCTTCAAGGAAATGGCCGAGGCCGCCCTCGACTGCGGCAAGATCGGTTTGCCATTGCGCGAGGCCCTCGGCCGGATCGGCCGAGAAGGTGAAGCCGCGATGCTTGTTACCACGGGCGGCGTCAATACGCATCGTGGTGCGATCTGGGCCTTGGGCTTGCTCGTCGCGGCGGCGGCGCTGGAGCCTGAATCCAACGTCGCGGGCGCCGTCACGCTACGTGCCGCCCGCCTGGCCTTGCTCACCGACCGTTATGCGCCCCAGCCCTTGAGCCACGGCGCCCAGGTCGCCCAGCGCTACGGCGTGCGCGGCGCCCGGGAAGAAGCGCAACTGGCGTTCCCGGCGGTGACGGGCCTGGGCTTGCCGCAACTCAAGCGCAGCCGCGCGGCGGGGGTGGGCGAGCAGAACGCTCGCCTGGATGCCTTGCTGGCGATCATGACAACACTGGCCGACACCTGCGTGCTTTACCGCGCCGGCGAAGCGGGTCTGCAAGCCATGCAGCAGGGTGCCAAAGCGGTGCTCGACGTCGGTGGCAGTGCGAGCCTGGGCGGCCGTCGCCAATTGCATGCGCTGGACCAACAACTGATTGCCTTGAACGCCTCGCCCGGCGGCGCTGCCGACCTGCTCGCCGCCTGCCTGTTCCTCGATCGCATCGAGCGCGGCGATGGCTTCTTCCCAGGAGTGTGCTGATGGAAACCTTATCCTTTGAATTCCCCGCCGGGCAGCCGCCACGGGGCCGGGCGCTGGTGGGCTGTGTCGGCTCGGGCGATCTGGAAGTGCTCATCGAGCCTGGCCTGGCGGGCAAGCTGACCATCCAGGTGCAGACCTCGGTCAATGGCAGCGAGCAGCGCTGGCGGCATCTGTTTGCCCGGATGTTCGACGGTCAGACACCGTCCGCGATGAGCATCGACATCCATGATTTCGGCGCCACCCCCGGCGTGGTGCGCCTGCGTCTGGAACAAGGCTTCGAGGAGATCGGCCATGACTGACAGCGCAGCGTTGCTCAACAAGCACAGCTTCGTCGAACTCGGCGCCCGGCAACGGGCCAAGGCCTTGCTCGATGCTGGTACGTTCCGCGAATTGCTCGACCCGTTCCAGCGGATCATGTCACCGTGGCTGTTGCGCCAAGGCGTGGTGCCGCAAAGCGACGACGGCGTAGTGATCGCCAAGGGCATGCTCGATGGCCTGCCCGTGGTGATCGCCGCTATCGAAGGGGCGTTCCAGGGGGGCAGCCTCGGCGAAGTCGGCGGGGCGAAAATTGCCGGTGCGTTGGAATTGGCGGCGCAGGACAACCGCAAAGGCATTCCGACCCGCGCCGTGTTGCTGCTGGAAACCGGCGGCGTGCGGTTGCAGGAAGCCAACCTCGGGCTTGCGGCGATTGCCGAGATTCACTCGGCGATAGTCGATCTGCGCCAGTACCAGCCAGTGGTGGGTGTGGTCGCCGGCAGCGTCGGTTGCTTTGGCGGCATGTCCATTGCCGCCGGGCTGTGCAGCTATCTGCTGGTGACCCGGGAAGCACGGCTGGGCCTGAACGGTCCGCAAGTGATCGAACAGGAAGCCGGCCTCGACGAATACGACTCCCGCGACCGGCCCTTCATCTGGAGCCTGACCGGCGGTGAGCAGCGTTTCGCCACCGGACTGGTGGACCGTTACGCGGCCGACGATGTAACGCAGATCCGCCAGCAGGTCAGCCAGTTGCTGCACCTGGGCGTGCCCGCGCAGCACCGCAGTGGCCAGGCCGAACTGTTCCTGCAACGCCTGGCCCGTTTGGACACCGACGTGCAAATCGAACCGGAAGCGGTTCGCCAGCTGTACCAGGGAGAACGCCCATGAGTGCTTATTCGTTGAGAGGCTTGCGCTGGTTCGAGGCCTTGAGTGGTGGTGCCAGGACGGTGCAAGGTTTACCCGCTTCGTTGAAAGTCGCCGATGTCAGCCTGGGCGAACAAACCGTGCGCCTGCTGGCGGTGGTGGCCGATCCCGATAACCGTTTTCCTCGGGCGCGCAATGGCGAAGTCGGCTTGCTGGAAGGGTGGGGCCTGGCCAAGGCGGTGGATGACGCCATCGACGCCGACCGCGATGCGGTCAACAAGCGTGCGCTGATCGCCATTGTCGACGTACCGAGCCAGGCCTATGGCCGGCGCGAAGAAGCGCTGGGCATTCACCAGGCCCTGGCCGGCGCCGCCGACAGTTACGCCCGCGCCCGGTTGGCCGGGCATCCGGTGATTGGCTTGCTGGTGGGCAAGGCGATGTCGGGGGCGTTCCTGGCCCACGGCTACCAGGCCAACCGGTTGATTGCCCTGCGCGACCCGGGCGTGATGGTCCACGCCATGGGCAAGGCTTCGGCGGCGCGGGTGACCTTGCGCAGTGTCGAGGAGCTTGAAGCGCTGGCTGCCAGCGTGCCGCCGATGGCCTATGACATCGACAGCTTTGCCAGCCTGGGATTGCTGTGGGAAACCTTGTCGGTGGAGCAGATCGAACAGCCCTCGGCGAGTGATCTGGCCCGAGTCACCGCTTGCCTGAAACATGCGATCAATGATGTCGCCGCGGCGCCCCGCGACTTGAGCAGCCGCCTCGGTGCGACCCATCGGGCGGCCTCCAGCACGGTTCGCCAATTGTTGAGCGCGCAGTGGTGAATACGTACATGGCCCATGACCTGCTCTGGGGGATGACCCCGGAGCAAGTGCCTGCGGATGCGCCGGCATGGGTGGTTGAATCGATGGCCGCCGGTCAACCGGTGGTGGTTCGGCGCTCGCTGACGGCACCGGATCGAATCGCGATCGGCGTGCGCGGGCGCTTGCGCGAGCAGCGTTATGCAACGTCGATGTCGGTCGCGGCGATTTCCCGTTGCGTCAGGCCGGAAGACCTCTGCCACGTCGAGTCGACTCGCGACCTGCCGGCCCTGCACACGCTGGCCCGCCTGCGCCCGCTGCTCGATGCCAGCGGCTGGGCCTGGGGTGTCAGCGGCAGCGCCGGGTTCGAACTCGCCACCGGCGTCGAGGCACTGCATGAACGCAGCGACCTGGATCTGATTCTGCGCACACCGCAGTTCCTGGATCGTCTCCAGGCCAAGGAGTTGCTGGCGCTACTGGATGCTTCGGTATGCGCCGTGGACATGCAGTTGCAAACCCCTTGCGGCGCCGTGGCCTTGCGCGAATGGGCGGGCTCGTCCCGTCGGGTCTTGCTCAAGGATGATGTTCAGGCCCGGCTGGTGAGCGATCCCTGGCAGCCTTCGTTGGAGCAGGTCGCGTGAGCAGCCTCTTCGTCTTTCCCGGCCAGGGTGCGCAGCGCGTGGGCATGCTCCATGGGGTGGCGCCGTGGATCTTGGACGAGGCAGGTGCTGTGCTCGGTGAAGACGTCTTGCGGCTGGACAGCGCTGAAGCCTTGCAATCGACCCGCGCCGTGCAGCTGTGCTTGCTGATCGCTGGCGTGGCGGCGGCCCGTCGCTTGCTGGAACAGGCACCTGCGCCGGACTACGTCGCGGGATTGTCCATCGGTGCGTATCCGGCGGCGGTCGTTGCCGGGGCGCTGGACTTCGAGGATGCGCTGCGGCTGGTCAGCCTGCGCGGCGAATTGATGCAACAGGCGTATCCCCAAGGCTACGGCATGACCGCGATCATCGGCCTGGATCTCGCGGCAGTGGAAGCCTTGCTGGCCCAGGTGCACAGTGAAACAACGCCGGTCTACCTGGCCAATATCAATGCCGATAACCAAGTGGTCATTGCCGGCAGCGATGAAGCCATGGACCTCGTCGCTGAGCAAGCCCGTCGCCAAGGTGCTGGCAAGGCCTGCCGGCTGGCGGTAAGCGTGCCGTCCCATTGCCCGTTGCTGGAGGCTCCGGCACGGACGTTGGCCGAGGCGTTTGCCGAGGTGCCGTTGAAAGCGCCTGTCCTGGGCTATCTCAGCGGCAGCCGCGCCCGGCCAGTGATCAAGGTCGAGGCCTTGCGCGACGACCTGGCCTTCAACATGTGCCGCGTCGTCGATTGGCGCGGCACGGTGCAAAGCGCCTACGAACGAGGCGTGCGGCTGCAGATCGAACTGCCGCCCGGTGCGGTGCTCACCGCCCTGGCGCGCCGGGTGTTCGACCAGGGCTCTGTCATGGCTTATGACGGTGCCCGGCTCGATACCTTGCAAGCGCTGTTGCGTGAGGAGGGAAACCGCCAACCCTAGACCACCGACTCAAGCTGGCGAAGCACAAAAACAACAACTTCGACGATGCATTTTGAGGACTACGACAATGATTATTTACGGTGTGGCGTTCCTGGCCTTTTGTACCCTGGCGGGTATTTTCATCGGTGAGCTGCTGGGCAAGCTGATTGGCGTGCCGGCCAACGTCGGCGGCGTCGGCATTGCGATGCTGCTGTTGATCGGCCTGGGCAGTTACCTGAACAAACGCGGCCTGTTCACGGGCAAATCCGAGGCCGGCGTGGAATTCTGGAGCGCGGTCTACATCCCCATCGTGGTCGCGATGGCGGCACAGCAAAACGTCTACGGTGCGCTCAAGGGCGGGCCGATGGCGATCCTGGCCGGGACCCTGGCGGTGGTGATTGCCTTTGCGTTGGTACCGGTGCTGGTGCGCATTGGCAACAAAGGGCCTCAGGCCGACATCTCCGTCAAGACGGTCGGGTGATTGCCATGTACGAATCCATGATGAAAGTCATCACCGGCTACGGCCTGATCAGCGGTTTTGCCATTGTCGGCATCACCATGTGGGTGTCCTACTGGATCAGCAATACCTTCACCAAGGGACGCCTGCATGGCTCGGCGATCGCTATCCTGCTGGGACTGGTGCTCTCCTACATCGGCGGGGCAATGACCGGTGGGCAGAAGGGCGTGGTGGACATTCCGCTGCTGTCCGGGATTGGCTTGCTGGGCGGCGCCATGCTGCGGGACTTCGCCATCGTCGCCACGGCATTCGGCGTGAGTGTCGAGGAACTCAAGCGCGCCGGTTTCGTTGGAGTGCTGGCCTTGTTCGTCGGGGTCGGTACGTCGTTCATTGCCGGGGTTGGCGTGGCGATGGCCTTTGGTTATACCGATTCGGTGAGCCTGACCACCATCGGTGCGGGAGCCGTGACCTACATCGTCGGGCCGGTGACCGGGGCGGCGATTGGGGCCACTTCCGAGGTGATGGCCCTGTCCATTGCCGCCGGGTTGATCAAGGCGATCCTGGTGATGGTGGCGACACCGTTCGTGGCGCCGTACATCGGCCTCAACAACCCGCGTAGCGCGGTGATCTTCGGCGGGCTCATGGGTACTTCCAGTGGCGTGGCCGGTGGCCTGGCGGCGACCGATCCGAAGCTGGTGCCGTATGGCTGTCTGACGGCGGCGTTCTATACCGCCCTTGGGTGCTTGCTCGGGCCTTCGCTGTTGTTCCTGATTATGCGGGGGTTGATGGGGTAGGGCTTGAATCCTTATTGAAAGGACTGTCGCCATCGCGAGCAAGCTCGCTCCCACAGTTGACCGCATGTCCCTGTGGGAGCGAGCTTGCTCGCGATTGGGGGCAACCGGGTTTCAAGCCTGACGATTGGCATACATCCGGCACTCCGCCAGCAACGCCAGCAGGTTCGGATCGCGCTCCTTGGCCTTGAGGAACACCACGCCAATGTGCTGCTGCAACCGGTACTTTTCCTGCAACGGGATCAGCTTCACCCGGTTTTCATACACCGCCGCAATCCGGCCTGGCAGCAAAGCGTAGCCCACCCCGGAACTGACCATGCTCAGCAGGGTGAAGATGTCGTTGACCTGCATCGCCACCTTCGGCTCGAAGCCCGCCTGCTTGAACACCCGTACACCGTCCTGATGCGTGGCGAAGCCCTGGGTCAGGGTGATGAACGTCTCGTCGCGGACCTCGGCCAAGTCGACTTCGCTGCGCTGGGCAAAGGGCGAGTCGGCCGGCGTGGCGAGGAAGATGTCATCGGAAAACAGCGCGATCTGCTCGCAATCCGGGTCGTTGACGCTGTCGTCCAGGGACACCAGGATCGCATCGACTTCCATGTTCTTGAGCTTGTACAGCAGGTCGATGTTGGAGCCCATGATCAGGTCGATATTGAGTTCGCTGCGGCGGATCTTCAGGCCCATGATCAACTGCGGCACGGTCTTGACCGTCAGCGAATACAGCGAGCCAAGCTTGAAGCGCTCGGCGGAGAAGCCGGCGGCCTCGCGGGTCAGGCGCACACTGTCGACCACGTCCTGGATCAGCTTCTGCGCCCGTTCCTCCAGCACATAGGCGCTTTCCAGCGGCGTGAGGTTGCGGCCTTCGTGCTTGAACAGCGGGCAGCGCAAGGCGCTTTCCAGCGAATGGATGGCCCGGTGCACGCTGACGTTGCTGGTCTGCAACTCGGCCGCCGCCCGCGCCAGGTTGCCGGTGCGCATGAAGGCCAGGAACACCTCGAGTTTCTTCAGGGTCAATTCTTCGTCGATCAGCATGGGGCGGACTCTTATTCGTATGGCCCGATTGTGCCCCAATCGACTTTTTTTGGAGGGTTAATCTGTGGCGAGGGGATTTATCCCCGCTGGGCTGCGCAGCAGCCCCAAATCCTGTCACCTCGGGGTGTCAGGCTGATCGCATTCAGGTGTATTGGGGCCGCTTCGCAGCCCAGCGGGGATAAATCCCCTCGCCACAAGGTATGTCTCCAGGTTTAAAAAGCAAACCATTGCACTTTCACGCGCCAGGCCTGAGCCTGGCCCCCTGTTTCTAAATGTGAGGTGGTAGTGGATGTATCACGGGGAACGACTCAACGCCTGGACGCACCTGGTGGGGGCGGTCGCGGCGTTTATCGGCGCGGTGTGGTTGCTGGTGATCGCCGGGATGGCGGGCGATCCCTGGAAGATCGTCAGCGTGGCGATCTACGGGTTCACCTTGCTGGTGCTGTACAGCGCTTCGACGGTCTACCACAGCGTGCGCGGGCGCAAAAAAGAAATCATGCAGAAGGTCGATCACTTTTCGATCTACCTGTTGATTGCCGGCAGCTACACCCCGTTCTGCCTGGTGACCCTGCGCGGGCCGTGGGGCTGGACGTTGTTCGGGATCGTCTGGGGGCTGGCCGTGATTGGGATCCTGCAGGAAATCAAGCCGCGTTCCGAAGCGCGGATCCTGTCGATCGTGATCTACGCCGTGATGGGCTGGATCGTGCTGGTGGCGGTCAAACCCCTGCTGGCGGCCCTGGGCGGCAGCGGGTTCGCCTGGTTGGCCTCGGGCGGCGTGCTGTACACCGTTGGCATCATCTTTTTCGCCCTCGACCACCGGCTGCGCCACGCCCATGGCATCTGGCACTTGTTTGTCATGGCCGGCAGTCTGCTGCACTTCGTGGCGATTCTGTTCTACGTGCTCTGAGCGGCGGCGAACAGGCGATCCAGTTGCGCCTGGGCCTGGCTGGCAACAATCTCCAGCAACGCGCCGAGGGTATGCACCGGGGCCTCGTCGGCTCGGGTCACGGCGTACAGCGAAATGGGCAGCGGTGGCGACAATGGCCGGATGGCCGTGCGGGTGCTCGAAGCGCCGAGCGCCGTGAACGGATCGATCACCGCCAGCCCGGCGCCGGACTCGACCATGGCCCGGGCCAGTGAATAGGTCTGTACGGCGATGCTGATGCGCGGCGGCGGTTCAACGGCCTTGAGATAACCGTCCAGCTTGGCCGAAAGCGGGTCGGCGCTGGACAGGCCGATCAACGGTGCACCGGCCAGCGCTTGCAACGGCATCGGCTGGCCCACCTGCGCTTCGGGCCAATGCCCGCTCGGCGCCAGGGCCACCAACACGCCGCTGGCCAGGGTCTGGGCCTTGAGTCCTGGATGATCGGGCGGTTGCAGGGTCAGGGCCACATCGATTTCGCGCATCAGCAGGTTTTGCGTCAGTTCGCGGCTGTGGGCGCTGGACAATTCGCAGACGATGTCCGGGTAGCGTCGGGTCCATTGATGGATCGCCGCCGGCAATAGCGACAAGGCCAGGGCCGGTGTCGCGCCGATCCGCAGGCTGTGGCCCGGCTCGCGGCGCAGGCTCTGGGCGAGACGCCGGACACCTTGCAGGCTCTCGCTGACCTTGTCGACTTCGCGCTCCAGCTCCAACGCTTCGGGGGTGGCCTGCAACTTGCCGCGCACCCGCAGGAATAACGCAAACCCCAATTGCTGCTCGGCATGCTGCAGTACTTTGGTCACCGCCGGTTGCGAAACGTGCAGCAGTTGGGCCGCACCACTGATGGAGCCGGTCTGGCGGATGGCCTGGAAAATCTCGATATGACGAAGGCGCATGGCAAGCCCATAACCTTTGTTTATAGGGGCCCCATCTTTATTCATTGTTCGCGGCCTGTCACCTGGCCCTAACCTGAAGCCATTCAAAACAGATGTGAGACGGACATGGCTCAGCGGGTTTGCATCATCGGCGGTGGCGTGGTGGGGCTGGCGACGGCTTATGCGCTGGTGCGCGACGGCATCGACGTGACGGTGGTGGAGGCCCGGGAGACCTTGGGCAGCGAAACCAGTTTCGCCAACGGTGGCCAGCTGTCCTATCGCTATGTCGCTCCGCTGGCGGATGCCGGCGTGCCCTGGCAGGCCTTGGGCTGGATGCTGCGCGGTGACTCGCCGCTCAAGCTGCGGCCACGCCTGGACCCGGCGCAGTGGCGCTGGATGGCTGCGTTCATTGGCGCGTGCCGGACTTCGGTCAATCGGCGCAACGGCGCCCACCTGCTGCGCCTGGCGCTGTTGAGCCAGGCGACCTTGCAGGGCTGGCGCGAGCAGGACCACCTCGACGGCTTCGAGTGGCGGCGCAACGGCAAGCTGGTGACGTTTCGCGACGCCGGGCATTTCCGGCGCGCGCGGCAGGGGTTGGCGGACAGTGCCTCTCAGCAGATGCTTGGCCCCGCCGAGTGCGCGATCCTGGAACCGGCCCTGGCCGGCGTGCCGTATGTAGGCGGGATCTACACACCGGATGAGGAGGTCGCCGATTGCCATGGGTTCTGCCAGCAATTGGCGGCACGTTTGCGCGCTTCGGGGCGCTGCGAGTTCGTGTTGGGGCAGCCGGTCAGCGCCATCGAACACGCCAATGGCGCGGTGCAGGCCATCGTGCTGGACGGGCAGCGGCTGCCGGTGGAGCACCTGGTGATCGCTGCCGGCCACCGCAGCGCCGCGCTCGCCTTGCCCGGCGTGCGGATGCCGCTGTATCCGCTCAAGGGCTACAGCTTGACCGTGCCCATTGGTCCCGAGCATCAGGCGCCGGAGTTGAGCATCACCGACTACGACCGCAAGGTTGTCTATGCGCGGATCGGCGAACAATTGCGAATCGCGGCGATGGTCGACATCGTCGGCTTCGACCCGACACCGGACCCCAAGCGCCTGGCCTTGATCAAGCGCCAGGCCCTGGAAACTTTTCCCCAGGCTGGGGATTATTCCCGTGCCATCGAATGGGCCGGCATGCGCCCGGCCACCCCCAGCGGCGTGCCGCTGATCGGCGCCACCGGCTACCGTAACCTGTGGCTCAACCTGGGCCATGGGGCCCTGGGTTTTACCCTGGCGTGTGGCAGCGCTCGCGTGCTCAGCGAGCTGATCCGCCAGCACACACCTTCCATCGACTTGCAGGGCCTGACGCCCCGCGCCGCCTGACTTACCCAACGGAGAATAACAATGCAAAAAATCACGTTGATCGGCTGCACTCTGAGCCTGCTATTGAGCGCCCCGGCTTTTGCCAATGAGGCGCCAGCGGCGGGCACGCTGGGCAAGATCGCTAGCAGCGAGACCATCACCCTGGGCTATCGCGACGCCTCGGTGCCGTTTTCCTATGTCGCGGATAACAGCGGCAAACCGATGGGTTATTCGGTGGAACTGGCGGGCAAGATCGTCGAGCGCATCAAGCAGCAACTGGCATTGCCGCAACTGAACGTGAAGTACAACCTGGTCACCTCCCAGACCCGCATTCCACTGGTGCAGAACGGCACCGTGGACCTGGAGTGCGGCTCCACCGGGGTGACAGCCGAGCGGCAGAAGCAAGTGGCGTTTTCCTATGGTTTTATCTACGTGAAGGGCCAGTTGCTGACGGCCAGGGACAGCGGCATTCGCAGTTTCGCCGACCTGCGTGGCAAGAACGTGGTGACCACCGCCGGCACCACCAATGAACGCTTCCTGAAAAGCTACAACCAGGACAACAAGGCCGACATGTTCATCATCAGCGCCAAGGACCACGGCGAGTCCTTCCAGATGCTCGAGACCGGCCGGGCGGCGGCGTTCTACATGGACGATGCGCTGCTCTACGGCGAACGGGCCAAGGCCCGCGACCCGCACAAGTGGGTGGTGGTGGGGCAGGAGCAATCGCGGGAGATCTACAGCTGCATGGTGCGCAAGGACGATCCGCAATTCCTGGCGCTGGTCAACGCGACCCTGGCCGATTTGTACAAGTCGGGGGAGATCAACGAGATCTACGATCGCTGGTTCCAGAAACCGATTCCACCCAAGGGCCTGAACCTGGAATTTCCGATGACCAGCGAGTTGAAGGCGATCATTGCCAAGCCGACCAGCGAGCCGGTGCAGTAGCCTGTGGAAGATCTGTGGGAGCGAGCCTGCTCGCGAATGCGGTGGATCAGCTTGCATCGAAGCTGAATGTTGAATCGCCTTCGCGAGCAGGCTCGCTCCCACAGTGGATCTTCAGTGGCCGCCGAGCCTTAGAAATCCCCCCACAACTGCTGCGCCACCGCCAACGCCACTACCGGCGCGGTTTCGGTGCGCAGCACGCGGGGGCCGAGGCGGGCGGCGTGGTAGCCGGCGGCTTTGGCCTGCTCGACCTCGGCATCCGACAAGCCGCCCTCGGGGCCGATCAGGAAGGCCAGTGTGGACGGTTTGTCATGGCCGACCAGCGGCTCGGCCACCGGGTGCAGTACCAGTTTCAGTTCGGCCTCGGCCTGCTTCAACCAGTCCGCCAGCAACAGCGGCGGGTGGATCACCGGCACGGTCGAGCGCCCGCACTGTTCGCAGGCGCTGATCGCCACCTGGCGCCAGTGCAGCAAGCGCTTGTCGGCGCGCTCGTCCTTGAGGCGCACTTCGCAGCGCTCGCTGAAAATCGGCGTGATCTCGCTGACCCCCAGCTCCGTGGCCTTCTGGATCGCCCAGTCCATGCGCTCGCCCCGGGACAGGCCCTGGCCGAGGTGAATACGCAGCGGCGATTCAGACTGTCCGGCGAACTGCTCGTCCAGTTGCACCCGCACGCGTTTCTTGCCGACTTCGGCCAGGGTGCCGCGAAACTCCTGGCCGGAGCCGTCGAACACCTGCACCGCATCGCCCTCGGCCATGCGCAGCACCCGGCCTATGTAGTGGGCCTGGGCCTCAGGCAACTCGTGATCGCCGAGGCTCAGGGGGGCATCGATGAAGAAGCGGGACAGTCTCATGTTTTGTTCTCTATTGAATCTGAATTCGCCATTGCTGCGAGGGAGCTTTTGTGGCGAGGGAGCTTGCTCCCGCTCGATTGCGCAGCAATCGCCAGGAGGGGCCGCTTCGCAGCCAGCGGGAGCAAGCTCCCTCGCCACAGAGAAATTTGTCGTCAGCCCGGATCGCGATAACCCGGGTGAAAGTCCTTCGGCACCGCCACGCTGACCTTGTCCCGGGTGGCGATGTCGATGCCTTCGCTGGCCACTTCGGCGAGGAAGTCGATCTGCTCCGGGGTGATGACATACGGCGGCAGGAAATACACCACGCTGCCCAGCGGTCGCAACAATGCACCGCGCTCCAGGGCATGCTGGAACACGGCCAGGCCGCGGCGTTCCTGCCATGGATAAGCGGTCTTGCTGGCCTTGTCCTTGACCATCTCGATGGCCAGCACCATGCCGGTCTGGCGAACCTCGGCGACGTTCGGATGGTCGGCCAGGTGGGCGGTCGCGCTGGCCATGCGTTGGGCCAGGGCTCGGTTGTTTTCGATGACGTTGTCTTCTTCGAAGATATCCAGCGTCGCCAGGGCTGCCGCGCAGGCCAGCGGGTTGCCCGTGTAGCTGTGGGAGTGCAGGAAGGCGCGCAAGGTCGGGTAGTCGTCGTAGAACGCGCTGTAGACCTCGTCGGTGGTCACGCACGCCGCCAGCGGCAGGTAACCGCCGGTCAGGGCCTTGGACAGGCAGAGGAAATCCGGGGTGATGCCGGCCTGTTCACAGGCAAACATCGTCCCGGTGCGGCCAAAGCCGACGGCGATTTCGTCGTGGATCAGGTGCACCCCATAGCGGTCGCAGGCCTCGCGCAGCAGTTTCAGGTACACCGGGTGGTACATGCGCATGCCGCCAGCGCCCTGGATCAGCGGCTCGACGATCACCGCCGCCACCGTGTCGTGGTGCTCGGCCAGGGTCTGCTCCATGGCGGCGAACATATTCCGCGAATGCTCCTCCCAACCCATGCCTTCGGGGCGGTGGTAGCAGTCGGGGCTCGGCACCTTGATCGTGTCCAGCAGCAACGCCTTGTAGGTTTCCGTGAACAACGGCACATCGCCCACCGACATCGCCGCGATGGTTTCGCCGTGGTAACTGTTGCTCAGGGTGACGAAGCGCTTCTTGTCCGGCTGGCCGCGATTGATCCAGTAGTGGAAGCTCATCTTCATCGCCACTTCGATGCAGGACGAACCGTTATCGGCGTAGAAGCACCGGGTCAGGCCCTCGGGCGTCATCTTCACCAGGCGTTCGGACAGCTCGATCACCGGCTGGTGGCTGAAGCCGGCAAGGATCACATGCTCCAGTTGATCGACCTGGTCCTTGATGCGCTGGTTGATGCGCGGGTTGGCGTGGCCGAACACGTTGACCCACCAGGAACTGACGGCATCGAGGTAGCGCTTGCCTTCGAAATCTTCCAGCCACACGCCTTCACCGCGCTTGATGGGGATCAGGGGCAGCTGTTCGTGGTCTTTCATCTGGGTGCAGGGATGCCACAGCACCGCGAGGTCGCGTTGCATCCACTGGTTATTCAGGCCCATGTACAGTCTCCTCGAGGCGGCTCGCGGCGGGCGCGGGCAAAACAATCGCGCAAGCCTATGCAATGGCGGCCGTGGGGACAACCCATTGTGTCATTCGCGCTACTTTGAGCCAGGCGATAGACGTCGCTGGCGGCGTTTTGATGGCTGACGTATTCTTCGCCGTTCCCTGGGCCGACTGGCTCGAAAAATCGCGAGCCGCCTGGCTCGAAGCTGAAATTTCCTAGGTTTTAATCCGGAGTTCGTTGAATGTCTGCTGGTTGGCTGCGCGCCTGTGCGCTGGTGATGATAGGGCTGTTCAGCGTTTCGGCGCTGGCCAAGGACAAGCAACCGACGGCCATCGTCATCGGCGGCGGTTTGGCCGGACTGACGGCGGCCTACGAGCTGCAAAACAAGGGCTGGGCCGTGACCCTGCTGGAAGCCAAGCCGAGCCTAGGTGGCCGCTCGGGCATGGCCACCAGCGAGTGGATCGGCAACGAAAAGACCCAGCCGGTGCTGAACAAGTACGTCTCCACCTTCAAGCTGAGCACCACGCCGGCCCCGGAATTCGTGCGGACCCCCAGCTACCTGATCGACGGTACGTATTTCACCGCCGCGGACCTGGCGACCAAGCAGCCGGCCACCGCCGAAGCCCTCAAGCGCTACGAAACCACCCTGGACGACTTGGCGCGCTCCATCGATGACCCGCAGAACCCAGCGGCCACCAACACCTTGCATGCGCTGGACCAGATCACTGTGTCCAACTGGCTCGACCGTCTGCAACTGCCGGCCACGGCGCGGCAGTTGGTGAACCAGGAAATCCGCACCCGTTATGACGAGCCATCGCGCCTGTCGCTGCTGTACTTCGCCCAGCAGAACCGCGTCTATCGCGGCGTGTCCGACCGCGACCTGCGGGCCTCGCGCTTGCTCGGTGGCAGTCCGGTCCTGGCCCAGGCGTTCGTCAAGCAACTGAAAACCATCAAGACCAACTCGCCCGTGTCGGCCATCTCCCAGGACAAGGACGGCGTGACCGTCAAGGTCGGCAGCGTCGGCTACCAGGCTGACTACGTGGTGCTGGCGGTGCCATTGCGGGCCCTGAACAAGATCCAGCTGACCCCGGCCCTGGATGCCCAGCATCAAGGCGCGATCAAAGGCACCAACTACGGCTGGCGCGACCAGATCATGCTCAAGTTCAAGACCCCGGTCTGGGACAGCAAGGCGCGCATGTCGGGTGAGATCTACAGCAACACCGGCCTGGGCATGATGTGGATCGAGCCGGCCATGAAGGGCGGCGCCAACGTGGTCATCAACCTGTCCGGCGACAACGCCCGGGTGATGCAGGCCTTCGGCGACAAGCAGATGGTCGACCAGGTGCTGATCCGCCTGCACGCATTTTATCCACAGGCCCGTGGCGCGTTCACCGGCTATGAGATCCGCCGCTACAGCACCGACCCGTCCATGGGCGGCGCCTACCTGGCCTTTGGCCCCGGTCAGATCAGCAAGTACTGGCGCCTGTGGGAAAAACCGTTGCAGCGCGTAGCCTTTGCCGGTGAACACACCGACACCTTGTACCCAGGCACCCTGGAAGGCGCGTTGCGCAGCGGCGAGCGGGCAGCCAGCCAGGTCCAAGATCTGGCGGCCGGCAAGTCGTTCGAACCGGCCAAGGTAGCACCAGTTGCCGCAGCGGCGGCCGGTGCGGTGGCGGCGAAGAAGGGCAACTTCTTCAGCAACCTGTTTGGCGGTTCGGATGACGACAAGAAACCCGAGCCGGTGAAGGCGCCAGAGCCGGTAGCACCGCCGCCAGCTCCAACGCCTGCCCCAGCACCGGCCCCGGTGGAACCTCCCGCGCCGGCCCCGGCGAAGGTTGAGCCCGCCAAGAAAGCAGCGGCCAAACCTGCGGCGAAAAAACCAGCCGCCAAGGCCCCGGCTAAAAAAGCCCCGGCCAAGGCTCCGGTGAAAAAGGCCGAGCCGGTGAAGAAGCCAGCCGTCAAACCGGCGACGGCTACTGAGACCAAGGCTCAGTAACGGTCAGGTGGAAAGAGCGCGGCACAAAGGCCGAATGCTGTTCACTTAAGGCAGTCGACAAACCTGTGGCGAGGGAGCTTGCTCCCGCTGGGTCGCGAAGCGTCCCTGTTTTGGGGCTGCTGCGCAGCCCAGCGGGAGCAAGCTCTCTCGCCACGGCTTGCTGACGTCCTACACGCCTCGGTGATATATCGGAAACTTCCCACCCTTTAACCGGAAGCAGGCGATAGAGCGCGGCAAGCCGGGAATCTAGGCTCTTCTGAACACAGGAGCGCGCGTATGAAAATACTCATGGCATGGTCGTATTGGTTTCGATGTATGGGTGTGTGTATGGAGAATACCGGGATCCTCTGATGACTCCGATGATTCCAAAACGAGACCCTCAGTTGGCGTACAGGTGCACGTTTGACCCCTACAAGCCTGAATGCTCGGTGAACTGATAATTCAAAGCTTTAAGCTCATAAAAGCTGGAGCGAACATGAAATTGATAACGGCTTTAATTTTATTGGCAGTGTTTGGTGTCGTTGGCTGCACTAACGGCCGTATGGTGCTGAAAAAGCACGACCCTCAATTAACTTATAGATGTGACATGGATCCTTACAGGCCTGAGTGCGTCAATAAGTAAGCAAACTCGCTACCAAACGATTGCAAGGTGTCAGATGCTGCCCCACGCTGGCTCGCAAGCCCGCTCGCGATGACGGCTTCCAGCCGAGCTGATCTCCTGGTTCCCCCTCGCCATTACGCAGCGCATTCGCTTTAATCTTTCCTTAACCCACCGCCTCCAGACTGATGATCGTATTTCTCGATATTTCAAAGCGAAATTTTCCGCTTTAAATCGATAGATAAGTCGCTAGTCTTGAGCGCAGTTTTTACAGGATATGAGCAATGCAGCTTCGCAACTCTTCTTCTCGTTATGGCTGGGTCAGCATCGTTTCCCACTGGGCCGTTGCCCTGGCGGTGTACGGGTTGTTCGCCCTGGGCCTGTGGATGGTTGGCCTGGATTACTACAGCACCTGGCGCAAAGACGCGCCGGACCTGCACAAGAGCATCGGCCTGGTGCTGCTGGCGGTCATGCTGCTGCGAGTGATCTGGCGTTTTGTCAGCCCGCCGCCACCGACCCTGGAAACCTACGGACGCCTGACTCGCGTCAGTGCCAAGCTTGGCCATGGCGCACTGTATCTCGGGCTGTTCGCCGTGATGATTGCCGGTTACCTGATTTCCACCGCAGACGGTGTCGGGATTCCGGTGTTTGGCCTGTTTGAAGTACCCGCGCTGGTGTCCGGACTGCCCGATCAGGCAGACGTCGCCGGCCAGATCCATTTTTACCTGGCATGGGCGTTGGTAATTTTTTCCGGCCTTCATGCGTTGGCAGCATTGAAACACCACTTTATCGACCGTGACGCGACCCTCAAGCGAATGCTGGGGCGCGAAGCCTGATGTTCAACCTTGACTCCAAAGGAATAGAAAGCATGTTGAAAAAGACGCTCGCCGCCCTGGCAATCGGTTCTGCCCTGCTGTCCGCCGGCCAGGCCATGGCTGCCGACTACGTGGTCGACAAGGAAGGCCAGCACGCCTTCGTCGACTTCAAGATCAGCCACCTGGGCTATAGCTACATCACGGGTACCTTCAAGGACATCGACGGCAAGTTCAGTTTCGATGCCGCCAAGCCTGAAGCCAGCAAGATCGAGTTCAACGTCAACACCGCCAGCGTGTTCACCAATCACGCCGAGCGTGACAAGCACATCGCCAGCGCTGACTTCTTGAATGCCAGCAAATTCGGCAAGGCCACGTTCGTGTCCACCAGCGTCAAGTCCACCGGCGAAAACACGGCCGATGTGACCGGTGACCTGACCCTGCTGGGCGTGACCAAGCCGGTTGTGGTCAAGGCGACTTTCCTGGGTGAAGGCAAGGATCCATGGGGCGGCTACCGTGCCGGCTTCGAAGGCACCACTACCATCAAGCGTTCCGACTTCGGCAAGCAGAAAGACCTGGGGCCAAAATCCGACGCGGTCGAACTGTACGTCTCGTTCGAAGGTGTCAAAGCGAAGTAACTTTCGCGCCTGACAAAAAAACGCCCCTGGTCTTGCGATCAGGGGCGTTTTTTATTGCGCGGATTCCGGTGTCACAGAAGACCCTGTGGGAGCGAGCTTGCTCGCGATGGCGCCCTGCCTGTCAATTTCGATGTTGACTGATACACCGCTATCGCGAGCAAGCTCGCTCCCACATTTGGAATTGTGTTGGGCCAAAAAAATGCCCCGGGTCGCAAGGCCCGGGGCATTTCTCAAGGCTTGGAAAAACTCAACGATTGCGTGTCAGCAAGGCCGGTTTTTCACCCCGTGGGCGGCTTGGCAGTTGATCCAGCTGTTCAGGCGTCGGGAAACGATCGGCTTTCGATTCCTTGTGCATGATCTTCGGCTGGTTGCTGCGCGGGTTCTGCACGGCGGGTTCCTGGCGAGGCTGGTCGTCACGGGCCGGGCGGCGCGGGCGGGTGTCGTCGCGGCGGGCTTGACCGTCACGGGGGGCACCGTTGCGTGGACCGTTGCGCTTGGCCGGTGGCGTGCCGGTGGAAGAGCCGTTGCTGTTGCGCGGACCGTTCTGGCGACCTTGTGGCTGGCCGGTGCGCGGAGCGCCTGCACCGGTGCCCTGTGCCGGGGCACCTGGGCGGCGACCGCGGCCTTGGGCCGGTTTCTGCTGAGGCACGTAGTCGACGCGGTTACCGAAGTTATCCACATCGTCATCCAGGAACTCGTCCGGAGCACGATCGGCTGCGGCGCGCGGTGCTGGGCGCTGCTGTTCACGGGCCGGAGTGCCTTCGCGAGGCTTTTGCTCGCGGGCAGGGCGTTCGCCGCGGCCATTGCTGTTGCTGGCCGATTTTTCCTTGCCCTTGTCCTTGCCTTTGTCTTTGCGACCGCCGCCACCGCCGCCGCCATTCGGGCCGTCGCCGCGTGGGCCGCGGGCGTTGCGTGGATTGCGCACGTCCGGACGTTCGCGCACTTCAGGCTTCTCGGCCTCGATGGTGCTGGCGTCGAAGCCCATCAGGTCGCCGTCGGCGATTTTCTGCTTGGTCATGCGCTCGATGCTTTTGAGCAGTTTTTCTTCGTCCGGCGCGACCAGGGAAATCGCCTCGCCCGAACGACCGGCCCGGCCGGTACGGCCGATACGGTGCACGTAATCTTCATCGACGTTCGGCAGCTCGAAGTTGACCACGTGGGGCAACTGGTCGATGTCCAGGCCACGGGCCGCGATGTCGGTGGCCACGAGGATGCGCACTTCGCCGGCCTTGAAATCGGCCAGGGCCTTGGTGCGAGCGTTCTGGCTCTTGTTGCCATGGATCGCCACGGCCGGCAGGCCATGTTTGTCCAGGTACTCGGCCAGGCGGTTGGCGCCGTGCTTGGTGCGGGTGAAGACCAAGACCTGTTCCCAGGCGCCGGCGGTAATCAGGTGCGCCAGCAGGGCACGCTTGTGGCTGGCCGCCAGGCGGAACACGCGCTGCTCGATCCGCTCGACCGTGGTGTTCGGCGGCGTGACTTCGATGCGCTCCGGGTTGTGCAGCAGCTTGCCGGCCAGGTCGGTGATGTCCTTGGAGAACGTCGCTGAAAACAGCAGGTTCTGGCGCTTGGCAGGCAGGCGGGCGAGGACTTTCTTCACGTCATGGACAAAGCCCATGTCGAGCATGCGGTCGGCTTCGTCCAGCACGAGGATTTCGACGTGGGACAAATCGACGCTGCCCTGGCCGGCCAGGTCCAGCAGGCGACCGGGGCAGGCCACCAGTACATCGACGCCACGGGACATGGCCTGGACCTGGGGGTTCATGCCAACGCCGCCAAAAATGCAGGCGCTGACGAACTTCAGGTCGCGAGCGTAGATCTTGAAGCTCTCGTGTACCTGGGCCGCCAGTTCGCGGGTGGGGGTCAGGACCAGTACGCGCGGTTGGCGCGGGCCATGACGCTGGGATTTGTCTGGGTGACCGTTGGGAAACAACCGCTCCAGGATCGGAAGGGCGAAACCGCCGGTTTTGCCAGTACCTGTCTGCGCCGCGACCATCAAGTCGCGACCTTGCAACACGGCGGGAATGGCCCGCTGTTGCACCGGGGTAGGCTGGGTATAGCCGGCGGCTTCGATGGCGCCGACTAAAGCCTCGGAGAGACCGAGGGAAGCAAAGGACATGAGTAATCCTGTTTTAGTGAGGGCCTGGCCCAATGGGATAGTCTTGCCGGGCGCGAATGACGTTCAACAAAAAGACGTCATCCCGTCCGGTCCTGCCGGGCCTCGAAGGCGGGTCCGGACAAGGCTCGCGCGGGCTGTAGGCTGCGCTGTAGCGGTGTCGGGATGCCTTTTGCAAGACCGGGCGTCCGGGCGTGAGCCTGGCGGGAAGGCCGGAGTATAACAGAGCAAACGCCGCGCGCCGCTTTCCTGCTGCTCAACGGTTTATTTCAGCACTGGACTGGCTGGGTGAGTGGTGTTCGCCAGGGGGCCGGCGCCATAGCGGGCGCTCAGTTCGGCATAGGCCGGTTCGCGCTTGAAACGCTTGAGTTCGGCACCGAAGCGTTGCACCAGCAAATCCATGCCGGCGTTGCGCCGCACCGCCAAGTATTGGCTTTGACGGCTCACTACCATAGGGTTTTCGGTGATCTGGTCGCCCAGTTGCATTTGTTCGAGCACATGGCGGCCGACCCTGCGGTCGGTGATAAGCAGGTCGATCCGGCCCAGTTGCAACTTGCCGAAGTTGGCTTCGTGGGTGGGCGCCGCTTCACGTCTGAACCGGGGCGACTCACTGAAGGCCTGGCTGTACAGGTAGCCGGGCGAGGTACCAACCGTCAGGCCAGCCAGGTCATCGAGCGTGCGAAATGGGTGGGGCCGGGCGTTGGCGTAGAACATCACGAATTCCACGTCCGACAGCGGTTCGCTGGGATAAAGCAGCGTCGCATCGCGCTCATTGCTGTGGAAAATGTCCAGCGCGCCGTCCGCCAACCCCTGTTCGAGCATCGCCAGGCAACGCTTCCAAGGCAGGAACTGCCATTCCACGTCGATGCCCAGGCGCTTGAACACAATGGCCGTGGTTTCGTAGTCCAGGCCGAGCATCTTGCCGTTCTCTTCGTAGACATACGGAGCCCAGGGCTCGGTGACAATGCGCAACTTCTCGGCCTGAGCGGTCATGCTCAGGCACAAGAGGAAAAAGGAGGTCAGCAGCTGGACAATGACGGGCATGGCCTGAGGTTACGACGAGAACTCATCAAATAGCTAGAGCGCTCTGGCCTGCGCCTTGATTGCCTTTTGCTTGCCTTTGGTGCTCATTGAGGCCTCGTGGCATTCATCCGATGCGAACGCATTTGCTTGAGGCTGAGGAGCGCTGAATGGAAAAGGCCTTGGTTTTTGCCAAGGCCTCTTTGTACAACCGCATCAAGTCATTCAACGCGGCAGCTTGAGGTTGTTCCATACCGCGAGGCTGGGCTCGGCCTGGTTAAGGGTATAGAAATGCAGCCCCGGTGCGCCGCCTTGCAACAAACGTTCGCACATTTGCGTGATGACGTCCTCGCCGAAGCGTTGGATGCTCGAGGAATCGTCGCCATAGGCTTCCAGCTGCTTGCGGATCCAGCGTGGGATTTCCGCACCGCATGCGTCGGAGAAACGCGCCAGCTTGCTGTAGTTGGTGATCGGCATGATGCCCGGCACGACCGGAATATCGACGCCCAGCTTGCGGATGCGTTCGACAAAGTAGAAGTAACTGTCGGCGTTAAAGAAGTATTGGGTAATCGCGCTGTTGGCGCCGGCATTGGCCTTGCGGACGAAATTGTTGAGATCGTCTTCAAAGTTACGCGCTTGCGGGTGCATCTCCGGGTACGCAGCCACTTCAATGTGGAAGTGATCGCCGGTTTCTTCGCGGATGAAGTTCACCAATTCGTTGGCGTGGCGCAGCTCGCCGCTGGCCATGCCCATGCCCGACGGCAGGTCGCCACGCAGGGCAACGATGCGCTTGATGCCAGCGGCCTTGTACTGGGTCAACAGGCTGCGCAGGTCGTCCTTGCTGTCGCCGACGCAGGACAGGTGCGGAGCGGCCGGGACTTTGACTTCACTTTCGAGCTGCAACACGGTGTTCAGGGTGCGGTCACGGGTCGAGCCGCCGGCGCCATAGGTGCAGGAGAAGAAGTCGGGGTTGTAGCGGGCCAACTGACGGGCAGTGGCGATCAGTTTTTCATGCCCAGCATCGGTCTTCGTCGGGAAGAACTCGAAGCTGTAGCGACGGTCTTGGGACATGGTCATATCCTTGGAAACTCGTAAGCCGGAGAGGCCTGCACAAGCCTTGAGAGGCGGGCTTGTGTGGGAGCGAGCTTGCTCGCGATCAGTCTCACCTCGGTCTGGCAGCCAGATCGAGGTGCCTGCATCGCGAACAAGCTCGCTCCCACAAAAAGCCTGCTCCCACAGGGAGCAGTGCCGATCAGTAGCGGTAAGCGTGCGGCTTGAACGGGCCTTCGACGGTGACGCCGATGTAGTCAGCCTGTTGCTTGGTCAGCTTGGTGACCACGCCGCCGAAGCCGCGGACCATTTCCAGGGCCACTTCTTCGTCGAGTTTCTTCGGCAACACTTCCACGGTCAGGCGCTCGGCTTTCTGGGCCGGCGACAGGTCGGCGTATTTCTGGCCGAACAGGAAGATCTGGGCCAGGACCTGGTTGGCGAACGAGCCGTCCATGATGCGGCTTGGGTGACCGGTGGCATTGCCCAGGTTCACCAGGCGGCCTTCGGCCAGCAGGATCAGGTAGTCATCGTTCTGTGGGTCGAAGCTGCCAGTGCCGGTGCGGTGCACCTTGTGGACCTGCGGCTTGACTTCTTCCCATGCCCAGTTCTTGCGCATGAAGGCGGTGTCGATTTCATTGTCGAAGTGGCCGATGTTGCAGACCACGGCGCGCTTCTTCAGGGCCTTGAGCATGTTGGCGTCGCAGACGTTGACGTTACCGGTGGTGGTCACGATCAGGTCGATCTTGCCCAGCAGCGCCTTGTCGATGCTGCCCTCGGTGCCGTCGTTGATCCCGTCGATGAACGGCGAAACCAGCTCGAAGCCGTCCATACAGGCCTGCATGGCGCAGATCGGGTCGACTTCGGACACCTTGACGATCATGCCTTCCTGGCGCAGGGACTGGGACGAACCCTTGCCCACGTCACCGTAGCCGATCACCAGGGCCTGCTTGCCCGACAACAGATGGTCGGTGCCGCGCTTGATGGCGTCGTTGAGGCTGTGACGGCAGCCGTACTTGTTGTCGTTCTTGCTCTTGGTCACCGAGTCGTTGACGTTGATGGCCGGGATCTTCAGCTCGCCCTTGGCCAGCATGTCCAGCAGGCGGTGCACGCCGGTGGTGGTTTCTTCGGTCACGCCGTGGACTTTATCCAGCACGGCTGGGTATTTCTTGTGCAGCAGCTCGGTCAGGTCGCCGCCGTCGTCGAGGATCATGTTGGTGTCCCACGGCTGGCCATCCTTGAGGATGGTCTGCTCCAGGCACCACTCGTACTCTTGCTCGGTCTCGCCTTTCCAGGCGAATACCGGGATGCCGGCGGCGGCGATGGCGGCAGCGGCCTGGTCCTGGGTCGAGAAGATGTTGCAGGACGACCAGCGCACTTCGGCACCCAGGGCAACCAGGGTTTCGATCAGCACGGCGGTCTGGATGGTCATGTGGATGCAGCCGAGGATTTTTGCGCCCTTCAATGGCTGTTCGCCAGAGTACTTGCGGCGCAGACCCATCAGGGCTGGCATTTCGGATTCGGCGATGATGATTTCGCGACGGCCCCAGGCAGCCAGGGACATGTCGGCGACTTTGTAGTCGGTAAAAGCAGCAGGCGTGATGACAGCGCTCATGAAGAGCCTCCATTCGTAATGTATGCGAATGGGCGCCGTTGTGCGTTTAGTGTTCGTGCGGGTAGCCCCGTACAAACAACGCCCCATCCGAGCCTGACAGGTCGAGCCTGCTGCAGCGCCCCTCGGACAGGTGGCGGGAACGGTCCAAAGGGTGGACCGGTAAAGCGGTGGCGATTATAACGGGCTAATCGGATCTTCCAAAAGGGTTTCTGTCGGCAAATCGAAAATGCCGATGACCGTCATAGGGCCCGCGACATAGAGCTCGGCCGTGGGGTCTGCCATGATGCGTCAATCCATCGGCCAGACGCTCAGGAGTGATCATGAATTTCCACACCCGCAAATGGGTCAAGCCCGAAGACCTCAACCCCAACGGCACGCTGTTCGGCGGCAGCCTGTTGCGCTGGATCGACGAGGAGGCGGCGATCTATGCCATCGTCCAGCTCGGCAACCAGCGCGTGGTTACCAAGTACATCTCGGAAATCAATTTCGTCAGCGCTTCGCGCCAGGGCGACATCATCGAGCTGGGCATCACCGCCACTGAGTTTGGTCGCACGTCCATCACCCTGACCTGCGAGGTGCGCAACAAAATCACCCGCAAGAGCATCCTGACCGTGGAGAAAATGGTCTTCGTCAACCTCGGCGAAGACGGCCTGCCCGCACCTCATGGCCGGACCGAGATCAAGTACGTCAAGGATCAGTTCAAGGATGATGTGGTGGAGTGAGGTCGGCGGCGCTGCTATCGCGAGCAAGCTCGCTCCCACATGTCATGTATGGGTTGTCACTGAACAGCGCTGGACGCCGCGTGTCGTAGGTACATCACGCCACGGCTTCAGGAGCTGTATGGACACCCACAAAGAAGGCAAGACCCCGGACCTTTCGGCTCAGGAACAGCACGAAGTCGACCGTAACCAGCCGCCGCGGGCGGCCGTGCTGCATGAAATCATCCGCACCCAAGGCAATCTGGAGCTGGAGCGCAGCGTTGCCGCGCTGTGGTGGTCGGCGCTGGCGGCCGGGCTGACCATGGGCCTGTCCCTGATGGCGATGGGCTTGCTCAATTCTCGATTACCGGATCACGAAGGTTTCAAAGTGATCGCCAGTTTCGGTTACTGCGCAGGCTTTCTAGCGGTGATTCTCGCGCGCCAGCAATTGTTCACCGAAAACACCCTGACCGCCGTGCTACCGATCATGAGCAAGCCGACTTTGGGCAATTTCGGCCGATTGTTCCGGTTATGGGGCGTGGTGCTGGTGGGCAACCTGTGCGGCACCTTGTTGGTGGCCTATGTGATGCTGCACCTGCCGATTTTTGACCGGCGCACCGATCTGGCCTTCCTGGAGATCGGCCGCAAGGTCATGGAGAACGACACTGGCCAGATGTTCGCCAAGGGCATCATTTCCGGTTGGATGATCGCCACCATGGTGTGGATGATTCCTTCCATGGAGAGCGCCAAGATGTGGATCATCATCCTGATCACCTACCTCATGGCGCTCGGTGACTTCACCCACATCGTCGTCGGCTCGGCCGAAGTGTCCTACCTGGTCTTTGCCGGGCAATTGTCCTGGGAAGACTTCTGGATGGTGTTCGCCGCGCCGACCCTGGCGGGGAACATCATCGGTGGCAGTTTTATTTTCGCCCTGATCAGTCATGCACAGGTGCGCAGCGAGACCAATACACCCCTCAGTCGGCAAGGCCTGCCGCCACGCCGCGATGACGACGCTGACGGTAAATAAAATACAACGCGGTCAGTACCGTCAGGCCGCCGACAGCGGCCCCGGCCCATGGTAGATCCGCCAGGTCGGCACCGCTGGCCACCACCAACCCACCCATCCAGGCCCCGGCCGCGTTGCCGAGATTGAACGCACTCTGATTCAACGTAGAGCCGAGGTTCGGTGCTTCGTGGGCCTGGTCGATGATCAGCAATTGCAGGATCGGGCACAGGGCGAAGGCGAAGACGCCCCACAGCACCAGCGTGATCGCCGCCGGGATCACCGACCGGCTGGTCTGGCTGAACGCGGCCAGCACCAGCACCACGGCCAGGGCCATGCCCACCAGCGCAGGCAGCAGGCGCCGGTCCGCCAGGCGCCCACCGAGGAAACTGCCGGCCGTGAGGCCGACGCCGAACAACAGCAGCATGACGGTGATGCCATGGGGGCTGACACCGGTGATGTCCTGCAGGATCGGCGCGATGTAGGTGAACACGCTGAATAAACTGGTGGAGGCCAGCACGCTCATGCCCAGGGCGAGCAACACGTTGACCTTGCCCAGGACCTTGAATTCGCTGGCCAGGTTGGCTTTGTCCATGGCGATTTCCTTGGGCAGCCAGACCCATTGGGCGATGGCGGCGATCACGCCGATGATCGAGACCGCCCAGAAGGTCGAGCGCCAGCCGGCATATTGGCCCAGGGCCGTGCCCAACGGGACGCCCAGCACGTTGGCCAGGGTCAGGCCGGTGAACATCATGGCAATCGCCTGGGCCCGTTTGTTCGGCGCCACCAGCCCGGCCGCCACCACCGAACCAATGCCAAAGAACGCTCCGTGACACAGCGCAGTAATGACCCGTGCGGCCATCAGCGTGGTGTAGTTCGGCGCCAGGGCACAGAGCACGTTGCCAAGGATAAACATCAGGGTCATGCCCAGTAGCGTGGCCTTGCGCGGCATGTTGGCGGTGCCAATCGCCAGGATCGGCGCGCCGAACACCACGCCCAGGGCGTAGCCGGTGATCAGCAGCCCGGCCTGGGGAATGCTCACGGCCAGGTCCCGGGCGACATCGGGCAACAGGCCCATGATGACGAATTCAGTCGTGCCGATGCCAAAAGCGGCAACGGCCAAAGCAAGCAAGGCGAGTGGCATGCGCAAGGTCTCTGTCTGTAGTCTTGACGCCCGGATCAGGCATACGCATGCCGGCGCCCCGGTTCGAGTGAACGGGACAACAGCAAAATTATTGGTATTGGTGTATGCGCAACTGAGTGCGGCGTGATCGGTTTGCAGTATAAACGATAGCGAATCAATTCATGAGCCTTACTGGCGTAGGAGCTGACGAGTGCAACGAGGCTGCGATCTTTGCGCCGACAATTGAGTCTGAAGCGAAAGATCAAAAGATCGCAGCCTTCGGCAGCTCCTACGGGGGCGGTGGGACAAGACAAGGAGCGTGCCGTGCTTGCGACGGCCTTGGTGTTGGTAGCGGCGCTGTTGCATGCGGCATGGAATACGCTGATCAAGTTCAGTGGCGAGCGTTTGCTGGTGGTGGCGTGCATGGACAGCGTTGCGCTGCTGTTCGTCGCATTGGCGCTGGGTTTCGTGGCATGGCCGCCATTGGAAATCTGGCCGTGGATCGTGGCGTCGGCGGCGTTCGAGCTGTTGTACCGTTATTTGCTGATCCAGGCTTATCGGGTCGGTGATCTGGGGTTGGTCTATCCCCTGATGCGCGGCCTGTCGCCGCTGGTGGTGCTGGCCCTGACGTTTATTTTCGCCGGTGAAGCCCTGACGACCCAGCAGGTCATCGGTATCTTGCTGATCCCGTTCGGCATGCTTTGCCTGTTGTGGCAGGGCGGTGGCGGCGACCGGCTGCCTTGGTCGATGCTGCCGGTGGTGGCGCTGATCGGCCTGTGCATCGGTTGCTACACCTTTATCGACGGACATGCTTTGCGGCGTTGGTCCCATCCGCTGGATTACCTGGTCTGGGTCACGCTGCTCAGCGCCTGGCCTTTCCCGTTACTGGCGCTGGTGAGCAAACGGCCGGCGTTCATGCGGTTCTGGCGCGAACAATGGCGGCTGGGGTTGGCGGTCGGATTCTGCGTATTGTTCAGCTACGCTCTGGTGCTGTGGGCCATGCAACTGGGCTCGATCGCCGAAGCGGCGGCGCTGCGGGAGATCAGCGTGATCCTGGTTGTGCTCTTTGGCATGCGCTACCTTAAAGAACCTTTTGGCCGGCCACGGCTCTTAGCCTGCGGGCTGGTGCTGATTGGCATGCTGGTGATGAAGTTCTGACCGGTGCCTGACGCTCGATTCTCTATAAAACTCAAAAAGGAAGTGCGGTATGACGGTTGCCCTGTGGTGTGTGCTGATTGCTTTTCTCCTGCCTTACCTGTGTGTCGGGGTCGCCAAGGCCGGTGGCAGATACCGGTTGCGGGATAACCACGATCCCCGGGATTTCCTGGATTCACTCGAAGGCGCGCCCCGGCGTGCCTTCGCAGCGCAACTGAACAGCTTTGAAATCAGCCCGTTTTTCGCCGCCGCCGTGATCGTCGCGCACCTGGCCGGCAATGCTGAACTGGTCACCCTCAATGTGCTGGCGGTGCTGTTTATCACCAGCCGCCTGCTCTACATCATTTGCTATCTGGCAGATTGGGCGATCCTGCGTTCGCTGGTGTGGTTCGTGGGGGTGGGCTTGGTCCTGAGTTTCTTCTTTGTTTCGGTCTGAGCCTGGCTTCGGATTTTCGGTGTTTTTGCTGGCCTCATCGCGAGCAAGCTCGCTCCCACATTGGGTCGGGTGTGTACACAAGATATGTGTTCACTGAGATCAACTGTGGGAGCGAGCTTGCTCGCGATGGGGCCGGGACGATCAACACATCCCTTCAGGGATTGGCGGTCACCGCATTCGCCACCTGCGGCACGGACGGCAACGCCATGCCCTTGGGCCAGAGCATCCAGATCTGGCCCTGTTGCTTCATGTCCCCGGCCAACTGTCCGGCCGCCTCGCCCGTGCCCCAGAACAGGTCCGCCCGCACTTCGCCGGTGATTGCACCGCCGGTGTCCTGGGCGGCGACGGGCCGGTTCAGGACGCTGCCGTCGGGGCGCGTGGTGGATAGCCATAACAGGCTGCCCAGTGGAATCACCTTGCGATCCACCGCCACGCTGTAGCCGGCGGTCAGCGGCACATTCAGCGAACCTCGCGGGCCTTCATTGCTGTCGGGGTTGCGGTTGAAGAACACGTAGCTGGGGTTGCTGCCGAGCAACTCGGGAATGCGGTTCGGGTTGGCCTTGGCCCAGGCACTGATAGTGCCCATGGTCACGTCTTCCTTCTTCAGCTCACCCTGTTCGACCAGCCAGCGGCCGATGGGGCGGTAAGGGTGGCCGTTCTGGTCGGCATAACCGATGCGCAGTTGGCGGCCATTAGCGAGCTGAATGCGCCCTGAACCCTGGATTTGCAGGAACTGCAGGTTCATGGGGTCGGTCAGCCAGGCAATGACCGGCGCCTTCACCCCGTTGGTTTCGATGGTGGCTGCATCGTCGTACGGCTTGAGCACCCGGCCTTCGAGGCGGCCGCGCAGGCGTTTGCCCTTGAGCTCAGGGTAGATGCTGTCCAGCGACACAATGATCATGTCTTCCGGCACGCCGTAAACCGGGATATTCGCCGTGGCGGTCTGGGTGAGGCTGCCGGGGTAGACCGGTTCGTAATAGCCGGTAATCAGGCCGTTGGGGCTGTTGTCCCCCGAGCGCAGGCCATAGACGTCCAGGTTTTGTTTCAGGAAACTGCGTACCGCCACAGCCGTCTGCGGCACGTTGGCCGCCGCCGCGCAGGTCGCGCCCCACACCGCGTCGGCCTTGAGCCGGGTGCATGCGCTACGCCAGGAACCGAAACCGGCCAGCAGGTCTGCATCGGACACCGTTGGCAACGCCTCCCAGGGGGCGCTGACGTAGGTGGCGAGGGCGTGGGTCTGCGGTTCCTCGACCTTTTCACCGCGATTGCAACCGGCCAACAGGGCGATCAGCGGTAGGGTCAATGCCAGGCCTTTGTGCCAGGGCTTGATGCGGCTGTTCATGAAGATTTCCTTTGCAGCCATTCGAACACTGTCAGGTGCTCGAACAACCCGTATTGTTGATAGGGGCATTGGTCTTTACCGGTGATCCGAGGATACTAATCGCCGTTTCCTGCCCCGAGGCCAAGATGTTTGTAAAACGATTTTCCATGGCCATGCTGGCCTGTCTGATGTTGTCCGCCTGTGGCGGCGTCGATCCCAATTCTCCCCTGGGCCAGCGCAAGACGATCTTCAAGCAGATGCTCAAGACCAACGAAGAACTGGGCGGTATGTTGCGTGGCCGAGTACCGTTTGATGGCGCACGTTTCGCCGAGGGTGCGGCACAACTGGATCAATTGTCCCATGAGCCGTGGAAACATTTCCCGCAAGTACGCGAGCAAGACCACACCAGCGCCCGGGATGAAGTCTGGCAAAAACAGGCGCGCTTCCAGGAACTGGCCCGCAACCTTGAAGCAGTCACCGGTGAGTTGGTGGTCGTCAGCAAGGTCCAGCCCTACCGGGCCAGCAACCTGGGGCCGGCGGTGCAGAAGGTCGAGGATGCGTGCAGTGCCTGTCATAAAGAGTTTCGGGATTATTGACATGTCTTGAAAGATCGCAGGCTTCGCCAGCTCCTACAGGTTGAATGCGATTCCCTGTAGGAGCTGGCGAAGCCTGCGATCTTTGTTCACTTATCCAACTCGTCCACCGCTTCCTGCAACTCCTTGCGGGAAGCAGCCAGCTTGTCCTTGCGCTTGTTGATCCGCTCGGCATCGCCTTTCTTCATGGCTTTTTCCAGGTCGGCCTGGCGCCGGCTGACCTCGTGCTTGGCATCGAGCACCTTGTTTTCCCGCTCCTTGCGCAAGGAAGCATCGGTGCAATGGGTGGTGACTTCGTTCAACGCGGTTTCCAGACCCGCCTGCTGATCCTGGTTGCCGCGGGACTTGGCCAGTTCGATCTGGTTGATGATGCCCTGGCGCTTGGCCGCGCAACCGGTGAGTTCCGGGGTTTGCTCGTCCGCCATCAAAGGGGCGGCCATGGCGCTGCACAAGAGCAGCAGGGCAGCAGGGGACAGGAAATTCATAGCAACTCCGTAAAAAATCGCGAGCGGTCGGTGCAGATGCGCTGTTGGAACGCATGCTTGCCCCTTGGGTTCAACCGCACGGGGGCCGGATTAAAAACCGTCGATCCCGGCGGTGCGTAATTCGTCACTCAAGGCCAGTACCTGTGGGTCGCGAAAAAAGGCGCTCAATTGCGCGGCGCGTCCCGGTCCGATGCCGGCTTCGGCTTGCCATTGTTCGGTACTGCGTTCGGCCAGCTTCTGCCACGGCCCTTCCAGTCGTGCCTGACCGCTGGGCGGCAGGCCCAAGGCCTTGAGCCAGTGTCCGAAAGGGCGTTGTCGGGCGCTGTCCAGGCTGGCGAGCAGGCGGGCGCTACTGCGCTCGCCGAAGCCGCCAATGTTAGCAAGCTCGGCGGCATCGAGGGTCAACCAATCCAGTAATCCGTTGAGTCGACCGGCAGCCAGGAGTTTTTCCCAGGTGCCGGGGCCGACATGGGGCAGGGCAAGGCCGTGCTTGCCGCTGAGCCAGTTCAGGCGTGCGAGGAATTGGCTTTCACAACCGGGCGTCGCTTGCCAGCAACTCAGGAAGTGATGATCGCTCGCCGTGGGGGCATTGACGTCCTGGCGTTCGAGGCTGCGCAGTACCACCTCGTCGAGGCGTGGGATGGTCAGCCCGGCCAGGCTGATGGCGACCCGGTCGCCGGGGCGGATGTCCATCTCCTCCCAGCGCTTGAGAGAACTGACGCTCACCCGGCGAATCCACCGGTCGTCGAGCCGGATGCGTTCAAGCTCCAGTACGGGGGTGATACGCCCGGTACGACCGACCTTGAAGTGCACCTTGCGCACTTCGGCCAAAGCCTGGGCATACGGATATTTCCAGGCCACGCTCCAGAACGGCGCCCTGGCCTGCCAGCGGTCGGCAGGTGGGCGGCGGCTCTGGCGCAGAACGATGCCGTCGCTGGCGAAGGGCAACGGTGTGCGATACCAGTGGTCGCGCCACTGCTGGGCATCGGCCAATGCCCGGACGGGCTGGTGGTAGTCGCGGGTGTCGGCGAAACCCAGTGCGTTCAGCCCAGTCATCCGTTCGGGCAGGGTGTCGGGCCCTTCAGGCCAGTCCCAGACAAACAGCCCGATGGAGGATGCCTCCTGCGTCGTCAAACTGCTGCGCGCCATCAAGCCCGCCACGGTTGCACGGGCGTTCAGGCTGCCGCTGCGGGCTTGGACATGCGCCTCCAGGCGCCAGTACAACTCACCTTGGACGACCTGGTCCACGGGCTGGCTCAGTTGTTGCGGGATGGCGCCGATCTTGCGCGCATTTGGGGTCCAGTCATGCCCCTGGACGCCATCGCCGCGGCTGATCGCCTGGTGCAGGCGGCCCTTGCGGTAAACCAGGGAGACCGCCACGCCATCGATCTTCGGCTGCGCCCAGACATCCTCCCGACCCTGCAGCCAAGCCTCCACGGCGTCGGCATCCTTGAGTTTTTCCAGGCCGGTATGGACGATGGGGTGTGGCACCTTTCCGCCCGCCGAGCGCAGGGGATCATCGGGCGCCGCGAGATGGAAGCAGCCGCGCCATTGGCCCAACTGGTTGCGGGACTGGTCATAAAGCTCATCGGCCACCAGCGTCTGGCCGAGGCGATGGTAACTGTCGTCCCAGGTGTCGATCTGCTGTTGCAGTGCGGCGATCTCGGCCTGGGCGCGTTCAACAGGCCAGTCGGGACAGGGCGCAGCAACCGCGGGAATAGCGATGAAGACGAGACAGGCGAGGGCATGCAGGTACGGTGGCATCGAAGCATCCTTGCTTGGTTGAGTACCTCAAGGCTAGTCAGTGTCTTGATCGTTGCGAGGCCCGGAGCGTTACCGGATTTTGCGGCGACTGATGGCTAAATCGCGGCGGTACAGTCCGACGCGATTTAGCCGCGCAACTGTCCCTTGAACCCCTCGATGACCGGTGCAGAATGAACCTTCGATCCGCCTCCGCCTGGAACGCTCGAATGGACCTGTCGACCCTCGCTGTTTTCATTCCGGCCTGCTTTGCGCTGAACATGGCGCCAGGGCCGAACAACCTGCTCTCCATCAGTAACGCCTCGCGTTATGGCTTCGTCCGGGCGTGCGGCGGCGGTGTCGGTCGATTGCTGGCGTTTGCAATCATGATCGCCCTGGCGGCGGTGGGGCTCACCGCTGTGCTGCACACCTCGGAGTTGCTGTTCCTGGGGATCAAGCTCGTCGGTGCCGGTTACCTGTTCTACCTGGCCGTGCAGTTGTGGCGGGCCCAGCCTGAGGCCGACAACGAAGTCGGGCTCGCCTCAATGAGCCGAGCCGGCCTGGCACGCCAGGAGTTCCTGGTGGCGATCGGGAATCCGAAGGCGATCCTGTTGTTTACTGCGTTCCTGCCGCAATTCGTCGACCGTACCGGCACCGTTACCCAACAATTCGCCGTGCTGGGTGGCTTGTTCCTGGTGCTGGAGTGCATCGCCATCGGGCTGTATTGCTACATGGGCATTTACGCACGGCGGCTGTTTGCCCGGCCCAGCGGTAAGCGCCTGTTCAATCGGATGTGTGCAGGACTGCTCGCCAGCGCGGCTTCGTTTTTGCTGGTGGCACGGCGATCGTGAACATTGCGCTAAGCCTTTGTGGCGAGGGAGCTTGCTCCCGCTGGGGTGCGAAGCGCCCCCTCTAACCATCAGGCGCACTGGTTTCCCCGGAGGACTGATTGGGGCTGCTGCGCAGCCCAGCGGGAGCAAGCTCCCTCGCCACAAAAGCATGAAAACCCCAAGGCATGAAAAAGCCCCTGGCGACCGAGTCGCCAGGGGCTTTTTTACAGGCGGGTATTACAGGCCGGCAGCGGCGCGCAGGGCGTCGGCGCGGTCGGTTTTTTCCCAGGTGAACGTGGTGAAGGTGTCGTCACCCACGGTCTTGGTCTGTGGCGTGCGACCGAAGTGGCCGTAGGCAGCAGTGTCCTGGTACATCGGGTGCAGCAGGTCGAGCATCTTGGTGATGGCGTACGGACGCAGGTCGAACACTTCACGGACCAGGTTGATGATCTTGTCATCGCCGATCTTGCCGGTGCCGAAGGTGTTCAGCGAAATCGACGTAGGCTGGGCCACGCCAATGGCGTAGGACACCTGGATCTCGCAACGCTCGGCCAGGCCGGCGGCTACGATGTTCTTGGCGACATAACGACCGGCGTAGGCGGCCGAACGGTCAACCTTGGAAGGGTCCTTGCCGGAGAACGCGCCGCCGCCGTGACGGGCCATGCCGCCGTAGCTGTCGACGATGATCTTGCGACCGGTCAGGCCGCAGTCGCCCACCGGGCCGCCGATGATGAACTGGCCGGTCGGGTTGATGTGGAACTGGGTGTCCTTGGACAGCAACTCGGCAGGCAGCACGTGCTTGACGATCAGTTCCATCACGCCTTCGCGCAGGTCTTTGTAGGACACATCAGGGTTGTGCTGGGTCGACAGAACGACAGCGTCGATGCCGACCACCTTGCCGCCTTCGTAGCGGCAGGTCACCTGGGACTTGGCGTCCGGGCGCAACCACGGCAGCAGGCCGGATTTACGAGCCTCGGCCTGGCGCTGGACCAGCTGGTGCGAGAAGGTGATCGGGGCCGGCATCAGCACGTCGGTCTCGTTGCTGGCGTAGCCGAACATCAGGCCCTGGTCGCCGGCGCCCTGGTCTTCTGGCTTGGCCCGATCAACGCCCTGGTTGATGTCGGGGGACTGCTTGCCGATGATGTTCATCACGCCGCAGGTCGCGCCGTCGAAGCCAACGTCGGAGCTGTTGTAGCCAATGCCCAGGATGACGTCGCGGACGATCTGTTCCAGGTCGACCCAGGCCGAGGTGGTGACTTCGCCGGCGATGATCGCCACGCCCGTTTTCACCAGAGTCTCGCACGCCACGCGGGCGAACTTGTCTTCAGCAATGATGGCGTCCAGCACCGCATCAGAAATCTGGTCGGCGATTTTGTCCGGATGCCCTTCAGACACGGACTCGGAGGTGAAAAGGGAGTATTCGCTCATCTCGATGTTTTCCTACAAGTTACCGTTGGTGAGTGTCGCCAGTGGCCGCTGAAAGTGGCGAACCTGGATCTGGAAACCATTACGTAAGCCTATATAGAGGCTTTCCCCGGGCACGAGGCCCGCTGTGGTGGCCCAGCGGGCCAGGTCGTCTTGTTCAAAGCCGAGCCAGAGATCGCCGCAGGCTTCCCTGGCCCAACTCTGGTTGTGGCTGCATAACTCGGTCACCAGCAGGCTGCCGCCCGGTTGCAGCAGGCCGGCCATGTGCTTGAGTGCCTCGGCCGGCGCGGCGAAATGATGCAGCACCATATTCAATACAACGCAGTCAGCCTGCAGGTTCATGCCATCCAGTGCATCGGCCAGTTGCAGGCGGACGTTAGCCAGGGCCTCGCGCTCACAAACCTGGCGCGCCAGTTCGAGCATGGCCGGGCTGTTGTCCAGCGCCGTCACTTGGCTGAAGCGTCGCGCCAGCTCCGGCAGGAACGCACCGTCGCCGGGGCCGACTTCGATCGCCGTGGCCGTGGGCTCGAAACTCAATTTATCGAGCAGTGCCACGACGCTTTCGCGGTATTGCGGCAGTCCGGCGATCAGGTCTTGCTGGGCGCGAAACTTCTCGGCGACCCGTGCGAAGAAGTCCTGGCTGGCAGCGGCCCGTTGGCCGTGGACCTGGGCGATGCGAGCCTGCACGTCGCTCGGCAGGGCCAGCGCGTCCACTTCGTCCAGCAGCGCCGCGTGCAGCTTGCCGCCCAACAGGTCGGTGTGGGGCAGGGCGCGGCGATAGAAGATGGCGTTGCCTTCCCGGCGGGTCGCCACCAGCTCGGCCTGGGCCAGGACCTTGAGGTGGTGGCTCATGCCGGACTGACCGATGCCGAAGATCTGCGCCAGTTCCAGCACGCCGAACGAATCGTTGGCCAGGGCGCGCAAAACATTGAGCCGCAACGGATCGCCGCCGGCCTTGCAAAGGGCCGCCAGCTCATCGCAGTCGTCATGGCGAATGGTGGGCGCGGGTAAGTTCATGAGCGGCAGTCTAGTGAGGGGTTTGGATCGCCGCAAGGTCAATATCAAAAAGTTTTGATATTGGTGGATAAATGGCACTTCCCAACCCGTGCTTGACTCTACAACCCATCAGCGGAAAGGTTTCACCTGGCGAATGCGACTTTATCCACCGGAAAAACGCTCATGGATGACTATCTGTCATTGCCCCGGGGCGGGTGGGTGAGGGAAAATGCTCGCCTTTTTCAGTTTCGTTTTATTCATTCTCGATTCAATACCCGCAGGAGAACAGCGATGCCCAGCCGTCGTGAGCGTGCCAATGCCATTCGTGCCCTCAGCATGGATGCCGTGCAGAAAGCCAACAGCGGCCATCCCGGTGCCCCCATGGGTATGGCGGATATCGCCGAGGTGCTTTGGCGCGACTACCTCAAGCACAGCCCGAGCAACCCGGCCTTCGCCGACCGTGACCGTTTCGTACTGTCCAACGGTCACGGCTCGATGTTGATCTACTCGCTGCTGCACCTGACCGGCTATGACCTGTCGATCGATGACCTGAAGAACTTCCGCCAACTGCACAGCCGCACCCCGGGCCACCCGGAATACGGCTACACCCCGGGCGTGGAAACCACCACCGGTCCATTGGGCCAGGGCCTGGCCAACGCCGTGGGTTTTGCCCTGGCGGAAAAAGTCCTGGCCGCGCAGTTCAACCGCCCGGGTCATAACGTCGTCGATCACCACACCTACGTGTTCCTGGGTGATGGCTGCATGATGGAAGGCATTTCCCATGAAGTCGCCTCCTTGGCCGGCACCCTGGGCCTGGACAAGCTGATCGCGTTCTACGACGACAACGGCATCTCCATCGACGGCGAAGTCGAAGGCTGGTTCACCGACGACACCCCCAAGCGCTTCGAAGCCTACAACTGGCTAGTGATCCGCAACGTCGACGGTCACGATCCGGAAGAGATCAAGATTGCCATCGAGACGGCGCGCAAGAGCACCCAGCCGACCCTGATCTGCTGCAAGACCACCATCGGTTTCGGCTCGCCGAACAAGCAGGGCAAGGAAGACTGCCACGGCGCGCCACTGGGCGCCGAGGAAATCGCCCTGACCCGCGCTGCGCTGAAGTGGAACCATGGCCCGTTCGAAATCCCGGCCGACATCTATGCCGAATGGGATGCCAAGGAAAAAGGCCGCGCCCTCGAAGCCGAGTGGGACCAGCGTTTCGCTGCCTATTCCGCCGAATTCCCTGAGCTGGCCAACGAACTGGTGCGTCGCCTCAGCGGCGAGTTGCCGGCCGATTTCGCCGAAAAAGCCTCGGCATATATCGCTGAAGTCGCCGCCAAGGGCGAAACCATCGCCAGCCGCAAGGCCAGCCAGAACACCCTGAACGCCTTCGGCCCATTGCTGCCGGAACTGCTGGGCGGTTCGGCCGACCTGGCCGGTTCCAACCTGACCCTGTGGAAAGGCTGCAAAGGTGTCAGCGCCGAAGACGCCAGCGGCAACTACATGTACTACGGCGTTCGTGAGTTCGGCATGAGCGCGATCATGAACGGCGTTGCGCTGCACGGCGGCCTGGTGCCTTACGGCGCGACCTTCCTGATGTTCATGGAGTACGCCCGCAACGCCGTGCGCATGTCGGCGTTGATGAAAAAACGCATCCTGTATGTGTTCACCCATGACTCCATCGGCTTGGGCGAAGACGGCCCGACGCACCAGCCGATCGAGCAACTGGCGAGCCTGCGTTGCACGCCGAACCTGGATACCTGGCGTCCCTGCGATGCCGTGGAATCGGCGGTGGCCTGGAAATACGCCCTCGAGCGTAACGACGGCCCGTCGGCACTGATCTTTTCGCGCCAGAACCTGCAGCACCAGAACCGCGGTGCCGACCAGATCGGCGACATCGCGCGCGGCGGCTACGTGCTCAAGGATTGCATTGGCGAGCCTGAGCTGATCCTGATTGCTACCGGTTCCGAAGTCGGCCTGGCCGTCCAGGCCTATGACAAGCTGACCGAGCAGGGCCGCAACGTACGCGTGGTGTCCATGCCGTGCACCAGCGTGTTCGACGCCCAGGATGCCGGTTACAAGCAAGCGGTGTTGCCGCTGCAGGTCAGTGCGCGGATCGCCATCGAAGCTGCCCATGCCGATTACTGGTACAAGTACGTGGGCCTGGAAGGCCGCGTGATCGGCATGACCACCTACGGCGAATCGGCACCTGCGCCGGCGCTGTTCGAGGAGTTTGGCTTCACCCTGGAAAACATCCTGGGTCAGGCGGAAGAGCTGCTGGAAGACTGATCTGTAAAAGGTTGTCTGTGCTGACGCCATCGCGAGCGAGCTCGCTCCCACAAGGATCTCCACTGACCCTGTGGGAGCGAGCTTGCTCGCGATAGCGGTGGTGCAGGCAATGCTGGTCTTAACGGATTCACCCGATCAGAGAACCCCCATGCCCCAACCGCGTCCCTACAAAGTTGCACTCAACGGCTACGGCCGGATTGGTCGTTGCGTCTTGCGTGCGTTGTTCGAGCGAGGGGCCAAGGCCGGTTTCGAAATCGTGGCGATCAACGACCTGGCCGACATGGCCAGCATCGAATACCTGACACGCTTTGACTCCACCCACGGCCGGTTCCCCGGTGAAGTGCGGGTCGAGGGCGATTGTCTGCATATCAATGGTGATTGCGTGAAGGTCCTGCGCAGCGCCACCCCCGAAGGCATCGATTGGGCGTCCCTGGGCGTCGATCTGGTGCTTGAATGTTCCGGCGCCTATAACACTCGCGACGATGGCCTGCGCTTCATCGCCGCCGGCGCGCCACGGGTATTGTTCTCACAGCCGATGGCCAGCGAAGCGGACGTCGACGCCACCATCGTCTATGGCGTGAACCAGGATTGCCTGAGCGGCGAAGAGCTGCTGGTGTCCAACGCGTCCTGCACGACCAACTGCGGCGTGCCGCTGTTGCGCCTGCTGGACCAGGCCATCGGCCTGGAATATGTATCGATCACCACCATCCACTCGGCGATGAACGACCAGCCGGTGATCGATGCCTATCACCACGAGGACTTGCGCCGCACCCGTTCGGCGTTCCAGTCGGTGATTCCGGTGTCCACTGGTCTGGCGCGCGGCATCGAACGGCTGCTGCCGGAACTTGCCGGGCGAATTCAGGCCAAAGCCGTGCGGGTGCCGACGGTCAACGTGTCCTGCCTCGACATTACGATGCAGACCGTGAGCGATACCGACGCCACCGAGGTCAACCGAATCCTGCGCGAAGCCGCCACCAGCGGCCCGCTCAAAGGCCTCCTGGCCTATACCGAGTTGCCTCACGCCAGCTGTGATTTTAATCATGACCCCCATTCGGCCATTGTCGATGCCAGCCAGACCCGTGTATCCGGGCCGCGGCTTGTGAACATCCTGGCCTGGTTCGACAACGAATGGGGGTTCGCCAACCGAATGCTGGACGTTGCCGAGCATTACCTGCAAACCGCTTCGAAAAAACCTGCTCTCTAAACAGTTACCCAGGAATTGCGACCCATGACCGTGTTGAAGATGTCCGACCTCGATCTGCAAGGTAAGCGCGTACTGATCCGCGAAGACCTCAACGTCCCCGTCAAGGACGGTGTTGTCACCAGCGACGCGCGTATCCTGGCTTCGCTGCCGACCATCAAGCTGGCCTTGGAAAAAGGCGCGGCCGTGATGGTTTGCTCCCACCTGGGCCGTCCGACCGAAGGCGAGTTCTCGGCGGAAAACAGCCTCAAGCCTGTGGCCGACTACCTGAGCAAGGCCTTGGGCCGCGAAGTGCCGCTAGTGGCCGATTACCTGGGCGGCGTCGACGTCAAGGCCGGCGACGTGGTGCTGTTCGAAAACGTGCGCTTCAACAAGGGCGAGAAAAAGAACGCCGACGAACTGGCCCAGCAATACGCCGCCCTGTGCGACGTGTTCGTCATGGACGCTTTCGGCACCGCTCACCGCGCCGAAGGCTCGACCCATGGCGTGGCGAAGTTCGCCAAAGTCGCCGCCGCAGGTCCCCTGCTGGCCGCCGAACTGGACGCATTGGGCAAGGCCCTGGGTTCGCCGGCCCAGCCAATGGCTGCCATTGTGGCCGGCTCCAAGGTTTCCACCAAACTGGACGTGCTCAATAGCCTGAGCCAAGTCTGCAACCAGTTGATCGTGGGTGGCGGCATCGCCAACACCTTCCTGGCTGCTGCCGGTCACCCGGTTGGCAAATCCCTGTACGAGCCAGACCTGCTGGACACTGCCCGGGAAATCGCCGCCAAGGTCAGCGTACCGTTGCCGGTGGACGTGGTCGTGGCCAAGGAATTCGCTGAAAGCGCCACCGCTACCGTCAAGCTGATCGCCGATGTGGCCGACGATGACATGATCCTCGACATCGGTCCGCAAACCGCAGCCAACTTCGCCGAACTGCTGAAATCCTCCCAGACGATCCTGTGGAACGGTCCGGTTGGCGTGTTCGAGTTCGACCAGTTCGGCAACGGCACCAAGGTGCTGGCCCAAGCCATCGCTGAAAGCGCGGCGTTCTCCATCGCCGGTGGCGGCGACACCCTGGCGGCCATCGATAAATATGGCGTGGCCGCACAGATCTCCTACATTTCTACCGGTGGCGGCGCATTCCTCGAATTCGTCGAAGGCAAAGTGCTGCCTGCCGTGGAAGTCCTGGAAAGCCGGGCCAAGGCCTGACGCTGCGTTGACCAGGCAAAGGAGTGTTCTGATGGTCAAGACGTTCACGTTGCTGCTGGCGGCGACGATGCTGGTGGCTTGCTCAAGCAGCCCGGAGGCCCCGGCCCCGCAAACCGGCACGCCGACGCCCGAAGAAGGCTGTTACCAGGCCGACTGGCAAGCCGAGACCAATCCGGTGCTGAACAAGCGTTCCGGACCGGACGGCCTGGACAAATACGAGACGCAAACCCCGGCCAAGGAACATGGTTGTCCTTGACGGGTCTGACACTTAACTCATGGCGGGCGGCAGGTGCCGTCCGTCGAGGAACACGGATGAAAGGCTTGATCGCCGTCGTGGCGTTGGCATTGCTGGCCGGTTGTTCGCAACTGGGTTTTTTGCAGTCGTCCGAACCTGTTTCAGAGGGCTGGACAAGCTGGACCTGTGACAGCGAGGCCAAAGTGCTGTGGCGCTACACCGATGCCGCACGCAAGGAAGTCGATGTACGCCTGGGCGGCGCCGATAAGGTGTATCGCCTCACGCTGGAGCCGGGCGCCGAAGGTTCGCTGTACAGCGACGACATGCTGGCGTTTCACGTCAAGGGTGAGGAAGGCCTGGTGTACTGGGTCGCCACCAATGACTTGATTGGGCGTGGCTGCAAGGCGCAGTGACAGGATTGATCTGATTCACCGAGATCTGAACGTGGACGCAGATCCATTGTGGGAGCGAGCTTGCTCGCGATAGCGGTCTATCAGGCAACAGTCATGTTGGATGTGCCGCCCTTATCGCGAGCAAGCTCGCTCCCACAGGGACCGCGTCAATATTTGGATTTAGCGATACCGAACACGCAGCTCGGGCCAACCCCCGATCCGCAATGACTTGAATAGCCGCCGCCGCTCCGGCAGGCTGGCACGATTAACGACCCTCGACCGGGAGAGAGACACAATGGCACTTATCAGCATGCGTCAGATGCTGGACCACGCAGCCGAGTTCGGCTACGGCGTTCCAGCCTTTAACGTCAACAACCTTGAGCAGATGCGCGCCATCATGGAAGCCGCTGACAAGACTGACTCTCCGGTGATCGTCCAGGCTTCGGCCGGCGCCCGCAAATACGCCGGCGCGCCATTCCTGCGTCACCTGATCCTGGCGGCGATCGAAGAATTCCCGCACATCCCGGTGTGCATGCACCAGGACCACGGCACCAGCCCGGACGTCTGCCAGCGCTCTATCCAACTGGGCTTCAGCTCGGTGATGATGGACGGTTCCCTTGGCGAAGACGGCAAGACCCCGACCGACTACGAATACAACGTACGCGTCACCCAGCAAACCGTCGCCATGGCCCATGCCTGTGGCGTCTCGGTGGAAGGTGAACTGGGTTGCCTGGGTTCACTGGAAACCGGCATGGCCGGTGAAGAAGACGGTATCGGCGCCGAAGGCGTGCTCGACCACAGCCAAATGCTGACCGACCCGGAAGAAGCCGCGGATTTCGTCAAGAAAACCCAGGTCGACGCCCTGGCCATTGCCATCGGCACCAGCCACGGCGCCTACAAGTTCACCAAGCCACCTACCGGCGACGTGCTGGCCATCGACCGCATCAAGGAAATCCACAAGCGCATTCCCAACACTCACTTGGTGATGCACGGTTCTTCTTCGGTGCCGCAAGAATGGCTGGCGATCATCAACCAGTACGGTGGCGACATCAAGGAAACCTACGGCGTGCCAGTTGAGGAGATCGTCGAAGGTATCAAGTACGGCGTGCGCAAGGTCAACATCGATACCGATCTGCGCCTGGCTTCCACCGGTGCGATGCGTCGGTTGATGGCGACCAACCCGAGCGAGTTTGATCCGCGTAAGTTCTTTGGTGCGACTGTGACGGCGATGCGGGATGTTTGTATTGCGCGTTATGAGGCGTTTGGTACGGCGGGTAATGCTTCGAAGATCAAGCCGATCTCTCTGGAGGCTATGTATCAGCGGTATTTGAAGGGTGAGTTGAACGCTAAGGTTAATTGATGTTTTAGCGTTGTTAGAAAGCCCGCAGTGATGCGGGTTTTTTTATGGGTGGGATTTGGGTGTATATCCGTTTTTTGGGTTACGGCTGCTTAGGGTTCCGCCCTGACGGCGGGTCACTTTTGAAGAGCGCAAAAGTAACCAAAACGCTTCTGCCCCACCACTCGGTGCCTCGCTAGGGCTCGGCATACCCTCACTCCGGCATTGCTCCGTGGGCCGCCGCGAAGGGCCATCCATGGCCCAGCGCGGCTATCCCGGCATCCATGCCGGGATGCCCACTCCACAATGCCTACGTTCGGCCATCGTGGTTAACGGGGCGCCCGGATCAACGTCCATCGCGAGGCGGCCTAGTAGCCGACCTGGCTCTTGGTGGGACCGCGTTTCTCCTGTGGGAGCGAGCTTGCTCGCGACGGCGGTATCACAGTCGATGAAGCTGTTGAATGTGCCGGCCTCTTCGCGGGCGGGCTTGCGTCAATCGTCCAGTTCGCTCTGCAACGCACCCTCAAAATCCTGTCCACCGTAAAAAATGCCCAAAATGAAAACCTGTTCGGCCTCAACGGCAAAGGCAATCACTGTCCGCTTACGGTAGTTTGTGATGCGCAAACCCAGCCGTATATCGTCTCTCGGGTTTCCTCGGTGCGGGAACGTCTGTAGTTCTTCACAATAGGTCACGATGGCGTCGGTATACCGATGGGCAATTTCTGGCGAAGCCTCTGTGCCAATGTAGCGATAGAGCGCAGCTAACTGCTCAAGGGCTTGCGGTGCAAACTCGACGGTATAGGTCATTACGATTTTACAGTGGCGTTCTGGTGCTCAGCAGCCAATCGGGAGCGCACCTCATCAACGCTTAGCGCACACGAGGGATCAGCTTTCAAGGCATCGTAAGCTGGGGTTACTTGGCCTACGAGCCAGTTTTCCAAAGCCCGATCACGAGCCAGCAGCGCCCTGAGGCCATCACGAATGACTTCACTTTCAGTGGCGTACTCGCCGGCAGCCACCTTGGCTTTCACTACGTCGGCCATCTGGTTAGGCAGCGTGATGCTGAACTGTTGAGTGCTACGCATGATGAGCCTCCGGGGTAAGATAGGATTTAATCCTACTCTGCCCAAAAGATTATGCACATGACCTCCTGTCATTCTCGACTTTGCTGGTGGATTTAGAGGTGAGCTTGCTCGCGCTGTGTCAGTGGACATCCATGCAGATGATCCACCGCATCGCGAGCAGGCTCGCTCCCACAGGGGATCGTCTCCCGCCAGGAGGGCTTTATTGGTCTTCGAGGCCGCGTTGTTCGATGACGCCGAACACGTCGGTGACATCCTGGACCAGGATCCGGGCGACGTTGGTGAGGGTATTGAGGTCGCTGGCGGCCGAATCGCGCAAGGTGGCGCAGGCCATGAGAGTCAGGTAGTCGAGAGTAGCGTGCAGACGTTCGCTGGCGCAGGCGTGGAGCTCGGTCAATGGGACCGTTTTATCGATGAATAGGACGGGTTGGGTGCTGGCGATCGGGGTCAAGGGCGTGAAGCGGCTAGTCGATTGATGCATGGTCATAGATGAAATTCCCTATAGAAAAAGAATTGCCACCTTTTTGCTGCGAAACAAAGTGGGTGGCAGCTACGCGCGGGTTCGCAGACCGAGAATGACCAAACCCGGCAGACCCAGAGGTCTCCCACGCGCAACCGCCATAAATGAACGCTGGCAATTTTGCCTGAGTTTTCATTTCGCGGTGCAAAGTCATTGTTCTCTGTCGGGCTGCGAAACCCTTGCCCACTGACCAAAGCCAGCAGACCCACCGAACTATAGAGCAGATTCCCAAGGCCAAAATCGGCCCTGTAGGACGCACCGGCCCCCTGTGGCGAGGGAGCTTGCTCCCGCTCGGGGGCGCAGCCGCCGCAAAACCGGTGCATGCGTTGGGTCTGGCGGAAAGAGGGGCCGCTTCGCAGCCCAGCGGGAGCAAGCTCCCTCGCCACAGGGTGTAAATTCCTACGAGATTTTAGGACGTAAAAGTTCAGGTGTTGTGATCGATATCCAGCACGCTGAACGTCACCTTCCCACCTTCACTGGTATAGCCCGTGTTGTCCTGCACATACACCCCAGCCTTGAAATACAACGGTTTGTCGCGCCACGCCGCGCCGACGGTGGTGTACCAGCTATTACCCGCAGCGGTAATGCCCAGGTCGCCGGTACGATCCAGATGAATCCGGTAAGAGAAGGACCGATTGAGCTTCACCCCAGTGGCCACGGTAATCACCCTGCCTTCGCTGTCATCGGGCCGCATGCGGACCTTGGCGACGATGTTCCCGGTGGCGCTGTCTTCCTTGTATTGGTATTCCAGCTTGACCATGGGCTTGCTGCTGTCCTTGGCATGGATCTGGCCGATCACGATCTTGCCGCTGCTGGGCACCTGATTGACCACCAAATTTGCCCGCAGCTGGTTGTCGGCGTCGGGATAAACCCAGTTGCGCAAGGTGCCGTCCCGGTAGGTCTCGCGTAATTCGCTGCGGGGGTAGATGGCGTTTTCAGTCTTGGTGCCGGTGACCGGAGACCAGAAATACACCGTGCTGCCTTCGGAGTTGAAATATTTGTCCTGGAACCCATCCACCAGTCGAGGGGTTTCGATGGTTTTCGGCGGGCTGCCTTCAGGGATGCTCAGGTTCCAGGTTGCAAGGTCGACCATGTTCGGATCCTTTCCACTGTAAAAGAAATGATTCACGCCATCGCCGGAGGCTCTAGGACGCACTTTTGCTGAGGCCAAGAATGGGCGCGGACGGGAATTTGGCGCATTCGTCCGGCGGAGGGTTGGCGTCAGCAGACCGTCAGAGTGGCGTTTTCCGGATTTGTGCCCGAGATAATCGACCGTTGGTCGGCTGCCGGGCTTTTCCTTGGAACCATTAGGCGATGGCTATTTGGCAGCTGCTTAGGACAGGGCAAAAAAAAAGCACCCAAGCCGGATGCCTTTTAAGGAGGGGCGCCGATAGCAGCGTTCCGTGCCGCTATTACGACGCAGCAGGCTGCAATCAAAGCGTGGTGTGTTTGATTTCCAGCAGGCTGAACGTCACTTTCCCACCTTCGGTGACGTAGCCGGTATTGTCCTGCACATACACACCCGCCTTGAAATAGAGCGGTTTGACTTTCCAGCTCGGATCAACGGTGGTTCGCCAGTTGTAGCCCGCCGCCGTGATGCCGAGTGCGCCCTTCGGGCTCAGGTGGATCATGTAGGAAAAACTACGGTTGAGGGTCACGCCCGTGGCGATGGTAATGACCTGGCCGGTCGCGTCGTCCGGACGAAGACGCACCTTGGCGACGATATTTCCGGTGGAGCTGTAGGTTTTGTATTGGTATTCCAGTTTCACCATCGGACTGGTGCTGTCCTTGGTGTGAATCTGGCCGATCACGATCTTGCCGGTGCTGGGCACTTGGTTGACGGTGACGGTCGCGCGCAAGGTGTTGTCCGCCGACGGGTAAAGCCAATTGCGCAAGGTGCCGTCGCTATTGGTTTCGCGCAGTTCGCTGCGTGGGTAAATAGCATTGGCCGTCGTGGCGCCTGTCACGGGAGCCCAGAAAAACACCGTGCCGGTTTCAGAGTTGAAGTACTGGTTCTTGAAGCCCTGAACCAATTGTGAGGTTTCAATGGTGGCCGGTGGGGCGCCCTCGGGGATGCTCAAATTCCAGGTTGCGAGATCGATCATGTCCAGGTCCTGCGTATCAAAGGTGTAAAGGTGAATGCCGTAGCGGGAGGCTTTAAACCGCCCTTTTGAAGCGTTTCGGAACGCTGGACTTGGGCTTTTCTTGTAGACCGTTCGGCGGATGTTTGACGTCAATTGTTCGTCGATGAGGTCTTTGCAGTTTCTGTGCCTGGGTAGGGTGACCGTTAGTCGGCTATTTCGGGCTTTGTCTGGATGATGGCGCGTTGACACCTACTGCTTTTCAAAATCCCGGTCTAGAGTGAGGGGACAGTATTTGTCCGCTTTGCTACGTAAAAACGGACGTGGCGCCCGATAAGAGAAGCAGCATGGAATGCGCGCAACCAACGCCCGGCGAAGACAGCTCTGTCCTTTTGATTGTTGATGATTACCCTGAAAACCTGCTCAGCATGCGGGCCTTGTTGCAGCGTCAGGATTGGCGGGTGATGACCGCGTCCTCGGGGGTCGAGGCGCTTAACCTGCTGCTCGAGCACGACATCGATCTGGTGCTGCTGGATGTGCAGATGCCCGACATGGACGGGTTCGAAGTGGCGCGCCTGATGCGCGGTAGCCAGCGCACGCGGCTCACGCCGATCATTTTCCTGACCGCCAACGAGCAGTCCCAGGACGCGGTCATCAAGGGCTACGCCAGTGGCGCGGTGGACTACCTGTTCAAGCCCTTCGATCCGCAAATCCTCAAGCCCAAGGTCCAGGCGTTGCTCGAGCACCAGCGCAATCGCCGGGCCTTACAGCGCCTGAGCCAGGATCTCGAAGCGGCCAGGGCCTTCAATGCCTCGGTGCTGGACAACGCCGCCGAAGGCATCCTGGTGGTGGATGAGAACGGTTGCATCCGCTTCGCCAATCCGTCGACCTGCCGCTTGCTCAATGCCACCGCCGAACAGTTGCAGGACATGCCATTCCTGGATTTCCTGCAGAAACCGCACATTCCCGAGTGGACCGGTTCCGATATCCACAACGCCTATCAGCGTGGTGAAACCTGGCGATTGCATGACGCAGTGCTGCGCACGGCACCCGGCCAGCAGGTGTCGGTGGCCTTGTCCTGCGCCCCATTGCCTTCGGAGCAGAAAGCAATGGTGGTAACGCTCCAGGACATGTCCGTTGTGCGCCACCTGCACCAGCAACTCGAATACCAGGCCGTCACGGACCCGCTGACCGGCTTGCTCAACCGCCGGGGTTTCTACCAGACCGCGGAAAACCTGTTGATGCGCAGCGAGCGCCTGGAAAGCAACTGGGTGTTGCTGTACCTGGACCTCGATGGTTTCAAGCGAGTCAACGACTCACTGGGGCACGACGCCGGGGACCGGGTCTTGCGCTGGGTGTCGGAGCAATTAAAGGCCTGCCTGCGGCCCTTCGATATCCTGGCACGGCTGGGTGGGGACGAGTTCACGGCGCTGCTGGACTTGGAGTTTCCCGAGCAGGCGGCGAAGATCGCGGAAAAACTCATTGAACGCGTCGCGATCTGCCAGCAGATCGAAGGCATGGACGTGGCGCTCGGCGCCAGTATCGGCATTGCGACCTACCCCGACTGTGGCGCCAACCTCGATGGGCTGCTGCGGGCGTCCGATATCGCCATGTACGAAGCCAAGCGTGCCGGCCGCCAGCAATACCGTTTCTACGATCACGAAATGAACGGTCGGGCCCGTTCACGGCTGATGCTGGAAGAGAGCGTGCGCTCGGCTATCGAGAACCGTGATTTCAATATGGTCTACCAGCCGCAGGTGAGCATCGTCGACGGGCGGATCCGCGGGTTCGAGGCGCTGTTGCGCTGGCAGCACCCGAGCGTCGGCGATGTGCCGCCGGGGCTGTTCCTGCCGTTGCTGGAAGAGGCGCGGTTGATCAGTCGGCTGGGCAGTTGGATCTATCATCGCAGCGCGGCCCAGCGCAAAGTCTGGGAGCGCTTGTTCGCTGACGACCTGGTGTTGGGCGTGAGCCTGAGCAGCACTCAATTCGGCATGCCGAACCTGGTGACCGAGTTGCGCCAGGTTCTGGAGCGCCATGCCTTGAAGCCTCGGCAGCTGGAGGTCGAGGTGACCGAGGATGCGCTGATGCGCAACCCCGATGAAACCCAAAAGCAATTGCGTCTGCTGCGCCAACTGGGGGTGCGGGTGGCGTTGGATGACTTTGGTTCGGGGCCTTGTTCGCTGACGCATCTGCGCGACCTTGAACTCGATACCCTCAAGCTCGATCGGCACCTGATCGCCCGTTTGCCAGGGTCGCCCCGGGATGCGGCGTTGGCGGCCTCGGTGATCGACCTGTGTACGCAGTTGGGCTTGCGGGTGATCGCCGAAGGGGTGGAAACCCGCGAGCAGTATCAGTGGCTGCAGGCCCATGGCTGCGAGTACGTGCAAGGGTTCCTCGTGGCGCGACCGTTGATGGCCGAAGACACCAATGCCTTCGCCACGCCCTTCGACTGGAGCGCGGTGCAGGCCTGAATTCGCTACACTGGCGGTCTCTTGTGACTGTGTTGCCCTCTTGATGACCGCGCTCAAATACCTCCAGGCCTACCCCGCCGCCCTGCAAGCCCAAGTGCAGCAATTGATCGCCCAGGACCGCCTGGGCGAATACCTGCAGCAGCGCTACCCGGGTCGCCATCCGATCCAGAGCGACAAGGCCCTGTATGGATATGCGCTGGACCTCAAGCAGCAATACCTGCGTAACGCACCGGCCATCGACAAGGTGTTGTTCGACAGTCGCCTGGACCTGACCCACCGTGCCCTCGGCCTGCACACTGCGGTGTCGCGGGTGCAGGGCGGCAAGCTCAAGGCCAAGAAGGAAATCCGCATCGCGGCGCTGTTCAAGGACGCAGCGCCCGAGTTCCTGAAGATGATCGTTGTGCACGAACTGGCGCACTTCAAGGAGTCGGACCACAACAAGGCCTTCTACCAACTCTGCGAACACATGCTGCCGGGCTATCACCAGTTGGAATTCGACCTGCGGGTGTACCTGACCTGGCGGGACCTGCAACCTCACAAGGAATGACCGGATGGACGTGAGCAAGACCAAGACCAGTTTCTACCGTCGCCTGTACGTGGCTTACCTGATCGACAGCGGCCTGGCCAGCAACGTCCCGGCCCTTACCGACGCCACCGGCATGCCCCGGCGTACGGCCCAGGACACCATCGCCGCGCTGGCGGACCTGGATATCGTGTGTGAGTTCGAGCAAGAGGATGGCGCGCGCAACCATGCCGGGCGGTATCGGATTCGCGATTGGGGGGCGATCGATCGAGGGTGGATCGAGGGGAATTTGCCGCGGATCAAGGCGGTGCTTGAGTATCCCTGAATACTGGTTGTGTCTGGGCTGACGCCTTCGCGAGCAAGCCCGCTCCCACAGTGAGGTCTTCTGTGGGCACAAAATCTGTGTCCACCTCGGAACCCTTGTGGGAGCGGGCTTGCTCGCGAAGGGGATCTTAAGGACGATGCATACCAATGTGTGGAATCCCATCCTCCATATACTCCACCCCCACCACTTCAAACCCATACCGCCCGTAATACCCCTGCAAATGCGCCTGGGCCGACAACGAGATCGATACGCCGGGCCAATGCTTCTCGGCCTGCTTGAGGGCCTTTTCCATCAGCGTATGACCCAGCCCCTGGCCGCGTGCCGGTGGCGCGATGATCACGCGCCCGATCACCACGTCGCTGTTTTGCGAGTGCGGGTCGAGCAGGCGCAGGTAAGCCACCAAGTGGTTGTCGTGCCAGGCCATCAGATGGCAGGTGTCGCCCTCCAGGTCCAGGCCGTCAACGTCCGGGTAGGCGCAGTTCTGCTCGACGACGAACACCTCGGCGCGCAGCTTGAGGATGGCATATAGCTGCTCCTTGCTCAGGTCAGTGTGATGTTTGCAGACCCATTCGATATCCATTTTTTGAATTTCCTGAAGAACCTGATGCCGATAGTAAGCGTGCTTGGCTCGGAAGTCTCTCGCTTGCACGACCTGAAAATCTGTGACAAAGACCAAAATGCCATCATTCCTTTGTCGCGGGACTGTCGTCTTTGTGTAATCTTCGTGACAGCGCTGCGCAGCGGTTCCAATGAGCTAATGTTAGGACCGGGTGTCTAGGGATGCCCGTTGGGTTTGGGCTAAAAACAAACCGGGCTTTGAACCCGTCAAGGATGTTTGGCATGCCGCGATTGCATCGAGCTCTTGCATTGATCGGGTTGCTGTTGCTGAGCTACGAGGCCTGTGCGCAGAAGTTGCGCCTGGTCGCCGATGCCTGGCCGCCCTTTACCGATTCCACCTTGATCAATGGCGGCCTGGCGACCGACATCGTCAGCACGGCCCTGGCGCGGGCCGGTTATGCCACGGACTTCGAACAAGTGCCCTGGGCCCGGGCGATGCTGGGTATCGGCGAGGGCCGCTATGATGTGCTGATCAATGCCTGGTACAGCGAGGAGCGCACGCACATAGGCCGGTTCTCGGCCGAATACCTGCTCAACCGCGTGCGCTTCATCAAGCGCAAGGACGAAGCGATCCAGTTTGACAGCCTGCCACAGCTGCGTGCGTATCCCATCGCCGTGGTACGCGGTTACGCCTATTCCAAGGATTTCGATGAAGACCCGAAAATGCAGAAAGTGCCGGTGCACAATTTCGCCATGGCGGTGCGCATGCTGGCGGCCGACCGGGTGAAGTTGACCCTGGAAGACGAGTACGTCGCCCGCTACTACCTGGCCCGCGAATCGCCCACGGTGCGCAGCGCCGTGGAGTTCCTGCCCAAGCCCTTGAGCGAAAACAGCCTGCACATCCTGGTCAGCCTGAAGAACCCGGAGCATGAGCAGATCGTGGCCGGGTTCGATCGGGCGATCGCGGCGATGAAGGCGGATGGGAGTTATGACCGGTTATTGAAGGCTCATGGGATGTGAGGTGTCTGGACTGGCCCCATCGCGAGCAAGCTCGCTCCCACAATGGGCCTGCGGTGATGCCAAGTTTGTGTGCACAGCAAATCCACTGTGGGAGCGAGCTTGCTCGCGATGAGGCCCTCCTGGATCCCACAACCCTCAAGCCTCGCTGGTATCCTTGATCAGGTGCGCCGCCAACGTGCGCAACGGCCCCAGCTGCCGACAGATCAACCCCAATTGCGTCTGCACCAACCGCTGTCCTTCGTCGATCTCATCAGGCATCTGCTCCAACTCACTGGCCAGGGCTTCCTCCTCATCGCTCTGGATCGCGATCGGCTGCTTGCTTGCCAGGCCCTGTGCGATTTCGTCGATGCTCGCCGCCAGTTTCACCCCGGCACCGTCGATCAATTGTTCGCGTACTTGCGTCGGCAACTCGGTGCCGCGGTGGGCGCCCAGGCCTGACAGGTAGCTGAGCAGGGTGTGGGACAGCACCAGGAAGCGGAAGCCCACGTCGGCTTCCTTGCGGAAGTGTCCCGGCTCCATCAGCATGTTGGCCAGCGTGGTGGACAGCGCGGCATCGGCGTTGTGGGCGTTGCGTCGGGCCAGGCGATAAGCCAGGTCGTCGCTTTTGCCGGCGGCGTATTGCTGCATGATCTGGCGCAGGTAAATGCTGTTGCAGGTCAGCGTGTTGGCCAGCACCTTGTTCAGCCGCCGACCTTGCCAGTCGGGCAGGAACAGGAACACCGCCAGCCCGGCGATCAGGCTGCCCAGCAAGGTATCGAACAACCGTGGCAGCAGCAGCCCGTAGCCGTCGCCCACCTGGTTGAAGCAGAACAGCACCATGACGGTGATCGCCGCCGTCGCCAGGGTGTAGCGGGTGGTGCGGTTGGTAAAGAACACCACCCCGGCGGCAATGGCGAAGCACGATTGCACCAGCGGATTGGGAAACAGGTCGAACAGCGCCCAGGCCACTGTCAGGCCGATGGCGGTGCCGATGATCCGCTGGCCGAGCTTGCGCCGGGTGGCGCCATAGTTGGGTTGGCAGACGAACAGCGTGGTGAGGATGATCCAATAGCCCTGGGACGGGTGGATCAGGTGCACCATGGCGTAGCCCACGCTCAGGGCCAGGGGCAGGCGCAGGGCATGGCGGAACAGCAGCGAGGTGGGCGTGAGCTGGGTGCGCAAGCGCAGCCAGACATCCTGGAGGTTGCGCGGCGAGCGGTCCAGCAGGCTGCTGTCGGTGGCGTCGGCCAGGGCGTCGGGGTTGCTCGCGTCGCTGAGCAGGCGGTCCATGGTGCCGAGGTTGACCGACAGGGCTCGCAACGACCGCAGCAAGCCGCGCCAGGCCGGGTTGCTCTGGATGCGCAGGTGTTCGAGGGACGCGTGCAGGTCGTTGAGGGCTTCGGCAAAAGTATCGTCGTAGATGAATGGCTGGCGCAGTTGGATCGATTCGGCCAGCGCCTGGCAGGCCTTGCCTTGCTGGCGCAGCAGGCGTTGGCAGCGGAACAGCACGTCGCTGTGGAAGAAAGCCTCGGCCAGGGCGTTGTAGGGATAGTGGGACGAGCTGGCGCGTTCGTGGATGTCCTGGGCCAGGAAATACAGCTTCAGGTAGCGACTGACCTTCGAGCCGGGCCGGCCATTGCCGACGCGGTGCAGGATGATTTCCTTCGCGCTGTTGAGCGCAGCGACCACCCGACCGTTTTGCTGGGCCAGTTCCAGGCGACGGGCTTCGATGTCCAGTTGGCGGATCGGCTCCAGGAGCGATGATTTGAGCTTGAGGTAGCGTCCCAGTTCGCGAAACAGCCGCGCCAGGCTTTGCTGCACCGGCTGGTTGGAAAACAATGCCTGCCACACGACCGACAGCACGCCGTACCACGCGGCACCGGCGACCAATAGCAGGGGTTCGTGCCAGAAATCGTTGACGGCGACGCCGCGCTGGTCCACGCCGATCATGGTGTAGACCGAAAGAATCAGGGTGGCCGAGGCAATTGCGCCATAACGTTCGCCCAAGGCGCCAAGCATGGTCAGGCCGAATGCCGCCAGGGCCAGGGCGACGATGAACAGGATGGGGTAGGGAAACAGCAACTCCACCGACAGCGCTGCGGTGCTGAAACACAGCAGCGTGACTGCCAGCGCATTGAGGCGGCCCTGCCAACTGTCGTCGGTCTCGGCCAGGGCGCTGGCGATAATGCCCAGGAACAAGGGAATCAGCAGCGCCATCTCGTCCAGGTACCAACACAACCCCATGCTGCCGGTCAGGGCGATGAAGACCCGCACGCTATAACTGAACTTATCCAACGCCCAAAGGCGACGCAAAGATTGGCTAAACGAGTTCGCTGACATGAAGTACACGGGCCTGACGGGCAATGACGCTAAATTGAGGCAGTAATGACGCCGACGCAATGGCGGCGATCACATCCGGCAGCAAAAAGTGTTCCGGCATGTACCGTCGAACCCCTGTGGGAGCGAGCTTGCTCGCGATGGCGTCAGGTCCGTCACATTGGTGGTGACTGAGCCACCGCTATCGCGAGCAAGCTCGCTCCCACAGGTTATTGTCCACATTCGAGTCGTGGCGGATCAGACGTACTGCGCCGCCGCATACCCGGAAGCCCAGGCCCACTGGAAGTTGAACCCGCCCAGGTGCCCGGTGACGTCCAGCACTTCGCCTATGAAATACAGGCCCGGGCTTTTCAGCGACTCCATGGTCTTGGACGAGACTTCCCGGGTGTCGACGCCGCCAAGGGTGACCTCGGCGGTGCGGTAGCCTTCGGTGCCGGCGGGGACGACATTCCAGCTCGCCAGTTTCTCGGCGATGTCCGCCAGCTCTGCGTGGGTGTATTGCTTCATGGGTTTGGACACAAACCAAGTGTCGGCCAGCAGGTTGGCCATTTTTTTGGTGAACAACTCGCCCAGCAGGGTCTTGAGTTCGCTGTTGGGGCGTTCGGCCTGTTGCTGTTGCAGCCATTGCGGCACATCGTGGTCGGGCAGCAGGTTGATCTGCACCGTGTCCCCCGGTTCCCAGAATGAGGAAATCTGCAGGATCGCCGGGCCGCTCAGGCCGCGATGGGTGAACAGGATGTTCTCGCGAAAACTCTGGTCGTTGCAGCTCACCAGGCAATCCACCGAGGTGCCCGAGAGTTCAGTGCACAGGGCCTTGAGCTGATCGGTGATGGTGAACGGCACCAGGCCGGCGCGGGTCGGCAGCAGTTCGTGGCCAAACTGTTTTGCCACCTGGTAACCGAAGCCGGTCGCCCCGAGCGTGGGAATCGACAGCCCGCCCGTGGCGATCACCAGGGATTGGCAGGCGAGGGCGCCGAGGGTGGTTTGCAGCCGGTAGCCGCCGTCGGTTTTTTCGATCTGCGTGATGGAGGTGTCCAGGTGCAGGCTGACGCCGGCCTGGTCGCATTCATCCAACAGCAGGCCGAGGATGTCGCTGGACTTGTTATCGCAGAACAACTGGCCGAGCTTTTTTTCGTGATAGGGCACGCCGTGCTTGGCCACCAGCGCGATGAAATCCCACTGGGTGTAGCGGGCCAGGGCCGACTTGCAGAAGTGCGGGTTCTGCGACAGGAAATTGCCCGGCTCGGTGTACATGTTGGTGAAATTGCAGCGCCCGCCGCCCGACATGAGGATTTTCTTGCCGGCCTTGTTGGCATGGTCCAGCAACATCACCTGCCGCCCGCGCGCGGCCGCGGTCAGCGCGCACATCAACCCTGCGGCGCCAGCGCCAATGATCACGACTTCGGTAGAGCGCAAAACGGTGTCCTCTCGGCTTTCCCACATAACTGAATGTGGGAGCGAGCTTGCTCGCGATGGTGGCGTGTCAGGCAGCATTAATGCCGCTGATCCACCGCCATCGCGAGCAAGCTCGCTCCCACAGTTTGATCTCTGTTCGTCAGGCGATCGGTTACAGGATCCGCACCCGCAACGAGCGGCCCTTGATCTTGCCGTCGTTCAAGCGCTGCAAGGCCTGTTTGGCGATGCCGCGTTCCACGGCCACGTAGGCCTGGAAATCGAAGATCGCGATCTTGCCGACCTGGGCGCCAGGGATGCCGGCGTCGCCGGTCAGGGCACCGAGGATATCGCCGGGGCGGACTTTGTCCTTGCGCCCGGCGCCGATGCACAGGGTGCTCATGGCCGGTAGCAGCGGGCCGCCACCCTGGGGCTTGAGGTTGTCCAATTGATCCCAGCTCAGCGGCGACTTCTGCAGTTGCTCGATGGCCTGGGCGCGGTGGGCTTCGGACGGCGCCACCAGGCTGATGGCGATGCCTTTCTCACCGGCGCGACCGGTGCGGCCGACACGGTGGATGTGGATTTCCGAATCCCGGGCCAGCTCGACGTTGATCACCATGTCCAGGGCGTCGATGTCGAGGCCGCGGGCCGCTACGTCGGTGGCCACCAGCACCGAGGTGCTGCGGTTGGCGAACATCGCCAGCACCTGGTCGCGGTCGCGCTGTTCCAGGTCGCCGTGCAGGCCCACGGCCGAGATGCCCTTGGCCGTCAGGTGGTCGACGGTTTCCTGGACCTGCTGCTTGGTGAAGCAGAACGCCACGCAGGAGGCCGGTCGGAAATGCGCCAGGACCTTGACCACCGCATCCATGCGCTCCTCGGGGGAGATCTCGTAGAAGCGCTGCTCGATCTGCGCATCGGAGTGGAACGCCTCGGCTTTCACTTGCTGCGGGTTGCGCATGAACTTGGACGACAGTTGCTTGATGCCCACCGGGTAGGTGGCGGAGAACAGCAGCGTCTGACGGCGTTCCGGGGTCTGCTGGATGATGTCTTCGATGGCGTCGTAGAAGCCCATGTCGAGCATGCGGTCGGCTTCGTCGAGGATCAGCGTGTTGAGGCCGTCGAGCACCAGCGAACCCTTGCGCAGGTGCTGCTGGATGCGCCCCGGCGTGCCGACGATGATGTGGGCGCCGTGTTCGAGGGAGGCGATCTGCGGGCCGAAGGACACGCCGCCGCACAGGGTCAGGACCTTGATGTTGTCTTCGGCGCGGGCCAGGCGGCGAATTTCCTTGGCGACCTGGTCGGCCAGCTCGCGGGTCGGGCACATCACCAAAGCCTGGCAGCCGAAGAAGCGCGGGTTGATCGGGTTCAGCAGGCCGATGCCGAAGGCGGCGGTCTTGCCGCTGCCGGTCTTGGCCTGGGCGATCAGGTCCATGCCCTTGAGGATCACCGGCAAGCTTTGCGCCTGGATCGGCGTCATCTGGGCATAACCGAGTGATTCGAGGTTAGCCAGCATGGCGGCGGACAGCGGCAAAGTATTAAAAGCGGTGGCAATGGTGGTCACGGGACTGGCCTGCAAAACAAAATGTCGCGCAGTGTAGCAGCCTCGTGCCACTTTCTTCGAACGTTCTGGACGAGCTGTGGCGCAGTTCTGAAGTGGGCGAATTCCCTGTGGCGAGGGGGAGCTTGCTCCCGCTGGGGCGCGAAGCGGCCCCAAACCGGCCAACACGGTGCCCCTGGAAGTTCGCGTCGCCTGGATTGCGTCTGCTGCGCAGCCGAGCGGGAGCAAGCTCCCTCGCCACAAAGCCCTGAAGCCTTAAAACCGTCCGAGTCCTACCTAGTGCTCGATATGCTCATCCGGCCGCTTGTCCCGCCGCCCATCCTGCTTCGACAACTGGGAAAAGATCGTCGCCGCCAGCATCGCCATGATCCCCACCGTCACGAACGTCAGCTGGAACGCCCCCAGCACCGTCTCCACCCCATCGTTGCCCACCTGGGCGGTAAAGCCGCCCAGCAGTGCGCCGGCGCAGGCCACGCCGAGGCTCAGGGACAGTTGCGCCACCACCGACAACAGGCTGTTGCCGCTGCTGGCACTGGCGTCGTCCAGGTCGATCAGGGTCACGGTGTTCATCGCGGTGAATTGCAGCGAGTTGATCGCCCCCAGCACCGCCAGTTGCGCCAGCAGCAGCCAGTACGGCGTCTGTTCGCTGACCAGGCCCATGCTCGCCAGCATCAGGCCCAGGGCCAGGGTGTTGCTGGTCAACACGGCGCGGTAGCCAAAGCGTTCGATCAGCGGTCGGGCCACGGATTTGGCGACCATGGCCGCCGCCGCCAGGGGCAGCATGCTCATGCCGGCCTGGGACGGTGAATAACCCAGGGCGACTTGCAGCAGCAACGGCACCAGGAACGGCAAGGCACCGCTGCCCAGGCGCGCGAACAGGTTGCCGAGAATACCGACGGCGAAGGTCCGGGTCTTGAACAGGGACGGTGGAAACAGCGCATTTTCAACGTGCCCGGCCCGCAGCCAATAGGCCGCCAGGCAGGCCATGCCGCCGAACAGCAGCAACATCACCCGCAGGTGCGGCAAGTGCAGTTCACCCAGGCCTTCCATGGCGATGGTAATCAGCACCATCGCCGCGCCGAACAGCAGGAACCCCAGCCCATCGAACCGCGTGCGCTCGCTGCCACGCAGGTCGGGGATGAATTTCCACACGGCGTAACAGCCGATCACGCCCACCGGCAGGTTGATGATGAAGATCCAGTGCCAGGTCAGGTATTCCACCATCCAGCCGCCCATGGTCGGGCCGATCAGTGGGCCGAGCAGGCCAGGGATCGTGATGAAGCCCATGATCCGCACCAGTTCCGAGCGCGGATACGCCCGCAGCACCACCAGCCTGCCCACCGGCAGCATCAGCGCACCGCCCAGGCCTTGGACGACCCGGGCGCCGATCAGCATGCTCAACGAATTGGACAAGGCGCACAGCAGCGAGCCGAAGCTGAACAGCAGGATCGCCCCGAAGAAAATCTTCTTGGTGCCGAAGCGGTCGGCGATCCAGCCCGACGCCGGGATCAGCAACGCCACGGTGAGCATGTAGGCAATGATCACGCCTTGCATGCGCAGCGGGTTTTCCGCCAGGTCGCTGGCCATGGCGGGCAGGGCGGTGTTGAGGATGGTCCCGTCCAGGGACTGCATGAAGAAGGCAATCGCCACGACCCACGGGAGCCAGCGGGCGGTGACGGCGTCGAGCGGGGCGCGGTTGGGCATGGGACCTCTTGTATGAAAAGTGAACAATTACCTAGGGCGAGGGGATCTTTAAAAAAATGAACAGTTACCTGTGGCAAGGAAGCTCTTGTGGCGAGGGAGCTTGCTCCCGCTGGGGGCGAAGCCCCCCAAACCGGCCAACACGGTGTGCCCGAAAGATCGCGTCGCCTGGGTTACGACTGCTTCGCAGCCGAGCGGGAGCAAGCTCCCTCGCCACGGGGAATTGCGTGTTATAGCGTCAGCGTGAGCCTCTTCACCAACGCCCCCGGCAACAACATCGAGGCCGTGGCCCGCTGGCTGTAGGTGCTGGCCGAGAGCAGAAGTTCCCGCTCCCGGGTCAGCGCTTCGAGTTGCGAGCCGAGCAGGCTGTAGACGCTGTCGTCGAAACGCATCGTGCTGACCGGTGCCTGGATCTGGCCATTCTCGACCCAGAACGTGGCGAAACGGGTCATGCCGGTCAGGCGTGCCGCCGGTTGGTCCGAGTAGTTCAGGTACCAGAGGTTGCTGATGTACAACCCTGTGCCAAGTGCTTCAAGGATGTGCTTCTGCTCCAGTTGCCCGCCCTGCATGTCCAGCGCCGTGGGGTATTCGTAGCGGCTGGCGCCGTTGGCCGCGAGGCCGTATTCGGCGGCGCTGCGGGAGTTGACCAATTGTGCGTTGGCCATGCCCTTGGCGATCAGCCCCAGGTCCTCGCGGGGATAACCTTCGTCGGAAAACGCCGGGCTCAGGGAGCCGCTGACCTGCTCCGTGAGCCATACGTTGGGACTGAAGTGGGCTTCGCCAGCATAGAACTTCTGCAACGGGCTCTGCTTGCTGGCAATGGCCTGGGCCGAGAACCCGCCCCAACTGAGCATGCCCATGATCTCTTCCAGGGCGGCCGGCGCCAGATAGGCGCGGTATTCGCCGGGCGGCAACGTGCGCAGCGGGTGGCCGAGAAACGCCAGTTGTTCGCGGGCCTGTTCGAAACGTTGGGCAAATCCTTCGCTGCTCCACACATGCCCGGCGTAGCTGGCTTTCACCGCTTGGCCGTTTTCATGGAACAAGCTGAAATCGAAGTTGAAGCTGTTGGCCTGATGCCAGCCGAACGCGCCCGAAGAACTGGCGAAACCTCGGCTGATGGGGCCGGCGGCGTAGAAGCCCACCAGGTCCAGGCCTTCGGCGGCGCGGGTGATTTCGGCAACGGCCTGCTCCGTCTCGGGCAGCGGATGGTCCTGCACATTGTTGCTCTGCCAGTGATGATGGTTGAGCAGCAGGTACGGATCGCGGGGCAGCAGCGGCAAGGTTTCGCGCAGTTGCTGCAAGCCTTCGGACAGGCGTTGCACATCGGCCTCGGGGTCGCCAGACAGAGTAATCTGCAAGTCGGCGTGGCGACCGTCGTCGATCAATTTGAAGCTGACATTTGCCTGCTGCACCTGCCCGGCCTGGCGGACCTTGCCGTGGTTGAAACGCACGAAGGCCGAGGATTCGGCGGCGTAGCCGAGGGTGAACTGTTCAGGCGTACGCAGGGCGCCGCGCAGCCAGTCGACCAGAACCTTGAATGCCTCGGCCTGATTATTGGTGGTGCTCATCAGGCATCTCCCCCAAACACATCAACATTGCTGAACACACAGGCTGGCGACGCATGGCCGACGCGGATGACCTGGTTCGGTTCGCCCTTGCCGCAGTTCGGCGTGCCAAGGACTTGCGAGGTGCTGGCGTCGCCCACGGCGCGCAGGCTTTTCCAGAATTGCGCGGAGATGCCTCGGTAGTTGGGGTTCTTCACCACGCCCTTGAGCTCGCCGTTCTCGATCAACTGGCCCCATTCGCAGCCGAACTGGAATTTGTTGCGGGCATCATCGATGGACCAGGAGCGGTTGGTGCGCATCAGCACGCCGTGCTCGATGCCCTGGATCAATTGTTCCAGGGATTGGTCGCCGGGCTCGATGTTCAGGTTTGCCATGCGGTCGATGGGCGGCCGATTCCAGCCGCAGGCGCGGCTGTTGGCGACACCGTCCAGGCCGGCACGGAATTGCGACAGTGCCCCACCCAATGGACGCAGCAGCAGGCCTTCGCGAATCAGGAACTGCTTGCTGGCGGCGCTGCCGTCGTCGTCATGGCTGTAGCTTGCCAGTTCTTCGGGAATGTCCGGGTCGAAGGTTACGTTTAGCAGGTCGGAGCCGTATTGCAGGTGGCCGAAATCGCCGGCCTTGACGAAGCTGGTACCGGCGTAATTGCGCTCATCCCCGAGGATGCGGTCCAGTTCCAGCGGATGGCCGATGGACTCGTGGATTTGCAGCATCATCTGGTCGGGCATCAACAGCAGGTCGCGGGGACCTTGCGGGGTGTTCGGCGCCATCAGCAATTGCAAGGCCTGGTCGGCGATTTTCGGCCCGGCGCCGATCAGTCCGCAGCGGCTGATCACGTCGAAGCCGCCTTGCTGGCCGAAATTCTCCCGACCCAGGGTGCGGGTCTGGCTGTCGTGACCGTCGAAGGCGGTGACGTCCAGGGCCGGGTAGATGAAGCGTTGGGCCTGGCGCAGTTCAGCGCCGGCACTGTTGAGGTAGATCTGCTCGACCTGGGTCAGGCCGATGCTGGCTTGCCAGTTCACCAGGCGTTCGTCCCGGGGCACTGCGGCCGATTCGTCGCCAAGCAGTTGGTAGCAGTCGCTCAACGGCGGGAAGGCCTGGTCGAAATGCGGCGAGAAGTAATCGGCGCGGTCGCTGGACACCGCTTGCTCGCGCAGGTCGAGCAGGGCATGGGGCTTGAGCTGGCGCGCGTGGTGCTCGGCGCGTTGCAGCGCTGCTTGCAGGCCGGCCTGGGACAGGTCGTTGGTGGCGGCATAGGCTTCGACCCCGTTGACCCGCACGGTGAGCATCGCACCTTCATCACGGTTCAGGCTGGGCGGTTCGGCGACGTTCTTGCGCACCGACAAATGCTGGCCGGATTCGCGCACATAACGCAGGGAAAAGAATTCAGCGCCCGTGCGCAAGGCAGCGAACCGCTGCTTGAGCCGGGGGTGGAAGTCGAACATGAAACCTCCTTGTCTGGAGTGGCGATGCAGCGAGGTGCGGCGCAGTGACGCGGTGGCTCTAGAGTAGGCCTGGGGTGGGGGAGGGATCAAGGCAGATGGGAGTTTTGCGGTGTGGCAGTCAGAGAAATAGGCTGAATGGGCTGGCCCCTTCGCGAGCAGGCTCGCTCCCACAGTGGGTTTTCAGTGGTCACAAAATCTGTGTTCGCCTCAGAACCCCTGTGGGAGCGGGCTAGCTCGCGAAGACGGCGGTACATTTAACATTGATGCAAGCTGACCCACCGCTTTCGCGAGCAAGCCCGCTCCCACAATTGGGATTTTCAGTGGTCACAAAATCTGTGTTCGTCTCAGAACCCCTGTGGGAGCGGGCTTGCTCGCGAAGACGGCGGTACATTCAACATTGATGCAAGCTGACCCACCGCTTTCGCGAGCAAGCTCGCTCCCACAGTGGGGTTTTCAGTGGTCACAAAGTCTGTGTCCACCACCAAACCCTTGTGGGGGCGAGTCTGCTCGCGAAGGCCGCGCCGCGGTCTTGAGCCTTACTGTGCAGCCGTCGCCATTTCACGCAACGGCTTGCCGCGCACCGGCGCATCACCGGCCACGTAGTACGGTGCGGTGCTGCGCGGCAGGGGCTTGCGGCCGCGGATCTTGTCGGCGATTTTCTCGGCCATCATGATCGTCGGTGCGTTGAGGTTGCCGGTGGTGATGATCGGCATGATCGAGGCGTCGACCACGCGCAACCCTTCCATGCCGTGTACGCGGCCTTCGCTGTCCACCACGGCCATGTCGTCGGTGCCCATCTTGCACGAGCAGGACGGGTGGAACGCGGTTTCGGCGTGCTCGCGAATGAACTGGTCCAGTTGTTCGTCCGTCTGCACCTCAATACCCGGGCTGATCTCGCGACCACGGAACGGATCGAGCGCCGGTTGCTGCATGATCTCGCGGGTCAGGCGGATGCCATCGCGAAATTCCTGCCAGTCCTGCTCGGTCGCCATGTAGTTGAACAGGATGCTCGGGTGCTGGCGCGGGTCCTTGGACTTGGCCTGGATCCGACCACGGCTGGGCGAACGCATGGAACCCATGTGTGCCTGGAAACCATGCTCCTTCACGCCATTGCTGCCGTTGTAATTAATCGCCACCGGCAGGAAGTGGTACTGGATGTTCGGCCATTCGAAGTCCGGGCGCGTGCGGATGAAACCGCCGGCCTCGAACTGGTTGCTGGCGCCGATGCCGGTGCCGTTGAACAGCCATTCGGCACCGATGGCTGGCTGGTTGTACCAGAGCAGCGACGGGTACAGCGAGACCGGTTGGGTGCAAGCGTATTGCAGGTACAGCTCCAGGTGATCCTGGAGGTTTTCACCGACGCCCGGCAGATCGTGGACCACCGGGATGTCGAGGTTTTCCAGCAGCTTGGCCGGGCCGACGCCAGAGCGTTGCAGGATCTGCGGCGAGGCGATGGCGCCGGAGCACAGCAGCACTTCCTTGCGCGCCCGGGCTTCGACGCGCTCTTCGGCGGCGCCCACCAAGTAACGCACGCCGACCGCGCGCTTGCCTTCGAACAGGATCTTGTCGGTCAAGGCATGGGTGACGATGGTCAGTGTCGAGCGTTTCTTGGCGACGTCCAGGTAACCGCGGGCGGTGCTGGCGCGACGGCCGTTGGGCGTGACGGTACGGTCCATCGGGCCGAAACCTTCCTGCTGGTAGCCGTTGAGGTCGTCGGTACGGGGGTAACCGGCCTGCACGCCGGCTTCGACCATGGCGTGGAACAACGGGTTGTTGCCAGCCTTGGGCGTGGTCACGCTGACCGGGCCGTCGCCACCGTGGTAGTCGTTCGGGCCGATGTCGCGGGTTTCGGCCTTGCGGAAATACGGCAGGCAATCGAGGTAGGTCCAGTCTTCCAGGCCCGGCAGCTTGGCCCAGTTGTCATAGTCCAGGGCGTTGCCGCGGATGTAGCACATGCCGTTGATCAGCGAAGAACCGCCCAGGCCCTTGCCGCGACCGCATTCCATGCGGCGGCCGTTCATGTGCGGCTCCGGATCGGTCTCGTAGGCCCAGTTGTAGCGACGGCCCTGCAGGGGGAACGCCAGGGCAGCGGGCATTTGCGTGCGGAAGTCCAGGCGATAGTCCGGGCCGCCGGCTTCGAGCAGCAGGACGGTGACGCCTTCGTCTTCGGTCAGGCGGGTGGCCAGGGTATTACCGGCCGAGCCGGCACCGATGATGATGTAATCGAATTCTTGGGACATGAAATGCACCCTCTTTTTGAATTGGGTTCAGGTCGCGGTCATCGAGTGCCACATTCTCTGTGGCGAGGGAGCTTGCTCCCGCTCGGCTGCGCAGCAGTCGCAAACAGGGCGACCGTGTTCTGTCTGGAAAACTCAGGGGCCTGAAGTGGGGCCGCTTCGCGGCCCAGCGGGAGCAAGCTCCCTCGCCACAAGGGCCCTCGCCTCAGGTCCGGTGTCAGATCAGAACACCGACGTGTAGTCGCCCAACTCGACCTGTACCGACTTGATGCGGGTGAAGTTGTTCAGCGAGCTGATGCCGTTCTCCCGGCCAACGCCCGATTGCTTGTAGCCACCGACCGGCATTTCCGCTGCCGACTCGCCCCAGGCGTTGATCCAGCAGATGCCGGCTTCGAGCTGGTGGATCACGCGGTGGGCGCGGTTGAGGTCGCGGGTCACGACGCCAGCAGCCAGGCCGAAGTCGGTGTCGTTGGCGCGGCGGATCACTTCTTCTTCGGTATCAAAGGTGAGGATGCTCATCACCGGGCCGAAGATTTCTTCACGCACGATGGTCATGTCATCGGTGCAATCGGTGAACACCGTCGGCGCAACGAACGCGCCCTTGGCGAGTTCGCCGTCGGTCAGGCGACCGCCGCCGCACAGCAGGCGCGCGCCTTCGGCTTTGCCTTTCTCGATGTAGCCCAGCACGCTTTCCATGTGGGCGAAGCTCACCAGCGGGCCGAAATTGGTGTTTTCGTCTTCTGGGTTGCCGACGCGGATGCGCGCCACGCGCTCGGCGATCTTGGCTTCGAAGGCGGCCTTGAGGTGGCTCGGCACGAACACTCGGGTGCCGTTGGTGCAGACCTGGCCGGAGCTGTAGAAGTTGGCCATCATCGCGGTGTCGGCGGCGCGATCCAGGTCGGCGTCGTCGAAGATGATCAGCGGCGACTTGCCGCCCAGCTCCATGGTCACGTCCTTGAGCGACGAGCTCGAGGCGCTGGCCATGACTTTCTTGCCGGTGTCGGTGCCGCCGGTGAAGGAAATTTTCTCGATGCGCGGATGCTCGGTCAGCCAGGTGCCGACTTCACGGCCGCTGCCGGTCAGGACGTTGAACACGCCCGCTGGAACGCCGGCCTCGGTGTAGATCTCGGCCAGTTTCAGCGTGGTCAGCGAGGTGACTTCGCTCGGTTTGAAGATCATCGCGTTGCCGGCGGCCAGGGCCGGTGCGGATTTCCATAGGGCGATCTGGATCGGGTAGTTCCACGCGCCGATACCGGCCACCACGCCCAGGGGCTCGCGGCGGGTATAGACGAAGGATGTGGTGCGCAGCGGCACCTGCTCGCCTTCGATGGCAGGGACCAGGCCGGCGTAGTATTCCAGCACGTCGGCACCGGTGACGATATCGACGTATTTGGTTTCGGAGAAGGATTTGCCGGTGTCCAGGGTTTCCAGGGCGGCCAGTTCATCGTTGCGCTCGCGCAGGATGTCCACGGCGCGACGCAGGATGCGCGAACGCTGCATGGCGGTCATGGCGGCCCAGACTTTCTGGCCCTTTTCGGCGCTGACCACGGCGCGCTCGACGTCCTCGAACGTTGCGCGCTGCACCAGGGCGAGTACTTCACCGTTGGCCGGGTTGATGGCTTCGAAAGTGGCGTCGCCGCTGGCATCGCTGTACGCGCCATCGATGTAGAGTTTTTGCAGTTCGAAACGGGCCATAAAGTCCTCGCAAGTGCATGAGTGGTTGGCTGGCCACCGAGCGTGTCGTTTATAGCTGACTACGCGCTGCGGTGACGGTTCAGGAGTCGAGCGGTTCTGTGTGCTCTGGCGCTCCTGTTTTGGCCAGTTGGAAATCCATGTATTCGTAAGCGATCTGGTGCGCCTGGGCGGTATCGAACGCGTCTCCCGACAGCGCGCCGCGCAGCCACAAACCGTCAATCAGCGCGGCCAGGCCCCGTGCCGCGCTGCGTGCCTGGTCAACGGGCAACACGCGGCGGAACTGGCAACACAGGTTGGAATACAGACGGTGATCGTTGATCCGCTGCAACCTGTGCAAAGACGGGTGATGCATGCTGGTGGCCCAGAAGGCCAGCCAGGTTTTCATTGCCGGGCCGTTGACCTGGCTGGCGTCGAAGTTGCCTTCGATGATCACCTTGAGGTGAGCCCGCGGGCTCGAGTCCGTCAGCGCTTGACGCCGCGCGGTGACGTTCTCGCTCAAGACAGTCATCAAGTACTGGGCCGTCGCCGCGATCAGGCCGTTCTTGTCCTGAAAGTAGTGACTGATGATGCCGTTGGAAACACCGGCCAAACGAGCGATCAGCGCAATGCTGGCGTCCCCCATGCCGACCTGATCGACCGCTTGCAACGTAGCTTCGATCAATTGTTGGCGGCGGATGGGTTGCATACCGACCTTGGGCATCTAGCACATCTCCTTAGGCCCGCAGGCGGACGAGTGCAGTCCGTCATGGCGAGGGCCAGTCTATTTTGTTTTGATTGAACGTTCAATCAACAAAGAATAAGCTCTGCGACAATTCGTCGCGATTTGCCGAAATTTCCTACGCGTAAATGGCGCAGAAGCGAGACATCAAGGACCCAAGACCCACGCAATGACGGGGGCAAGGGCTTTAAGGGTGTCTTTATAACACCCGTCGGTCGGCTGCCCACTCACCGATTGGTCGGGTACCGCGTTGCCTTGTCCTTCTCCCGCACTGCCTGGAGCATCCGTGCAATGAGTTCTGCCTTTCTAATAAAGACCCCACCGCAGAAGGTGACGGTCAACGGTTGGGTGTTCTACACCTCCACCGCGCTGATTCTGTTGCTGACCGCCATTCTGATTATCGCCCCGCAGGAGGCCGGTCGTTTGCTCGGCATCGCCCAGGCGTGGTTGTCCCGCAGCTTTGGTTGGTACTACATGGTGGTCATCGCCGCTTACCTGGTGTTCGTGGTTGGCCTGGCGTTTTCCTCCTACGGCAAGCTCAAGCTGGGCAGCAAGGACGACACGCCGGATTTCAGCTACGGCGCCTGGGCCGGGATGCTGTTTTCGTCGGGTATCGGCATCTCCTTGCTGTACTTTGGCGCCTCCGAGCCGCTGGACCATTTCTTCAACCCGCCCGAAGGCGTGGCCGGCAGTCAACAGGCGGCGCGGCAGGCGGTGCAGTTGACGTTCTTGCACTGGGGCCTGCACGGCTGGGCGATCTACGCCTTGGTGGGCTTGGCCGTGGCGTATTTCGCCTACCGGCACAATCAGCCGCTGGCCCTGCGTTCGGCGTTGTATCCGCTGGTGGGAGAGCGCTGGGTCAAGGGTGCGGCCGGTCACGCGGTGGACGGTTTCGGCATGTTCGTGACCCTGCTGGGGCTGGTGACCAACCTGGGGATCGGCTCGTTGCAGGTGGCGTCCGGGCTGGAAAACCTGTTCGGCATGGAACACAGCAACACCAATCTGCTGATCGTGATCATCGTGATGAGCACGGTGGCGACCATCGCGGCGGTGTCCGGTGTGGAGAACGGTATCCGTCGGCTGTCGAACCTGAACATCGTGCTGTTCAGTGGCCTGCTGATCTTTGTGCTGCTGTTCGGTCCGACCCTGCACCTGCTCAACGGTTTCGTTCAGAACATTGGCGACTACCTCAACGGTGTGGTGCTCAAGACCTTCGATCTGTACGTCTACGCGGACGACAGCGCCAAGTCTGGCCGCTGGATGGGCCTATGGACGCTGTTCTATTGGGCCTGGTGGATTTCCTGGGCGCCTTTTGTCGGCATGTTCATCGCGCGCATTTCTCGTGGGCGTTCCGTGCGCGAGCTGGTGGCGGGCGTATTGTTGATTCCCCTGGGCTTCACCCTGGCCTGGCTGTCGATCTTCGGTAACTCGGCCCTGGACCTGGTGATGAACCACGGCGCGGTCGAGTTGGGCAAGACGGCGCTGACGCAGCCGTCGATGTCGATCTACCAGCTGCTTGAATTCTATCCGGCATCGAAGATTGTCATCGGTGTGTCGATCTTTGTCGGTTTCGTCCTGTTCCTGACCCCGGCCGACTCCGGCGCGGTGATGATGGCGAACCTTTCGTGCCAGGGCGGCACCGTTGACGAAGACGCGCCCCATTGGCTGCGGATCTTCTGGTCGGTGGTGATTACGCTGGTGACGATCGGCCTGTTGTTTGCCGGCAACTTCGAAGCGATGCAGACCATGGTGGTGCTGGCCGGATTGCCGTTCTCGGTGGTGTTGGTGTGCTTCATGTTCGGTTTGCACAAGGCCATGCGCCAGGATGTGCAGGCGGAGCAGGAGCGGGCGGAGTTGGCGGTGCTGCGGGCCTATAGCTGACCTTCTGCCTGGCCCTGCTCTTGTGGCAGAGGGGCTTTTGTGGCGAGGGAGCTTGCTCCCGCTGGGTTGCGGAGCGACCCCAAACCGGCCAAGCACGGTGTACCTGAAGGTTCGTGTCGCCTGGATTGCGACTGCTGCGCAGCCGAGCGGGAGCAAGCTCCCTCGCCACAGTTATCAGCATTCCAAGCTCAATATCAGCATTCCAAGCTCAGTATCGGCGTTCCAAGCCAGTACCAGCATTTCAAACCCTGGTATGAGCATCAGCCTTGGAAGGCGCAAACAAAAACGCCGCGATCATCTCGCGGCGTTTTTGTGTGCGTGGGGTTAGCCCAGGTTCTTGCCGAGCAGTGCGTGGTACAGCTCGCTGTCGCCCAGGATCCCGACGACTTTCTGATTGTCGTGGAGCACCAGTTTGTTGCCGGTCTGGTAGCGGATCTGCAACGCATCGCGCATGCCGATGTTGGAGTCCACCAGGGTCGGACGTCGGCCCAGGCCTTCGACCGCTTGGCCTGGAGCCCAGTTTTGCAGGTCCAGGGCCGCGCCGTTCTGCCGGGCGCCCTTGATGGTGTTGCCGTCGGCCAGGTCGAGCCAGGAGTCGCCACCCGGGTCCAGGCAGACCGAACCGTTGATGCGCTTGCAGTTGTCCAGGGTGCGCATCAGGCTGCGGCCGCAGAGGACGTTGAGCGGGTTGGTGTGGGCGACGAAGGTGCGCACATAGTCGTCGGCCGGGTTCAGCACGATTTGTTCCGGCTTGCTGTACTGGATGATCCGGCCGTCTTTCATGATCGCGATACGGCTGCCCAGCTTCAGGGCTTCGTCGAGGTCGTGGCTGACGAACACAATGGTCTTGCTCAGCTTGCGTTGCAGCTCCAGAAGTTCGTCCTGCAGGCCTTGGCGGATCAATGGGTCGAGGGCCGAGAACGGTTCGTCCATCAGCAGGATGTCGGCGTCCATCGCCAGGGCGCGGGCCAGGCCGACCCGTTGCTGCATGCCGCCGGACAATTCGTCGGGCTTCTTGTTGCGCCACTGGGTCAGGCCCACCAGCTCAAGCTTCTCATCCACCAGCTTCTTGCGTTCCTTCTCCGGTCGGCCCTGCATTTCCAGGCCGAAGCTGATGTTCTCGCGCACCGTCAGCCAAGGCATCAGGGCGAACTTCTGGAACACCATGGCGATGCGCTTGGTGCGCATCATCTTCAGCTCGGCGGGGGTGCAGGATGCAATGTCGATCTGCCGGTTTTCGTGCTCGACGAACAGCTTGCCGCGGCTGACGGTGTTCAAGCCGTTGATGCAGCGCAGCAGACTGGATTTGCCGGAGCCGGACAGGCCCATCAAGACACAGATTTCGCCTTTCTCGATGTCCAGGCTGGCTTTTTCCACGCCGACGATTTGCCCGGTTTTCTTCAGGATTTCGTTGCGGGTCATGCCCTGGTCGAGCAGCTTGAGGGCCTCGCGAGGGTCCCTGGCGAAGATCACGTCAACGTCTTCAAAGCGAATTATGCTCATGCGTCACCCCCTACTTTGGCGTCGGGTTGTTTGCAGATTCGGTCGAGCATGATCGCCAGCAGGACGATCGCCAGGCCGGCTTCGAAGCCCAGGGCGATATCGGCGGTGTTCAATGCGTTGACCACGGGTTTGCCCAGGCCATCGGCGCCCACCAGCGCGGCGATCACCACCATCGACAACGACAGCATGATGCACTGGGTGATACCGGCGGCGATGCTTGGCATGGCGTGGGGCAGTTCGATGCGCGACAGGAGCTGGCGACGGGAGCAGCCGAAGGCTTTGCCGGCGTCCATCAGTTCGTCCGGGACGTCGCGGATGCCCAGGTAGGTCAGGCGGATGGGCGCGGCAATCGCGAACACCACCGTGGAGATCAGGCCCGGGACCACACCCAGACCGAACAGGGTCAGGGTAGGAATGAGGTAGACGAAGGTCGGTACGGTCTGCATCAGATCGAGCACCGGACGCATCATCGTGTAGAACATCGGCTTGTGCGCGGCAACGATGCCCAGCGGCACGCCGATCAGTACGCAAACCAGGGTCGCGAACAGCACCTGGGCGAGGGTTTCCATGGTCTCTTGCCAGTAACCCAGGTTGAGAATCAGTAGAAAGGACGCGATGACAAATACAGTCAGGCCCCATTTGCGCTGGATGAAGTGCGCCAATAGCGCAATGAGGCCGATCAGGGCCAGGGGGTTGAACCAGGTCAGCGCAAACGTCACGCCGTGAATCATCGTTTCCAGGAACAGCGCGATTGCGTCGAAGGTGTTGGCGCCGTTTTGCGTCAACCATTCGACAAAGCCCGCGATGTACTGGCCCAAGGGTATTTTCTGATCAATAAGCATGGTAGTGAACGTCCGCATGCAAGGGAATAAACAGCCCGGGCGAGCAAACTCGCCCGGCATAACATAAGCAGTTATTGCGCAAGCTTGGCTTTCACGGCCTCCAGGCCAGGTTTACCGTCAATGGTGGTCACGCCAGCGAGCCAGGTATCGAGTACCTGTGGGTTTTTCTTCAGCCAGGCCTTGGCGGCGGCCTCAGGTTTCATCTTGTCGTCGAGCACGTTGCCCATCAGCGTGCTTTCCATGTCGACGGTGAACTCCAGGTTTTTCAACAGCTGGCCGACGTTGCTGCATTCCTGGCTGTAGCCCTTGCGGGTATTGGTCGCCACGGTCGCGGCACCGAAGTCGGGGCCGAAGAAATCGTCGCCGCCGGTCAGGTACTGGATTTTGAAACGGGTATTCATCGGGTGTGGGGCCCAGCCGAGGAACACCACGTCGGTGCCACGCTTGGCGGCGCGATCGACCTGCGAGAGCATGCCCGCTTCACTCGACTCGACGACTTTGAAGCCGGCGTCCTTCAGGCCGAAGGCGTTCTTTTCGATCATGCTCTGGATCAGGCGGTTGCCGTCGTTGCCCGGCTCGATGCCGTAGATCTTGCCGTCGAGTTCTTTCTTGAATTTGGGGATGTCGGCGAAGTCTTTCAGTCCCTTCTCATACAGGCCCTGGGGCACGGCGAGGGTGTACTTGGCGCCCTTGAGGTTGGTGCGCACGGTTTCCACGGTGCCGGCTTCGCGGTAGGCCTTGATGTCGTTTTCCATGGTCGGCATCCAGTTGCCGAGGAACACATCCATGTTCTTGCCATCGGCCAGGGACTTGTAGGTCACCGGCACGGAAATCATGGTGGTCTTGGTCTTGTAGCCCAGCGCATCCAGCACCACGCTGGTGGTCGCCGTGGTCACGGTAATGTCGGTCCAGCCGACATCGGAGAAGTTGACGGTGCTGCACTTTTCGGGTTCTGCGGCGTTGGCCAGCATCGGAAGACTCAGCATGGCGGCCAACAACAACGGCTTGGAACCTTTCATGGGTGGACTCCTGGTGTTTTATCGGCGGTGTCCGGTCAGGACAACCGCGCTTATGGATGTTGCGGTTGGTGGCGCGTGGGCACTCTTCTGACACGCGGCCTTGCAAACGAGCCGTAACCGATCATGTACCAGCGCAAATCTGACGCCTACAGGGTGGGTCGTATCCAGTACAGGGATGGTCGCATCCAGTGTCGGTGACGTCGTTTACAGATTTTTTCCGCCCCCGATGGACCTCTGACACGCAGAAAAACGCCGCAAAACCGGGCGCAGGGAGGGGCGGCGTTGCTGGGCATGATTGCGTCGGTGTCAGACGTCGGGCACCCAGGCAAAAACCGGATGATGCGGCCATCCCGGCGTTGAGCGTAGCAGCTCCGTCACCGGACGCTCCTGCGCCCGGATGTGCCTGTTCTGGAGGTTATCGGCAATGGCAATCAGCGTTTTCGACTTGTTCAAAATCGGTATCGGCCCGTCCAGTTCCCACACCGTGGGCCCCATGCGTGCCGCGGCGCTGTTCGTTGAAGCGCTGAAGGCCAAGGCCCTGCTCAATGATGTGCGCCGGGTCGAAGTGCAATTGTTCGGTTCGCTGTCGGCCACCGGTATCGGCCACGGCAGCGACAACGCCGTGATCATGGGCCTGATGGGAGAGTGGCCGGACGCAATCGACCCGTCGCAGATCGGCCCGCGCATCGAGTTGCTGCGTGAAACCCAGACCCTGCTGCTCGACGGTCGCCTGCCGGTACCGTTCGTATGGTCCCGGGACATGCGCCTGATCGACGAGAACCTGCCGTTCCACCCTAATGCGATGACCCTGGTGGCCGAGGGCGCCGACGGCGAGCTGCACCGTGACACGTATTACTCGGTCGGCGGCGGCTTTGTCGTCGATCAGGCCCAGGCCACCAGCGGCGTGGTGGACTTGGATCGCACTGAGCTGCCGTACGATTTTTCCAGCGCCGAAGAATTGCTCCAGTTATGCCGCACCCACGACCTGCGGGTGGCCGAGTTGATGCTGGCCAACGAAAAGGTCTGGCGTTCCGAAGAAGAGATTCGCAGTGGCCTGATGAAACTGTGGCGGGCCATGCAGGACTGCGTCGAGCAGGGCCTCAAGCACGAGGGCATCCTGCCGGGCGGCTTGAATGTGCGTCGGCGCGCGGCCAAGTTGCACCGCAGCCTGCAAGAGCTGAACAAGCCCAATGTCATCGGCTCGACCCTGAGCGCCATGGAGTGGGTCAACCTGTTCGCCCTGGCGGTCAACGAAGAGAACGCCGCCGGCGGGCGCATGGTCACCGCGCCGACCAACGGTGCGGCGGGGATCATCCCGGCGGTACTGCATTACTTCATGAAGTTCAGCGAAGCGGTCACCGACGCCAACGTCGTGGATTATTTCCTCGGTGCGGCGGCCGTCGGGATCCTGTGCAAGAAGAACGCCTCGATCTCCGGCGCCGAAGTCGGCTGCCAGGGCGAGGTGGGATCGGCTTGCGCCATGGCGGCGGCGGGCTTGGCGGAGATCCTCGGGGCCACGCCGGAGCAATTGTGCAACGCCGCGGAAATCGGCCTGGAGCACAACCTCGGCCTGACCTGCGACCCAGTCGGCGGCCTGGTGCAGGTGCCGTGCATTGAGCGTAACGCGATCGCCGCGGTCAAGGCCATCAACGCCGCCCAAATGGCCTTGCGCGGTGACGGCCAGCATTTCATCTCCCTGGACCGGGTGATCCGCACCATGCGCGATACCGGTGCCGACATGCATGACAAATATAAAGAGACTTCGCGCGGTGGCTTGGCGGTCAGTGCGGTGGAGTGCTGAGCCAAAGTTTCCAAGCCCCTGTGGCGAGGGGGCTTGCTCCCACTGGGTTGTAGACGCTGTGTAGGAGCTGTCGAGTGCAACGAGGCTGCGATCTTTCCCCAGGCACTTGAGTCCCAAGCGAAAGATCAAAAGATCGCAGGCTTCGCCAGCTCCTACAGAGTCGAGCGGGAGCAAGCTCCCTCGCCACAGATGAATGTAAAAACCGCTCGTAAAATGAACACCCATCCCCAAACGCGCCACCTTTTAGCGCGTCGCAAACAGATAAGGCGTGACTTATTGGTCACGCCTTTGTACGCCGCCCCACCGTCCGTCCCCGCGCTTGCGGTGACAACCCTCGCGCAAACGGCGCAGCCCAGTTCCCACAAGTGCTACCGAACTGCTCACGGCCCTTTGTGACCGGTGCCTGCCGCCATGGATGGCAGCTAAAACCTGGACGCGATCCACCCCTTATATAGACAGGCCGCCATGTCGTTTTCAGGATTTATTGAACACACATTCAATTTTAGGCATGGCAATTGCTCTATCCCGATAAAGCCCCGTCTCACGCAAGAGAATGATGGGCAATAACAAGAGCCTCCGCCTGAGGCCATCACCCGCTTTGTGTGAGGAGATACCGCGATGACGACGTCCAACTCCGGGGCCCAACCCCAGAACCGTGCGCCTCAATCCATCGGCTTTTTGCTGCTGGACAATTTCACGCTGATTTCCCTGGCGTCCGCGGTGGAACCGCTACGCATGGCCAACCAACTGTCCGGTCGCGAGCTGTATCGCTGGACCACCCTGACCGTCGACGGCGGCCAGGTATGGGCCAGTGATGGCTTGCAGATCACCCCCGACGCCTCCATGCACAAGGCACCGCCCTTGGACACGGTCATCGTCTGTGGCGGTATCGGCATCCAGCGCACCGTAACCCGTGAACACGTGTCATGGCTGCAAGGCCAGGCCCGCCAGTCTCGTCGCCTCGGTGCGGTCTGCACCGGCAGCTGGGCCCTGGCCTGCGCCGGCCTGCTGGACGGTTTCGATTGCAGTGTGCACTGGGAATGCCTGGCGGCGATGCAGGAAGCTTTCCCGCGGGTATCGATGAGTACCCGCCTGTTCACCCTCGACCGCAACCGCTTCACCAGCTCCGGCGGCACCGCGCCGCTGGACATGATGCTGCATCTGATCAGCCGCGATCACGGTCGTGAGTTGTCGGCGGCGATCTCGGAAATGTTTGTCTACGAGCGTATCCGCAACGAGCAGGATCACCAGCGTGTGCCGCTCAAGCACATGCTTGGCACCAACCAGCCGAAGTTGCAGGAAATCGTCGCGTTGATGGAGGCCAACCTCGAAGAGCCGATCGACCTGGACGAATTGGCGGTGTACGTCGCCGTGTCCCGGCGTCAGCTGGAGCGGTTGTTCCAGAAATACCTGCACTGCTCGCCGTCGCGCTATTACCTCAAGCTGCGGCTGATCCGTGCGCGGCAACTGCTCAAGCAGACGCCGATGTCGATCATCGAAGTGGCCTCGGTGTGCGGCTTCGTCTCCACCCCGCACTTCTCCAAATGCTACCGCGAATACTTCGGCATTCCACCGCGCGACGAGCGCGTCGGTTCCAACACCACGCAACAGGTGGCGATGATGCCACTGCCGCAAGCGCTGGTGCTGTCGCCATTGTCCGGGCCGCTGTCGGCGCTGAGCCAGGCGCGTAATGAGTCGACGTTTGCCAGTGTGAGGCTCTAGACCGAGGCGCCTTTGTGGCGAGGGAGCTTGCTCCCGCTGGAGCGCGCAGCGGTCCCAAGCTTTTTGGGGCTGCTACGCAGCCCAGCGGGAGCAAGCTCCCTCGCCACAAGGTCAGGCGCTATGGTTCTGCTGGTATTGCGTCAATGCCGGCAACAGCTGCTTATCGATCGCCTGGCGCACGGCCGGCAGGATGGTGGCGCTGCTGGTGTACATGTCCTTGACCATCCGCCGCAATTCATTGGCGCGGGCCCTGTCCAGCCCGCGCACGGCGCATTCGCATGCCTGCTCGGCGGTGGAGCCGCTGGGTATTTGCAGTCCCAGGGCCTTGAGGTGGCCCAGCAGGTCTTCCTGGTCGATCAAATCGGCGTGCATCATGACGCTTTTCCTTGTTCAGGGATTGGGGTCGTGTCTCGATTCTGGTAGCCACCCGAAGCGGCGGCAAGGGTAAATGGTCGCAATGTCATGAATGACTATGGAGGCGTCGTTTTCGGCTAACTTGCCCAGGCCTGGACTGGGCACACTGGCCCCAAGCTGAATCACGATGGTTTGGTCACCCTCGCGCGACGGCTCCTCCAGTAACGCTCCTGCCCCGATCCTGTCACGGCTTGATCGGGGATTTTTTTGCCTGTGTGAATCTGGGGAAAGTGCGTTGTTTGATCGGGCGCTATCGCGAGCAAGCTCGCTCCCACAGGGGAATGCGGCCGCCTGTGGGAGCGAGCTTGCTCGCGATGAACGATGACGCGGTCTAGCGTTGCAACACCAGAATCCGCGACAACAACTCATCCCGATCCACATAACACCCCTGGAAATGCCGGGCCCCGGTGGCCGGGTCGAAGGCGTTGCGGGCGTGGAGGGTGCGGCGGTTGTCGAAGCACCAGAACTGGCCGGGTTCGAGGCGCTGTACCAGGCGAAATTGCGGCTCGCGGGTCAGGGCGATGAAGCGGCGGTAGGCGCGGTAAAGCCTGGGCATCTGCTCGACCGAGGTGTCGAACGGCCCACGCAGGAAGTTCGCCATGCGGATTTCCGCGACCTGCCCCAGCGCATCCAGCGCGATGATGGGCGCCAGGCAGCGGTAGTCGCTGTGGCGGTCCTTGTTGCGAAACTCCACCGGGATCTGGCACAGCGCGTCGAAGGCCTCGGGGTCTTCCTGGCGCAGCGTCTCGGCAATGGCAAAGCCGTCGACAAAAATGCTCTCGCCGCCGTCGGCGTCGTTCACCAGGCAATGCAAGAACTGCAGCCCCGGCTGCAGCTCACGGGTCGGCAGGTCGCTGTGCAGCGGCAGGTTGAAAGCGGTGTAGGCGTTGCTGTCGGCATCGGCCTTGGACTGCACGTTGAACAGCACGCCGAAGTTGCTCTCGCGGATAAAGGAAATGCGTTGGGCGATCTGTTTCAGCGAGCCGGGCTCGGTGGGCACGCCGCGTACTTGGGTCAGGCCGATGTCGCGCACCGCCAAAAGCCATTGCAGCAGCGCGTCGGCATCCGTCATCAGTGGCTGGTATTCGAACACCGGCAGTTTCAGGTCATGCCGCCACAGCTGGCGATGCGGCTTGCTCGCCAGGCGTTCGGCCCTGGATTGATCGTCATACGCATGGGCGCGCAACCAGCCCGGATCGAATAGGCTTCGGTGGCCATCCTGCCAAACCACACACAGATGGCCCGCGTCGTCGATGTTGATGTGGCGGGGCGTCACGTCTTCCGGGACATCGACAATCTCCAGGACCTGCTCGCGGGTAACGCTGTAGACGCATTGCGGGCACGGGCAGTTGTCCCTTAGCCACTGATGATGGAACGGGCTGACCCGGCCGTCGGCCCACGTCACTTGCACCCGGTCGGTCAAGGGGGTCGCAGCGGTCAATGCCTGGACAAGCGGATAGCGTCGGAAGTCGGCAACAGCGGCAGCGGTGTTCATGGCGATCTCCTGGTCGAGGCTTATCGGGCGGGTGGCAGGGCGATGACCCGACCGATGCAGGTCGGTGTCGGCAGGTCGGCTTGGCTGTCCAACAGGGCTTTGAGTCGGCCCAGGGTCTGTTCGGTGAATGGCGCTGAGCGCGGGCCGGCCAGGTCGACATGCAGCAACATCTGTTCATTGCCGGCCAGCTCTTTATCACCGCCGACCAGGTGCAGGCTGTGGTAGAGGTGCAAGCGTTTGGTGTCATGGCCGATGAGCTGCGTGTGCACCTCGACATCTGCGCCGAGCTTCACTTCGTGCAAGTAGTTGAGGTGCAGTTCGAGGGTGAACAAGGAGTGGCCGCTGGCTTCGCGGTTCTGGCTGTCCAGGCCGAGCCGGTCCATCAGCGCGTCGGTGGCGTAGCTGAAGATCAGCAAGTAGAAGGCATCGCGCAGATGGCCGTTGTAATCGACCCATTCGGGGAGGATGCGGGTTTGGTAGGGGGTGAGGGTGGGCATGACGTTGGTTCCGACAGTTGTGGTGACTGGGAGGCCGCTATCGCGAGCAAGCTCGCTCCCACAGGTTTTGTGAGCGACACAGAACCAATGTGGGAGCGAGCTTGCTCGCGATGGGCCAGCCTTGCTGGCCCAAAAAACCAAGGTTTACTCAGCGAAGGTCATTCCATGCTTTTCTTTAGTGGCTTTCACTGCCTCCAGCACCGCCAGCAGGCAATCATCACGATAGCGCTCCAGGGCCGAGATGCTGTGGCTGCCCAATTGCTCGCTCGTGCCGTTCACCACATCATCGATCAATTTCTCGGTCAGCTCCGGCGCCGGCAGGTAGGTCCAGGGCAGTTGCAACGCCGGGCCGAATTGGGCCATGAAATGCCGCATGCCGGCATCGCCGCCGGCCAGGGTGTAGGTCAGGAACGTGCCCATGAATGACCAGCGCAGGCCGGCGCCAAAACGGATCGCATCGTCGATTTCCCCGGTGGTGGCGACACCGTCGTTGACCAGGTGCAGGGCTTCGCGCCACAGCGCTTCGAGCAGGCGGTCGGCGATGAAGCCGGGGACTTCCTTGCGTACGTGCAATGGCCGCATGCCGAGGGATTCGTAGACTTCCATCGCTGCTTGCACCGCTTTGGGGGCGGTGTTCTTGCCGCCGACCACCTCCACCAGTGGCAACAAGTAGACCGGGTTGAACGGGTGCCCGACCACACAGCGTTCCGGGTGGGTGGCGTTCTCATAGAACTCGCTTGGCAGCAGGCCCGAGGTACTGGAGCCGATCAACGCGTTTGGCTTGGCGGCGGCGCTGATCTGGGCGTGCAGTTCGAGCTTGAGTTCCAGTCGCTCGGGAGCGCTTTCCTGGATGAAATCAGCGTCGCGCACGCATTCTTCGATGGTGGCGACAAAGCGCAGCCGATCCTGCGAAGCGCCGGGGGCCAAGCCCTGTTTCTCCAGGGCGCCCCAGGCATTGGCGACGCGTTTGCGCAGTGCCGCCTCGGCACCCGGCGCCGGGTCCCAGGCGACAACGTCGAGGCCATGGGCCAGGGCCCGGCTGACCCAGCCGCTGCCGATCACACCGCTGCCCAGGGCGGCGAAGGTCTTGATGTCGGTGATAAAGCTCATGGTGGTTTCCTGAAAAGAGTGAAAATCACCTGTGGGAGCGAGCTTGCTCGCGATGGCGGCGGTACTTCCGACGCATCGTCGAAGGCTGGAATATCGCTATCGCGAGCGAGCTCGCTCCCACAGGGTTATGCGTCGATTCGGTTTAGCCGCGCTGCACCAGGCCCATTTTCTTGCGACCTTCCGCCGGCGTGAGCACGCGAGCCCCAAGGCGGCTGAGGATTTCTCCGGCGCGCTCCACCAGTTGGCCGTTGGTGGCGAGCACGCCTTTGTCCAGCCAAAGGTTGTCTTCCAGCCCGACCCGCACGTTGCCCCCCAGCAGTACCGCCTGGGCGGCCATCGGCATTTGCATGCGACCGATGCCGAAGCCGGCCCACACCGCGTCGGCCGGCAGGTTGTCGACCATGGCTTTCATGGTGGTGGTGTCGGCCGGAGCCCCCCACGGGATGCCCAGGCAGAGCTGGAACAGCGGGTTGTCCAGCAGGCCTTCCTTGATCAGTTGCTTGGCGAACCACAGGTGACCGGTGTCGAAGATCTCCAGCTCGGCCTTGACCCCCAGCTCAGTGATGCGCTTGGCGCCGGCCCGCAGTTGTGCCGGGGTGGAAACGTAAATGGTGTCGCCGTCGCCGAAGTTCAGGGTGCCGCAATCCAATGTGCAGATTTCCGGCAGCAGCTCCTCGACGTGAGCCAGGCGGGTCAGCGGGCCTACCAGGTCGGTGTTGGGGCCGAACTCCATCGGTCGTTCGCCGCCGCCGATCTCCAGGTCGCCGCCCATGCCGGCGGTGAGGTTGACGATGATGTCCACGTCCGCCTCACGGATGCGCTCCATCACTTCGCGGTACAACGCCACGTCGCGGCTGAACTTGCCGGTCTGCGGGTCGCGGACGTGGCAATGGACCACCGTGGCCCCGGCTTTCGCCGCCTCGACGGCAGCGGCAGCGATCTGTTTTGGAGTGACCGGTACGTGGGGGCTCTTGGCGGTCGTGTCGCCAGCACCGGTGAGTGCGCAGGTGATGATGACGTCGTGGTTCATGGTGCGGGTTCCTTCAGGCGTGGTGAGTCACTGCGCAGCCCCTTGTACTGCTGCGCAGATGGCGATCGGTTGATCAGTCGCTGGTGAGTTTCAGGTTGTCGGCGGCCGGCTTGCCGTCGAAGGTGGTCACGCCTTCGAGCCAACGTTGTTTGTCTTGCGGATGATCCTTGAGCCATTGCCGGGCCGATTCGAGCGGGTCCTTGTGATCGAGCAACGGTTGCATCATCCGGCTCTCGTCTTCGGCGGTGAAGGTCAGGTTGCTCAGCAAGCGACCGACGTTCGGGCATTGCTCGGCGTAGTTCGGCGCGGTGACGGTCCAGACGGTGGCCATGCCTTCGTTCGGGCCGAGGGCGTCTTCGCTGCCGGTGAGGTAGGTCATTTGCACGTTGACGTTCATCGGGTGCGGGGCCCAGCCGAAGAACACCACGGCTTCCTTGCGCCGCACGGCACGGTCCACGGCGGCGAGCATGCCGGCTTCGCTGGACTCCACCAGTTGGAATTTGCCCAGGCCGAACTGGTTCTTGGCAATCATCGCCTTGATCTGGGTATTGGCGCCGGAGCCGGGTTCGATGCCGTAGATCTTGCCGCCCAACTCTTTTTCGAATTTGGCGATGTCGGCAAAGGTCTTCAGGCCCTTGTCGGCCAGGTAGGTCGGCACGGCCAGGGTGGCGCGGGCGTCCTTGAGGCTGGGCTGCTCCAGCACCTTGACCTGCTTGGCCTCGACGAACGGGGTGATGGTCTGGGTCATCAACGGGTTCCAATAGCCCAGGAACAGGTCCAGGCGCTGGTCGCGGATGCCGGCGAAGATGATTTGCTGGGAGGCGCTGGTCTGCTTGGTCTTGTAGCCGAGGCCGTCGAGCATCACTTGGGTCAGGGCGCTGGTGGCGATGACGTCGGTCCAGTTGACCACGCCCAGGCGTACGTTCTGGCAGGCTGCGGGCTCGGCGGCCATGGCGGCCGGGCTCAAAAGCTCGGTGGCGCTGAGTGCAAGAACGCAGTAGCTGATCAGTCGTTTCATTGTCAGGTTCCTCGGCAGCTTATTGTTATGGGGCCCGGTGTCTGTGCGCCGGTGATGCCACGTTACGCAGCCCCGGGCAGGGCAAAACGCACAGCGGCGACGTGCTCTTGCACAGCAGCGACTCTTGAACGGTTGTTGCAACTGGCGTATCAAGGTCCGCACGCTGCCCGTCAACCGAGTGCGCTCCATGTCCCAGGATTTCTACTTCTTGTTGATGCCGGGTTTCTCGGCCATCGGTTTCATCTCGGCCATCGAGCCGTTGCGGGTCGCCAATCGCTTTCGCGGCGAGCTGTACCGCTGGCATGTATTGAGCATCGACGGCGGGGCGGTGCTGGCGAGCAATGGCATGTCGGTCAACGCCGATGCCGCGCTGGAGCCCTTGAAGAAAGGCGCGACCCTCTGGGTGGTGGCGGGGTTCGAGCCGCTGAAGTTCGCCACCCCGGCACTGGAACGCTGGCTGCATCGGCTGGACAACGAAGGCGTGATCCTGGGCGGCATCGACACCGGCAGCGTGGTCCTGGCCGAGGCGGGGCTGCTGGAAGGGCACCGGGTGACGTTGCACTGGGAAGCCATCGAGGCATTCAAGGAGTCTTATCCACAGCTTGGCGTGACCCAGGAGCTGTTCGAAATCGACCGTCGCCGTATCACCTGTGCGGGCGGCACCGCGTCCATCGACCTGATGCTGGACCTGATCGGCCAAGCCCACGGTTCGGAACTGGCGATCCAGGTCAGCGAGCAATTCGTGCTCGGCCGCATCCGTCCGCGCAAAGATCACCAGCGCATGGAAATCGCCAACCGCTACGGCATTCGCAACAAGAAGCTGGCGCACGTCATTGGCGAGATGGAAACCCACAGTGAACCACCACTGAGTACTTTGGCCCTGGCCGAGTCGATCAACGTCACTCGTCGCCAGCTCGAAAGGCTGTTCCGCCTGCACCTGAACGACACGCCGAGCAACTTCTACCTACGCCTGCGCCTGGAAAAGGCCCGGCAGTTGCTGCGCCAGACCGACATGAGCGTGCTGGAAGTGAGCATCGCCTGCGGGTTTGAGTCGCCGTCGTATTTCACCCGCAGCTATCGGACCCGGTTCGCGCGGTGTCCGCGGGAGGATCGGCGGCGGCAGGGGGACGGTCGGGAGCTGGTTTGACAGGCTTTTATACTCAATTATACTCGCGACTATAAATTATACCTGTCGCAATAATTGAGTATAAAACCATGTCCAAGCACCCCGGTTTTGTTTTCCGGCGTCCCGATCTGGCCCGCAATATTGTCGATGGGCTGGTCGGCGCGGGGATCCAGGATTACACCTCAGGCCTGTTCCTGGCCGCGCCAAGGCGTACCGGAAAAAGTACGTTCCTGCGCGAGGACTTGATTCCCGAATGCGAGATGCGAGGTTGGCTCGCGGTCTACGTCGACCTTTGGGCCAACAAGGAGAAGGATCCTGCCGACTTGATCGCTTCGGCCATCGCCGGGGCGCTGGTGCCTTATGAGAAGGGCATCCGCAAGCTCGCCAAATCCATGGGCATCGACAAACTCAGCTTCTTGCGCACGTTGTCCTGGGATTTCAGCCAGCCGCAACTGCCAGAAGGGGCGACGCTGACCCAGGCACTGGAGCTGTTGCACCGTGCCGCGGATAAAACCGTGGTGTTGGTAATCGATGAAGCCCAGCATGCCTTGACCACCGAGGCCGGGGTCAACGCGATGTTCGGCCTCAAGGCGGCCCGTGACCAGCTCAACCAGGGGCGCGTGGGCGATACCAGTGGTCTGCGGCTGGTGTTCACCGGTTCCAATCGCGACAAGCTCGCCCACTTGGTGCTGAGTCGCAACCAACCGTTCTACGGGTCCAGCATCACGCCGTTCCCTTTGCTGGGCAAAGCCTTCACCCAGGCCTACACCGCCCATTTGAACGCACACTTGGCCCAGACCAATCAGTTCAACGCCGATGACCTGGACCAGGCGTTTGAGTTGGTAGGGCGCCGTCCGGAGATGTTGCGCAGCGTCATCGGCGAAATTGCCCTGGAGCTGGGTGAGGCGAGCCATTTGGGTGAGTTGCTGCGCAACAGCGCCGAAATGCTGCGCGCCGGCGTCTGGACCGAATTCGAGAGCGCCTGGAACGCCCTGACGGTGCCGCAACGCGCCGTGTTGCAGGTCATGGCCGAGCGCTCGCAGAACAACGAGCCCTTCGCGCCCTTCACCGATTCAACATTGGCGGCGGTGAGCAAGGCATTGAAGAGCATGGGAAGCGAAGTCGTGCCCGGTACCCAAACCATCCAATCGTGTATCGATGCGTTGCGTGAAAAGGAATTGGTGTGGAAATCCAACCGCGGTGGTTATGCGTTGGAGGACAAGGCGTTTGCGGAGTGGTTGAAGGGGTATCGCCAGCAGCGTTGAAACTTGGACAATTTCCCGTGGCGAGGGAGCTTGCTCCCGCTGGGTCGGTCCGACGCTTCGGGCGCAGCCGCCCCAGAACCAGACACCGCGGTGCAACAGGTGAACCCTGCAAACCGGTTTACGACTGCTGCGCAGCCGAGCGGGAGCAAGCTCCCTCGCCACAGGGCGGTGTCAGCAGGTCTATTTCTTCATCAGCGCCGAACACGCCGCCTTGTATGCCTCATGCTGATACTTGTTCAGCGTCGCCGGCAGGGCGACGTCATGTTTTTTGCTCTGCGCATTGATGGTCTGCGGCGACAGCAGCGTCACCTCACAACCGTCCAGCAACTGGAAAACCCCTTCGATCTTGAACGTGGTCGGGCCACCGGCGAACTCGCCCTTCTTGCTGCGCTTCTTGATGGCGATGCGTTCGATGCCGTTGTCCGTCACGAACGTCCGCACCTGGATGGCGAATGCCTTGACGTTGGCGGCGTCGTCATCGTCGTCCAGGGCGATTTTCTTGGTGCTCAGCGCAACGTGGCTCAACGCTTGCTGGTCCAGCGAGGCAACGGCGATGATCGCTTCGCTGCCTTTGATTTCGATGCCGCACGTTTTCATGTGAATCCCTTTACCAATGATGCAAGCAGCTTACCGTGCTAAACGGCTCCTGAAACATCACTCCTGCCCAATCGACTCCAAAAACTCCGACCGATCGTCGCTCACCTGGGCCATGCAGTCGTTTTCGGCGATTTTGTAGGCGTCGCTGCCGGGTTTGGCCGGGAAGGCGGCGATGGCGCAGTCGGCGTCGCGCTGTTTTTGCCACAGTTGCTGGGCGGCCTTGACCTTGGCGGTGATGTCGTTGAGCTGGGCCTTGTCGCTGGCGTAGCGGGTTTGCAGGCGCTCGTTGAGGCTCTGCAGGTTTTCGCCCAGCAATTGTTCTGCGGCGATTTTGCCATAGGCCGAGCAAGCCAGGGTCTGGACGTCGTTTTCAACTTCGTCGCAGGGGTTGGGCTCGGTGTCTTCGGTTGCGTGTGCCAGGGTGCTGATCAGTGCCAATGCCAGGAAAAGTGATTTCATCGCGTTGCCGCTCAAGTCCAGTGAAAACCAGTGATGCGGCGGATTCTGGCGCAAGCGTCGGGTAAAGAACAGACGGGCAGGGTGGGCCCGTTGTAGCCCATTGTCGTGGATTGACGCTTTCGGCAATTCCCCTGTCGTTTTTGCACCGGGTCGCGACGGCCCTCAGGCATATGCTGGCCCCAAAGCGCCGGCACACGATTCGGCGCATGAATCGCTAACAAGGGGACTGCCTGATGAGCCCAGCCGAATTGCACGCCGACAGCATCGTTATCGACGGGCTGATCATTGCCAAGTGGAACCGCGACCTGTTCGAAGACATGCGCAAGGGCGGCCTGACCGCAGCCAACTGCACCGTGTCGGTGTGGGAGGGTTTCCAGGCCACTATCAACAACATCGTCGCCAGCCAGAAACTGATCCGCGAGAACAGCGACCTGGTGATCCCGGTGAAAACCACCGCCGACATCCGTCGCGCCAAGGAACAGGGCAAGACCGGCATCATCTTCGGCTTCCAGAACGCCCATGCGTTCGAAGACCAGCTCGGCTACGTCGAGATCTTCAAGCAGCTCGGCGTCGGTGTGGTGCAGATGTGCTACAACACCCAGAACCTGGTGGGCACCGGCTGCTACGAGCGCGACGGCGGCCTGTCGGGCTTCGGTCGCGAGATCGTCGCCGAGATGAACCGCGTCGGCATCATGTGCGACCTGTCCCACGTCGGTTCCAAGACTTCCGAAGAAGTCATCCTCGAGTCGAAGAAGCCGGTCTGCTATTCCCACTGCCTGCCGTCCGGCCTCAAAGAACACCCGCGCAACAAGTCCGATGAAGAGCTGAAGTTCATTGCCGACCACGGTGGTTTCGTCGGCGTGACCATGTTCGCGCCGTTCCTGGCCAAGGGCATCGATTCGACCATCGACGACTACGCCGAAGCCATCGAATACACCATGAACATCGTCGGTGAGGACGCCATCGGCATCGGCACCGACTTCACCCAGGGCCATGGCCAGGATTTCTTCGAAATGCTGACCCACGACAAAGGCTATGCCCGTCGTCTGACCAGCTTCGGCAAGATCATCAACCCCCTGGGCATCCGCACCGTGGGCGAGTTCCCGAACCTCACCGAGACGCTGCTCAAGCGCGGTCACCCGGAGCGGGTGGTGCGCAAGATCATGGGGGAAAACTGGGTCAACGTCTTGAAAGACGTCTGGGGCGAATAACCTCCACCGCACCGCTAATCCTCTACCTGCGGCCCTCTGCGCCGCAGGCAATACCACGAATTTCCGGAGTCAAGTTTTCATGGCCAAGATCGCCCCGCAACTGCCTATCGAAGTCGACAGCGAAACCGGTGTCTGGACGTCCGACGCCCTGCCGATGCTGTACGTACCGCGTCACTTCTTCGTCAACAACCACATGGGCATCGAGGAAGTGCTGGGCGCCGACGCCTACGCCGAGATTCTCTACAAGGCCGGCTACAAATCCGCCTGGCACTGGTGTGAAAAAGAAGCCGAGTGCCACGGCCTGGAAGGCGTCGCGGTGTTCGAGCACTACATGAAGCGCCTGTCCCAGCGTGGCTGGGGCCTGTTCAAGATCCAGGACATCGACCTGGACAAAGGCACCGCCAGCGTGAAGCTTGAGCACTCGGCGTTCGTCTATGTGTACGGCAAGGTCGGGCGCAAGGTCGACTACATGTTCACCGGCTGGTTCGCCGGCGCCATGGACCAGATCCTCGCCGCGCGCGGCAGCCAGATCCGCACCGTGGCCGAGCAGGTCTACGGCGGTTCCGAAGAAGGCCACGACGACGGCCTGTTCATCGTCAAGCCGTTGTAAGTCGAGGATCGCGCCATGGCTTTTGAAGCAATGTTCCAGCCGATCCAGATCGGCAAGCTGACCATCCGCAACCGCGTGCTCAGCACCGCGCACGCCGAGGTCTACGCCACCGACGGCGGCATGACCACCGACCGGTACGTGAAGTATTACGAAGAGAAGGCCAAGGGCGGCATCGGCCTGGCGATCTGTGGTGGCTCGTCCGTGGTTGCCATCGACAGCCCCCAGGAATGGTGGAGCTCGGTGAACCTGTCCACCGACCGCATCATCCCGCATTTCCAGAACCTGGCCGACGCCATGCACAAGCATGGCGCCAAGATCATGATCCAGATTACCCACATGGGCCGTCGCTCGCGCTGGGACGGCTTCAACTGGCCGACCCTGATGTCGCCGTCCGGCGTGCGCGAGCCGGTGCACCGTGCTACCTGCAAGACCATCGAGCCGGAAGAAATCTGGCGGGTGATCGGCAACTACGCCCAGGCCGCGCGCCGGGCCAAGGCCGGTGGCCTGGACGGCGTCGAGTTGTCGGCGGTGCACCAACACATGATCGACCAGTTCTGGAGCCCGCGGGTCAACAAGCGTACCGACGAATGGGGCGGCAGCTTTGAAGGCCGCATGAAGTTCGGCCTGGAAGTGTTGAAGGCCGTGCGTGCCGAAGTGGGCGACGATTTCTGCGTGGGCATGCGCCTGTGCGGTGACGAGTTCCACCCGGACGGCTTGTCCCACGAGGACATGAAGCAGATCGCCAAGTACTACGACGACACCGGCATGCTGGATTTCATCGGCGTGGTGGGCTCGGGTTGCGACACTCACAACACCCTGGCCAACGTCATCCCGAACATGAGTTATCCACCGGAGCCGTTCCTGCACTTGGCCGCCGGTATCAAGGAAGTGGTCAAGGTCCCGGTGCTGCACGCGCAGAACATCAAGGACCCGAACCAGGCCACGCGGATCCTGGAGGGCGGTTACGTCGACATGGTCGGCATGACCCGTGCCCACATCGCCGACCCGCACCTGATCGCCAAGATCAAGATGGGCCAGATCGACCAGATCAAGCAGTGCGTCGGCGCCAACTACTGCATCGACCGCCAGTACCAAGGCCTGGACGTGCTGTGCATCCAGAACGCCGCGACGTCCCGTGAATACATGGGCGTGCCGCACATCATCGAGAAGTCCACCGGGCCCAAGCGCAAAGTCGTGGTGGTCGGTGCCGGCCCGGCCGGGATGGAAGCCGCGCGCGTGGCCGCTGAACGTGGGCACGATGTGACCCTGTTCGAGAAGAAGGAATTCATCGGCGGGCAGATCACCACCGCCTCGAAGGCCCCGCAACGGGACCAGATCGCCGGTATCACCCGTTGGTTCCAGCTGGAACTGGCGCGGTTGAAGGTCGACCTGCGCCTGGGCGTGGCGGCTGATGCGGCGACCATCATGGACCTGCGTCCGGATGTGGTGGTGCTCGCCGTCGGCGGCCATCCGTTCCTGGAGCAGAACGAACACTGGGGCGCCGCCGAAGGGCTGGTGGTCAGCAGTTGGGACGTACTCGACGGCAAGGTCGCGCCGGGCAAGAACGTGCTGGTCTACGACACCATCTGCGAGTTCACCGGGATGTCGGTGGCCGACTTCCTCGCCGACAAGGGCAGCCAGGTCGAGATCGTCACCGACGACATCAAGCCGGGCGTGGCCATTGGCGGGACGTCGTTCCCCACCTACTACCGCAGCATGTACCCCAAGGAAGTGATCATGACCGGGGACATGATGCTGGAGAAGGTCTACCGCGAAGGCGACAAGCTGGTGGCGGTGCTGGAGAACGAATACACCGGCGCCAAGGAAGAACGCGTGGTGGACCAGGTGGTGGTGGAGAACGGCGTGCGGCCGGACGAAGAAATCTACTACGCGCTCAAGGAGGGTTCGCGCAACAAGGGCCAGATCGACGTCGAAGCCCTGTTCGCGATCAAGCCCCAGCCGTGCCTGGAACAGAGCGGCGATGGCTACCTGCTGTTCCGCATCGGCGACTGCGTGGCCCAGCGTAATACCCACGCGGCCATCTATGACGCCCTGCGGTTGTGCAAGGATTTCTAACGGCTTGCACATGATCCTGTGGGAGCGAGCTTGCTCGCGAAAGCGGTGGGTCAGTCAATGCAAATGTGACTGACAGAATGCAATCGCGAGCAAGCTCGCTCCCACAGGCACCGAGTAAGGCATCTCGACCTGCAAGACCCTGAGGTCTTTGGGAGCAACACCTATGTTGAACACCCTTCTTCCAATCCTGCTGTTCGCAGCCATCGGCCTCGCGGTCCTTGGCGCCTTGCGGCGGGTAAACATGTGGCGCCGGGGACGACCGGCCAAGGTCGACCTGATCGGTGGCCTCTTTGCCATGCCCAAGCGCTACATGGTGGATTTGCACCATGTGGTGGCGCGGGACAAATACATTGCCAACACCCACGTTGCCACGGCCGGTGGTGCGGTGGCGTCGATTGTGTTGGCGATCCTGGTCCACGGGTTTGGCCTGCATAACCGCTTCCTCGGCTATGCGTTGCTGCTGATGTCGGCGGTGATGTTCGTTGGCGCGATCTTCATGTACCTGCGTCGGCGCAACCCGCCAGCGCGTTTGTCGAAAGGCCCGTGGATGCGCCTGCCGAAAAGCCTGCTGGCCTTCTCGGCGTCGTTCTTCCTGGTGACCTTGCCGGTGGCGGGCATCCTGCCGGAAAACTTCGGTGGTTGGCTGGTGGCGGCGATCCTGGGCGTCGGCGTGTTGTGGGGCGTGTCGGAATTGTTCTTCGGCATGACCTGGGGCGGGCCGATGAAGCACGCCTTCGCCGGTGCCCTGCACCTGGCCTGGCACCGCCGCGCCGAGCGCTTTGGTGGTGGCCGTTCCACTGGCTTGAAGCCGCTGGACCTAACCGACCCCGCCGCACCGCTGGGCGTGGAAAAACCCAAGGATTTCACCTGGAACCAACTGCTCGGCTTTGACGCTTGCGTGCAGTGCGGCAAGTGCGAAGCGGCCTGCCCGGCGTTCGCCGCCGGCCAGCCGTTGAACCCGAAAAAACTCATCCAGGACATGGTCGTCGGCCTGGCCGGCGGCACCGATGCGAAATTCGCCGGTAGCCCTTACCCGGGCAAACCCGTGGGCGAGCACAGTGGCAACCCGCACCAGCCCATCGTCAACGGCCTGGTGGATGCCGAGACCCTTTGGTCCTGCACCACCTGCCGAGCCTGCGTCGAGGAATGTCCGATGATGATCGAGCACGTCGATGCCATCGTCGACATGCGCCGCCACCTGACCCTGGAAAAAGGCGCCACGCCGAACAAGGGCGCCGAGGTGTTGGAAAACCTCATCGCCACCGACAACCCTGGCGGCTTCGCCCCGGGTGGGCGGATGAACTGGGCGGCGGACCTGAACCTGAACCTGCTCAGCGAGAAGAAATCCACCGACGTGCTGTTCTGGGTCGGCGACGGTGCCTTCGACATGCGCAACCAGCGGACCCTGCGCGCCTTCGTCAAGGTGCTCAAGGCGGCGAAGATCGACTTCGCCGTGCTCGGCCTCGAAGAACGCGACAGCGGCGACGTGGCCCGGCGCCTGGGTGACGAAGCGACGTTCCAGCTGTTGGCCAAGCGCAACATCCAGACCCTGGCCAAATACAGCTTCAACCGCATCGTCACCTGCGACCCCCACAGCTTCCACGTGCTGAAAAACGAATACGGCGCCTTCGATGGCAACTACCTGGTGCAACACCACAGCACCTATATGGCGGAAATCATCGACGCCGGGGCGCTGAATCTTGGCCAGCACAAGGGCGACAGCGTGACTTATCACGACCCGTGCTACCTGGGTCGCTACAACGGCGAATACGAGGCGCCGCGCCAAGTGCTGCGGGCGCTGGGCATCGAGGTCAAGGAGATGCAGCGTTCCGGTTTCCGTTCCCGTTGCTGCGGCGGTGGCGGTGGCGCGCCGATCACCGACATCCCGGGCAAGCAGCGCATCCCGGACATGCGCATGGACGACATCCGCGAAACCGGTGCCGAGCTGGTGGCCGTGGGTTGTCCACAGTGCACCGCGATGCTCGAAGGCGTGGTCGAACCACGGCCGATGATCAAGGACATTGCCGAACTGGTGGCCGATGCGCTGCTGGAAGACGCGGCCCCGAGCAAGCCCGTGGCCCCGGCCAAACGTGAACCCGCGGAGGTGCATTAATGAGCGACATCATCCGCCGCGACCCTCGCGCCGAGTGGATCGCCCGCAACCGCCTGCACCCACTGCACGCGGCCATGCAACCGGTGCAGCACAGCTGGATGGGCCCCAACGGCGTCATTCGCAAGAACGTCCATGGCATCGGTTTCATCGGCCCCAATGGGATCAAACGGATCGATCGCAGCGGTGCCCAGCAAGGTGGGGCGAGCAAACGCACCGCCGCCGTTGAAGTGCAATTGCCGCTGCATCAGGTGCCGCAACCGGCGTTCCACATCTGCGTCGTCCCGGACATGGTCGGCGGCCGCCTCAGCAGTCACGACCGCGATCTGCTGGGCCTGGCCCATCAGTTGGCCGGCAGCGACGGTGCGGTGATGGCGGTGGTCTTCGGCGAGCACAAGGAAAGCGCCTTCGCCACCGCAGGCGTGGACCGCTTGCTGGTGCTCGATGGCGAAGAGTTCAGCGGTTATGCACCGGAGCAACGCGTTCAGGGCCTGCGGGCTGTGGATAACCAGTTCAACCCACGCCATTGGCTGCTGCCTGACAGTCGCAGCGGCGGTGGTGAATTGGGCCGGCGCTTTGCCGCAGCCCTGGGCGAGCGTCCGGCCACGCGGGTGTGGCAGGTCAAGGGCGAGGACTGCATCGGCCGCGCCGGCGCGGGTCTGCAAGACTTGGCCCGGCCGTTGGCGCGCTTGATCCTGGCGGAGGCCGAATGCGCCGAGCCGGTCAGCGAAACCCGTCACGAAGCCTTGCCGGTGGAGTTATCCACAAGCGTGGCCCGCAGCTTGTCGCGGATCGAAGACCTCGGTGCGGTGGCGGTGGACCCGGGTGCGATCCCGATGGCCGAGGCCGAATTCATTTTCTCCGGCGGCAACGGGGTCAAGGACTGGGCACTGTTCCACCAGGCCGCCGCCGCCCTGGGCGCCACCGAAGGCGCTTCGCGGGTGGCGGTGGACGATGGCTTCATGGCCCGGGATCGCCAGGTCGGTGCGTCCGGCACTTGGGTCACGGCGCGGGTCTATGTGGCCGTGGGGATCTCCGGGGCGATCCAACACCTGCAAGGCATTGGCGCCTGCGACAAGGTGGTGGCGATCAACCTCGATCCGGGCTGCGACATGATCAAACGGGCAGACCTGTCGGTGATTGGTGACAGCGCGGCGATTCTCCAGGCCTTGATCGCGGCGGTAGAGGCTTACCGCAACGAAGCCAAGCGCGATGCGGCTTAAGCTAAGGAAACGTTCATGAGTACCCAAGTGATCAGCCTCGTCTCCATTGGCGCCCACCCGACCTCTGGTCGACCTCGACGGGCCGAACAGGACGCCCGGGCCGTGGAGCTGGGCCTGCAACTGGCCGGCAACGACTTGCAAGTGCTGCACGCCGGCGACGTGGCCGAGCCGGCCCTGCGCGCCTACCTGGGCATGGGCCTGGATGAACTCCACGTCCTGGAAAATCCCGACGGGGCCGACGCCCTGCCGGCCTTGACCGACTACCTACGTGACGCTGGCGCCCAAGTGGTGCTCACCGGCAGCCAGGCGGAAACCGGCGAGGGCTCGGGCATGTTGCCGTTTTTGTTGGCGGAAAACCTCGGCTGGCCTCTGGTGGTGGGGCTGGCCCAGGTCGAGTCCATCGAAAACGGCGCGGCCCTGGTGCTGCAAGCCTTGCCTCGCGGCCAACGGCGACGTCTCAAAGTGCGCCTGCCGTTCCTGGCCACTGTGGATAACGCTGCGCCAAAACCTCGGCAAAGCGCCTACGGCCCGGCCCGGCGTGGAGCGTTGCATGCCGAGGAGGTCGAAGTGATCGACGACACCCTGCTGGCGGTAGCCACCCTGCAACCGGCCAAACCACGGCCCAAGCGCTTGAAAGTGATCAAGGCCAAGAGCGGCGCCGACCGCATGAAAGCCGCCACGGCCAAGGCCAGCGGCGGAGGCGGACAAGTGCTCAAGGGCGTGAGCCCGGAGGCGGGGGCCGAGGCGATTCTCAAGTTGCTGGTGGAGGAAGGGTTGGTTCGCTGAGCCCGGACTTGCCTTGAATCCCTGTGGGAGCGAGCTTGCTCGCGATAGCCATCCATCAGTCACTACAGGGTTGACTGTGCTGACGCCATCGCGAGCAAGCTCGCTCCCACAGGGAATTGGTGGAGCAACTGAGGCTCGTATCAAGCCCAAGCATTGGAGCCCAGCAATGGAAGTTGAATTTCGTCCGGCCTTGCCCACGGATGCACGGGCGATCGCCCGTCTGTTCCGGATTTCTTCGGAGGGTGCGTCGGATTACATCTGGAGCCAATTGGCGGAGCCAGGGCAGGACCTCTTGGAAGTAGGGGCCGCTCGTTATGCCCGAGAGAATGTCGATTTTTCCTACCAGAACTGTTTGGTCGCCCAGGCGGATGGCCGGGTCATCGGCATGATGCACTGTTATGTCACGCGCGAGGATCCGCTGGCGGCGCCGGTGACGGATCCGGTCCTGGCGCCCTACGCCTACATGGAAGTGCCCGACACCCTCTATATTTCAAGCCTGGCCCTGCATGAAGGCTGGCGTAACAAGGGGCTCGGCGTGCGCTTTCTCGAGTTGGCGCAACAGCGTGCCGACCAACTGGCGCTCAAGGGCTTGAGCCTGATCGACTATGCCGCGAATACCGGCGCCCGGCGCTTTTATGAGCGCCATGGCTTTTGCATCGTTAAAACCTGCCAGGTATTCCCGCACCCGCTGATTCGGGTGACGGGGGAGGCTTATTTGATGCATCGGCCTTGATCGTCATTACCGCCTCACCAGAAACCCTTGTGGGAGCGAGCTTGCTCGCGATAGCAGTCTGTCAGTTAACGATGAAGGTGACTTCAGTCCCTCATCGCGAGCAAGCTCGCTCCCACAGGATTTAACGGGTTTACCCACAATCCCTGTGCGCGCCTCTGTGGATAACCTGTTCGCCCCTCGCTGCACCCCATGCAAACCAGGCGCTCCAGGCCTGCGATCAAAAAACAGCCAACCTAACCCACGGTTTTTATTGGCTTTTGTTTGTGAATAACGATCCCTTCCGGCCGAAACTTGCCCCCAATCTCTGTTGGCGCTTCTGTGGATAAGATGTTCGCTCTACGCTACAAGCCAGACGGGCCGGGCCGCTCATGGAATTGATCATAAAGTGATCAAACGATCTTTTTTATCAGGAAAACCACGGAAAAACCTTGATTTACATGCCGTCCAAAGGGTTTTCCACAGAATCGTCAAATTTACCCCCAAACACTGTTGGCGCTTCTGTGGATAAGGTGTTCGCTCCCCTCTACAGCCCAGGTATTACAGGGCTTACAGAGTATTGGTCAAAAAACAACCGATAGTGTCGGCAAACCGTCGTTTTCCATAAGTCACGGTTTTTATTCACTTTGCTGCTGAAAAAATGCCCGACCTATCCCACTTGTCCCCATTTGCTGTGGGTGGCCATGTGGATAACTTGTTCGCCAAACGCTGTAAGCCACGGCTGGCGTAGCGCAATTCGCTATAGGTCAAATTTCATACAGTTCTAAGGAGCGTCTTGAAGGCAGGCCTGTCGCCTGTCTTGGGGAGGATGGGTCGGTGCGGTGGTCTTCAAAGTAATCAGGTGAATGTTGAGCCGCCTTCGCGAGCAGGCTCGCTCCCACAAGGGATCTTGGGCGCACCGAAGATCAAATGTGGGAGCGAGCCTGCTCGCGAAGCTTTTGATGTCAGCCCTGGACTGGAACGCCCTTGAGGTACGGCGCCGGTTCAGCCCCCAGGTTGTTGAGCATGCGCTCGCTGTACCAGTCCACGAAGTTCACCACGCCAAACTCATAGGTCTTGGAGTAGGGGCCTGGCTGGTAGGCGGTGGAGTTGATGCCGCGCTGGTTTTCCTCGGCCAGGCGACGGTCCTGGTCGTTGGTGGCGTCCCAGACTTCGCGCATGCGCGCCACGTCGTAGTCCACGCCTTCGACTGCATCCTTGTGCACCAGCCACTTGGTGGTGACCATGGTTTCCTGGGCGCTGATCGGCCACACGGTGAACACGATGATGTGGTCGCCCATGCAGTGGTTCCACGAATGCGGCAGGTGCAGGATGCGCATCGAGCCCAGGTCCGGGTTCTTGATGCGGCCCATCAGCTTGGCGCAGCCTTGCTTGCCGTCCATGGTCATCGACACGGTGCCCTTGAGCAGTGGCATGCGCACGATGCGGTTGCGCAGGCCGAAGCTGGCGTGGGCGTAAGGAATCTTCTCGGCGTCCCAGGCGGCGGCGGAAGCGGCCACGTGGTCCTTGAAGGCCTGGTCGGCCCGTGGGTCGGTGACGTCGTCCCATTCCAGCAGGGTCTTGAGCAGTTCAGGGTGCGAGGCGTTGCAGTGGTAGCACTCGCGGTTGTTCTCCAGCACCAGTTTCCAGTTGGCTTTTTCCATCAAGGTGGTTTGCACAGCCACCTTGGTGTTCTCCATGTCGTAGGGTTCCATGTAATGGTTCAGCGTCGACAGGAAGTCATCGATGGCTGGCGGGTTCTCGGCCAGGCTGATGAAGATGTAGCCGCCAGCGGTCTTCACGTTTACCGGTTTGAGGCCGTACTGCTTCATATCGAAGTCGGCGCCCATCTCGGTGCCGGCGAACAGCAGGCGACCGTCCAGCTCGTAGGTCCACTGGTGGTAGTGGCAGACCAGTTTGGCGACTTTGCCTTTTTCGCTGGTGCACAGCCGCGAACCGCGGTGGCGGCAGACGTTATGGAAGGCGTGCACCACACCGTCGGCGCCGCGAATCACGATGATCGGGTTCTTGCCGACTTGCAGGGTCAGGTAGTTGCCCTTGGCCGGGATCTCGCAAGTCATGCCGGCGATCAACCATTCTTTCTGGAAGATTTCCTGCATGTCGATATCAAACAGGCGCTCATCGCTGTAGAACGGTTGCGGCAGCGAAAAGGTACGCTCGCGCTCCTGCAGCATTTGCGCGGTGGCCTTGCGTGCGGGTTCCAGCGGATCGCCCAGGCTCAGGGTAGTGGTGACGTCCATCGTTTTATCCTCATGGCCATCTTTGTGGCCGGCGAAAAATGACTAATCGGTTGTGCTACGCAAGGCAGAAAACTTTGTTTATCTGTTGGGGCGAGTGTGGGGCCGCGCAGGGGCGCAACCTTATCCATGGGCGACATGGCCCAATCTGTTCCCGACGCGCTAGCCCCGGTCGTTGGGGGCTGGTCGCGATAAGTATGTGAATGTCGCAGATAGGTAAATGGTCACCCAGGCGCCTGCGCACAATCGCCCTCATGAAGGCCGACAGTCGGCCGTGGAGATCAGCATGTCCAATAACTTCCTGAACCCGGTCACTACCCAGACCTGGGCCAATGGCCGACATATCGTACGTTGCGTCAAAGTCATCCAGGAAACCTGGGATGTGCGCACCTTCTGCTTCATGGCCGACCAGCCGATCATGTTCTTTTTCAAGCCCGGGCAGTTCGTCACCCTGGAGCTGGAAATCGAAGGCCAGCCGATCATGCGCTCCTACACCATCTCCAGCTCGCCGTCGGTCCCCTACAGTTTCTCGGTGACCATCAAGCGCGTGCCGGGGGGCAAGGTCTCCAACTGGTTGCACGACACCCTGCACGAAGGCCAGGAGCTGGCGGTGCACGGGCCGGTGGGGTTGTTCAACGCCATCGATTTCCCGAGCCCCAAGGTCCTTTACCTGAGCGGTGGCGTGGGAATCACGCCGTGCATGTCCATGGCCCGTTGGTTTTACGACACCAACGCCAATGTCGACATGACCTTTATCCACAGCGCCCGCTCGCCAAAGGACATCATCTACCACCGCGAGCTGGAACACATGGCGTCGCGGATCGACAACTTCAGCTTGCACCTGATCTGCGAAAAGCATGGCCTGGGCGAGCCGTGGGCCGGGTATCGCGGTTACCTGAACCACAAGATGCTGGAATTGATGGTGCCCGACTTCCTTGAGCGCGAGGTGTTCTGTTGCGGGCCGACCCCGTACATGACCGCGGTCAAGCGCTTGTTGGAAGCGGCCGGCTACGACATGAAGCGTTACCACGAGGAGTCCTTCGGCGCCACGCCACCGGAAGCCCGCGCCGATGCGGTGGAACAGGCCGAACAGGCGGCAGATGCGCCAGAGGTCGATGCGGCGGACCTGCACCTGGTGGAGTTCACCTCTTCTGGCAAGAGCATTCGCGTGGGGCCGGGAGAAACCGTCCACGCCGCCGCCGCCAAGCTCGGCATGATGATCCCCAAGGCCTGCGGCATGGGCATCTGCGGCACCTGCAAGGTGCTTAAGCTGGGCGGGGAAGTGGAGATGGAGCACAACGGCGGGATCACCGAGGACGACGAGGCCGAGGGTTATATCCTGTCGTGCTGCAGCGTGCCGAAGGGGGATGTGCGGATCGAGTTTTGATTTGCTCGCTCGGGTAGATGTAAATCCCTCTGTGCCTGGAGGGATTTACTTGTACTTGGAGGGATTTATCTGTGGCGAGGGAGCAAGCTCCCTCGCCACAAAAGCTAAAAAGCCCCCAGCGCCCAAAAAACCGAAGATATCGGTCGTTGCTTCAGGCGCTCATCACTTCCCGAATATCAGCCGCCAGTTCCCGCACCCGCGCTTCCTCGGTATCCCACGAGCACATGAAGCGTGCGCCGCCCTTGCCGATGAAGGTGTAGAAGCGCCAGCCCTTGGCCGTCAGTGCGGCGATGGCCGGTTCCGAGAGTTGCAGAAACACGCCGTTGGCCTGGACCGGGAACATCAGATCCACGCCGGGAATGTCGCTGACCAGTTCTGCCAGTAGTTGTGCGCAGCGGTTGGCGTGGCGGGCGTGCTTGAGCCAGGCGTCGTTTTGCAGCAGGCCGACCCAAGGCGCGGAGAGGAAGCGCATTTTCGAAGCCAACTGCCCGGCCTGTTTGCAGCGGTAGTCGAAGTCTTCGGCCAGGTCGTGGTTGAAGAACAGGATCGCTTCACCAACCGCCATGCCGTTTTTCGTGCCGCCGAAGCACAGCACGTCCACGCCGGCTTTCCAGGTCAGGTCGGCCGGGGTGCAGTCGAGGAAAGCGCAAGCGTTGGAAAACCGTGCGCCGTCCATGTGCAGGTTCAGCCCCAGTTCCTTGCAGGTGATGCTGATGGCGCGTATTTCATCCGGCGTGTAGACACTGCCGACTTCCGTGGCTTGGGTCAGGGTCACGACGCGTGGCTTGGGATAGTGAATGTCCTGGCGCTTGAGCGCGATCTCGCGGATCGACTCGGGGGTCAGCTTGCCGTTTTCGGTGCGAGCTACCAGCAGCTTTGAGCCGTTGGAGAAGAACTCCGGGGCGCCACATTCATCGGTTTCGACGTGGGCGGTTTCCGAGCAGATCACGCTGTGGTAACTCTGGCACAGTGACGACAGCGCCAAGGAGTTGGCCGCGGTGCCGTTGAACGCAAAAAATACTTCGCAGTCGGTTTCGAACAAGGCCCGGAAATCATCCGCCGCGCGGTGGGTCCATTCGTCGTCGCCATAGGCGCGCTGGTGGCCCTGGTTGGCTTTTTCCATGAACGCCCAGGCTTCGGGGCAAATGCCGGAATAGTTGTCGCTGGCGAATTGTTGGCTCTTGTCGGTCATGGCCGTGCTCCTTGAATAGAGAGTCCTGGGTAAGAGATCCCTGGCGGAATTCCCGGGTGGGGGTTCCTTGGTTCGACGTGCTTGAGTCCGCAACGTCGTGGTCTATGTTGGTGCGCACTTTACCCAAGATTAGCGAGGGAACATAAGTGATGTTTCTGTCAGAAAATCACAACGTCCCAGGGCCGACGCACACATGAATCGGCGTGACGGTGCCTTGGACCTGCTCAAATGGCTGGCATTGTTGTCGATGGTGCTCGATCACCTGCGATATGTCGGTTTTTCCGCCGATTGGCTGTACGTGCCGGGACGCCTGGCGTTCCCGTGGTTCTGCCTGGCGATGGCGGCGAACCTGGCGCGCAGCGGCGCCGATAATGCGCGATGGCGTTACCTGGGTTGGCTGTTGCTGTTCAGTGCCGTCAGCGAAATTCCTTATCGCTTGTTCATTCCCGACCCCGCCACCTTGAATGTCATGCCTACGTTGGTGCTTGGGTTATGGGTGGCACGCTGTTGGCAGACGCCCACCTTGGAAGCGCGCTGCCTGGCCGCGGCGGCATTGCTGCTGGCGGTGCTGTTCTCGTCGCGGCTGATGTTCGGTTTCTTTGGTGTATTGCTGCCGCTGGTGATGTTGCTGCTATTCAAGCGTTCCTTGTATCTGGCCTTGTTGCCGGGATTGGTCTGTGTCGCGGCCAACCAATGGCGGGTGTTGTATGGCGCGGCGTGGCTGGGGGATGGGGTGGCGTTGTGGGGGCTGGTGGCTTGCCTGATCGCGCCATGGCTGGGGCTGGTGCTTTTGCGACAGGCGGGTCGTTTTCATCCACTGCCAATGCGGCGTTGGGCGTATGCATTGTATCCCGCGCATTTTCTAGTGCTGCTCGCGGTTCGCCAGATCGTCCCATAGCCGTTGTGGCGAGGGAGCTTGCTCCCGCTGGGCTACGAAGTAGCCCCAAGACCAAACACCTGGGTTTATCAGGTAGATCTGCGTGGGCCTTTCTGGGAGGGCTTCGCCCTCCAGCGGGAGCAAGCTCCCTCGCCACAGGGGGAGTGTTCCATTCCATTTGAGCACATGTCGTAAACGCACCTTTGCGTGGCGTCCATAGGCATTTGACATGCCTGCGCCAGCCATACCATCGCATCCAAAGGGCACGACCGAAACGGTCCGTGCCTCACCGAGACGAAAGGCGCACCGCCGCCGCTGGGAGAGACGCGATGTTCAGCAAGCAAGACCAAATCCAAGGCTACGATGATGCACTGCTGGCGGCGATGAACGCCGAAGAGCAACGCCAGGAAGATCACATCGAACTGATCGCGTCAGAGAACTACACCAGCAAGCGCGTGATGGAGGCCCAGGGCAGCGGCCTGACCAACAAGTACGCCGAAGGCTATCCGGGCAAGCGCTACTACGGTGGTTGCGAACACGTCGACAAAGTCGAAGCCCTGGCCATCGAGCGCGCCAAGCAGCTGTTTGGCGCTGATTACGCCAACGTCCAGCCGCACTCCGGTTCGTCGGCCAACAGCGCCGTGTACCTGGCCCTGCTGCAAGCCGGCGACACCATCCTGGGCATGAGCCTGGCCCACGGCGGTCACTTGACCCATGGCGCCAAGGTGTCGTCCTCGGGCAAGCTTTATAACGCGGTGCAATACGGCATCGACACCACCACGGGCCTGATCGACTACGACGAAGTCGAGCGCCTGGCGGTCGAGTGCAAGCCGAAGATGATCGTCGCCGGTTTCTCCGCTTACTCCAAGACCCTGGATTTCCCACGTTTCCGCCAGATCGCCGACAAGGTCGGTGCCCTGTTGTTCGTCGACATGGCCCACGTCGCTGGCCTGGTTGCCGCTGGCCTGTACCCGAATCCACTGCCATACGCCGACGTGGTCACCACCACCACCCACAAGACCCTGCGCGGTCCACGTGGCGGCCTGATCCTGGCCAAGGCCAACGAAGAAATCGAGAAAAAGCTCAACGCCGCGGTATTCCCCGGCGCCCAGGGCGGCCCGCTGATGCACGTGATCGCCGGCAAGGCGGTGTGCTTCAAGGAAGCGGCGGAGCCTGGCTTCAAGGCTTACCAGCAGCAAGTGATCGATAACGCCCAGGCCATGGCTGGCGTGTTCATCAAGCGCGGCTACGATGTAGTGTCCGGTGGTACCGATAACCACCTGTTCCTGGTCAGCCTGATCCGTCAGGGCCTGACCGGCAAGGACGCCGATGCTGCACTGGGCCGCGCCCACATCACCGTCAACAAGAACGCCGTGCCGAACGACCCGCAATCGCCGTTCGTGACCTCTGGCCTGCGCATCGGCACCCCGGCGGTGACCACCCGTGGCTTCAAGGTTACCCAGTGCGTCACGCTGGCCGGCTGGATCTGCGACATCCTCGACAACCTCGGCGATGCCGATGTCGAGGCCAATGTCGCGCAGCAAGTGGCGGCCCTGTGCGCGGACTTCCCGGTTTATCGCTGAGTCGGTTTTGGAGTAAATGACTATGCAACGCTATTCGGGCTTCGGCCTCTTCAAACACTCACTCAGCCATCATGAAAACTGGCAGCGGATGTGGCGCACGCCGACCCCGAAAAAGGTCTACGACGTGGTCATCGTCGGCGGTGGCGGGCATGGCCTGGCGACTGCCTACTACCTGGCCAAGGAACACGGCATCACCAACGTGGCCGTGGTCGAGAAGGGCTGGTTGGGCGGCGGTAACACGGCGCGCAACACCACCATCGTGCGCTCCAACTACCTGTGGGACGAATCGGCCCACCTGTACGAACACGCGATGAAACTCTGGGAAGGCCTGTCCCAGGACCTGAACTACAACGTGATGTTCTCCCAGCGTGGCGTCTACAACCTGTGCCACACCCTGCAGGACATCCGTGATTCCGAGCGTCGCGTCAGTGCCAACCGCCTCAACGGCGTGGACGGCGAGCTGCTCAACGCCAAGCAAGTGGCCGACGAGATCCCGTACCTGGATTGCTCGAAGAACACCCGCTACCCGGTGATGGGCGCCACCGTACAGCGTCGCGGCGGCGTGGCCCGTCACGATGCCGTGGCCTGGGGCTTTGCCCGGGCGGCGGACGCGTTGGGCGTGGACCTGATCCAGCAGACCGAAGTGATCGGTTTCCGCAAGGAAAACGGCGTGTGCATCGGCGTGGAAACCAACAAGGGCTTCATTGGCGCCAAGCGCGTCGGCGTGGTCACTGCCGGTAACTCCGGGCACATGGCCAAGCTCGCCGGCTTCCGTCTGCCGATCGAATCCCACCCGCTGCAAGCGCTGGTGTCGGAGCCGATCAAGCCCATCATCGACAGCGTGATCATGTCCAACGCCGTGCACGGCTACATCAGCCAGTCCGACAAGGGCGACCTGGTGATCGGCGCCGGTATCGACGGCTACAACGGCTACGGCCAGCGTGGCTCGTACCCGGTGATCGAACACACGGTCCAGGCCATCGTCGAGATGTTCCCGGTGTTGTCCCGCGTGCGCATGAACCGTCAGTGGGGCGGCATCGTCGACACCACCCCGGACGCCTGCCCGATCATCTCCAAGACCCCGGTGCCGAACATGTTCTTCAACTGCGGTTGGGGCACCGGCGGCTTCAAGGCAACACCTGGCTCGGGCAACGTGTTTGCCGCGAGTCTGGCCAAGGGCGAAATGCACCCATTGGCCGCCCCTTTCTCCATCGACCGTTTCCACAACGGTGCGTTGATCGATGAACACGGCGCTGCTGCGGTTGCCCACTAACAGGAGAAATCCCCATGTTGCATATCTTCTGTCCTCACTGCGGCGAACTGCGCTCCGAAGAGGAATTCCATGCATCCGGCCAGGCGCATATCCCGCGTCCACTGGATCCGAACGCCTGCACCGACGAGGAGTGGGGCGACTACATGTTCTTCCGTGACAACCCACGCGGGTTGCACCATGAACTGTGGGACCACGTCGCCGGTTGCCGTCAGTACTTCAACGCGACCCGTGACACCGTGACCTACGAGATTCTCGAAACCTACAAGATCGGCCAAAAGCCGCAGTTCACCGACAAGGCTGACAGTCCGAAAGCGGCTGCACAGGCTCTGGGAGAGAAGGTATGAGCCAGATCAATCGCCTGTCCAACGGCGGACGGATCGACCGCAACAAAGTGCTGAGCTTCACCTTCAACGGCCAGACCTACAAAGGCTTCGAGGGCGACTCCCTGGCCGCTGCGCTGCTGGCCAACGGTGTCGACATCATCGGCCGCAGCTTCAAGTATTCCCGGCCGCGCGGCATTTACGCCGCCGGTGCCGAAGAGCCGAACGCGGTGCTGCAGATCGGTGCCACCGAAGCCACGCAAATCCCGAACGTGCGCGCCACGCAACAGGCGCTGTACCAGGGCCTGGTCGCCACCAGCACCAACGGCTGGCCGAACGTGAACAACGACATGATGGGGATTCTCGGCAAGGTCGGCGGCAAGCTGATGCCGCCGGGCTTCTACTACAAAACCTTCATGTACCCGCAATCGTTCTGGATGACTTACGAGAAGTACATCCGCAAGGCCGCGGGCCTGGGTCGCTCGCCGACCGAGAACGATCCGGACACCTACGACTACATGAACCGTCACTGCGACGTGCTGATCGTGGGCGCTGGCCCGTCTGGCCTGGCTGCCGCGTTGGCGGCTGGCCGCAGCGGTGCCCGCGTGATCCTGGCCGATGAGCAGGAAGAGTTCGGCGGCAGCCTGCTCGACTCCCGCGAGAGCCTGGACGGCAAGCCGGCGACCGAGTGGGTCGCGGCTGCGGTGGCTGAACTGCGCTCGATGCCCGAAGTGGTGTTGCTGCCTCGCGCCACCGTGAATGGCTACCACGACCATAACTTCCTGACCATCCACGAGCGCCTCACCGACCACCTCGGCGACCGCGCACCGATCGGCCAGGTTCGCCAGCGCATCAACCGCGTTCGTGCCAAGCGCGTGGTGTTGGCGACCGGCGCCTGCGAGCGGCCGCTGGTCTACGGCAACAACGACGTGCCGGGCAACATGCTGGCTGGCGCGGTTTCTACTTACATCCGCCGCTACGGCGTGGCGCCGGGCAAGAAACTGGTGCTGAGCACCAACAACGACCACGCCTATCGCGTGGCCCTGGACTGGTTCGACGCCGGCCTGCAAGTGATCGCCGTGGCCGATGCCCGCAGCAACCCACGGGGTGCGCTGGTGGAAGAAGCCCGCGCCAAGGGCATCCGTATCCTCACCGGCAGCGCCGTGATCGAGGCCCGTGGCAGCAAGCGCGTCACCGGGGCCCGTGTGGCCGCGATCGACGTCCGCGCCCACAAAGTCACCAGCCCTGGCGAATGGCTGGACTGCGACCTGGTGGCCAGCTCCGGCGGCTACAGCCCGGTGGTCCACCTGGCGTCGCACCTGGGCGGCAAGCCGATCTGGCGCGAAGACATCCTCGGTTTCGTACCGGGCGAAGCGCCGCAAAAGCGTGTCTGCGTCGGCGGTGTGAACGGCGTCTACAGCCTCGGCGATAGCTTGGCCGACGGTTTTGAAGGCGGCGTGCGCGCGGCCAGCGAAGCCGGCTTCAAGGCGGTGGAGGGCGTGCTGCCCAAAGCCCTGAGTCGTCATGAAGAACCGACCCTGGCGCTGTTCCAGGTGCCTCACGAAAAATCCACTGCCCGGGCGCCGAAGCAATTCGTCGACCTGCAGAACGACGTCACGGCCGCCGCCATCGAACTCGCCACCCGCGAAGGCTTCGAGTCGGTGGAACACGTCAAGCGCTACACCGCACTGGGCTTCGGCACCGACCAGGGCAAACTGGGCAACGTCAACGGCCTGGCCATCGCGGCCCGTTCGCTGAACGTGAGCATCCCGCAGATGGGCACCACCATGTTCCGTCCGAACTACACGCCGGTGACCTTCGGCGCGGTGGCGGGCCGGCACTGTGGGCACATCTTCGAGCCGGTGCGTTTCACCGCGCTGCATGCCTGGCATGTAAAAAACGGTGCCGAGTTCGAAGACGTCGGCCAGTGGAAGCGCCCTTGGTACTTCCCGAAGAATGGCGAAGACATGCATGCCGCGGTCAAGCGCGAATGCAAGGCCGTGCGTGACAGCGTCGGCCTGCTCGACGCCTCGACGCTGGGCAAGATCGACATCCAGGGCCCGGACGCCCGCGAGTTCCTCAACCGCGTCTACACCAACGCCTGGACCAAGCTCGACGTGGGCAAGGCCCGCTACGGCCTGATGTGCAAGGAAGACGGCATGGTCTTCGACGACGGCGTGACGGCCTGTCTGGCGGACAACCATTTCCTGATGACCACCACCACCGGCGGCGCCGCGCGCGTACTGCAATGGCTGGAGATCTATCACCAGACCGAATGGCCGGACCTGAAGGTGTACTTCACCTCGGTCACCGACCACTGGGCGACCATGACCCTGTCGGGCCCCAACAGCCGCAAGCTGCTGAACCACGTCACCGACATCGACCTGGACAAGGACGCCTTCCCGTTCATGACCTGGAAAGAAGGCCTGGTGGGCGGCGTGCCGGCCCGGGTGTTCCGGATCTCGTTCACCGGTGAACTGTCGTACGAAATCAACGTGCAGGCCGACTACGCCATGGGCGTGCTCGAACAAATCGTCGAGGCCGGGAAGCAGTACAACCTGACCCCGTATGGCACCGAGACCATGCACGTACTGCGGGCCGAGAAGGGCTTCATCATCGTCGGCCAGGACACGGACAGCTCGATGACCCCGGACGACCTGAACATGGGCTGGTGCGTCGGCCGGACCAAACCGTTCTCGTGGATCGGCTGGCGCGGCATGAATCGCGAAGATTGCGTGCGTGAAGACCGCAAGCAACTGGTGGGCCTCAAGCCGATCGATCCGAATGTCTGGCTGCCGGAAGGCGCGCAACTGGTGTTCAACACCAAGCAGGCGATCCCGATGACCATGGTTGGCCACGTGACCTCCAGCTATGCCCACAACTCCCTGGGTTATTCGTTTGCCATGGGCGTGGTCAAGGGCGGCCTCAAGCGGATGGGCGAGCGCGTGTTCGCGCCATTGGCCGACGGCAGTGTGATCGAGGCAGAGATCGTTTCTTCGGTGTTCTTCGATCCGAAGGGGGATCGGCAGAATATCTAGTGGGCTTGAGGTCCTGTGGGAGACCGGCGATACCGCGCCGGCTTCATCGCGAGCAAGCTCGCTCCCACAGTTGATCGTGTAACCCTTGTGGGAGCGAGCTTGCTCGCGATGACGGCCTGACGGCCACCGCAAGGGTTTGACTCAACAGCATTCAGACAGGTGCTCCATATGACCGCAGTCAACGTGTACCAACAACGCCCAACCACCGGGGCCAAGGCCGAGTCGTCGCTGCACCATGCCGACCTCGCCAGCCTGGTGGGCAAGGGTCGCAAGAACGCCGGCGTGACCGTGCGCGAGAAAAAACTCCTGGGCCATTTGACCATTCGTGGCGACGGCCACGACCCGGCGTTCGCCGCCGGTGTCCACAAGGCCCTGGGCCTGGAATTGCCAGGTGCCCTGGCCGTCGTCATCAAGGGCGAGACCAGCCTGCAATGGCTCGGCCCGGATGAATGGCTGCTGGTGGTGCCCACCGGCGAAGAATTCGCCGCCGAGCAGAAACTGCGTGAAGCCCTGGGCGACTTGCACATCCAGATCGTCAATGTCAGCGGCGGCCAGCAGATCCTCGAACTGTCCGGCCCGAACGTGCGCGACGTGCTGATGAAATCCACCAGCTACGATGTTCATCCCAGCAACTTTCCGGTGGGCAAGGCCGTGGGCACGGTGTTCGCCAAGTCGCAACTGGTGATCCGCCACACCGCTGAAGACACCTGGGAACTGGTGATCCGCCGCAGCTTCTCCGATTACTGGTGGCTGTGGTTGCAGGATGCCGCGGCGGAGTATGGGTTGAGCGTGCAGGCATAAGGACTAAAGCCGACCACGGCTTTTGTGGCGAGGGAGCTTGCTCCCGCTGGGCTGCGCAGCGGCCCTCGCTTTTGGCGGTTGCTGCGCAACCGAGCGGGAGCAAGCTCCCTCGCCACGGGGTTCTGCGTCGCTTCGTTAATTTTGAACAGGAGTCACCGCAATGAGCCGCGCCCCAGACACATGGATCTTGACTGCCGACTGCCCCAGCGTGCTCGGCACGGTGGATGCGGTGACCCGCTTTCTGTTCGAGCAGGGCTGCTACGTCACCGAGCACCACTCCTTCGACGACCGGCTCTCGGCGCGTTTCTTCATTCGTGTGGAGTTCCGCCAGCCCGACGGTTTTGACGAGCAGAACTTCCGTGCCGGCCTGGCCGAGCGCGCGCAAGCCTTCGGCATGGTCTTCGAACTGACGCCGCCCAACTACCGGCCCAAAGTGGTGATCATGGTCTCCAAGGCCGATCACTGCCTCAACGACTTGCTCTACCGCCAACGCATCGGCCAATTGTCCATGGACGTGGTGGCCGTGGTTTCGAACCACCCGGACCTCAAGCCCCTGGCCGACTGGCACCAGATCCCCTACTACCATTTCCCCCTGGACCCGAACGACAAACCGGCCCAGGAGCGGCAGGTGTGGCAGGTGATCGAAGACACCGGCGCCGAACTGGTGATCCTTGCCCGCTACATGCAAGTGCTGTCGCCGGAACTGTGCCGCAAGCTCGACGGCAAGGCGATCAATATCCATCACTCGTTGCTGCCGGGTTTCAAGGGCGCCAAGCCGTATCACCAGGCCTACAACAAAGGCGTGAAGCTGGTGGGCGCCACGGCGCACTACATCAACAACGACCTGGACGAAGGCCCGATCATCGCCCAGGGCGTGGAAGTGGTGGACCACAGCCACTATCCCGAAGACCTGATCGCCAAGGGCCGGGACATCGAAGGGCTCACGTTGGCCCGGGCGGTGGGGTATCACATTGAGCGAAGGGTGTTCTTGAACGCCAATCGTACTGTGGTTCTTTAGATTTTTGGGGCCGCTTCGCAGCCCATTCGCGAGCAGGCTCGCTCCCACAGGATCTGTGTCGGTCAGCAGATCTTGAACACACCGACGATCCACTGTGGGAGCGAGCCTGCTCGCGATGAGGCCCTTACAGACAACAAAGAAACAAAGCCACAAGCACTAACCCGAGCAATCAACGCGCTGCCTGCCTGGGCAACGCAGTTCCACAAAAACAACAGCGAGGTGAAAGCATGTCTGGTAATCGTGGTGTCGTGTATCTCGGCAACGGCAAGGTCGAAGTACAGAAAATCGACTATCCAAAAATGCAGGACCCGCGCGGCAGGAAGATTGAGCACGGTGTCATCCTGCGCGTGGTCTCCACCAACATCTGCGGCTCCGACCAGCACATGGTCCGCGGCCGTACCACTGCCCAGACCGGCCTGGTCCTGGGTCACGAAATCACCGGTGAAGTGATCGAGAAGGGCAGCGACGTCGAGAACCTGAAAATCGGTGACCTGGTGTCGGTGCCGTTCAACGTGGCTTGCGGGCGCTGCCGTTCCTGCAAGGAGCAACACACCGGTGTGTGCCTGACCGTCAACCCGGCCCGTGCCGGCGGTGCCTACGGTTACGTGGACATGGGCGACTGGACCGGCGGCCAGGCCGAATACGTGCTGGTGCCGTACGCTGACTTCAACCTGCTGAAACTGCCGGACCGGGACAAGGCCATGGAGAAAATCCGCGACCTGACCTGCTTGTCCGACATCCTGCCCACTGGCTACCACGGCGCCGTCACCGCCGGCGTTGGTCCTGGCAGCACCGTCTACATCGCCGGTGCCGGCCCGGTTGGCCTGGCCGCCGCCGCTTCCGCTCGCCTGCTGGGCGCGGCCGTGGTCATAATCGGCGACGTCAACCCGGTTCGCCTGGCCCACGCCAAGGCCCAGGGTTTCGAAATTGCCGACCTGTCCACCGATACACCGCTGCACGAGCAGATCGCCGCACTGCTGGGCGAGCCTGAAGTCGACTGCGCCGTCGATGCGGTAGGCTTCGAAGCCCGCGGCCACGGCCATGACGGCGTCAAGCACGAAGCCCCGGCCACCGTGCTCAACTCGTTGATGGGCGTGGTCCGCGTCGCCGGCAAAATCGGCATCCCCGGCCTCTACGTCACCGAAGACCCGGGCGCCGTCGATGCCGCCGCAAAAATGGGCAGCCTGAGCATCCGCTTCGGCCTGGGCTGGGCCAAATCCCACAGCTTCCACACCGGCCAGACCCCGGTAATGAAATACAACCGCCAGCTGATGCAGGCGATCATGTGGGACCGTATCAATATTGCTGAAATCGTTGGCGTACAGGTGATCAGCCTGGATGATGCGCCGAAGGGGTACGGCGAGTTTGATGCGGGTGTGCCGAAGAAGTTTGTGATTGATCCGCACAAGTTGTTTAGTGCGGCGTAAGGTTGTAGGCAAGACGGAGAAAGGGCGACAGTGATGTCGCCCTTTTTATTGATATATAACTGGCCCTCAAGGTTGTTTATAGAGTTTCAGCTCTGCATTCCTCCAGGCCGGCTGAGGCGGGTAGCTATCGTCATCTTGATATGTCTCCCGATAACTATATATGCAGGTATTTGCTATAGGGCTGGACGTTTTTAACGTCATTTGGTAATCAGGTTCTAAAAAATTAGGGCCTACGGCTTCACCCCGCCAGATAATTTTTCCAGAGGTGTCCTTCACACTGTATTCGTCGTAGATCGTTCGGCCAGGAATGGGCTCCGGCCCCAAACGAAACACTATTTCTCCTACAGCGGGACAGTTTGCTGCGTTCGCAGCATGGGTGACGCCCAAGAGGCCAGCGACGCAAAGCAAGCCAATTATTAAACTGCGCATTTCATGTACTCCCTTGTGGATCGGAGTAACGATGATTGCTGAGCGTCGTGCTTGAGCCTACTGTCAGAAATAACAGTAGGGTAGACCAAACGAAAATAGCCGGCTGGCTGCTTCAGTCCAACGGGAGCAAGCTCCCTCGCCACGGTTACTGTTGGGCCGTTGCGGCCCCCGAAATCGTCGGTGTGCAGGTGATCAGCCTGGATGATGCGCCGAAGGGTCATGGCGAGTTTGATGCGGGTGTGTCGAAGAAGTTTGTGATTGACCGCATAAGTTGTTTAGTGCGGCGTAAGGCTGGAAGCTAGACGGGAGAAGGGCGACAGTGATGTCGCCCTTTTTATTTATCAGGCGCAAATCTCAATTATAAGTTCTGATCGGCTGTCGTCTGGCGGATTCTTTTGATTTGGGGGTGTTGGTGGATTACTGTTGAAGGGCGCTTTAGAGCGTGTCTAGACTCTAATAGCTTTGCTTTAGTGTGAGCGCTGAGAGTCATCTTCTTGGCGAGTTCGGCCATAGGGTTGGTGCTGCGTTGGGAACGTTTGGCAAAAGAAAGCAACGTCTCATTTTCTAAAACTTGCGACGGCAGATGGCCCTTCGACTTGCCCTTGCCAATGGATAGTAGCTCGGGATGCAGAAACAATGGAACCTCTTTCGCAGCCCCATTAAAGACTGGGCGTAAGTGGGATTTTACTAAGCCGTACATACCTTTGGATGTCAGTGATAGTTCCAGTAAATATTTGGATTCTATATTGCTCACGATGTTATCGAGAATGTGGGGTGCGCCTAAGAGTTTGTCAAATGGGCCTATGTTTTTGATTGGTTCCGATGTGACGGTTACTTTTTTTATCGCTGTCATGGCTTTAGGGAAGGGATATGACATCTGCCCCGGCCATCTGATATGTCCTGTCGGGTCCTGGTGATTCACTGGATCTCCAGCGCAATACGTATACGCATTCAACCCACCCTCCCCAAACGGACTCAAACTGTCCGGGCTGTTAAACCGCATCAACACCGGATTGAACGCCCGATACCCGTTGCCCAACAAATAATGCCCGGTCACCGGGTCCGGCCGTTCGCCGTTGAAGCCGAGCAGGCTGAGTAAACCGTTCTCCGCAGGGCGATGGCCGTAGGGTGTGTAGGCGAGGGGATGAGGCAGCGTGGTTTCGAGCGCGTACAGCACCGAGCGTTGCTGATCGGTGGCGAGCAAAGTGGTTTCGATGTCGTCATCCTGGCGCTGTTGTTGCGTCAGGAGTTGGTCGTCCTGCTGGAAAATCGAGCGTTTTACCGAGCCCTGGATTTCACTGGTCAGGCGCTCTTTCAGGTAGAAGCGCTGGGTGTGGGCTTGGGTGGCCGGCAGGAAACCGGCCAGGCGATCGAGAGGGTCATAGTGGTAGCGGCAAAGTAGCGTTTCGTCTGTAGCAGGCATGGGTTTGGCTCTGAATAAAAACTCCGACGGAGGTAGTAGGCTCAGGCAGATGCACAGGGTTTGTCCAGCTAGATCAAGTGTGTCCCCCAACCTGAAGGATTCTGACTATTCGAGCTTTTTCTTGAATCTCGAAAGTTACTCGCTCTCCTTTGCTAAGACGTATTTGATATTGCTGGCCAGTTAGTTTTTTAAGTTGTGTTTGGCCTGCCAGTCGGGAAGCTTCGGCTGCTGAGATGCCGTTATGATGAATTAAGTTTTGGAATATATCGAAACGTTCCTGTGCGGCCTTGGTTAAACCGCTTCGCGCGAACCTCGCGCCTTCTTTTGAGTAGATCCAACGGCGCTGTTCGGTGCCAATGAGGGGCTTTTTAACGGTTGCTTTGCTTGGTGTGTTGACTGTATTAGCTCCTTTCCCGCCAAGCGTGATCGACCGTGGTTCCGCAAATGCAGCGTTGGTTGCTGGGGATTGATGTATAGGCTTTACGCTATTGGCACGGCGAGCTAGAGAAAAGTGGGAGGGCGGAGGAAGATAAGCATTGGGAATAATCACTACCGAATTGTTGGTTCCGACTGCAGACACTGATGGTGGAGAAAGCGCTGCTGCTGGTAAGCTCAGGCGTCGCAATGACAAGGTTGCTAGGCTCTTGACCCCAGAGGGGCTCAGAAAACTCGCCGCTACCCACCAAGTGTGTCCTGTTGGATCATTCCAATTAACCGGATCTCCCACGCAATAGGCGTAAGTATTCAACCCACCTTCCCCAAACGGACTCAAACTGTCCGGGCTGTTAAACCGCATCAACACTGGATTGAACGCCCGATACCCATTACCCAACAAATAATGCCCCGTCACCGGATCCGGCCGTTCGCCGTTGAAGCCGAGCAGGCTAAGTAAGCCGTTTTCCGCAGGGCGATGACCGTAGGGTGTGTAGGCGAGGGGACGGGGCAGTGTGGCATCGAGCGCGTGCAGCACCGAACGTTGCTGATCGGCGGCGAGTAACGTGGTTTCGACGGCGCTCTCCTGGCGCTGTTGTTGCGCCAGGAGTTGGTCGGCCTGCTGGAAAATCGAGTGTTGTACCGAGCCTTGGATTTCGCTGGTCAGGCGTTCTTTCAGGTAGAAGCGCTGGGTGCGGGCCTGGGTCGAGGGTGTGCAGTTGACCAAGCGATCCAGTGGGTCGTAATGGTAACGGCAGAGCAAGGTTTTATCTGTGGAGGACATGGGGCTTTGCTCTGTGGGAAATACAGATAGCATCATCATGTTCAGGGAGAAGGGCGGTTGTCTAGCTAGCAGAAGTGTTAGGTTTGGTTGTCGGGTCTACTTAAATCAAACAAAATGATAACTAGGGGCCCTTATATAATTGGAGTGCGGTGTAAGTCCATAAGGTAAAGATTGGGGGATGGTGACGGATACAGAAGATAGCGTAAATATTTCCTTCGGTAGTTGGATTGTAACTCGCTTCGGGAGTCCAAGAATATTTCTAACGTTATCTTTTATCATCTGCCCCAGCGAGCCAGCTTTGTACGCGTTGAGCACGGCGATGGCGCCGCGAGTCAAGGCTCCTCCCACTAACGCTGCCGTGCCCGCGGCCGAGACCAAGGGGCCATACGTGTTGCCTGCAAGTTGCATGACTGCCCCCACAGCACTCATTGCGGAACCTGACAGACTGGCACGGGTGGCCCACAGCGCCGGACCATTAGCTTTAGGTCCTAAAATCATGCTCACTGGAACTATGCTGTGCAGCGCAATGGTTAAACCGCGTTGTATCGTCGGCAATATCCATTGGGCAAACTCGCCTGTTGGGTCCGTGTAATTAACAGGATCTCCCAAGGCATAGGCGTAAGCGTTTATTCCACCTTTATCGAAGGGGCTGCGCCTGTCCGGGCTGTTAAACCGCATCAACACCGGATTGAACGCCCGATAGCCATTACCCAACAAATAATGTCCCGTCAGCGGGTCCGGCCGTTCGCCGTTGAAGCCGAGCAGGCTGAGTAAACCGTTTTCCGCGGGGCGATGGCCGTAGGGTGTGTAGGCGAGGGCGCGGGGCTGTGTGGCATCGAGCGCATGCAGCACCGAGCGTTGCTGATCGGTGGCGAGCAAGGTGGTTTCGACGCCGCCGTCCTGGCGCTGTTGTTGCGCCAGGAGTCGGTCGTCCTGCTGGAAAATCGAGCGCTGTACCAAGCCCTGGATTTCGCTGGTCAGGCGTTCTTTCAGGTAGAAGCGCTGGGTGCGGGCCTGGGCTGATGGTGTGCAATCGGTCAGGCGATCCAGTGGGTCGTAGTGGTAACGGCAGAGCACGGTTTTATCTGTGGAGGACATGGGCTTTGCTCTGTGGGAAATACAGATAGCACTATCATGTTCAGGGAGAAAGGCGGTTGTCTAGCTAGCACAAGTGTTAGGTTGTTTGCCAAGGCCAGCAACTCGTCGGTGATGATAGTCGGAGCGCTAGGGAAGATGTCCTACTCATTGTAACGAGAAATCGTTATTGTTGTTACCTAATTGGTCAGTGTTTTCGGCTAAGTTTGGTTTGGCGATTATAACAAGTTGCTTTATATGCGTGGAGGTCAAGATTTCGGTTTGGGGCTATAAGTGCTTGTAAACTGCTGGAAAAAAACAGCTTAGGGGCTTCTGATTGATCCTGTTGGACTAAATTTTTTGGTGTTATAGGGCGGTACAGTTATGTTTCCAATTTCTGTTTCGTTCGGGGATTTTAAAATGCGCACTGCTTTGGCTTTTTTTGTTTCTGTGGTACCGAGTTTTAGTAGTTTTCGTGAGTTGGAGTAAAGTCCAAATGCAATTGGTCCTGAAAATGCTTTCACGTCTTGGTTTGTTAATTGGGCAAAATGTTTGGCAAAAGAGGCGTCGGCTGAATGGCAGAAGATTAGTCTCGTGATTTTATATTCGTGTAGATTTACATGCTGGGTGATGTAGTCCCTGAACTCCACCGGTGTGAGGAGTTTTTCGTCTACAAGCACCTTGCCTGGTCGGCCATGGGCGACTATATTGAAGCGCGTGCCATTTTTGTAACTGTCCACAAAGGTAGTTACGTTACTTGCGATATTTTTAACCTGCTTGATCGGTTTTAAATCTAGATTTGAGGGAGCTACCGGGCTCGGTCTTCTAATTTTCAAGAAACTCTGGATGCCTTTCCATAAATTACCAACGTGTCCGGTAGGGTCATTCATATTTACTGGATCCCCTAGGCAATAGACATACGCGTTCATTCCCCCTTCACCGAACGGACTCCAGCTATCTGGACTGTTAAACCGCATCAACACCGGATTGAACGCCCGATAGCCATTACCCAACAAATAATGTCCCGTCACCGGATCAGGCCGTTCGCCGTTGAAGCCGAGCAGGCTGAGTAAGCCGTTTTCCTCAGAGCGATGGCCGTAAGGTGTGTAGGCGAGGGGATGAGGCTGTGTGGCATCGAGCGCGTGCAGCACCGAACGTTGCTGATCGGTGGCGAGTAACGTGGTTTCGACGGTGCCATCCTGGCGCTGTTGTTGCGCCAGGAGTCGGTCGTCCTGCTGGAAAATCGAGCGCTGTACCAAGCCCTGGATTTCGCTGGTCAGGCGTTCTTTCAGGTAGAAGCGCTGGGTGCGGGCCTGGGCCGATGGTGTGCAATCGACCAGGCGATCCAGTGGGTCGTAGTGGTAACGGCAGAGCAGCGTTTTGCGGTTCGCCGACATGGGGTCGTTCCCTGGAATGGAAGGCGTTTTATTCCGGCGTCACTCTCGTGGCCTGCATGCCTTTGTCGCCCTTCTCGATCTCAAAAAAAACCGTCTGCTTCTGTTTCAATGTTTTATAACCCTTGCCGGCGATGGCCGAGAAATGAACGAACAAGTCCTCGCCTCCATTGCCGCAGGTAATGAAGCCATAACCCTTTGCATCGTTAAACCACTTCACGGTTCCTTTGATTTGGTCGCTCATTTTTATTCTTCCTGCTTGCCGAATGAAGAAAGGCACAGGGACGGTGGGTTGCCCAGAGCCTTTATCGTTGTCACGATTGAGCTTAGAGCCCGTATAAATGGCTGCCTACTGTCAACATTGACAGTAGGCAATACCGAGAGGAAATAACGGCTTGCGCATTGATAGTCGAATAACTGCCGCAGCGGTCAGGCCATGGCTTGTGCCTGCAAGCGGCGGCCAATCACGTCCAGCACGTCGCAGCCATCGCGCAACGGAATCGCCAGGAGCAGGGCGAAGTCGTGGAGGACGACGGCGTCGGAGCTGAGTTCTTCGCGAAAGGCGATGTTTTCCAACAGTTGGGTGACGGCGCGGATGCGGTAGGCGGCGGTTTCGTGGAGGACGTCGAGGGGGGCTTGGGTGTCGATGAGCAGGGCGGCGGGGGAGCAGTCGACGCCGGTGAGGGGCATGTATCGGTTCATTGGGCAAGATCTCAGCAGTTTAGTGGGAGCCGCCACTCACTCGTCGCCAAACGAATGGGTGGCAGTTGTACGCGGGTTGGCGAACCGAAAACTGCAAATCGGCAGACCCGAGAGTCTCCCGCGCACAACTGCCATAAGCAGTTTTGCGAGTGCAAAAGCCCGTGCCAAAAAGCAGGGCTTCTGACTGCAGTTTATCGAGTCGCCAAACCCGAGTCGCCATGTGGACGACGGGACAACTATAGGCATCGCGGATTGGCTTGGGCAAGGCTCGCTGTTGCGGGTGATTTCCCAAGTAGTTGTAAGATTTTTAGTCGACGGCGTTCGAGCGCTGTTGTGGCGAGGGAGCTTGCTCCCGCTGGGCTGCGAAGCGGCCCCAAAGCCAGTCACCGGGGTGTATCGGAAAGATGCCATCCGCTTCATTGGGGGTGCTGCGCACCCCAGCGGGAGCAAGCTCCCTCGCCACGGTTACTCTTGGGCAGTAGCGGTCTCGACCCGTTCGCAGAATTCAGGGTAGAACCCTTTGGCGCTGGGGCCTCGGCAATAGGCTTGCGCCTGGGCCAGGGCGTCGCCGCTGAATGTCAGGCTGCGGGGCATGCCGGCAAAGGTTTCGTAGCCGCCTTGTTGGGTCTTGATGGCGTCGAACCCCGGCATGTCGTAGACCAGTTCCAGGTCATCCTCTGCAAGGATCCCCGCCTTGACCGTCACTTGCGTGTACTGCTTGCCCCCCGGCGCGCCATTGAGCGCCGCCAAGCCGTGGCCGACGACCCGTAGCATATGCGGAACCCAAGGCTCGCAGTCATCCGCGCAAGTGCCAGGACGGTAGCGCACGGTCAGCGTTTGTTGGTCGCGGGTCACGTCGGTCAAAGTCGGGTCGGAGCGCTTGATGCGGTGTTCGATGGTCAGCCAGGTTTTTTGTTCGTCGCTGGTGCCCTCGGCAACGACCGGATTCAGCGGACCGCGTTGGCATTCGTTGACGCCCAGGACGATGAGCATGCCGGTCAGGATGACCGCGAGGGTGGCGCCGCCGATTTGTACGTTCATGGACACACTCTGCTGGAGGAAGTCGCACTGTACGGTAAAGGGGGCAGGCGGTGGCAGAGCGCTTAGAGGGGGCGTGCTGGAACAGTGACGCGGTTGCCATTATCGATCAATAAATCAAGTTGAAGTAGTCGCCGTCCATCAACCTGCACAGTCGTGTATCCGCGCTTTCGCAGCGATTGCTTACCCACTTTGAAAAGGCCGGTTCCTGGATCTGTTGATAGTCCAGCTTCAGGTTGATCGCCCCGTACCTGCATGTGATGGTCGCACGGGAGGGTGTCTGCTCGCCTCCATCGTCCTTATGGATAACGTACTCGGCCCCTTCGAATTGCAACGATGCCGGGTTGACCACGTCCACCAGGCTTTCGCTCGCCCATTCGTGGTCGTCCTGTACATCGACGAAAAACACGTCTTCAACCGATTCGATGTTTCTGCGGATGTCAGTGACGGCGGGACAGGTTATTTCACCGGCCTGGACGTGGCCAATGATCAGCAAAAGCAGCACCGCGCCTCCAGCCAGTATTTTTTTCATGTGCCAGGCTCCAGGGCTCAGTTCAACGATTCACGGCTTTGGTCGGGCGGGTTACTGTCGAGGCTGACAGTTATTTATGTCAATTTTGAACTGTATATGGATGTTTGGTAACTTTTGGCTATATAAAAAAGCGCGGTTTTCGTTAAATCAGACAGTTCTTACGACCTCGGAAGAATTTTCTGTGGTGGCTATCGGCTATTAGCCTAATACCTTTAGGAACAATCTCCGCCCGCGCCAGTCCAAAGCACGCTTTACGCCGCTCATCATGGGCGGCTTTTTCGTGTTCAAGAGGATGTCCGGGATGAAGGTTTCACGCGGTTTTGCACTGTCTTGGCTGTTGATACTCGCCGCCAGCCCGGCCTTCGCGCAGTTCAGCCTTAGCGATGCCGCCAATGTGGTGTCGGCCATGCAGGGCAGCTCAGGCGAGGAAGAGGGCATGGTGGCCGCTGCACCGAAAGCGGCCGGGTTGCTCAACACCCTTGGATCGGAACTGAAAATCACGCCGGAACAGGCCATCGGCGGTGCCGGTGCGATGCTGGGGCTGGCGAAGAATCGGCTTAGCGAGCCGCAATTTTCCGAACTGAGCAAAAGTGTGCCGGGCCTGGATCAGATCGCCGGAAACAGCGCCATCGGCGGGCTCAATGGCTTGGGTGGTTTGCTCGGTGGCGGGTCGGATAACAATGCCTTGCTCGACGGCCTGCTGGGTAACGTCAAGGATACCGGCGACCTGAACAATGCCTTCAGCGCGCTGGGCATGGACAGCGGCATGATCGGCCAGTTTGCCCCGATCATTCTGCAGTACCTCGGCCAACAGGGCGTTGCCGGTTCGCTGCTGCAGAACCTGGGGGGGATTTGGGGGAATGGTGCGGGCGTTTGATGAGCGTGGCGACATCGAACATCCGCCACAGGGGTCTCAGAATCTCAAGCTGAGGTAGTCGGCGTTTTCCCGCCTGCACGTGTGAGGGAGCTGGCTGGCGCAACGCGTGTCCAGCCCCGGCATCAAGGTCGGTTCTTGGGCCGTGGGGTAATCCATCAGAACTGTTAGGTTCCCATCCCCTCGTTGCGCAATTGGGCGATGCGCCGGTCCTTTTCAGTCCAGAGCCGATTAACCCAGTCCTGCACCTGCTGGCGAAACACCGGGTCATTTTCGTAATCGCCCTGCCAGAGTGCCGGGTCCAGTTCGCGGGTCTGGATGTCGATGATGACCCGGGGCACTGCGCCGCTGATCAGGTCCCAGAACCCGGGAATGCGGTCTTGCGGATAGACCACGGTCACGTCCAGCACCGCGTCCAGTTGTTCGCCCATGGCCGCCAGCACGAACGCCACGCCGCCGGCCTTGGGCTTGAGCAGGTGGGTGAAGGGCGATTGCTGTTGTTGGCTTTTGGCGGCGGTGAAGCGGGTGCCTTCGAGGTAGTTGACCACGGTGACCGGTTGGCGCTTGAACAGCTCGCAGGCGGCCTTGGTGATTTCCAGGTCCTTGCCGGCCAGCTCCGGATTCTTTGCCAGGAACGCCTTGGTGTAGCGTTTCATGAACGGGTAATCCAAGGCCCACCAGGCCAGCCCCAGGAACGGCACCCAGATGAGTTCTTTCTTGAGGAAGAACTTGAAGAACGGCGTGCGCCGGTTGAGGGCCTGGACGAGGGCAGGGATGTCCACCCAGGATTGGTGATTGCTGATCACCAGGTAAGACGTATCGCCGCGCAGGTCCGCGCCGCCGCGGATGTCCCAGCGGGTGGGGATGCACAGGGCAAAGATCTGCTTGTCGATCTCGGCCCAGGTCTCGGCGATCCACATCACTGCCCACGAGGCATAGTCGCGAAAGCGCCCGGGCAGGACCAGTTTGAGCAGTGCGAACACCATCAGCGGCCCGAACAGCACCAGGGTGTTGAGCAACAGCAACAGGGTGACGAAACAGCCGGTGAGCAGGCGGCGCATAGATGACTCTTGCAAACGGGTAGGCGGGTCATGATAAGCAAGCTTCGGGTGGTAGGCCAAATCGGCTTGGACGAAAGTTTCACTTGGACTTGGCTAGACTGGGCTGGCTTTTGTGGCCAGAGATTGCTCCCGCTGGGCCCTGTAGGAGCTGCCGAAGGCTGCGATCTTTTTGGACTCAAGTGTCTTTGGAAAGATCGCAGCCTCGTTTCACTCGACAGCTCCTACAGGGCCCAGCGGGAGCAATCTCTGGCCGCTGTGCGATCAACCGAACGAATTCATCAGCCACGGTCTAAAAAACCACGCCCACAATGGAAGCCCTTACTACATGAAATCAGTTCTCGCCCTGCTTTCCCTGATGGCCCTTCCGGTGCTGGCCGCCGAGCCGACCCTGTACGGGCGCTACGAATACATCGCGCTGCCGGAAATCGGCGGTGAGGTGCTCAAGGCCAAGATGGACACCGGCGCCCTGACCGCCTCGCTGTCGGCCAAGGACATCGAGACCTTCACCCGTGACGGCGACGATTGGGTGCGCTTCCGCCTGGCGACCAAGGACGCGGACAACAAGGTCTACGAACACAAGATCGCCCGCATCAGCAAGATCAAGACCCGTTCCGAAGAGGATGAGGACGACGACGAAAAGATCGCCCCCACCAAGCGCCCGGTGGTCGATCTGGAGTTGTGCCTGGGCAACGTCAAGCGCACGGTCGAGGTCAACCTGACCGACCGCAGCAGTTTCAATTATCCGCTGTTGATTGGGGCCAAGGCGTTGCGTGAGTTCGGGGCGGCGGTGAACCCGGCGCGGCGGTTTACGGCGGATAAGCCGGACTGCTGATTTCCCTGATTGACTCACCCCAAGCCTTGCGGCACCGTTCCGGCAACTTTACTGCCGGGCCCGCAAGCCATGCCTCATATTCTGATTGTCGAAGACGAAGCCGCCATCGCCGATACGCTGGTGTTTGCCCTGCAAGGGGAGGGGTTTGATACCACTTGGTTGAGCCTTGGCGCAGCCGCTCTTGAACACCAGAAAAACACCCCGGCGGACCTGATCATTCTCGATGTGGGCCTGCCGGATATCAGCGGATTCGAGACTTGTAAAAAAATCAGACGTTTCAGCGACGTTCCGGTCATCTTTCTGACAGCCCGGGATGGCGAGATCGACCGGATCGTGGGCTTGGAAATCGGTGCCGACGATTATGTAGTCAAACCCTTCAGCCCCCGCGAAGTGGCGGCCAGGGTCCGGGCGATCCTCAAGCGCGTGGCGCCGCGGCCGGTGGCGGAGGTGGGCACGGCGTTGTTTCAGGTCGATGCCGACCGCGTGCAAATCAACTATCGCGGCACCCCGCTGAACCTCACCCGCCACGAATTTCGCCTGCTCAATTGCCTGCTGGAGCAGCCCGAGCGGGTTTTCAGCCGCGAACAATTGCTCGATGCTCTGGGCGTTGCCAGCGATGCCGGCTACGAGCGCACCATCGACAGCCACATCAAGAGCGTGCGCGCCAAATTGCGCCTGGTCCGCGCCGAGGCCGAGCCGATCCAGACCCATCGAGGCCTGGGCTACAGCTACAGCCCGGGGCACAGCTGATGTCGCTGGGGATCCGGATTTTCCTGGTGTATGTGCTGTTTATCGCCCTGACCGGTTATTTCGTGCTCAACACGGTCATGGAGGAAATCCGCCCCGGCGTGCGCCAGTCCACCGAGGAAACCCTGGTGGACACTGCCAACCTGATGGCCGAGATCCTGCGGGACGATTTCAAGGCCGGCACCCTCAACCAGAATCGTTGGCCACAATTGCTCAGGGCTTATGGCGAGCGCCAGCCGGCGGCGACGATCTGGGGCTTGCCGAAAAACCAGGTCAGCCATCGCATCTATGTCACCGATGCCAAGGGTATCGTGGTGCTCGATTCCAGTGGCGTGGCGGTGGGACAGGATTATTCACGTTGGAACGACGTCTACCTGACCCTGCGCGGCCACTACGGCGCCCGTTCGAGTCGCAGCGATCCGGACGATCCGGCGTCTTCGGTGATGCACGTCGGTGCGCCGATTCGCGACAACGGCCGGATCATTGGCGTTGTCACCGTCGCCAAGCCCAACAGTTCCTTGCAGCCTTATGTCGATCGCACCGAGCGGCGGCTGTTGATCTATGGTGCCGGGCTGGTCGCCCTGGGCTTGTTGCTGGGCGGCTTGTTGTCCTGGTGGCTCAGCGCGGCACTGCGGCGTTTGACGATCTACGCCCAGGCGGTCAGCCAGGGGCGTCGGGTGGAAGTGCCGCATTATCGTGGCGGTGAATTCGAGCAACTGGCCGGTGCGGTGGAGCACATGCGCACCCAACTCGAAGGCAAGGCCTACGTCGAGCGTTACGTGCACACGCTCACTCACGAACTCAAGAGCCCGCTGGCGGCGATTCGTGGCGCTGCCGAGCTGCTGCAAAGCGACATGCCCGCTGCCCAGCACCAGCGCTTTGTCAGCAACATCGACAATGAAAGCGTGCGCATGCAGCAGTTGATCGAGCGCTTGCTCAACCTGGCCCAGATCGAGCAGCGCCAAGGGCTGGAGGAAGAAGTCGCAGTGCCGCTGGCGGCGCTGATGGCTGAGTTGCTGGAAGCGCGCGGCGGTTGGATTGAAAGTCGCCAGTTGACGGTTGAACAGCAGATCGCTGGCGACCTGGCACTGACGGGAGAGCCGTTCCTGTTGCGCCAGGCCTTGGGCAATCTGCTGGAAAACGCCTTGGACTTCACCCCCATCAACGGCCTGCTGCGAGTGAGCGCCGAGCGCCGTGGGAATCGTGTCGAGATCCGCCTGTTCAATCAGGCCGCGCCGATCCCCGACTACGCACTGCCGCGCTTGAGCGAGCGCTTCTATTCCCTGCCGCGCCCGGACAGCGGCCGCAAGAGCACCGGCCTGGGGCTCAACTTTGTCGAAGAAGTGGTGCAGTTGCATGGGGGGCAATTCAGTATTGGCAATGTCGAGGGTGGGGTGGAGGTGGTGCTGAGGTTGCCCTGAACACCCAGTTACTCAGTTTGGAACACTCTTGTGGCGAGGGAGCTTGCTCCCGCTGGGCTGCGAAGCGGCCCCTTTTGCGACTGCTTCGCAGCCGAGCGGGAGCAAGCTCCCTCGCCACAGGTTTCATGGGGCAGGTGGATTTCAGTCTCCACACAATCTCCACATTTCCCCCATAAACCCCTCACACAGCCACCCCAGACTCTCCCTCATTCGAACAGGGAGAGCCCCACATGAACCGCAGCCTCGCCATTAAACTGGGCATGATCGCCCTCTTGATCCTCTTGCTGATGATCCCGCTGTTGATGATCAATGGCCTCATCGACGAGCGCCAGGAGTTGCGCGACGGTGTGCTGCAGGACATCGCCCGCAGCTCCAGCTACAACCAGCAACTGATCGGGCCGATGATCGTGGTGCCGTTTCGCAAGAGCGTGAAGGTCTGGAACACCAACGAGAAGACCGGTGTGCGTTTCCTGGAAACCGTCGAACGAACAGGCGAGTTATATTTTTTGCCTGAGCAATTCGAGCTCGACGGCCAGATCCGCACTGAAACCCGTGCCCGGGGCATCTACGAAGCGCGGATGTTCCACGCCGACAACCGTATCGATGGCCGCTTCAAGGTGCCTGAGCGCTACGGTGTCGCTGCCAAGGACTTTGCCGATTACCGTTTTGACGAGCCGTACCTGAGCGTCGGCATCAGCGATATTCGTGGCATCGAGAATGCGTTGACCTTGACGCTGAACCAGCAGACCGTTGATTTCCTGCCCGGCTCGCGACTCGGCTGGCTGGGGCAGGGCGTGCATGTGCCGCTGCCGATGATCACCGCCCAGGGCGGCCCCGAGCTGACCTTCGGTTTTGACCTGCGCCTGCAAGGCACGGGCGACTTCCAGATTCTGCCGGTGGGCAAATCCACCAAGGTGCACCTGTCGGCCGACTGGCCACACCCCAGCTTCATCGGCAACTACCTGCCCACCAACCGCGAGATCAATGAGCAGGGTTTCAGCGCTGACTGGCAAACGTCGTTTTTCTCCACCAACCTGTTGGAAACGCTGCAAGCCTGCGAGCCTAGCGATAGCTGTGAAGCGTTCCGCAGCCGTGCCTTCGGGGTGAGCTTCATCGATCCGGTGGACCAATACCTCAAGAGCGACCGGGCGATTAAATATGCGTTGCTGTTCGTCGCGCTGACCTTCGCCGGCTTCTTCCTTTTCGAAGTGCTCAAGAGCCTGGCGGTGCACCCGGTCCAGTACGCCTTGGTGGGCGTGGCGCTGGCATTCTTCTACCTGCTGCTGTTGTCGTTGTCGGAGCACATCGGCTTCACCCTGGCGTACCTGGTGTCGGCCAGTGCCTGTGTCGTATTGATCGGGTTTTATGTCTGCCATGTGCTGCGCAGCGTGAGCCACGGCCTCGGGTTTTCGGCGGGGCTGGCGGGCTTGTACGGCTTGCTCTACGGCCTGTTGAGCGCTGAGGACTACGCACTGTTGATGGGGTCGCTATTGTTGTTCAGCCTGTTGGGCGTGTTCATGGTGTTGACCCGCAAGCTGGACTGGTATGGGGTCGGGTCGAAGCCGGCCGCGGCGATGAGTTTCGATCTGGGAGAGGTGAAATGAGCCGGTCGTTGGGCTTGCGGGACGATCAGCGGGTGCGGGAGGTGTTGGTGATGCGCATTGCTGGGTTGTTTCCGCTGGATCCGTGCGCTGCCATCGCGAGCAAGCTCGTTCCCACAAAGAACACCACAGTCCCCTGTGGGAGCGAGCTTGCTCCGGGCGGCGTTCCGACGATGAGGCCGGCACGGTTAACGCAAGGCTAAACCCTGGGCACCGTCTCGATCATCGAGGGCCGCACGCTCACCTCGGCAAACCACTGCGCCAATTGCGGATTGGCCTTGCGCCACTCCAGGTCGGGATGGCGCAGGTCCAGGTAGCCCAGGGCGCAGGCCACGCTGATGGAGGCCACGTCGAAATGGCTGGCCAATTCGGCAATCGCCTCGGCTTCGAGCAGGCCCAGGGCACGGCGAATCTTGTCCCGTTGCGCATCGAGCCATTCGTCCCAGTGTTTTTCCACGGGGCGTAGCGCGGTTTCGTAGCGGATCATCACCGCCGCATCCATGATCCCGTCGGCCAGGGAGGCGAGGGTCAGGCGCCGCCAGCGCGCCGCGCCGTCCCGGGGGATCAACGGGTTGCCAACGTGCTGGTGGTCGAGGTAATCGAGGATCACGCGACTGTCATGGATCACTGTTCCGTTGGCCAGGCGCAGGGCCGGGATCTTGCTCAACGGGTTGTCATCGATGAGCGCCCGGTCCGGCTTGACCGGCGTGAGCTGGCTAAGCTGCAACGCCACGCGGTCTTGCTGGCCGGTTTCGTGCAGCAGCACCAGGACCTTGCGCACGAAGGGCGAAGCGGGATTGTGGAACAGCGTCATGCTGGGGGTGGACATGCGGGTATCCTCGATTGGGCGGCAGGGGCTTAGCCTAGACAGTTGAAGGGCGGCTGGCGAGCGGCGGATTGACCGATATCTCCACTGTGGGAGCGAGCTTGCTCGCGATGGCGGCGTGTCAGTCGACATCAATGCAACTGGCCTTCCGCTATCGCGAGCAAGCTCGCTCTCACATTGGCTCTGTGTTTGGCTGGCGTTATCCGCGTTTGATCAAGCCCCAAGTCCCCAGCACCGTGGGTATGCCCAGCCCAACCCAGCTCACCGCATCCCAGCCTCCGTCACCGAGCAATGCACTGAACAATCCCGCAGCGCTTAGCGCACCAATCATCACGGGAATACCAAACACCTTCCAGAAATTCGACTGCCGAGGCCTCACGAAGCAACCTCCGCACCGACGGTTGCGCGTTTGGCGGCCTTGCGCCGAACTACCCACAGATACACGCCGCTGCCCAGGACGATGATGGTCAGGACATCGAGGGTCGCCCAGAAAATCTGCATCGGCCGGCCACCGTAGTCGCCGAAGTGCAGGGGCAGGGACAGGCTCATCATGTCCATGTACCACGGTCGTTCGGCGACGGCGGTGACGTCCAGGGTGGTGGCATCGATCAGCACGGGCGTGAGCAGGTGCGAGGTCAGGTGGGTGTCACCTTTCATGAACACGCTGTAGTGGTGCTCACTGGAGAACAGCGTACCGGGGAAGGCGATGAAGCTGGGCTCCATGCCCGGCGCGACGTCCTTGGCGATGTCCAACAAGCGCGTGGCCGGAGCCAGTTGGGTCAGCGGCGGGGCGTTGCGGTAGGGTTCGACCATGGCACTGAGGCTGTCGTTGCGCCACGCCGCGATGAGCAGGTCGGCGCACGCGGCGATGACGCCGGTCACGCCCACGGTCAGTGCCCAGACCAGCGTGACCACGCCGATCAGGTTGTGCAGGTCGAGCCAGCGCAGGCGCGTGGATTTGTCCTGGCGCACCGTGGCGAACTTCAAGCGGCGCATGAACGGTAAATACAGCACCACCCCGGAGACGATGGCAATCACGAACAACAGCCCCATGAAGGCCAGCAGCAGCTTGCCCGGCAAGCCGGCGAACATGTCCACGTGCAGGCGCAACATGACCATCATGAAACCGCCATTGGCCGAGGGCATTTCCAAGGCTTCGCCGGTGCGCCCGTCGAGCATGAAGGTGTGGGAGGAATTGGGTTCGGTGCCCGGCGTCGGCGCCATGATGGTGATGACGCCGTTGGGCTCGTCCTCGTCCCAGCCAAAATACTGGACCACTTCACCTGGGCGATGGGCCTTGGCTTTTTCCACCAGTTGCTGCAAGTCCAGCGGCGGCGTGCTGGCCGGCATCTCCCGAAGCTCGGGGGCGTCGCCCAGCAGGTGTTCGATTTCATGGTGGAAGATCAGCGGCAGCCCGGTGATCGCCAGCATCAGCAGGAAGACCGTGCAGATCAGGCTGGTCCAGGTGTGGATGAAGGACCAGCGGCGAATGGTTTTGCTTTTCATGAGCGATCCGAATGCAAGAGGGCACCTGGGGATAACACTGTTCACCTGGAGGACAGCCATTGTGGCGAGGGAGCTTGCTCCCGCTGGATTGCGCAGCGATCCCAAGCTTTTGGGGCTGCTGCGCAGCCCAGCGGGAGCAAGCTCCCTCGCCACGGTTTTCCTTACATGAACAGCTTCGCCAATTGAGCACCCTCAAAAGGTTTTGCAAATGCTAACCGTTTACCATTTGTAATTCACGCTGGCGACGACATTACGTTGGTCACCGTAGTAGCAGTAGAAGCCGTCGCAAGTGGACAGGTAGTCCTTGTTGAAGATGTTTTTGGCATCCACCGCCACCGTGACGCCCTTGAGGGTCTTGTTCAAACGACCCAGGTCGTAATGGGCCGAGGCGTCGTACACGGTGTAGGACCCGACATGGCCCCAGTCGGTGTTGGTGGTGTTGCCGTAGGTGTCGCCGACATAACGCACACCGGCGCCGACACCGAAGCCATCCAGCGGGCCGTTGTGCCAGGTGTAGTCCGCCCAGGCAGTGGCCTGGTTACGCGGCACCTGGGCCATGCGCTTGCCTTCTTCAGCCGCGGTGCCCTTGGTGATTTCGCTGTCGTTGTAGGTGTAGGAACCGACCAGTTTCAGATTGTCGGTCACGTTGCCCGAGGCTTCCAGTTCCACGCCCCGTACTTGGACTTCACCCACTTGGCGGGTGACATTGTTTTCGGTCACGGAGTTGTTTTTCTGGGTCAGGTCGAACACCGCGGCGGTCAGCAAGGTCTTGGTGCCGGGCGGTTGGTACTTGATACCGGCCTCGTACTGTTCGCCTTCGGTCGGCTTGAACGCTTCGGTGCTGTTGACGATTGAACCTGCCGCCGCCTGGAACGACTGGGCGAAGGAAAGGTACGGCGTCACACCGTTATCGAAGACGTAGCTCAATGCCGCGTTGCCGCTGAATTTCTTGTCGCGCTGGGTGTTGGTGACGTTGTTCAGGTTGTGGAACACGGTGCCGGTGTGAATCCAGTCTTCACGACCACCGAGGGTCAGGCGCCAGTTGTCCAGGGCAATCTGGTCCTGGACGTACAGGCCGGTCTGGTGGGTCTTCTGGTTGTAGTCATACATGGTGAAGTACTGGACGTTGGAGAAATCCTGTCCATAGGTAGGGTTGTGGATGTTGCTGGTCGGCACGCCAGTCGAACCCCAATCCCAGCGCGAATTGCTGTTGGAGCGCTGGTGATCCAGGCCCAGCAGCAGGGTGTGGCTGAGGGCGCCGGTCTGGAAGTCGGCCTGGAAGTTGTTGTCCACGGCGAACTGGCTGATGTCTTCATTGATGACGCTGGCGCTGCGCTTGACGTTGCCGTCGGCGTCCACCGATTGGTCGGGGCCGTCTGGCCAGAATTGGCCGCCAGCCGAGATACCTTGGGTTTCCAAATCGCTCTTGGTATAGCGCAGGTTCTGGCGGAACTGCCAGGTATCGTTCAAGCGATGTTCAAACGCATAACCGAGCGCGTAGTAGGTGCGGTCGTAGAATTCCCAGTCCGGATCGCCCAGGTTCTTGTGGTGGGAAATCTTGCCCGCCGGCGAGGACAGCTTGGTGCCTTGCAGTGGCAGGAATTGCCCGGTGATGCCGGTGTCGTCGCGGGTGTATTGCGACAGGAAGGTCAGGCGCGTGTCGTCGTTGATGTTCCAGGTCAGGCTCGGCGCGAGGTTGTAGCGCTTGTCCGGGATGTGATCGACCTGGGCGTTGCTGTCGCGCACGGTGCCGCTGACCCGATAGAGGAACTGGCCTTCGTCATCGACCTTGCCGGTGCTGTCGAAGTTGATCTGCTTGTGTTCGTAGCTGCCGGCCTGCAGCTCGACTTCATTGCTGCTTTCGGCTTGTGGGCGGCGGCTGACCATGTCCAGCATGCCGCCGGGTGGCGTCTGGCCGTAGACCGACGAGGCCGGGCCACGCAGCACGGCGATGCGCTCAAGGTTCCAAGGCTCGATTTTCGGCGTGATGTAGTTGCCCCTGGGCAGCGGCAGGCCATCGAGGAACTGGGTCGGCACGAAGCCGCGCACCAGCAGCCAATCGTTACGCGAGTCCGAGCCGTAGCCGCTGCTCTGCACACCGGCGGTGTAGCGCAGCGCGTCGTTGAGGTTGAGCACGGAGCGGTCTTCCATCTGCTGGCGGGTGACCACGGAGACGGAGCGCGGCAGTTCGACGACCGGCGTATCGGTCTTGGTCCCGGCGGCGGTGCGGGTGGCGGCGTAACCCTCGGTCGGGCCCCACGCGGTTTCACTGAGACCGGCGCCGATCACGCTGGTTTCCGGCAGGGCCATGACCCCTTCAGGCATGGCCACCAGGCTGTAGGTGCCGGCGCTGCTTTGTTCCAGTTGCAGGCCGGTGCCGCGCAAGGCCTCGCGCAAGGCGCCGGTGGCGTCGAACTGGCCTTGGACCGGGGCCGAGGTCTTGCCCGAGGCCAGGGACGGATTCAGGCTCAGCGCAAGGCCGGCCTGGCTGGCAATCTGGTTCAGGGTGCTGGCCAGGGGCGCGGCGGGCAGATTGTAGGCGCGCACGCTGGTGGCCTGTTCGGCGGCCAGCAGGGGGGCGCTGGTCAACGGGGCGGCAAAGGCAATGGCAACGGCCAACAGGCTGGGGCGCAACAGGGTGTCTAGCGGGCGGGACATACGGCGGCTCCTGAATGGAAATATTTCTCAATTGCCTGAGTGCCGGATGAAAATCGAAAAGTGATAGGGCTGGATGAAAATAATTTAGATTCTGTTTGCGGACGGTGTTTTTTTGGTGGGACGAATGGCCTCATCGCGAGCAAGCTCGCTCCCACATTGGAATACGAAGCCCTGTGGGAGCGAGCTTGCTCGCGATGAGGCCATCACTGACAACAATGTGCTTCAGGGCTTGGTTTCAGCCCGCGGCCCCACCACCACCCACCACCGCGTGTGATGCTCGACCTGCACCGGCAAGGTCGGCAGCAAGGCGGTCAGGGCCAGGTCGGTGTCGTGCAGCGGGAAACTGCCGGTGATGCGCAGGTCGGCCACTTGTGGTTCCACGCCCAGGTAGCCGCGCCGGTAACGGCCCAACTCATGGACCAGATCTTCGAGGCGGGCGTTGTCCACCACCAGCATGCCGCGGGTCCAGGCGTCGGCGCCGGGGTTCAGGGCGATGGTAGGGCCGAGACCGTCGTGGCGCATCAGCACTTGTTGGCCTTCGCGCAGGATCTGTTCGACGTCCGTGGCCTGGGGATGCGCCGCCACGGCGGATTTCAACACGCTCAGGCGCGTGCCTTCGTCTTCACGCTTGACCAGGAATCGTGTGCCCAAGGCACGCAGGCTGCCTTCGCGGGTCTCGACGATGAACGGACGCGGGTCGTCGTGGCCGGTCTCCACCAGGATCTCGCCTTCCTGCAGGATGATGCGGCGCTGTTTGTCATCGAAACGCACGTCCAGCGCGCTGTGGGTGTTGAGGTTGATCAGCGTGCCGTCGGCCAGGCGCAGGGTGCGTTGCTCGCCCGTCGCGGTGCGCTGGTCGGCCAGCCAATAGTCCAACGGCAGGTAACGCTCCCCGGCAAACAACGCCAGGCCGATGGCCGCGACAACGCTGGCAAGGCCGCTGCCCACCTTGCGTATCCGCCGGCGAATGCTCACCCGCGATTGCAGCAACGCCGCCCGCGCCGGCCCGTTGGCCAAGCTGAAGCGCTGGTCGAGCATGCCTAGCTGTCGCCAGGCCCGGGCGTGTTCTTCATCGGCGGCATGCCAGCGGGCGAACGCTTCCCGCTCCTGGGCGCTGCTCGAGTCCAGGGACAACTGCCAGGCGATGGCGGCGTCCAGCACGCTGGCCGAGACCGGTTTGGCATGGACCTGGCTCACGTCGGTTCTCCATACAGGGCGATGTAGCACTGGCGGATGCCCTGCGCCAGATACTGCCGTACCCGCGGCACCGAAACCCCCAGGCGCTCGGCAATTTCGGCGTGGCCGAGGCCGTCGAGGCGGTTATAGAGGAAGGCTGCGCGGGCCTTGCTCGACAGTTTGCCGAGCAGGCGGTCGATGGCCTTGAGGTCTTCCAGGATGATTTGCTGTTCTTCCACCGAGGGCTGCTCGGCCTCGGGGATCAGCATCAGTTCGGTGAGGTAAGCCTGCTCCAAGGCTGCGCGCCGGAAATAATCGAACAGCAGGCCCTTGGCGATGGCCACCAGAAACGCCCGGGGCTCGCGGGGTGCTTTCAGTTCCTCGCGACCCAGCAAGCGCACGAAAGTGTCCTGGCTCAGGTCCTCGGCCCGGTGCGCACAGGCCACGTTGCGTCGCAGCCATGCCAATAGCCAAGCGCGATGGTCACGGTACAACGCACCAACCAAATCACTATGGGGAGTGGGGACTGACGACACGGATCATCACCGATGTTTTAAGTAACGAGAATTGTTCGCGATTGTGGCAGAGGGTGGGGAGGGAAAGCAATTGGCGCTGGTCGGGACGAACGACTCAACACCCCTGTGGGAGCGAGCTTGCTCGCGATTGCGGTGAATCAGCTGCGTTGACATCGACCGACACTGCGCTATCGCGAGCAAGCTCGCTCCCACAGGGAGGCTTTATGTGCCCAAGGCTTCTAAAGCGAAGGCGCCTGCTGCCGCCGTTTCCACTGGCCCAGGCGCTGTTGCAGCTCAAGCGCACTGTGGATCTGTTGCTGACGGGCGCGGCTGAACAGGATCAGCGCCAGTTCCGCCGTGGCCAGGGCGTCGGCGCTGGCGTTGTGGCGGTCGAAGACTTGCAGCTTGAACCAGTCGATCCACTCGTCCAGGCCGGACCTGCGCAGATGGGCCTGGGGGCAAAGCATCGGGGCCAGGTCCGCCACGTCGAGAAACGGATGCTGCAGGCGATAGCCCAGGTAGTCTTTCAAGGCGCGCCCGAGCATGTGGGAATCGAACGGCGCGTGAAAGGCCAACAGCGGACTGTCGCCGACGAATTCCATGAACGCCAGCAGCGCCTCTGCCGGGGCGCTGCCAGCGGCAATGGTGCTGGGGGCCAGGCCATGGATCAACACGCTTGGCCCGAGTTTCTGCTTATCGCATTGCAAGGTCCGTTCGAACTGTTGGCTGAAGTCGATGGCGCCGTCTTCAATGACCACCGCGCCGATGGACAGCACTTGGTCCTTGTTCAGGTTCAACCCGGTGGTTTCCAGATCCACCACGACCCAGCGTTGCTCCCGCAGGTTGCTTTCCCTCAGTGGCGAAGGCGCGGGGAGGCGTTCCAGGCGCTGTTGCAGCGCATCGGGTACCGTCGGTTGGGCCGGGCGCAGCCAGGAAAAAATACTCACAACTGGTACCTCAGCGTCAGGCTGCTTTGCAGGCGCTGGGCTTGGCGCAAGGATTCACGCAGGATGCGTCGATCCAGATGGTTGAGGCTGTCGGGGTCGACGCGGTTGGAATAAGGCAGGTTCTCGCGGGTTTGCAGTTGATGTTGCTGCATGCGGGTCTGCTGGATGAAGTGATAGGCCTCTTCATAGGCCGCGCCATCGAGCGGTTCGATCACCTCCTTGACGACCAATTGCCGCAAGCGCTCCAAGGTGTTGTTGGCTTCGATGCCGTTGGCCAGTGCCAGCAGGCGGGCGCCATCGACGAAGGGTGTCAGGCCCTGAACTTTCAAGTCCAGGGTCGCCTTTTCGCCATTCTTGCGGCTCAGCACGAAATCCCTGAAGCGTCCCACGGGTGGGCGATGGCGCAGCGCATTCTCGGCCATCATGCGCTGGAACAAGCGATTGTCGGCCACCTGGCCGAGGATCTGCTGGCGCAACTGCTCGCAGCCTTGCTCTTCGCCCCAGACCACCCGCAGGTCGAAATAGATGCTCGAGCCCAGCAGGTTTTCCGGCGTCGCTTCACGAATGAATGCCGAGAAGCGCCGGGCCCATTCGGCGCGGGACAGGCACAGCTCGGGGTTGCCGGCCATGATGTTGCCCTTGCACAAGGTGAAGCCGCACAGGGCCAGGCTCTGGTTGATCTGTTGGGCGATGGGCAGCAGCAAGCCACGAATTTGCGCGGCATGGGCGGCGTCCCGGGCTTCGAACAACATGCCGTTGTCCTGGTCGGTGTGCAGGGTTTGCTCGCGCCGGCCTTCACTGCCGAAACACAGCCAACTGAACGGCACGCCCGGGTCGCCCTTGTCGGCCAGGGTCAGTTCGATGACGCGGCAGACGGTGTGATCGTTGAGCAGGGTGATGATGTGGGTGATCTGGGTCGACGACGCACCATGGGCCAGCATGCGTTCCACCAGTTGTCCGATCTCACCGCGCAGGGCCACGAGGTTTTCCACCCTGGGGGCGTTGCGGATGGTCCGGGCCAGGTGCACCAGGTCGACGCGCTGCAAGGAAAACAGATCGCGCTCCGACACCACGCCACACAGGCGCTGGTCCTTGACCAGGCAGACGTGGGCGATGTGGCGCTCGGTCATGGCGATGGCCGCGTCGAAGGCGCTGTGGTCCGGCGAAAGGAAGAAGGGTGCTTGGGTCATATGTCCTACGATGGCCTGGGAAAAGTCCCCGGAACCATCGGCCACAACCTGTCGGAGGTCGCGTAGGGTGAAAATCCCCACCGGCGCTTTTTGCTCATTCACCACCACGATGCTGCCGACCTGCTGCTCATGCATCAGCTTCACGGCTTCGCGCAGCGGTGTGTCCGGGCTGCAACTGACCGGGTGGCGCATCGCCAATTCGCCCAGTCGGGTATTGAGGGAGTATTGGGTGCCCAGGTTCTGCGCCGATTTTTGCTGGACCTGTTGGTTGACCTGGTCGAGCAAGCTGCTGACCCCGCGCAGGGCGAAGTCGCGAAACGGGCCGGACAAGGCGAACAGCTTGATGAAGGCGAGTTTGTTCAGTTGCAGGCAGAACGTGTCTTCGCCGGCCCGGTGCTCGGTGCGCGTGGCTCGCTCGCCCAGCAGCGCGGCGAGGGGGAAACATTCGCCGGTAGTGATCTCGAAGGTGGTCTCGGTGCCACCCTTGGCCGAATGCGGACGTTCGCCCACCACCCGGCCCTGCTTGACGATGTAGAAGTGTTCCACCGGGCCGTCGGCTGGTTTGATGATGGTGTCACCCGGTGCGTAGAAACGCAGCAGGCATTGCTCCACCAGATAGGCCAAGTGGGCGTTTTCCATTTGGTTGAACGGGGGAAAGCGCTGGAGAAACTGCAGCGTCCCCTGGATGTTTTGCAACACCGCGGTTTTCCCTGCCTGGATGAAGGCGTCCGCTTTTTTCATAACCATTACGCAGTCTTATTCGAATTGTTGTGGTCGGATCTGTTCCCCATGGTCGGCCCCTCAGCGCAGGGTGCCCATTGGACGTAAGTCTAGGTCGGTACCTAAGGCTGGCTTACGGAAAAGTCCTACGCTAGACGTCAGAAAAAACTTCGTTGAATGTTCTTGGAAAAAAATCCGACGAAGTGCACATTGAAGCGCCTCGGAACGATGTCTGACCACTGTGCCAGGGGATCGATTTATAGAACGTAGAGAGCACCATGTCCGACCACGATATTTTGAGTGATGCCGAGCGCGAGGCGCTGAGTGCCGTCATGCTGGAACCTGACCTGCCGCCGCAGCGCGTCTTGATCGTTGATGACGACAAGGACGCACGGGAGCTGTTGTCGGAGATCCTGGCCTTGGACGGGATTCACTGCATGACCGCCGCCAGTGGCGAAACGGCACTCAAGATGCTGGAAACCAAGCCGTCGATCGGCCTGCTGATTACCGACCTGCGCATGGGCAACGTCGATGGCCTGGAGTTGGTGCGCCTGGTGCGCGAGTCCGAGCGGGCGGCGTTGCCGATCATCATCGTCTCGGGCGATGCCGACGTGAAGGACGCCATCGAAGCCATGCACCTGAGCGTGGTGGATTTTCTGCTCAAGCCGATCGATACCGAAAAGCTGTTGGGGTTGGTCAAGCATGAGTTGGGGATGGATCTCTAGGATCGTCTGCCAAGAACCGGTGCCATTCAAATGTGGGAGCGAGCTTGCTCGCGATGGCGGCCTGACATTCAACATCTCCATTGGCTGCTACACCGCTATCGCGAGCAAGCTCGCTCCCACAGGGGCATAAAAAAGCCCTGATCTTTTGATCAGGGCTTTTTCTGTGCCGCGTGGCTACTGCTCAATCACAACCCATTGGCTGCCTTGAACTCACGACGACGGCGGTGCAGCACCGGCTCGGTGTAGCCATTCGGCTGTTTGGTGCCTTCGATCACCAGCTCGACCGCCGCCTGGAAGGCGATGTTGCTGTCGAAGTCTGGTGCCAGCGGGCGGTACAGCGGATCGCTGGCGTTCTGGCGGTCGACCACCGGCGCCATGCGCTTGAGGCTTTCCATCACTTGCTCTTGAGTGACGATGCCATGGCGCAGCCAGTTGGCGATGTGCTGGCTGGAAATACGCAGCGTCGCACGATCTTCCATCAGGCCGATGTCATTGATGTCCGGAACCTTGGAGCAACCGACGCCCTGGTCGATCCAGCGCACCACGTAGCCAAGGATGCCCTGGGCGTTGTTGTCCAGTTCGTTCTTGATCTGCTCCGGCGTCCAGTTCGGGTTGACGGCCAGCGGGATGGTCAGGATGTCATCCACCGACGCGCGGGCGCGCTTGGCCAGTTCGGCCTGGCGGGCGAACACGTCGACCTTGTGGTAATGCAGCGCGTGCAGGGCGGCGGCGGTCGGCGAGGGAACCCACGCGGTGTTGGCGCCGGCCAGCGGGTGAGCGATTTTCTGTTCGAGCATCGCCGCCATCAGGTCCGGCATCGCCCACATGCCCTTGCCGATTTGCGCGCGGCCTTGCAGGCCGGTGCTCAAACCGATGTCGACGTTCCAGTTTTCATAGGCGCCGATCCACTTCTCGGCTTTCATGTCGGCCTTGCGCACCATCGGGCCGGCTTCCATGGAGGTGTGGATTTCATCGCCGGTACGGTCGAGGAAGCCGGTGTTGATGAACACCACGCGCTCGCTGGCGGCCTTGATGCAGGCCTTGAGGTTGACCGTGGTACGGCGCTCCTCGTCCATGATCCCGACCTTGAGGGTGTTGCGCGGCAGGTTCAGTACGTCTTCGACGCGACCGAACAGCTCGTTGGTGAACGCGGCTTCTTCAGGGCCGTGCATCTTCGGCTTGACGATGTACACCGAGCCCGTGCGGCTGTTGCGGCGCGAGGTGTTGCCGTTGAGGCTGTGGATCGCCGCCAGGCTGGTGACCAGGCCGTCGAGGATGCCTTCCGGCACTTCGTTGCCATCCTTGTCCAGGATCGCGTCGATGGTCATCAGGTGGCCGACGTTGCGTACGAACAGCAGCGAGCGGCCGTGCAACGTGACGCTCGAACCGTCGACGGCGGTGTAGACACGGTCAGGGTTCATGGTCCGGATAAACGTCTGGCCGCCCTTGGCGACTTCTTCCGACAGATCACCCTTCATCAGGCCGAGCCAGTTGCGGTAGATCACCACTTTGTCATCGGCATCGACGGCGGCGACCGAGTCTTCGCAGTCCATGATGGTGGTCAGTGCGGCTTCCATCAGGATGTCTTTGACACCCGCGGCGTCGGTCTGGCCGACCGGGGTGCTGGCATCGATCTGGATTTCGAAGTGCAGGCCGTTGTGTTTCAGCAGCACGGCGGTCGGTGCCGAAGCATCGCCCTGGAAACCGATCAACTGGGCATCGTCACGCAGGCCGCTGTTGCTGCCGCCCTTGAGGGTGACCACCAGTTTGCCGTCGATGATTTTGTACGCGGTGGAATCGACATGGGAGCCGGCCGCCAGGGGCGCCGATTCGTCGAGGAAAGCACGGGCGAAGGCGATGACCTTGTCGCCGCGGACCTTGTTGTAGCCTTTGCCTTTTTCCGCACCATCGGCTTCGCTGATGGCATCGGTGCCGTACAGCGCGTCATACAACGACCCCCAGCGGGCGTTCGAGGCGTTGAGGGCGAAGCGGGCGTTCATCACCGGCACCACCAGTTGCGGGCCGGCCATGCGGGCAATTTCGTCATCGACGTTTTGGGTCGTGGCCTGGAAATCCGCCGCTTCTGGCAGCAGGTATCCAATGTCTTGCAGGAAGGCTTTGTAAGCCACGGCGTCGTGAGCCTGGCCGGCACGGGCCTGGTGCCAGGCATCGATCCGCGCCTGGAAATCATCGCGTTTGGCGAGTAGGGCTTTGTTCTTCGGGGCCAGGTCGTGGATGACCTTGTCGGCACCGGCCCAGAACGCGTCGGCGGTGAGGCCGGTTCCGGGAATGGCTTCGTTATTCACGAAGTCGAACAGGACTTTGGCGACCTGCAGGCCACCGACTTGAACGTGTTCAGTCATTGCTTGCCTCACTCTGCTCAGCTATTTCGCTTTTCAGCTCTTCGATTTTGACAATGAAGCCTCGGGACATTTAAACCACAAACCCCGGAACCAGTACATGCCATCGCTGGCGGCTGGGTATTCAAGCCTTGCTGACGGGGCTTTTCAGGGATGCGACTGGCCTTAAGCAGACATCGGTAAAACAGGGTTTCGCGATTATGTAGTGCGCGCTGCGGAATACTACATGATCAATTGCGGTTGTGAAAATTAGACTAATTGCGTCGTTCCGCGACCGACTAAAGTGTTACGGTCACGTCGGGACACGGGATGTTCTCAAAAAACAGAGTGATTGTTCCAGATAATTTTAGGTTTCGTGCACAAAACCCCGTGGCGAGGGAGCTTGCTCCCGCTTCAGTGCGCAGCACTGATCCAACCCTTCTGGGCCCGCTACGCGGTCCAGCGGGAGCAAGCTCCCTCGCCACGAAAGCGCGACCGTGTTGATCTTCTGCCTTGCCTATACTGTCCCTTCCATCAACAAGAGGACTGCGCCCATGGACCACCTCGTCATCACTGTTTTCGCCCCGGACAAGCCCGGGCAGGTCGAGCGCATCGCCGATTGCATCGCCGCCCATGGCGGTAACTGGCTGGAGAGCCGCATGTCGCACTTGGCCGGGCAGTTTGCCGGGATCCTGCGAATCAGCGCCCCGGCCGAGGCCCATGAAGAGTTGATCGAAGCGTTGCAAGGGTTATCGGCCCACAGCATTCGTGTGTTGATTGCGGAAAGCGCCGTTGAAGAGTCCTGCTCCTGGAAACCCATCACCATGGAATTGGTGGGCAACGATCGTCCCGGTATCGTGCGGGACATCACCCGGTTATTGAGCGAGCAGGGCGTCAATGTCGAACGCTTGGTGACCCATGTCCGGCCGGCACCGATGAGCAGCGAGTTGCTGTTTCATGCCGAGGCGCTCCTGGGCGTGCCCTTGACCCTTTCGCTGGAGGCGTTGCAAGAACGCCTTGAAACCTTGGCCGATGAGTTGATGGTAGAACTCAAGTTCAGCGACGAAGCGTGACGAGGGTTATCCAAGGAAAAACTGCGCCTGCCTGTGGATAACCTGTAGAGACCTGGCCCCAGCCCAGGCCTGCCGGGGCTCAGCGGCAGATGATCAAAAAATCACCAGTTTTCAAGGGCTTGTGCACAAACGGCGGGGATCACGCTGTGGATAACCTTGGGAAGGATAAGCGCAGGCCACGCCAGGCGTGGCCTGTAGAGATTTGTATGTTTTTTGATCAGTTGCGTCGGCGCATGCTGATCACGGCATCGATGCTGTACACCGCCAGCCCGGCCCAGATAAACAGGAACGCTACCAGCGTGCTGGACGACAGATGCTCACCGAACAGCAGCACGGCGAGCAATAGCACCAGCGTCGGCGCGATGTACTGGAGAAAACCGATGGTCGTGTAGGGTAAATGCCGGGTTGCGGCGTTGAAACACACCAACGGCACCAGCGTCACGGGGCCGGCCGCTACCAGCCACCAGGCTTCGGAGGTGGTCCAGAATGCCGCCTGGGCACTGGTGGCCGTGGGGTTGAACAGCAACCAGGCGATGGCGATTGGCACCAGCATCCAGGTTTCCACCACCAGTCCCGGCAAGGCCTTGACCGGCGCCTGCTTGCGGATTAGCCCATAGAAACCGAAGGTCAGCGCCAGCACCAGCGACACCCACGGCAGGCTGCCCACTTGCCAGACCTGCTGCGCCACGCCGACTGCCGCCAATCCCACCGCCAGCCATTGCATGCGGCGCAGGCGCTCACCGAGGATCAACATGCCCAGCAACACGTTGACCAGCGGGTTGATGTAATAACCCAGGCTGGCTTCGAGCATGCGCTCGTTATTCACCGCCCAGACGTAGGTCAGCCAGTTGGCGGCGATCAGCGTCCCGCTCAGGGCGAGGATCGCCAGGCGTTGTGGATTGTCCCGCAGCTCGCGCCACCAGCCCGGGTGTTTCCACACCAGCAGCAACGCCGCGCCGAACAGGGCCGACCACAGCACCCGGTGGATGATGATTTCCACCGACGGCACGCTGGCGATGGCCTTGAAGTAGATCGGGAACAGACCCCAGATGATGTAGGCACTCAGGCCCAGGATGTACCCGCGACGCGGGTTGGCGGCTTGCATGCAGAATCCTTGCTTAGGCAGCTAACAAAGGGGTGATTGTAAGGAGATTTGTCTGGTTGTGCTGTGAACCTTGTTAGGAAGTGGTTCCACCGCAGGCCCCCTGTGGGAGCGAGCTTGCTCGCGATGGCGGTGGAACAGCCGCCATTTATATTGGCTGACGCATCGCTATCGCGAGCAAGCTCGCTCCCACAGGGGATTTCAGTGGCTGTTGGGACCAAGGCGAGTCAGAACAGCTTCAACGGCTCTTCATTGAGCGCCGCCAGTTGCTCGCGCAACGCCAGCACCTGGTCGCCCCAGTAGCGTTCGCTGCCGAACCACGGGAAGCTGCGGGGGAAGGCCGGGTCGTCCCAGCGCCGCGCCAGCCAGGCGCTGTAGTGCATCAGGCGCAGGGCCCGCAGCGGCTCGATCAGCGCCAGTTCACGGGGATCGAAATCATGGAACTCCTGGTACCCGTCCATCAATTCCGACAACTGTCCCAGGCATTCCTGGCGATCGCCGGCGAGCATCATCCACAAATCCTGCACCGCCGGGCCCATGCGGCAATCGTCGAGGTCGACGATGTGGAACACCTCATCGCGGCACATCATGTTGCCGGGATGGCAATCGCCGTGCATGCGGATGTTCTGGTGGGGTGTGGCGGCGTAGACCTCTTCGACGCGCTTGAGCAGGTCCCGGGCGACCGACTCGTAGGCCGGCAGCAGGCCGCGGGGGACGAAGCCGCTTTGCAGCACTGTCTCCAACGAGTCGTGGCCGAAATTCTTCACGCCCAAGGCTTCGCGATGCTCGAACGGCCGGGTCGCCCCGAGCGCGTGCAGGCGCCCAAGCAGTTGTCCCAGGCGATAGAGTTGGTCGAGATTGCCCGGCTCCGGCGCTCGGCCGCCGCGACGGGGAAACAGGGTGAAACGGAACCCGGCGTGCTCGTGCAGGCTGGCGCCGTTGTGGATCAGCGGCGCCACCACGGGCACTTCGTAGTCTGCAAGTTCGAAGGTAAAGCTGTGCTCTTCCAGGATCGCTTCGTTGGTCCAGCGCTGGGGGCGATAGAACTTGGCGATCAGCGGCTCGGAATCTTCGATGCCGACTTGATAGACGCGGTTCTCGTAGCTGTTGAGGGCCAACACGCGGGCGTCGCTGAGAAAGCCGATGCTTTCAACGGCATCGAGCACCAGGTCGGGCGTGAGGGTTTCGAACGGATGGGACATGCTGACTCCTGCGCAGCGGCAGGGCTGCCGCGTCCGGCCCAGCATGGTAGCGCAGACAGAGGCAGATAGGTGGTGGCTGTGGTGGCTGTACTGAAGCTATCGCGAGCAAGCTCGCTCCCACAGGGATAGACGGTACGCCGAAGATCCATTGTGGGAGCGAGCTTGCTCGCGATGAGGCCCAATCAGGCGCCGATGACTCCGCCATCCTCCCGGGTGATCACCATCACCGACGAGCGCGGCTTGCCGTTGGGCAGGTGCTCAGGGAAAGTGGAGCCGCCGCTGGGATGCTGGATCCCGACGAACAGCGTCTTGTAGTCCGGCGCGAAACTGATCCCGGTCACTTCGCAGCCTACCGGCCCGACCATGAAGCGGCGGATCTCACCGCTGTTGGGGTCGGCGCACAGCATCTGGTTGTTGCCCATGCCCGCGAAGTCGCCTGCGTTGCTCGAGTCACCGTCGGTCTGGATCCACAGCCGCCCGGCCTTGTCGAAGCCCAGGCCATCGGGGCTGTTGAACATGTTCTGCGGGTTGATATTGGACGACCCGGCCTTCGGCGTACCCGCGTGTACCGTTGGGTTGCCGGCGACCACGAACAGGTCCCAGTCGAAGGTCTTGGAGGCGTGGTCGTCACGGTCGGTGCGCCAGCGCAGGATCTGCCCATAGACGTTCTTGGCCCGCGGGTTCGGCCCGTCCACTGGCTGGCCGGCATCGCCACGCTTGGAGTTGTTGGTCAGGGTGCAATAGACCTGGCCGTCCTTGGGGCTGACCACGATCCACTCCGGGCGGTCCATGCGCGTGGCGCCAACGGCAGTGGCGGCCAGGCGCGCATGGATCAACACCTCGGCCTGATCAGCGAAACCGCTGCTGGCGTCGATGCCGTTCTTGCCATGGGTCAATTCGATCCATTGGCCTTTGCCCTTGGGATGGTCCGGGTTGCCGTCGCCGGCATCGAAGCGCGCCACGTACAAGGTGCCATGGTCCAGCAGGTTGCGGTTGGCCTTGGCATTGCGATGGTTGATGCGCTCGCGGCTGACGAACTTGTAGATGAACTCGCCACGTTCGTCATCGCCCATGTACACCACGGCGCGACCGTCATTGGTCTGCGCAAGGGCCGCGTTTTCATGCTTGAAGCGGCCCAGGGCGGTGCGCTTCACCGGGGTGGACTCTGGATCGAACGGATCGATTTCCACTACCCAGCCGTGGCGATTGAGTTCGTTGGGGTTCTTCGCCAGATCGAAACGCGGGTCGTGCAAGTGCCAATTGATTTCGCTGCTGGTGACGGTGGCGCCATAGCGTTTTTGTGCCGCGTCGAATTGCAGGTCCGACTTGCTGCTGCCGAAGCAGTCAGTGAAGTTCTCTTCGCAGGTCAGGTAGGTGCCCCACGGGGTCATGCCGTTGGCACAGTTCTGGAACGTGCCGAGCACTTTCTTGCCACTCTTGTCGGCGCTGGTCTTCAGCAGATCGTGGCCAGCGGCCGGGCCGCGCAGGCGGATTGGCGTGTTGCCGTGGATCCGGCGGTTGTAGCGCGAGTCCTGGACGAATTGCCATTGGCCGCGACGGCGCTGGATTTCGATCACCGACACGCCTTCGCTGGCCTGGGCCTTGCGCACGTCTTCGGCCGACTGCGGTTGGCCGCCGTGAGGGAACAGGTATTGGTAGTTGGTGTACTCGTTGTTGATCGCCAACAGCGCCCGGTTCTTGTCGCCGGGGAATTCGAACAGGCTCATGCCGTCGTTGTTGTCGCCAAACTGCACTTCCTGTGCACGGGCGGTGCCATTGCCGCTGGGGTCGAACGCCGGTGCATTTTTCTTCAGCGGCTGGCCCCAACTGATCAGCACCGAGGCCTTGTAGCCTGGCGGCAAGGTAATGGTGTCGGCGGTGGAGGCGGCAATGCTGTTGAAGCCCAGCATGCTTTTATTGCCTTCGCTCACGGCGGCCGCCATGACGCTGCGGCTCAGCAGGTTGCCGCCCAGGAACATCGCCGCGCCGCACAGGGCGCCAGCGCCGATGAAACGGCGACGGCTCAGGCCGACGATCTTTTCCAGGTCGGTGGATTGGTTTTCTTCTAATAGGCTCATCATCAGGCTCCCTGCTGGTTTTGGCAGTCACCTTAAAGCGGGTCGATGAAACTATTGTTGCAACGCGCTACAGCGGTGTGCCGAGCAGCACATTTGTCGCTGAAAACGTCACTTGCACAGGCGAGCCGGTTGCCAGGTCCTGCGCTTGCAACTGTAGCGGATCGGCCAGGGCGCACAGCGTCTGGCCGTTGGGCAGGCCGATGCGCACTTCGCTGGGACCGTTTTCGGCGGCGTCGACCTGCTCGATCACGCCGCGCAAAATATTGATCCCCGGTTTTTCCCCTTGCTCGACAGGATGCAATTGCAGCCAGCCGGCCTTGATCAACGCCACCACGTCGGTGCCGACTCCCAACTCCAGGCGCAATGTGCTGTCGTGGGTGATCTGCGCTTCGATGACCAGGCCCCGGGCCAGCTCCAGGCGTACCCGGTCGTTATGTCCCTGGGCCTCGATGCCCAGGACTTTGCCGTGCAATTGATTGCGGGCGCTGGTGCGCAGCATCAGGCGGCTGAGCAGGCCCAGGTCGCCAGCGTCTTCGCTGGCTTCGAGCAGTTGCACCTGCAGTGCTTGCAGGCGCAGATACAGGCGCAGCACCCGTTGGCCTTCCTCCGACAGCTTGGCGCCGCCACCGCCCTTGCCGCCGACGCTGCGCTCCACCAGCGGTTGATCCGCGAGGTTGTTCAACTCATCGATGGCGTCCCACGCCGCCTTATAGCTCAGGCCCGCGCTCTTGGCGGCGCGGGTGATCGAACCTTGTTCGGCGATGTGCTGCAGCAGGGCGATGCGTTGAGGTCGCCGGACGATGTGCTGGGTCAGGAGCGTGGGCAATGACATGACAGAAAACTGCGTGCGAAGGTCGATGGGCGGACGTTGGCGCCTTGGGCGCGGCACGTCAAGCCGGCTCACCGGGTTTCGGCGTGCGGGCCAGGCAGTACACATCGACCCGCGCGGCGCCGGCATCGAGCAATAGAGCCGCCAGCGCCTGGGCGGTGGCGCCGGTGGTGAGCACATCGTCGACCAATGCCAGGTGACGGTCACGCAACGTTGCCTGGGGCACCAGGGCAAAGGCCTGGCGCAGGTTATGTCGTCGGGCCTTGGCATCGAGGGCCTGTTGGGCGGGGGTATCCTGGGTGCGGCGCAGCAGGTTTTCTTCGCAAGGGATGGCCAACGATCCACTGAGCCAGCGGGCCAGCAGCGCCGCTTGGTTGAAACCCCGCTGGCGCAGGCGTCGCGTCGCCAGTGGCACCGGTACCAAGGCGTCGGGCCGTTCCAGCCCTTCGTCGAAATGATGTTGCAGCGATTGCGCCAGCAGTTCGCCCAGCAGCCGGCCGAGAGGCCATTTCGCCTGATGCTTGAAACGGGTGATCAGGCTGTCCACCGGGAAGTCATAGGTCCAGGGCGCCAGGACCCGTTCGAAGGCCGGCGGTCGCGAGGTACATTGGCCGCAACGCAACCCGGCCATGGGCAGCGGCAGGGCGCAGACGCTGCATTGATCGCCGAGCCAGGGCAGCTCGCTTTCGCAGGGGGTGCAGATAGGCTGCGGCGTATCGGTGCTTTCGCCACACAGCAGACAGAATTGTTTGTTTTTTAACCAGATGTAAACCGGTCCTTTGTATCGTGGTTGACAGCGCATGACTCTTCCTTAAATATGCCGAACATCCGTGTCGCGCCTGTGGGTATTCCATGCCCCAGGCGCCAGCCAAGCATAATCAAGGAAATGCCCATGAGCGCCAGCACCACTGCCAACCTGCGTCATGACTGGTCTTTGGCCGAAGTCAAAGCACTCTTTGTCCAGCCATTCAATGACCTGTTGTTCCAGGCGCAGACCGTGCACCGCGCGCACTTCGACGCCAATCGCGTCCAGGTTTCCACGCTGCTGTCGATCAAGACCGGCGCTTGCCCGGAAGATTGCAAATATTGTCCGCAGTCCGGTCACTACAACACCGGGCTGGATAAAGAGAAATTGCTCGAAGTGCAGAAGGTCCTCGAAGAGGCTGCACGGGCCAAGGCCATCGGTTCGACCCGTTTCTGCATGGGCGCGGCGTGGAAGCACCCGTCGGCCAAGGACATGCCGTATGTGTTGGAAATGGTCAAGGGCGTGAAGGCCATGGGCCTGGAAACCTGCATGACCCTGGGCCGCCTCGACCAGGAGCAGACCGAAGCACTGGCCCAGGCTGGCCTGGACTACTACAACCATAACCTCGACACCTCGCCGGAGTTCTACGGCAGCATCATCACCACCCGCACCTACAGTGAGCGCCTGCAAACCCTGGCCTACGTGCGTGATTCGGGAATGAAGATCTGCTCCGGCGGGATCCTGGGCATGGGCGAGTCCCTGGATGACCGCGCCAATCTGCTGATCCAACTGGCGAACCTGCCGGAGCACCCGGAATCGGTGCCGATCAACATGCTGGTCAAGGTCGCCGGCACGCCGCTGGAGAATGCCGAAGACATCGATCCGTTCGATTTCATCCGCATGCTCGCCGTGGCGCGGATCATGATGCCCCAGTCCCACGTACGTCTTTCCGCCGGTCGCGAAGCGATGAACGAGCAAATGCAGGCCCTGGCATTTTTTGCCGGCGCCAACTCGATTTTCTACGGCGACAAGCTATTGACCACCGCCAACCCGCAGGCCGACAAGGACATGCAGTTGTTCGCACGCCTGGGCATCCAACCCGAAGCCCGCGAAGAACATGCTGACGAAGTGCACCAGGCGGCCATTGAACAGGCGTTGGTGGAGCAGAAGAGCAGCGAGCAGTTCTACAACGCCGCTGTTTGATCACGCACCGATTCCCGGATTGGCATGCAAGGCCCTGTGGGAGCGAGCTTGCTCGCGATGGCGATGGAACATTCAACATTTATGTCGACTGGCTCACCGCTATCGCGAGCAAGCTCGCTCCCACAAGGGGCTTTGGCCAATCCTTAAACAGTTGAGGCCTGCATGCCCTTCGATCTCGCCGCACGCCTGGCTGCCCGTCGTGCCGACAATCTCTATCGCCAGCGCCCGCTGCTCGAAAGCCCCCAGGGCCCGGAAGTGGTGGTGGACGGCCAGCCCCTGCTGGCGTTCTGCAACAACGATTACCTGGGCCTGGCCAACCATCCGCAAGTGATCGAGGCCTGGCGCGCGGGGGCGGCCCGTTGGGGCGTCGGCGGTGGCGCTTCCCATCTGGTGATCGGCCACAGCGGTCCGCATCACGCCCTGGAAGAAGCCTTGGCCGACCTGACGGGGCGTCCGCGAGCGTTGCTGTTCACTACCGGTTACATGGCTAACCTCGGCGCGGTCACCGCGCTGGTGGGGCAGGGCGACACGGTGCTGGAAGACCGTCTCAACCACGCCTCGTTGCTCGACGCCGGGCTGCTGTCCGGTGCGCGCTTCAACCGATACCTGCACAACGATGCCCGGAGCCTGGCCCAACGCTTGGAAAAAGCAGTGGGCAACACCCTGGTGGTCACCGACGGTGTTTTCAGCATGGATGGCGATGTGGCCGATTTGCCGGCGCTCGCCCGTGAAGCCAAGGCCAAGGGCGCCTGGCTGATGGTCGACGATGCCCACGGTTTCGGTACGTTGGGCGTTGCCGGCGGCGGTGTCGTCGAACATTTCGGCATGAGCCGGGAGGACGTGCCGGTGCTGGTCGGCACGTTGGGCAAGGCGTTTGGCACGGCCGGTGCCTTTGTGGCGGGCAGTGAAGAACTGATCGAAAGCCTGATCCAGTTCGCGCGCCCCTACATCTACACCACCAGCCAGCCGCCGGCCCTGGCCTGCGCCACCCTCAAGAGCCTCGAACTGCTGCGCAGCGAACATTGGCGGCGCGAACACTTGCAGGTGCTGGTCCGCCAGTTCCGCCAGGGCGCCGAGCAGATCGGCCTGCAACTGATGGACAGCTTCACGCCGATCCAACCGATCCTGATTGGCGATGCGGGGCGGGCCATGCGCATGTCGCAGATGCTGCGTGAGCGCGGGCTGATGGTGACGGCGATCCGTCCACCCACCGTGCCGGCCGGCAGCGCTCGCTTGCGTGTGACCCTGACCGCCGCCCACAGCGAGGCCCAGGTGCAGCTATTGTTGAATGCACTGGCCGAGTGTTTTGCCCTGTTGGGGCCGGAGCCAAGCCATGCGTGATCGACTGATTCTAATACCCGGTTGGGGCTTGGGCGTTTCACCGCTGGAACCGCTGGCGGCGGCCCTGCAAGGACTCGATGAACACCTGCGGGTGGAAATCGAACCGTTGCCGGCATTGCTGTCGAGCGATCCCGATGAATGGCTCGAAGAGTTGGACGCCACCGTGCCCCAGGACGCCTGGCTCGGCGGCTGGTCCTTGGGCGGCATGCTGGCCTCGGCGCTGGCGGCGCGTCGGGGTGAGCGCTGCTGCGGCTTGTTGACCTTGGCCAGCAATCCGTCCTTTGTCGCCCATGAACAATGGCCGAGCGCGATGGACGGCCAGACCTTCGATGGCTTTCTCGCCGGCTGTGCGGCCGACCCACGCCAGACTCTCAAGCGTTTCAGCTTGCTGTGTGCCCAGGGCTGCGCCGATCCGCGCGGCTTGTCGCGGTTGCTGTTGGCCGGGGCGCCGAACACTTCGCCCGAAGTGCTGATGGCCGGGCTCGAGCTGCTGGCGCAATTGGACATTCGCGCTGCATTGCAGAGCTTTCGCGGCCCGCAATTGCATCTGTTTGCCGGGCTCGACGCCTTGGTGGCGGCTGAGGCTGCGGGTGATTTGCTGGCCTTGTTGCCGGATGTCGAAATCGGCCTGATCGAACAGGCCGGCCACGGATTTCTTCTGGAAGACCCCCATGGTGTAGCGGGGGCGATCCAGGCTTTTTTGCATGAGTCCGGTGATGACTGATTTGTCTCTTCCCCCTTTGCCTGGTGCCTTGCCTGACAAACGCCAGGTGGCGGCTTCGTTTTCCCGGGCGGCGAGCAGCTATGACAGCGTGGCCGAGCTACAGCGCGACGTCGGCCAGCAATTGCTCGACCGCTTGCCGCCTTCGTTCATGCCGCAACGTTGGTTGGACCTGGGTTGTGGCACCGGCTATTTCACCCGCGCCCTGGGCGCGCGTTTCGGCGCGAGCAGAGGCCTGGCGCTGGATATCGCCGAAGGCATGCTCAACCATGCTCGACCCCAAGGTGGCGCCGCGCATTTTATCGCTGGTGACGCCGAGCGGCTGCCTTTGCAGGCGGCGAGCTGCGACCTGGTGTTCTCCAGCCTGGCGGTGCAATGGTGCGAGGATTTTGCCGCGGTGCTGAGAGAGGCGTATCGGGTATTGAAACCGGGCGGAGTGTTGGCCTTTACCAGCCTCTGCGTAGGTACGTTGTACGAATTGCGCGACAGTTGGCGTCAGGTGGATGGCTTGGTGCACGTCAACCGTTTCCGTGGATTCGAGACGTATCAACAGCTTTGCGCGGCCAGCGGGTTGAACGTTGTCAGTCTTGAAAACCGTCCCCATGTGTTGCATTACCCCGACGTGCGCAGCCTGACCCACGAATTGAAAGCACTGGGCGCCCATAATCTGAACCCTGGTCGGCCTGGCGGCTTGACGGGCAGGGCGCGGATCCTCGCGCTGGTTGAAGCTTATGAGCAGTTTCGTCAGGCACAGGGGCTGCCCGCGACTTACCAAGTGGTCTACGCCGTTTTGGAGAAACCGCTATGAGCCAGGCTTATTTCATTACCGGCACCGACACTGATGTCGGCAAGACCACCGTCGCGGCGGGCCTGCTACACGCGGCGCGGCAGGCCGGCATGAGCACGGCTGCCGGAAAACCCGTGGCCTCCGGCTGCGCCGTGACGCCCAAGGGCCTGCGCAACGCCGATGCCTTGGCCTTGCTGGCGGAATGCTCGATACCGTTGACTTATGCACAGGTCAATCCGGTGGCGTTCGAGCCGGCAATCGCGCCGCACTTGGCCGCCCGGGAGGCCGGTGTTGCGTTGACGGTGCAGTCGCTGTTGGGGCCGATGCGCGAAGTGCTGGCGCTGGACGCCGACTTCACGTTGATCGAAGGCGCGGGCGGTTGGCGCGTGCCGCTGGTCGGCCAGGATAACCTGTCCGACCTGGCGATAGCGCTGGGCTTGCCGGTGATCCTGGTGGTGGGTGTGCGCCTGGGTTGTATCAGCCACGCCTTGTTGACCGCCGAGGCGATCGCCCGTGATGGCTTGCCGCTTGCCGGTTGGGTCGCGAACATCATCGACCCGGCCACCTCGCGCCTGGAGGAAAACCTGGCAACCTTGGCCGAGCGACTTCCGGCGCCTTGCCTGGGCAGGGTGGCGCGGATCCAGAGCGTGACGGCTGAAGCCGTGGCCGAACACTTGCAATTGGATCTGCTGGACTGACACCCCCCAGCAAGGTTTTGCCTATGGCAAGGCACTGTGCCATTAGTGTTTTTGTCGGGCCTTTTCCCTGGCCTTCTGATTCAATGGCCACTGTCGACCCTTCAAGAAGACGAACTCTGCCATGGAAATCTCAGGAAGCACCGCGTTCTACGCCGGTCTGAGCACGATTCAGACAGGGCAGAACCGCGTCGATCAGGCCTCTAGCCAGATCGCCAACAATACGATCGAGCGTTCGGTCACCAGCCAGTCGTCCGAAGTCCAGGTGGATCGCTTGCGGTCAGTGGATCGCAGCCAGCAGTCGGACCTGGCCAGCAACGTGGTCGAAATGGCCCAGGGCAAGTCCCAGGTGGAATTGGGTGTGAGCGTAGCCAAGGCATCCGACGAAATGCTCGGTACGTTGATCGATACCTTTGCCTGATCCCGTTCTTCCAGGATTACGAAAACGCCGCGATTATTCGCGGCGTTCTTGTCTCTAACGTCTTATTGCTCAACTAATCTTTTCCTACGCGCATCGCGGATTCTTCATTGCGATGGATTTCCCGTGTCCGACATTTTCTTCGGCTGATGACGAACGGCAAAAGATCGGCGCTTGACAAGATTTAGGCGTAAACGTATGTTTCAAACAACTGTTTGACCGCTACAACAAATCCACGCGGTCGTTCATTCCCGGTTACATCAGCAGAGGTTTATCGCTATGCCTGACTACAAGGCCCCCTTGCGTGATATTCGCTTCGTTCGTGACGAACTGCTTGGCTACGAAGCGCATTATCAGAGCCTTCCGGCTTGCCAGGACGCAACTCCGGACATGGTTGATGCCATTCTCGAAGAAGGCGCCAAGTTTTGTGAGCAGGTGCTGGCTCCGCTGAACCGCGTGGGTGACATCGAAGGTTGCACCTGGAGCGAGTCCGGCGTGAAAACCCCGACCGGTTTCAAGGAAGCCTACAAGCAATTCGTCGAAGGCGGCTGGCCAAGCCTGGCCCATGACGTCGAGCATGGTGGTCAAGGCCTGCCGGAATCCCTGGGCCTGGCGGTCAGCGAGATGGTCGGTGAAGCCAACTGGTCGTGGGGCATGTACCCGGGCCTGTCCCATGGCGCGATGAACACGATTTCCGAACACGGTACGCCTGAACAGCAAGAGGCCTACCTGACCAAACTCGTTTCCGGCGAATGGACCGGCACCATGTGCCTGACCGAACCGCACTGCGGCACCGACCTGGGCATGTTGCGCACCAAGGCCGAGCCTCAGGCCGATGGTTCCTACAAGGTTTCCGGTACGAAGATTTTCATCTCGGCCGGCGAACACGACATGGCCGACAACATCGTCCACATCGTGCTGGCACGCCTGCCCGACGCACCGGCCGGCACCAAGGGCATTTCCCTGTTCATCGTTCCCAAGTTCCTGCCTAACGCCGATGGCACCATTGGCCAGCGCAACGCGGTGAGCTGTGGTTCCCTGGAACACAAGATGGGCATCCACGGCAACGCCACCTGCGTGATGAACTTCGACGCGGCCACCGGTTTCCTGATCGGCCCGGCGAACAAAGGCCTGAACTGCATGTTCACCTTCATGAACACCGCGCGTCTGGGCACTGCGCTGCAAGGCCTGGCCCACGCCGAGATCGGCTTCCAGGGCGGCCTGAAATATGCCCGTGACCGCCTGCAAATGCGCTCCCTGACCGGCCCGAAAGCGCCCGACAAGGCCGCCGACCCGATCATCGTCCACCCCGACGTGCGTCGCATGCTGCTGACCATGAAAGCCTTCGCCGAAGGTAACCGGGCGATGGTCTACTTCACCGCCAAGCAGGTCGACATCGTCAAATACGGCGTGGATGAAGAAGAGAAGAAAAAAGCCGATGCGTTGCTGGCGTTCATGACCCCGATCGCCAAGGCCTTCATGACCGAAGTCGGCTTCGAATCGGCCAACCACGGGGTGCAGATCTATGGCGGCCACGGTTTCATCGCCGAGTGGGGCATGGAGCAGAACGTTCGCGACAGCCGCATCTCGATGCTGTACGAAGGCACCACCGGCATCCAGGCCTTGGACCTGCTGGGTCGTAAAGTGCTGATGACCCAGGGCGAGGCACTCAAGGGCTTCACCAAGATCGTCCACAAGTTCTGCCAGGGCAACGAAGGCAACGAAGCGGTCAAGGAGTTCGTAGAACCCCTGGCTGCGCTGAACAAGGAATGGGGCGAACTGACCATGAAGGTCGGCATGGCGGCCATGAAGGATCGCGAAGAAGTCGGTGCGGCCTCGGTGGACTACCTGATGTACTCCGGTTACGCCTGCCTGGCTTATTTCTGGGCCGACATGGCGCGCCTAGCGGCGGAAAAACTCGCCGCCGGCACCACCGAAGAAGCCTTCTACACCGCCAAGCTGCAGACCGCGCGCTTCTACTTCCAGCGCATCCTGCCGCGTACCCGTACCCATGTGGCAACCATGCTGTCGGGCGCCAACAACCTGATGGACATGAAAGAAGAAGACTTCGCGCTGGGCTACTAAGCCTAAGCGGTTCTTCACACAGCCGCTGCTTCTTCGGGAGCAGCGGCTTTTTTGTGGCCGCTGTAAATCCCATAGCCACCGCAGGCGCTTGTGGGAGCGAGCTTGCTCGCGATAGCGGTGGATCAGCCATGCAAGTTTTGATTGGACCAATGTCATCGCGAGCAAGCTCGCTCCCACAGTGGGTCAACTGTGATCCTGAAACAATATTCATCCAACCCAACCCTAAGAAAACGTCCCGCCCTGCCGTTACAGCGATGGCAGTGTGACATCGGTCACACGGCGCAGGCACAATGCCATCCTTGATCAGCCGGGTCGGAGCTTTACCCTTGCCGCGTTCTTCCGCTGTACGCCTGAGCCATTTCCTACCGTCGTTGCTGTTGTTGGTGGCGGGGCTTGCGGCTGCCTACGTCAAGGATCTCAACGTTTTCTTCACCTCGTTGTTCAACGTTCTGCCGACGCTGGTGTTGTTGCTGGGCGGGGCGTATTGCTCCGTCTACCGACGTCAACGTGAATTGTTTCTGATGGTCACGGTGTACATCGCCTACTTCCTGCTGGATACCCAGACCGATTTCTACCGCGACAACGGCAAGGTGCGTGAAGACGCGGCGGTGGTGTTCCATCTCGTCTGCCTGTTGCTGCCGCTGTTGTTCGGGCTGTTCGCGGCGTGGCAGGAGCGCACCCATTTGTTCCAGGACATGGTGGCGCGGTTTGCGGTTTTGCTGGTTTTCGGCAGCGTGGCGCTGGCGTTGGAGCAGAGCTTCCCACAGGCGTTGTTGTTGTGGCTGTCGGAGATCCGCTGGCCCGCGTTGCACGGCGCCTGGATGAGCCTGATCCAATTGTCCTACCCGATGTTCGCCGCCGCGTTCCTGCTGCTGGCCTGGCAATACTGGCGTAACCCCCGGCCGTTGCACGCGGCGCAATTGGTGGGACTGCTCGGGTTGTTCTGGATGCTGCCGAAAACCTTCATCCTGCCATTCACCCTGAACATCATGTGCAGCCAGGTGATGTTGATGATCGCCGCGGCGGTCGCCCACGAGGCGTATCAAATGGCCTTCCGTGACGAGCTCACCGGCCTGCCGGGGCGTCGTGCATTGAATGAACGCATGCAGCGCCTGGGGCGTAACTATGTGTTGGCAATGAGCGACGTGGACCATTTCAAGAAATTCAACGACACCCACGGCCACGACGTGGGCGACCAAGTGCTACGCCTGGTCGCCAGCAAACTGTCGAAAATCGGCGGTGGCGGTAGGGCGTATCGCTACGGCGGCGAGGAATTCGCCCTGGTGTTCGCGGGCAAGACCATCGACGAATGCATGCCCCATCTGGAAGTTATTCGCCAGTCCATCGAGACGTACGCTATCCAACTGCGTAATCCCGACAGCCGTCCCCAGGATGATCAGCAAGGCCGTCAGCGGCGCTCCGGCACTGGCGCCTCCAGCGTATCGGTGACCGTCAGCATCGGCGTGGCCGAGCGCATCGAGCAGCGTACGCCCGAAGAGGTACTCAAATCGGCGGACCAGGCGCTCTATAACGCCAAGGGCGCGGGGCGAAACTGCGTGATCGCCTATGGACAGAATCGCCGCGGCGCAGTGCGCATGGAAGCCGCCGCGGGTTGAGTGATGATGGCGCATTCAGCGTCTGGACTGTGATTGTGGGCCTGGGTGGCCGGCAGTAGGTTGGAACGATCTGCTACCGGAGAAAACCACCATGCCCGAGTACAAAGCTCCCCTGCGCGACATGCGCTTCTTGATCGACCATGTCTTCGATTTTCATGGCCGTTATGCCGAACTGGGTGCCAGCGATGCCAGTCCGGACATGGTCAGCGCCATTCTCGAGGAGGGCGCTCGGTTCTGTGAGAACGTGCTGGCGCCCCTCAATCGCTCGGGTGACGAAGAGGGCTGCCATTTCGACAATGGCGTGGTGACTACGCCTACAGGCTTCAGGCAAGCCTTCGCACAGTACGTGGAAGGCGGCTGGCATGGCCTGGCGGCGGACCCAGCTTACGGTGGCCAGGGCTTGCCCAGTTCCCTGGGGTTGGTCATCAGCGAAATGATCGGATCGAGCAACACCTCTTGGGGCATGTATCCCGGCCTGACCCACGGCGCCATGTCGGCCATCCACGCCCACGGCACCGAGGAACAGAAGCAGACCTATCTCAGTAAACTCACCGCCGGCCAGTGGACCGGCACCATGTGCCTGACTGAAGCCCACTGTGGCACCGACCTCGGCATCATCAAGACCCGCGCGGTGCCCCAGGCGGACGGCAGCTACGCGGTGACCGGCGGCAAGATCTTCATCAGCGCCGGCGAGCACGACATGAGCGACAACATCATTCATCTGGTGCTCGCCAAGCTGCCCGATGCTCCGGCCGGGACCAAGGGCATCTCGCTGTTTATCGTGCCAAAGTTCCTGCCGGACGCCGCGGGTGAGGCCGGGAAGCGCAACGGCGTTTCCTGCGGATCGATCGAGCACAAAATGGGCATCAAGGCATCGGCTACCTGCGTGCTGAATTTCGACGGGGCCAAGGGTTTCCTGATCGGCGAGGCGAACAAAGGCCTTAATTGCATGTTTACCATGATGAACCATGCCCGCCTCGGCACCGGCATGCAGGGCCTTTGCCTGGGGGAGGCGAGCTTCCAGGGTGCGATCAAATACGCCAACGACCGTTTGCAAATGCGCGCGCTGACCGGCCCCCAGGCGCCGGAAAAAGTCGCCGACCCGATCATCGTCCATCCCGATGTGCGCAGGATGTTGCTCACCATGAAGGCCTTCAACGAAGGCAACCGGGCGCTGACCTATTTCACTGCGCAACTGCTCGACACCGCGCACTTGAGCCAGGACGAAACCGCTCGCCAGGAGGCCGAGGACCTGCTGGCGTTCCTCACCCCGATCTGCAAGGCCTTCATGACCGACACCGGGCTGGAGGTGACCAACCACGGCATGCAGGTTTTTGGCGGACACGGTTTTATCCGCGAGTGGGGCATGGAGCAGCTTGTGCGCGATTGTCGGATCGCGCCGATCTACGAAGGCACCAATGGCATCCAGGCCTTGGACCTGCTGGGGCGCAAGGTATTGGGCAGCCAGGGCAAGTTACTGCGTGGTTTCACTAAAATTGTCCATAAATTCTGCACCGCCAACGCCGGGCATCCGCAGCTCAACGCCTATATTGCGCAATTGGACGGGCTCAACCGGGAATGGGGCGAACTGACCACCCAGGTTGGCATGGCTGCCATGAAGAACCCGGACGAAGTGGGCGCCGCCTCAGTGGACTACCTGATGTACAGCGGCTACATCATCCTGGCCTACCTGTGGTTGCGCATGGCCTTGGTGGCCCAGGCGCAACTCGACGGTGGCACTGGAGACAGCGATTTTTGCCAGGGCAAACTGGCGACGTGCGAGTTTTACTTCAAGCGCCTGTTGCCGCGCACGACCGCTCATCGGGCCGCCATCGAGGCGGGGAGCGAATGCCTGATGAAGCTGCCGGCGGAGTTGTTTGCGCTCTGATGAGGGGAATGCCAAAGATCGCAGGCTTCGCCAACTCCTACATGGAAATGCGTATTCCCTGTAGGAGCTGGCGAAGCCTGCGATCTTTTCTAGTGACTAAAAATAACAAAACAGTCATTGGTTGACCCTATGTGTCGCAAAAGTTGTTGAGGTACACTCGGGTCACTGCGAAAACCGTCTTTTACGAACAATTGTTTAGATCCTGCGAGGTTTGCCATGGCTGACTACAAAGCGCCCCTGCGCGATATGCGCTTCGTCCTCAATGAAGTGTTCGAGGTCGCGAAACTCTGGGCCCAATTGCCGGTGCTGGCCGACACCGTGGACGCTGAAACGGTCGAAGCGATCCTGGAAGAAGCCGGTAAAGTCACCAGCAAAAGCATCGCGCCTCTCAGTCGTTCCGCTGACGAAGAAGGTTGCCACTGGGCGGACGGTGCCGTCACCACGCCGGCAGGTTTCCCACAGGCCTACAAGACTTATGCTGAAGGCGGTTGGGTCGGTGTCGGCGGCGATCCGGTGTATGGCGGCATGGGCATGCCCAAGGCCGTTTCGGCCCAGGTCGAGGAAATGGTCAACTCCGCGAGCCTGTCCTTCGGCCTGTACCCGATGCTGACCGCCGGCGCTTGCCTGTCGATCAATGCCCATGCCAGCGAAGAGCTGAAGGCGACGTACCTGCCGAACATGTACGCCGGCGTCTGGGCCGGTTCCATGTGCCTGACCGAGCCCCATGCAGGCACGGACCTGGGGATCATCCGCACCAAGGCCGAGCCCCAGGCGGACGGTTCCTACAAGGTCAGTGGCACGAAGATTTTCATCACCGGTGGCGAGCACGACCTCACCGAGAACATCATTCACTTGGTACTGGCGAAACTCCCGGACGCGCCGGCAGGCCCCAAGGGCATTTCGCTGTTCCTGGTGCCCAAGTTCATGGTCAATGCCGACGGCAGCCTGGGCGCGCGCAACGCGGCCAACTGCGGCTCGATCGAACACAAGATGGGCATCCAGGCGTCCGCCACCTGCGTGATGAACTTCGATGAAGCCGTGGGCTATCTGGTGGGCGAGCCGAACAAAGGCCTGGCGGCGATGTTCACCATGATGAACTACGAGCGCCTCGGGGTTGGCATCCAGGGCTTGGCCACCGGTGAGCGTTCCTACCAGAACGCCGTCGAATACGCCCGCGACCGCCTGCAAAGCCGCTCGCCCACCGGTGCGCAGAACAAGGACAAGGTCGCTGATCCGATCATCGTCCACCCCGACGTGCGCCGGATGCTCTTGACCATGAAAGCCTCGAACGAGGGTGGCCGGGCGTTTTCCACCTACGTGGCGATGCAACTGGACACCGCCAAGTTCAGCGAAGACCCGGTCACCCGCAAGCGCGCCGAAGACTTGGTGGCGTTGCTGACGCCGGTGGCCAAGGCGTTCCTGACCGACCTGGGCCTGGAAACCACCGTCCATGGTCAACAAGTATTCGGCGGCCATGGCTACATCCGCGAATGGGGCCAGGAACAACTGGTGCGTGACGTGCGCATCACCCAGATCTACGAAGGCACCAACGGTATCCAGGCGCTGGACCTGGTGGGACGCAAGATCGTCGGCAGCGGCGGTGCGTTCTACCGCTTGTTCGCCGATGAGATTCGCCATTTCACCGCCACTGCGAACGGCGACTTGGAAGAGTTCATCAAACCGTTGAACAGCGCGGTCGACACGCTGGATGAGTTGACCGACTGGCTGCTGGACCGGGCGAAGAGCAACCCGAACGAAATTGGCGCAGCGTCGGTGGAATATCTCCAGGCGTTCGGCTACACCGCGTATGCCTACATGTGGGCGCTGATGGCCCGGGCTGCCTTGGGCAAGGAAAACCAGGATGATTTCTACGCCAGCAAACTCGGGACGGCGCGGTTCTATTTCGCCCGCCTGCTGCCGCGTATCCACTCCTTGAGCGCTTCGGTAAAGGCGGGCAGCGAGTCGCTGTTCCTGCTCGAAGCCGGCCAGTTCTGAAACGATGACGTTGTGTAAGCATTTGCTTACACAACGTGCCGGTGTTTTCCCTCTATCGGCGAATTGGATCCAGGACTAACCTAGCTTCCATGGACGTAGCGCAGGACGCGCAAAGTAACAACACGGACACGTAGGATTCTGCCAGGACGGCGGAGTGAAATGGATGTCAGGGAAACAGTCTGCAAAGCCCCGCTTCGGCGGGGTTTTCTTTTGCCTGCGTTTTTTATTCTTGCAGGCGCCTAACCCTTGGGGCTGCTTCAGCATGGGTCCCACTGAACCCTGACGAGCGGTCTGGGGTCAATGAGCTATATGGCAATTTGGCCATCGTCGATCAGGGAGTCATCCATGGATTTCATTCGCATTATTATCGCCATCCTGCTGCCGCCACTGGGAGTGTTCCTGCAAGTCGGTTTTGGCGGGGCGTTCTGGTTGAATATCCTGCTGACGCTGTTGGGTTACATCCCAGGCATCGTGCACGCGGTGTACATCATCGCCAAGCGCTGAAGTTTCTGTTGTTAGATCTGTGGCGAGGGAGCTTGCTCCCGCTGGGTCGCGCAGCGGCCCCAAGCTTTTGCGATTGCTGCGCAATCGAGCGGGAGCAAGCTCCCTCGCCACAGGTGGTGTTCCCACTGCCTACAGATCGCTATCCATCACCTTGCGATAGAACAACCACTCATGCTCCAGCGCATGGGCCTGGTTCGCCGCCTTGCGAAAACCGTGGCGCTCATCCGGGTAGTAGTGGGCCTCGACCGCCACGCCGTTGGCCTGTAAAGCGCTGACCATGTCGCGGGTTTGCTGCGGTACCACCACGGCGTCCAACTCACCCTGGAAAAAGATCACCGGCACGCGGATGTTCCCGGCGTGCAACAGCGGAGTGCGGGCGCGATAGCGTTCGGCGTCCTGTTGCGGGTCGCCGATCAGCCAGTCCAGGTAATCACCTTCGAACTTGTGCGTGGCCCGGCCGAGGGCGACAGGATCGCTCACGCCATAGAGGCTGGCGCCGGCACGGAATACATCCTGGAACGCCAAGGCGCAGAGGGTCGTGTAGCCACCGGCACTGCCACCTCGAATGAACGCGTAACGGCTGTCAATCAGGCCTTGTTCATCCAGATAGGCGACCACCGCGCAGGCGTCCTCGACATCCACCACGCCCCAATTCAAATGCAGCGCCTGCCGATACGCCCGGCCATAACCGCTGCTGCCGCGGTAATTGAGATCGGCAACGGCAAAGCCGCGCTGGGTCCAATACTGGATACGCGGATCGAACAGGGGATAACAGGCCGAGGTAGGGCCGCCGTGAATGAACACCACCAAGGGCGGCTTCGCTTGTGCATTCATGGCCGGGTAAAAGAACCCGTGGGCTTCACCTGACCCGGATGGATAGCGCAGGGTTCGCGGACGACTGATCTGTTCGATGGGTAATGGCGTGACGCCGCCGGCCAGCACCACTACTTCATGATGTTGTCGCTCGATGGCAATGACTGCCGATGGATGAGTCGGCGAGGCGGCAATGGCGTAGATGAACCGCTCATCCAGCGCCAGGCTGCGAAAGCGGCTGTAGGTGCCGGTGAAATCGTCGCTGGCATTGTCACGGCGGCACAAGCCCAGGCGTCCGAAACCTGCTTCGGTCCAACTCGCCAGGTAGGTGTGTTCGTCCAGCGGCAGCCAGGTACAGCCACCCAGTTGCCACGGCGCTGGGGCATGATCGGCTGCGGCGGCGGGCAGGGGTTCTAAACCCTGGGCCGATTCCATCCAGGGCTGCCAGTAGCCGCCGCGATCAGTCAGGCAATAAAGGCGACTGGCCGCGTCGAAGCGCGGTTGCTGGATGGATTCTTCCTGACCGTTGCCGGCCACACAGCGCGGTTCACTCCAGCCCGAAGCGTTGCGCTCGGCCAGCATCAACCGCGTCGCTGTCCAGGGTTGGTGCGGACGGCTCCACTCAATCCAGGCGAGCCGCTGGCCGTCCGGGCTCAGGGTTGGCGAAGCGTAGAAATCGGCGCCTTCGGCCAACAGATGCCGTTGATGATCCGCCAATCCGATCGACACCAGGCGATGCTGGTTGGCCTGTTCTTCCACCGCCAACACCTGGCCGTCGGCAAAGCCAAGGTCCCCATAGCGGCACTCACCGAAGGTCAGCGCCACGGGCTGTTCGCCACTCAGCGATTGATGGTACAGCTGTTGGTCGGCCTCGTTGACGAACAGCACGCCATCATGGCTCAGGCAGAACGATCCGCCGCCGTATTCATAGACCCGACTTCGGGCGCTGAAGCCATCTGGCGTCAGGCAGCGGGCCTTGGCGTCTTGCCAATGCCAGATCCGGCAGGCGCCGTCCGCGGGGCGGTATTCATTCCAGAACAAGCCCAAGGGCCCGACTTGCAGTTCGGCGAAGTCGGTGCCGGCGGCTACGGCCTGGGTGGCGCTGAAAGGCTCAGCTTTTAGCGATGAGGCGCGAGTTTCGTTCATTGCGAAAGGCCAGTTGTTCAATGGTTTGTGTGGCGTGCTCGGCGTCTTCACGCGCCTTGAGGATCACCCCGTGATGTTCGGACTTGCTGCACACCGGGTCGGCGTTGCTGGCATCGCCCGTGAGCATGAACGCCTGGCAGCGACAGCCGCCGAAGTCCTTTTCCTTTTCATCACAGGAGCGGCACGGTTCGGGCATCCAGTCGTAACCGCGAAAGCGGTTGAAGCCGAACGAGTCGTACCAGATGTGCTGCATGCTGTGGTCGCGCACATTGGGAAATTGCACCGGTAGCTGTCGGGCGCCGTGACAGGGCAATGCCGTGCCGTCCGGCGTGACGGTGAGGAAAATGCTGCCCCAGCCGTTCATGCAGCCCTTGGGGCGTTCTTCATAGTAGTCCGGTGTGACAAAGATCAGTTTGCACGGGTTGCCTTCGCCTTCCAGCTTGGCCCGGTACTCATTGGTGATGCGCTCGGCGCGCACCAGTTGCTCCCGGGTGGGTAGCAGGCCGACGCGGTTGAGCTGCGCCCAGCCATAGAACTGGCAAGTGGCGAGCTCGACGAAGTCGGCTTCCAGGGCGATGCACAGCTCGATGATGCGGTCGATCTTGTCGATGTTGTGCCGATGGGTCACGAAGTTCAGCACCATCGGATAGCCGTGGGCTTTCACCGCCCGGGCCATTTCCAGTTTTTGCGCGAAGGCTTTCTTCGAGCCGGCCAGGAGGTTGTTCACCTGTTCGTCGCTGGCTTGGAAACTGATCTGGATATGGTCCAGGCCGGCCTTTTTGAAGTCGCTGATTTTCTGTTCGGTCAAACCGATGCCAGAGGTGATCAGATTGGTATAGAAGCCCAGCCTGCGCGCTTCACCGATCAATTCGGCCAGGTCCTGGCGCACCAACGGCTCGCCACCGGAAAAACCCAACTGCGCGGCGCCCATCTCCCGGGCTTCGCGAAACACCTTGAACCACTGCTCGGTACTCAGTTCCTTGCCTTGCTCGGCGAAGTCCAGCGGGTTGGAGCAGTATGGGCATTGCAGCGGGCAGCGATAGGTCAGCTCGGCCAGCAGCCACAGCGGCAGGCCGACGGCGGGCTTCTCAGGCAAGGGTGATCCAGTGCTGTGCACGGGCGACCTCCATGAATTGCTCGATGTCGTCACCGAGTTCCGGCACGTCGGCAAACTGCTTCGCCAACTCGTCGATGATCGCCGCGACATCCCGTTCACCATCGATCAGGCCTCCGATCAGCGCAGCGCTGTCGTTCAGCTTGATCATGCCTTCAGGATAGAGCAGCACGTGGCCTTTCTGGGCCGGTTCGTACTGGAAGCGATAGCCGGGGCGCCAGCGCGGGGTTTGGCGGCGGTCGAAGCTCATAGGGTAATTCCTTTGTGCCAGACCCGTTGGTCGGTCACGGTGTGATAGGGCGGGCGGTTCAGTTCGTAGGCCATGGTCATGGCGTCGAGCATGCTCCAGAGGATGTCCAGTTTGAACTGGAGAATCTCCAGCATGCGTTCTTGCCCTGCGCGGGTGGTGTAGTGCTGCAAGGTGATCGCCAGGCCATGCTCCACATCACGCCGGGCCTGGCCCAGGCGGGTGCGGAAGTATTCATAGCCGGTCGGGTCGATCCACGGGTAGTGCTGCGGCCAGCTGTCCAGGCGCGACTGGTGGATCTGCGGGGCGAACAGTTCGGTCAACGAGCTGCTGGCGGCTTCCTGCCAACTGGCCCGGCGGGCGAAGTTGACGTAGGCGTCCACCGCGAAGCGCACGCCCGGCAGCACCAATTCCTGGGAGCGCAGTTGATCGGGGTCCAGGCCCACCGCCTGGCCCAGCCGCAGCCAGGCTTCGATGCCGCCGTCTTCGCCGGGCGCGCCGTCATGGTCGAGCAGGCGCTGGATCCACTCGCGGCGGATTTCCCGGTCCGGGCAGTTGGCCAGGATCGCGGCGTCCTTGAGCGGGATATTCACTTGGTAGTAGAAGCGGTTCGCGACCCAGCCCTGGATCTGCTCGCGAGTGGCACGGCCTTCATACATCGCCACGTGATAGGGGTGATGGATGTGGTAATACGCGCCTTTGGCACGCAGGGCGGCTTCGAACTCGGTGGGGGACAGGGGGGTGTCAGTCATTTCGGTCTCCGGGAATAACCGTTGGCGGCGGTGGTGCCTGGTCTAGCCTCTTCGCGAGCAGGCTCGCTCCCACATTGGGTTTTTATGCGCAGCAAATATCAGGTACGACCGGGATCCCTGTGGGAGCGAGCCTGCTCGCGAAGGCGGTCTATCATCCGGCACAAACATTGTGCGCACTTCCACAACCTACAACTCAATACTCATTCCGTCGTAAGCCACTTCAATCTTTCGACGTACAAGCTCAGCCCGCTCGGGCGAGTCTTCGTCCAGGATCGGGTTGGTGTTGTTGATATGGATAAGGACCTTGCGCTGCTCGGGCAGTTGCTCCAGCACTTCCAGCATGCCGCCGGGGCCGTTTTGAGCCAGGTGGCCCATTTCCCGACCGGTGCGGGTGCCGACGCCACGGCGCTGCATTTCATCGTCGTCCCACATCGTGCCGTCCACCAGCAGGCAATCGCTGCCGGCCATGATCGACAGCAACGACTCGTCGACCTTGCCCAGGCCCGGGGCATAGAACAGTTTGCCGCCTGTGCGCAGGTCTTCGACGATCAGCCCGATGTTGTCGCCCGGGTGCGGGTCGAAGCGGTGCGGGGAATAAGGTGGGGCGGCGCTGCGCAGGGGCAGTGGGGTGAAGCGCAGGTTCGGGCAGGCGGCGATGGTGAAACTCTGGTCGAGTTCAATGCGATTCCAACTCAACCCGCCGTTCCAGTGGGTCAGCATGTTGAACAGCGGAAAGCCGGTGCTCAGGTCTTCATGGACCATGTCGGTGCACCAGACTTGGTGCGGGCAACCTTCACGCAGGCTGAGCAGACCGGTGGTGTGGTCGATCTGGCTGTCCATCAGGATGATCGCGCCAATGCCGGTGTCGCGCAGGGCCCGGCCCGGCTGCATGGGGGCAAAGCCCTGGAGCTGGGCGCGAATGTCCGGAGAGGCGTTGCACAGCACCCAGTTCACCCCGTCATCGGACAGGGCGATGGACGACTGGGTACGCGCCTGGGCCCGCAGGCTGCCGTTGCGAAAACCTGCGCAATTGGCGCAGTTGCAGTTCCACTGGGGGAAACCGCCACCGGCGGCGGAACCTAGAATCTGGACGAACATGGCTGCTCCATCTGCAAACCGAAATAAAAACGCCTCGGCTGGCCGAGGCGTAGTGCTGCGTGCTTGAGCGCCTGCAGCAATCAGCGGCTGGCGAAGTACATGGTGACTTCGAAACCGATACGCAGGTCGATATATGCGGGTTTGGACCAAGACATGGGAATACTCCTTTGGTTGGGGGAATCAGGTTCGATGGAACGATGGAAACCTATACATATAGTCCACCTCCGTTCGGAGATGTTCAGATGCTTAGGCGGCTATGTTACTAAATCTGACAAATTCGTTCGCCGCGATTCTCGAAGAAAGCTCATTACAGCGGCTGCAATGATCATTGCGCCCCTTGCCAACGCTCTGTCGGGCAGGCGCCATTGCTCAGGCAATACCATCCCCCGGCAGCGTCGATCAAACCCTGGGCGGCGGCTCGTAGTTGTGGGCGATCCAGTTGCAGGATGGCATCGGCCAGTCGCTCAAGATAATCCGACGGGCGGCCAGCCAACTTGCCCTGCCAGAGCAGTTCGGCGGCCTGGGCGCGGGGCAGGGCATCAGTTTGGAGTTGAGCGGCGAGCGCCTGTTGCTGGTCGGTCAGGGACGCATCATCGAGCTGCTGGATCAACGCCGGTAACCCGGCCAGGAATGTCTCGATGTGGGCGATCAGTTGCGCCGCCGAGACGCTGGGCGACTGGACGCCGAACAGCAACCCGGTTAGCCCATCGACCTGCTTCAAGCCGCTGAACACGGCATAACCCAACTGCAGCTCCACCCGCAGGCGCTGATAGAACGGCGTCTGGCACAACTGTGCCAGCAACCGCCAGGCGGCTTCGTCAGCCAGCGCCAGGGTGGTGGTCGGGCAAAACAGCAACACGGCCGCTTCTTCACCGTGGGTCTGGAGCCTGTGCCAAATTCGTTGCCCGCGCGACGCCATCGCCAAGCTGATGTCCTCGCTGGCGATGCCTGGCACACGGGCCAACGCCGGGCCCAGTGCCCCTTGAGTGGCGGCCGACAGACCGATGGACAGTCCATCCCAGCGGGCCGTTGTCCACACGCTTTGGTCGCTGTCGGGCATTGGCAACGCTGGCGATTGCCGGCAATGATTCGGCAGCGCTTTGAGCAGGTGTCGAATGGGTATCGGTGTGGGTTCGTGGGCGGCCTGAGCCATGGGCAGCGGCTGTGAAAGCTTCGCCAGGACGTGTTCGAGCACCCGCGGCATCGGGGCCTGCAAGCCGACCAGTTTCAGCAGCCATTGGTGAGCGGACGGTTCGAAACTGATGTCCACGCCGGCCTGGCGCGCATCCTCACGCACCTCCTCCAGATGCCGGTCGAGCCGGGATTGAAGATCCAGCGGTGCCTGAGTCGTCAGTTGCCAGCGCAGGTACACCGCGCCTTCACGACCGTTGTCGGGCAGCGCCTGGCTGAACTGCATGGGCGAGCGTTCCCGCCGGCCTCGGGAGCGGTCCTGGGCGAAGGTGCGCAAGCCACGGTGGGCGCTGGTCTGTCCGCGTATCAACCCGGCGCGAGGCGCTTCGCTTGGCGTTTGCAGGAACGGGTTGGACGCGGGTAGTTGCCATTGTCCCGTGACGTTGTCGACAGGGTGCAGTTGCTTGAGGATTTCCCTGAGCTTCAGGAGGTCATTTGCCAACAGCGGCCCGTCACGTCCTTCACAATCCCAGCGGGCCAACTGCAAGGCTGACCCTGTTTCCTGCCGGCGCTGCAGCAGTGCGGTGAACTCCTGGCGCAACGGCGCCCAGTCGTCCTGGGCGGCAAAGAAGCCCAACCAGTCGTGCAGCAACGGCTGGATCTGCGCCGCTGTCTGGGCGTTGGCGTGCGTGAATTTGATGTGCAGCAGCGCCTGTCCGGCAAACTCATACAGCGCGGTGGCCTTGAGGCTGTCAGCCAAGTGGAGTTGACGCAACAGGGCGAGCAGGCCGCCCGGTTTGCTGGAGTTCAGCCACGTACACAGAAAGTCCAAGGCTTGGGGCGAGGCGCTGGGCAAATCTTCAAAGGCGAACAGCAGATCAAGGCAACCCTCGCGGGCCTGTTGATAACTCGTCTGGGGTGATGCCATCAACTTTGGCGGTGCCAACCTGGCAAGCGCTTCGCCGGCAGGTATGTGGCTGTCGAACTGTTCAGCCAGCGCTTTCAAGGCGTCGATGCTTTGCGGGCCGGCCAGGCTCAGGCTCATCTGGCCGCTCTGGTAGAAGCTGCGGTAGAAGTCATGCAACGCGCTTTGGAATTCGGCGTGCTCCACCGCGAGGCTGTCGCGATTACCCGCATGAAAACCCCGCAGCGGATGGGTCGCCGACAGGCCGTCATGCAAGGCAAGCTGTCGCTGGGCTGCAGCATCCCGGGACCAGGCGATGAACTCGGCGTGTAGCACTTCCCGTTCACGCAACTGATCGGCCTCATCCAGGCGTGGGTGAGCGAGCATGTCCCCCAGCCGTTCCAGTCCGTCGGCGAAGGTGGCGGGTGGCAATTCGAAGAAAAAATCCGTGGTGCGTTCGCTGGTGCGCGCATTGACTTGGCCACCATGGCGCTGCACGTAGGCCATCAGGTTCTCCCCAGCGGGAAAACGCTCGGTGCCGAGGAAGAACAGATGCTCGAGCAAGTGCGCCAATCCCGGCCAGGCCAGGGGCGCGTCATGGCTACCAGCCGCGACTCGCAATACTGCAGCGCCGCGCTTGAGGCCTGGGACGTGACGCAATGTCACCCGCAAGCCGTTGGCCAGGGTTTCAGTGTGGGGGCGGAGGGAGTCGGGGGCCGGCATGAGCGCTTCCAGAACAAAGATGCGCTCATGCTAGCGGATTAGGCCGCGTTCTCAATCCTCAATCAGTGTTTGTGCAGGTCGTCGTAAAGCTCGGGGCGGCGATCATGCAGGTAGTTGTAGGCCGCTCGGGAATCGTCCATCAGTTGTCGATCCAGTTCTGCGACGATCAAGGCCTCGTCCAACCCCGCAAGCGCCGGTCGGCTGCCATTCGGTGCGGCGATGCTGCTTTGGCCGCAATACAGCAGTTCACCTTCGTGGCCGCAGTAGTTGGCGTAGGCCACGAAGCACTGGTTCTCGATGGCGCGGGCACGGACGGTGATGTCGGCGATGAACTCGTAGGGTTGCATATTGGCGGTCGGCACCAGGATCAGCTCGGCGCCGGCCAGGGCCAGGCGGCGGGCGTTCTCCGGGAACTCCAGGTCGTAGCAGATCAGCAGGCCGAGCTTCCAGCCGTTGAGCTCGACGATAGGCAGCGCTGAGTCGCCAGCGCTGAACATGGCGTGATCGAGATCACCGAACAAGTGGCTCTTGCGGTAGTTGGCCAGGCGCTCGCCCTGGGCGTCGATCAACTGCACGGCGTTGTAGATCTGCCCGTCTTCGCTGCGTTCGGGGTAGCCATAGACAATCGCCAGGCCGGCCGCCTTGGCAATGCGGCCGATCTGTTGCGCCCACTCGCCGTTGTAGACCTCGGCCAATACATTCACCGCGTCGACGCCGATGTTGTAGCCAGTCATGAACATCTCCGGCAGTACCAGCACGTCGGCGCCCCTGGCCTCCAACGCTACCTGGTGCAGGCGTTGCAGGTTGCCGGCTGGATCCAGTGGCAGCGGTGGGCATTGGTAGAGGGCTACACGCATCAAAAACTCCTTTTATTCAGGTAGGGCGATCGGACCGATCTCATGGAACACATCACCTGGACCCGGGTTCTCGGCGTGGGTTTCTCCGCCGAAGTGCTTCATGATTCCCCACACGGCATTGAGTGAGGTCTGTACTGCGCCTTCGACCCAGGCAGGTGTCCATGAGACGTCATCGCCGGCGATAAAGATCCCGCGTTGTTCGGCCGGCATGTCGTCCTGCATGAAATGCGCGTACATGCGCTGGTTGTAGCGATAGTGGCCGGGCAGGGCGCCCTTGAAAGCGCCGAGGAAATGCGGATCCGCTTCCCAGGACACGGTGATCGGGTCGCCAATGATGCGTGCGGCGATGTCCACCTTGGGGTAGATCTTCTTCAGGGCATCGAGGGCCAGCTTCACGCGTTTTTCCACCGGATGCGGGAGCATTTTCAGCGCGTCGCTCATCCAGGAGTACGACAGGCAAATCACGCCGGGCTTGTCGTCGCCGTTGTCGAACAGATAGGTGCCACGGGTCAGGCGGTCGGTCAGGGTCATGCTCATCAGGTCGCGGCCGGTTTCCGGGTCCTTGTCCTTCCAGAACGGCCGGTCGACCATCACGAATGTCTTGGACGATTGCATGTAGCGGGTGCGGTCCAGGGCCATCCACATCTTTTGCGAGAACAGCGCTTCTTCACATTCGATCTGGGTGGTCAGCAGCCAGCTCTGGCAGGTGACCAGCACGGCGGCGTACTCGCGGGTATTTTCCCAGACGTCCGTCACGCTGAACCGGCCATCGGCCGCACGGGCAATGCGCTTCACGCCGCTGCGGGGGGCGCCCAGGTGCAGCGAATTCAGGCTGGTTCCTTCGGGCCAGTGCGCACAGCGTTCCGGCACGTGGTTCCAGATGCCGTGGGGCACCTGTTCGACGCCGCCGACCACCAGATGCTGGTGGTCGTCGCAGTTGGTCATTACGACGCGGAAGATTTCCAGCATCGAATTGGGGAAATCCGAATCCCAACCGCCCGTGCCGAAACCGACCTGGCCGAACACTTCGCGGTGCTGGAACGAGAGCTTGGCGAACGCCTTGGAGGTGGCGACGAAGTCGTAGAAGGTGCGGTCGTCCCAGAGAGGCACCAAGGTGTTCCACAACGCCTTGAGACGGGGCACGTCGCGGTCGCGGATCGCTTGCTGGATCTCGCTGAAGCGTGAGCCGTCTTCCAGCGCATCGGCCCAGGCGTCGGCGACTTCCTGGAACAGGGCAGGAAGGTCCGCCAGTTTCTGGGCGTAATAGGTCTGGCCTTCCAGGTCGATAACCGTGCTGCCGGACGCCGGGGTCAGCGGGTTGGGAAACGGTTTGGTCTCCAGCCCCAGTTTGTCGACGTAGTGGTAGAACGCGGTGGACGACACCGGAAAACGCATGCCGCCCAGCTCGGCGATCACCCCTTCAGCGCCGTTGAACGCCTGTGAACGCAGGCGCCCACCCATCTTCGACGCCTCGTAGACCACGGGCTTGAGTCCCAGCTTCATCAGCTCGTACGCCGCCACCAGACCGGCGATCCCTGCACCGACAATCGCCACTTCCGTACCCTGGTTGTGCGCGGGAATACTGCCCAGGCCGGCCGGATGTTCAATCCAGTCGTCAAAGGCGAAAGGAAAGTCCGGCCCGAAAATGGTGATGGGCTTCTTACCGTCTGCTGGGTGGCGATTGTTCTTGTTCATGGCTGACCTTGATGGGCGACTCGACGCGGCTTCGCGTCTGAGTATAGGAAAGATGCCAGCCATTCTAGGGAGGGTGGAACACGTTAATAAGACACAATATGTCGTCGTTTTGAATATCTTCCAGTCATTTCGACCAGTTATTCCATCGTAATGACGAAACCAGTCCGCTGTGGGAGCGAGCTTGCTCGCGATGACGTCAGTTCAGTAACGCTTGCATGGACTGACAGACCGCTATCGCGAGCAAGCTCGCTCCCACAGGTTAAGTGGCGCAGGGCTAGACGGGCTGGCCCCGGTCGATCTTGCTGCTGAGGATGATCGAGGTGGTGGTTTTCTCGACACCGTCCACGCTGCCAATCTGGTCCAGCAGTTGATCCAGCTGTTCTGGAGAGTCGGTGCGCAGCCAGGCGACGTAGTCGAACTCGCCACTGACCGCACACAACTGTTGGACCTGGGCCATGGCGCTCAAACGTCGCAGCACGTCCTTGCCGGAGCGCGGTTGGACCTTGATGCCGACGTAAGCCTGCAGGCCGCCGTCAATCACCCGTTGGCCCAGGCGCACGCCATAGCCGGTAATCACCTTGGTCTTTTCCAGGCGCGCCAGCCGCGACGTCACGGTCGTGCGGGCGATGCCCAGTTGCCGAGCCAGCATCGCGACGCTTTCCCGGGCGTTGATTTGTAGCGCCGCGATCAGTTGCCGGTCGATTTCGTCGAGGACGGGGGGGCGGGTGTCAGTCAAGGTGGGCTCCGGCGCAGGCATCGATGGCGGCATGTTACAGGCTCTCATGGGCGAAGTAGCCAACGGCAGGCAAAGCCAGTGCGCGCCAGGCGCAGGCCAGGTGCGTCTGTGACGTCCTGAGCCAGAAACCGTCCTGGCAAACCAACTGTTCAGCGGGCAACTGCAACAGAGCATCCAGGGAGAACGCCTGCACTGAACCAGGGTCGTCATCGTCTTCGGCTGCCCAATCGCGCTCAAAGCAACGTACATGCAGTTGCTCGTCGAAGCGTTCAAACAGCGGCCGGTTGCCCAGCCATTGTGGGTGCACCCGCAACGTGTGCTGCTGGACGTCCAGAAGCAATAATTGCCAGCCCCGGTAGCTGCCACACAGTTCTGCCGCATCGGTCGCCATGCAAGTCAGGGCGAGATAACGGGCATCCGTCGACCAGATCATCGAGGGCGCCAAGTCGACCAACGCGCAGCCTGAGACTGTCAGCAGATGGCCTCCGAGCCGGGGCGTCTGGGCACGCACCCAACTGTCGGCATATTCCGTTTCGCTGCCAAACAACCAGGCGGCATCCCGGTGGTCAGGCGCGGGCAGGATGAAGTCGCCGTCGGCGTTGGCCACTTGCGGGCAATCCACCAGGCGCCAGGGGGCGATGCTGTGCAATTGTGGACCCGTCACCTGCAGCTCCACGGTGTTGTAGAACAGCCGGGAACGTTCGTCGGGATGAAAGAATGCAGGATCACCGCCAATCGGCGGCGCAGGAATGTTGAAGCGTTGCAGTGCGCTGCTGTCCAGATCCTGGTCAAGACGACCGGCTACCACCGCCAGGCTCAGCCGGCCATCACGAAAATCGAGGATGCGCTGCACCCACATCGGCGGCCCTACCAGCAGGCGTCGATCCTTCACGTCGGCAACCACCCCATGGGTGGTTACGGTCGTTGACTGTTCGAAGGGCAGCAGTGCCAGGTAACGTCCGCAGTCAGAGACGCGGTGATCCAGCAGCCAACTTCCCGGCAAGTGCCAGTCACCGATCTGGCAACGATAGCTTCCCAGCCCGTCGGAATTATCGACAAGCCAGGTCAGCCGCGCGCGTACTCCGTCCTGCATCGGTTGCGTTTCAATGAATGAATCGCCGCGCTGGCCTTGGCTGTCCAACGGCATCGCGATGGTCATGCGGGTCAGCGTAAATTCGCCAACCTGCACGCGACCTTGGGCGTCGTGACCGGCCTGGGTCTCGGTATCGCCGTGGATGCTGTCCAGGCGATAGCCATACCGGCCGGAGCCCGGTCGCGCATAGTCGAGGTACGAGCCGATAAATACGTGATGGGTGTCGAGGCCCAGCAATTCATGCCAGTAGAAGGATGGTTCCGCTTCCCGCCTCACCCAGGGCGACGGCAAGGCCCGCCAGCTGTTGTCGAGCTGCCACAACCAATACTGGTCGCCATCTGCTTGGGCATCCTGCGCCTGAGCCAGGCACACCAGGGCGCGATGATCGCTGCTCCAGATCAACGGCGCATCGGCCGCCATCTGCAGGCCGGACGGTTGCTCGTTGATGCTGATGGTATAGCGCGGGGAAACCAGCGGTTCCAGCGGTTGGGCCAGGTTGCGAAAGGTCGCGGGCAAGGCGATGTCGCCCCGCAGGCAATGCTGACCATCAGGGGAGCGCCGTTCAAAGGTCTGTTGAACCTGTTCGGGATGCCAATCGGATTCCAGCCACAGGTCAGCGAAGGGTAGCAGGTGCGTAACACTGGCCGTCTGGAATAGCTCAGGCAACCGAACTTCGCGAACGCTGTCGTTCACCAGTGGGCTATGACGCCCGCTCAAAACGCCGAGGTCAAAAGCGTCCAGCTCCCAGAGTTCGCTGTCGGCGCAGCGATACACCTGACGCTGCTGGCGGTCGAGAATCAGCAGGCCCCAGTCCTGCCGGGACGGTATTGTCGCGGCGAAGTAGCGCCCGTCGCGGGAGAACAGGGCCGAGGAACCCAAACCGAGAAGGAGGGCGCCATCAGGGAACAGATAGTCGCAATAGGTCGGGCCGCCCATGGCGATTTCGCCGTGGTTGAAGACCCGGATCGGCTCGCCTTCAGGGGTCAGCAATGGCTCATTTCCACCCCAGGCACTCGGCCCTTTGCTGGAAACGGGCGCCAACCCAAGGCGCCGCTCCCAGCGACTGACGCAGGCGAGCCCGACGATGATGCCGACAATCGCCACCAAAATGCCCCACCACTCAGGTAACGCCCGACCCAGGCTGAAACCCAGGCCAAACACCGCGCCAACCGTTAACCGGGCAATGCCCCGGCCCATCGCCAAAAAGCCCAGGCAAGCGGCAAGGCCCATCAGCAATCCGAGGCAGACTACCGCCAGCAAGGCCAATGGGGGCGGCAGTATTGTGACGAAAAAGGCTGGTACCAACAGGATGCCGAGTTGCCAGAACAGTTCAAGAAACAGGCGGGGGAGGCTGGGGCTGGCGATGATGGGCGTCTCGGTGAGGGGGGAGGGGATTTTTATTGTAATGGAGCGAAAGAGGCTAACGGGGGAGAACTGCTTCCCCTGTGGGACACAGCGGTTTTGATTTTTTTACAAGTTAGGTATACGTTACATCTGAATTAGATTGTTGCGTATACAGAACATGGACTATGCCCTTATCACAACACGTCTTGGCCAGCAGGTCCGGCAGCGCCGCCTGAATCGCGGTCTGACCCAAGCCGATCTCGCTACTTTGGCGGGTATCACCCGGCAGAAGGTCATCGCCATTGAAAAGGGTGACCTGTCGGTGGGCATGCTCGCCTACGCGCGAATTCTGGGAGCTCTGGATTGTGAGTTCGCCGTGGTGCCAGCTGCAATGACCACGCTTGACGAAATCCAGGGAGTGTTCGACTGATGACGACCTTACTACAGGTTGCGGTGCCTGAAGGCGACAGTGGGAAAATGTTTCAGGGCAGTGGTGGAGACTACCTGTTTCGTTATCACGAAGAAGCTAATGCGCAGGCTGCGATCAGTTTATTGATGCCTGTGCGCCTGGATGAATATCGTCATCGAGAACTGCACCCGATCTTCCAGATGAATCTGCCGGAAGGTTACGTCTTGGAGCAGCTACGTAACCGCTTGGCCAAAGTGGCGAACGTCAACTGAGCTGTGTGAGCGGGCACCGAATATGGTTGCGGCAATCAGGCAATGTGCTGAGCCGTTTATGAAAACCTTCGGATAGGGCGTAATCCCTTTCTGAAAACTCAAAAGCCGCGCAATGCGCGGCTTTCAATTTGGTGGGCCCACACGGACTCGAACCGTGGACCAAAGGATTATGAGTCCTCTGCTCTAACCAACTGAGCTATAGGCCCTCAGTAGGCCGCGGATTATAGCGACGGTTTCTCGGCTGTGCTATCCGAAAAATCCGATACGGCCACACGTAGAAACGTTGCGGCGAACTCCTCGGCGCACAGGGGCAGGCTGACGATGTAGCCCTGGATCTGTTCGCAACCCTCTTCGGTCAGGAATTGCTGCTGGGCCAGGGTTTCGACACCTTCGGCGATGATGGTGAACTGCATGCTGCGGCCCAAGGCGATGATTGCCCGCACGATGGCCGCATCGTGGGGGTCATCGGGCAGGCCGCGGACGAAGGACTGGTCGATCTTGAGGATGTCCAGCGGCAGGCGCTTGAGATAACTCAGGGAGGAATAGCCCGTGCCGAAGTCGTCGATGGCCAGTTGCACGCCGAGCTTTTTTAGCTGGTGCAGCACCGTCAGGGCCTCTTCGGCCTGGCTCATGATGAAGTTTTCGGTAATTTCCAGTTGCAATAAGTCGGGCTTGAGTTGGTGTTCGCGCAGCAGTTGTTCGATACGCCCCAGCAAGTTGGGTTGACGCAGTTGGGCGCCGGCCAGGTTGACTGACAGTGGGCCGAGGCTTTCGTAGGTGCTGTTCCATTCGCACAGTTGCCGACAGGCACGTTCCAGAACCCAATCGCCAATTTGCAGGATCATGCCGTTTTCTTCCGCCAGCGGGATGAAGTGTTCGGGCGGGACGTCGCCAAATGTCGGGTGATACCAGCGAATCAGTGCCTCGGCGCCTACCAATCGATTGTCGACGAGGCTGATTTTCGGTTGGAAGGACAGTGACAGCTCGTTGCGTTCAATCGCCCGGCGCAGTTCGTGTTCCAAGGCCACGCGCTCGCTGGCCTGGGCGGTGAGGTCGCGGGTGTATTTCTCCACCCGGTTGCGCCCCTTGGCCTTGGAGCGGTACATCGCCGCGTCGGCATTCTTGACCAGCGTGGCGACGTCGCAGCCATCCTGCGGGTAGAGGCTGGTGCCGATGCTGGCGCTGATGAAGAACTCGTGTTCGCCGGCCTGGAACGGTGCGGTAAAGCAGTTCAACAGTTTCTGGGCGATGTGCTCGGCATCGCTGGGCTGTTGCAGGCCCGGCAGCAGGATAATGAACTCGTCGCCGCCCAGACGCGCCACGGTGTCGATGTCACGCAACTGCTCGCGCAAGCGCACGGCGATGCCCTTGAGCAGCAAGTCGCCGACCGGGTGTCCGAGGCTGTCGTTGATGTGCTTGAAGCGGTCCAGGTCCAGGAACAGCACGGCACCCTGGCCGCCGTTTTCCTGCTGGCTGTTAAGGGCCGCCAACAAGCGGCTTTCGAACAGCGTGCGATTGGGCAGGCCCGTCAGCGGGTCGTGGTGAGCCTGGTAATCGAGCCGGGCCTGGGCGTGTTTGAGGCTGGAGATATCGGCGAAGACGGCGACGAAATGGGTGATCTGTCGGTCCCGATTGCGCACCGCGCTGATGGTCAGCCAACTGGGGTACAGCTCGCCGTTCTTGCGCCGGTTGGAGATCTCTCCCTGCCAGTGTCCCTCCGCTGTCAACTGGTGCCACATCGCCGCATAAAACGCGCTGTCATGCAGGCCGGAAGCCAACAGCCGGGGGGTGTGGCCCAAGGCTTCGGTTTCGCTATAGCCGGTGATTTCAGTGAAGGCCCGGTTCACGGCGCTGATGTGTTGTTGGGTATCGGTGATCAGCACGCCTTCGGCAGTGCTTTCGAACACGGTGGCGGCCTGTTGCAGTTTTTCCTGCATCAGGTGGCGTTCGGTAATGTCCCGGGCGATGGTCAGCATGCAATCTTCGTTGCCGATGGGCAGCGGGCGGCTGGACACTTCGCAGAGCCGTATCTGCCCGTCGTTGCGACGGATATGGCAGCTGAAATCCCTGACGAAGCCGTCCCGTTTCAGCAGGTCGAGCATCTGTTTGCGCTCGTTGAGATTGACCCAGATGCCCAGGTCCAGGGTAGAGCGGTCCACCGACAGGGCGCTGTTGAAGCCGGTAATGCGGCTGAATCCTTCGTTGACTTCAATCAGCAAGCCATCGCTTTGTCGGGACAGCAGCAATCCATCGGGCGAGGCGTGGAATGCCTTGGCGAACTTCTCTTCGGATGTCTGCAGTTGTTGCTGGGTTTCCTTGAGCTGGCTGATGTCCCGCACCACCACGACCAGGGCGGGTGTCGTGTCGAGGTCGAAGGGCTCGGCGGAGATCAGCCCGGTGAACACCTGGCCATTGCTGCGGCGAAAGGGCATTTCCAGGTTGCGAATGCTGCCGGCCTGCAAGCGCTGCAACAGGCCCGGCCCCACACCCTGGATGCCCCAGATATCCAGTGCGGTTGCGCTACGCCCTATCACGTCTGCGGCACTCAAGCCGATCTGCTCTTCGAAGGCCTTGTTGACCTCCAGCAGGCAACCGTCAAACAGCCGCGCAATCACCAGGATATCCGGGCACTGGCGGAACACCGAGGCAAATTTCTGCTCCGAAAGACGCAGGGCTTCCTCGGTACGCTTGGCTTCACTGATATCGATCATCAGCCCGCGCATCAGCGGTTCGTGCCCGTGTTCGATCAGGCTGACAATATCGCGTACCCACAGACAGCGGCCATCGGCGGTGATCACCCGGTAATCGATGCAGTGGTCGCGTCCGGCCAACACTTCATGATCACAGTAGCTCTGGGCACGGATCAGGTCGGCGGGATGAATGATGTTGCGCCAGAAACCTGGGACCAGCCAATGGGAGAGGGGATAGCCCAACAGGTCTTCGGCGTGGGGCGACACGTAGCTGTAGGTGAAATCGCTGACCCTTGCCTCCCAGGCAATGGCCGACAGGCTCTCCACCAGCCCACGGTAATGGTATTCGCTGCTGCGCAGCTCCTGCTCAAGCTCGACCCGTCGGGCGATCTCCGAACTGAGCCGGCGGTTGATGCGAATCACCACCGCCAATATGCCGACCAGGAGCAGCAGCGCCGGCAGGCCGTACAGCAGCAAGTCCGACCAGAGCTGGCGGTAGTCATGCACATTGCCGACCCATTTCTGCTGGATCTCGGCGACCTCGGCCGGGCTCATGTCCGCGATGACCTTATCCAGGATACTGACCAATATCTTGTTGTCTTGAGGGACGGCCATTGCTAGCTGGTAGCGATAGGGCGTTTCCCCGCTGACATAAAGGCCTTCGAGCTTGAGTTGGCGCAGGCTCCAGACACTGGAAGCCAGATCGCCCACTACCGCATCCACTTCGTCGGTCGCCAGTGCTTGCAGGGCTGAGCTGACGTTGGGCAGTGCCACCAGGTTCAGGTCGGGATGATGGTTGCGTAGCAATTCATGGGGGGCATAGTTCTCCACCACGGCGATCTTCAGCCCGTACAGTTCCTTGAGGTTGTGAGGCCGGGCGCCACCGTGATGAGCCAGGATGACAATGGGGAAGTCCAGGTAGGGGCGGGTAAATGCCAGGTAATTCTGGCGCTCCGGGGTGGACATGATGCCTGGCAAAAGATCGATCTTGCCTTGTGCGACCTGCTCCAGCACGGCCGTCCAACTGACCGGCTCGATGGGGGTGACCTTGACGGCCAATCGTTCACGGATGATCTCGATGTAATCGGCGGCCAGGCCCTGATAACGGCCTTGATCGTCGCGGAACTCAAACGGCGGCCAGGAGGCGTCGACACCCAGGCGCAGGTCGGGGTGGTCCTTGAGCCAGCGGAGCTCCTCGTCGGTGAGCGTCAACGCGCCAGCTGTTGCGGTCCAGGTCATCAATGACAGCAAAAGCGCGGCCGTCAGTCTGGGCATCACTGTCTCGTCATGGCTTGGTGAGGATGAGTCGAGTGTAGACGGGCAACAGGGTGGTGAGGAGCGTAACGAAGGGGATTTTATCTGTGCATGACAAAACCCCCGGCAGGGCCGGGGGTTTTGAAGGTCACTCGTCGAGGAAGGAGCGCAGATGCTCGCTTCGCGTCGGGTGGCGCAGTTTGCGCAACGCCTTGGCTTCGATCTGGCGAATCCGCTCACGGGTCACATCGAACTGCTTACCGACTTCCTCAAGGGTGTGGTCGGTATTCATGTCGATGCCGAAGCGCATGCGCAGTACCTTGGCTTCACGGGCAGTGAGGCCGGAGAGCACTTCGCGAGTCGCTTCCTTGAGACTCTCGACCGTGGCGACATCAATCGGAGACTGCATGGTGGAGTCTTCGATGAAGTCACCCAGATGGGAGTCTTCGTCATCGCCGATCGGAGTTTCCATGGAGATCGGCTCTTTGGCGATCTTCAATACCTTGCGGATCTTGTCCTCAGGCATTTCCATGCGTTCGCCCAGCTCTTCCGGCGTCGGTTCGCGACCCATTTCCTGCAACATCTGCCGGGAAATGCGGTTGAGCTTGTTGATCGTCTCGATCATGTGCACCGGGATACGGATGGTGCGGGCCTGGTCGGCGATCGAGCGAGTGATCGCCTGACGGATCCACCAGGTGGCATAAGTCGAGAACTTGTAGCCGCGACGGTATTCGAACTTGTCCACCGCCTTCATCAGGCCGATGTTGCCTTCCTGGATCAGGTCGAGGAATTGCAGGCCGCGGTTGGTGTACTTCTTGGCGATGGAGATCACCAGGCGCAAGTTCGCTTCGACCATCTCTTTCTTCGCGCGACGGGCCTTGGCCTCGCCGATCGACATGCGACGGTTGATGTCCTTGATCTCGGCGATGCTCAGGCCGGTCTCGGCCTCCAGCGCACTCAGCTTCTGCTGGCAACGAACGATGTCCGGCTGCAGGCGGGCAATGGCTTCAGCGTATTTGCTCTTGCCCTTGGCCAATGCATCGGTCCAGCTTTCGTCGACTTCGTGGCCAGGGAACTGGCGCAGGAAATCGGCACGTGGCATGCGGGCGTCACGCACGCAGAGCTGCATGATCGCGCGCTCTTGCTGACGCAAGCGATCCAGGGCACTGCGAACACGCTCGACCAGGCCTTCGAATTGCTTCGGTACCAGCTTGATCGGCATGAACAGCTCGGCCAGTGCCAACAGCTCGGCGATCGCCTGCTTGTTGTTGCGGCCATGCTTCTTCAGCGCCTTGCGGGTGATTTCCATCTGGTCGGCCACGGCGCCGAAACGCTGTGCGGCGATGACCGGATCCGGACCGCTTTCGGCTTCTTCCTCGTCGTCGCTGGCTTCGGCTTCGTCGTCATCGGTGTCGTCGTCGGCCTTGACGGCTTTCGCGTCGATCGGCGGCGGCACTTCGGCGGCAGGCGGCGCAATGCCGTCGTCCGGGTCGATATAGCCGCTCAGGACGTCAGACAGGCGGCCACCTTCGGTGGTGACGCGGGTGTACTCGGAGAGAATATGGTCAACCGTGCCAGGGAAGTGCGCGATTGCGCCCATCACTTCGCGGATGCCTTCTTCAATACGCTTGGCGATTTCGATTTCGCCTTCGCGTGTGAGGAGCTCTACCGTACCCATTTCACGCATGTACATGCGCACGGGGTCCGTGGTGCGACCAATGTCGGTCTCGACCGCTGCCAACGCTGCGGCCGCTTCTTCAGCGGCCGCCTCGTCGGTATCGGCGTCGGCCAGCATAAGGGCATCCTTATCTGGAGCAACCTCGAATACGTTGATCCCCATGTCGTTGATCATGCGGATGATGTCTTCCACCTGTTCCGGATCTGAAATATCCTCCGGCAGGTGGTCGTTGACCTCCGCGTAAGTCAGGTAGCCCTGCTCACGACCCAATAGGATCAACTCTTTGATACGAGACTGCTGTTGCGCTTTTCCGGACATAACACCCTATCCACTGAAGGTCTTGGCGGGCAAAAAACAAGCCGAGGATTATACCTGAGCTGTGACCTCACGCGCCAGTTGAGGTCGGGTTTGATGCGCAAACATTGCGGCTGAGTAAGTCGCGCAATTGGTTTTTCTCTTCGCTGGTCAACTCGCTCTGGCGAGCTTTTCGCAGAAGTTGTTCCAGGTTTCGCTCGCGTTGGCGGGCGGACAAGCTAGTAATGGTGTCGAAAAACTGTTGTTCAAGGTTGTCTCCCTCAATCAGCCATTCCTTCTCGGCCAGGGCCTTCAAGAGGCGTCCCTGCTCGGTACCGTGCCACCGTGCGATCAACTGGAAAGAGTTTAGCTTGGGGTTCTTCTGCACGGCTTCAAGGAGTGCCACCAGCAACTGTGTATTGCTGTGGTCCTCGGCAGCGAAGTGCCCTGCGTCCTCGACTTTCTCCGCCAGTTGCGGGTGATGCAGCAAGGTGCGCAGGGCGGCCAGTGTTGGTGGTTCGACGGCGGCCGGCACGCGCGGGGCACGTGGTTGGTCGCGATCGCCGCGCTTGCCGTTCTTGTCCCAGGGTTTCTTGTCCCATTTCTTGCCGCCACTGCCGGGTTTTTTCGGCGTCCATTCCTGTTGCGGCGCGTAATCCTGCTGGGGTTGATGATAGTCGGCGAAGTCGGGCATCGCGTCGTAATCGATGCCCGGGTCATACGCCGGCGGCGCCTCCTGGGGGGCGCTGTGCACCAGTTGGTTGACTGCTTCGCTGTTCAGGCCGGTGATCTCGGTCAGGCGCTGGCGCATGAGGGTGCGCAGGTTGGCGCCGGGCACCTTGTCGATCAGTGGCGCCGCGAGGGTGGCCATGTGGGCCTTGCCTTCGAGGGAGCGTGGATCGGCTTCTTCGGTCAGCTGCTGGAAAAAATAGTCGGCCAACGGTTGTGCGTGTTGGTTGATCCGCGCACGAAACGCGTCGGTGCCTTCGGATCGCACCAGGGTGTCTGGATCCTCGCCCTCGGGCAGGAAGAGGAAGCGTGCCCGGCGCCCATCCTGCAGGCACGGCAAGGTGGCTTCCAGCGCGCGCCAGGCGGCGTTGCGGCCGGCCTGGTCGCCGTCGAAGCAGAACAGCACGTTGGGCACGACGCGAAACAGGCGCTTCATGTGTTCTTCGCTGGTGGCCGTGCCCAGGGTCGCGACGGCGTTGCGCAAGCCTTGCTGGGCCAGGGCGATCACGTCCATGTAGCCTTCGACGACGATGATTTCGTCGAGGTTGCGGTTGTTCTTGCGCGCTTCGTACAGGCCGTAGAGTTCTTGGCCCTTATGGAATACCGGGGTTTCCGGAGAGTTCAGGTATTTCGGCTTGTCGTCGCCCAGCACCCGGCCACCAAAGGCGATGATCCGCCCGCGTGTGTCGCGGATCGGAAACATGACCCGGTCGCGGAAGCGGTCGTAACGCTTGCCGGTTTCAGCGTTTTCGATCAGCAGGCCGGCGTCGATCATGGCGCGTTGCTGCAGTGTATCGCTGCTTAAGTGCTTGTACAGGTTGTCCCAGCCAGGCGGGGCGAAGCCGAGGCCGAAGTCCCGGGCGATTTCGCCAGTCAGGCCGCGGCCCTTGAGATAATCCACCGCGGCCTTGCGCGCCGGATGGCTTTTGAGGGCCTGGCGATAGAAATCGGCCGCCGCCGTCAGTAGCGGGTAGAGCGGCGAATCGGTCGGTTGGCGCGGCTTGTGTTGTCGACCGCTTTCCTCCCGGGGAATTTCCATGCCCGCGGCTTTGGCCAGTTCTTCGACGGCCTGGGGAAAGTCCAGGTTGTCGTGGTCCATGATGAAGCCGAGGGCGTTGCCGCCAGCGCCGCAACCGAAGCAATAGTAGAACTGCTTGTCGGGGCTGACGCTGAAGGAGGGGGTTTTCTCTTTGTGAAACGGGCAGCAGGCGGTGTAGTTCTTGCCTGCTTTCTTCATTTGCAGGCGAGAGCTGACCACGTCGACGATGTCGGTGCGGTTCAGGAGGTCGTCAATAAAGCTCTGGGGAATCAGCCCGGCCATGGCGTTCTCATCATCACTGCGCGAAATAAGGACCCGAAATCGGCAGGCGTAACCGGGTCTGGGTTTGAGGCACGCTGAATCGGTGGCTCGACCGGGTCGTCTGCATCATCGCTGTCGGGAAGTGTATCTGCCGATAATCCACTGACGTTAATAACTATCAGTATTCGACTGTTTGAATGTGTTGCGCTGAGTCCGGTAACGGCCGGTCGGGCCGCGGATAGCTCATGAAGCGGGCACGCACGCAGGTGCCTTGGGCTGATCGTCGTTAGAGGAATCAGGGTGTGCTCGTCGGTAGCCTTGGAGGGCTCGTCAGGAAAGACGTGCACCGCTGGCAAAAGAGCCAGGTCTGACGCGGTGAAGCGGTTGTCTTGGTCGCGTCTGCGGCTTCGACGGTGAAGCATCAAGCGTTATTCCGCAAATGCCATAAGCCCGGCTTGAAGGCCGGGCTTGGCAGAAGCTTGCTACGGACGTCTGTGTATTAGTACAGACGTACGGCGCGGCGCTGTTCGCGCTGAACTTTCTTGGCGTGACGCTTAACAGCGGCTGCTGCCTTGCGCTTACGCTCAGAAGTCGGCTTCTCGTAGAATTCGCGGCTACGAACTTCAGCCAGAACACCGGCTTTTTCGCAGGAGCGCTTGAAACGACGCAGAGCTACGTCGAAGGGTTCGTTCTCTTTTACTTTGACGGCTGGCATCCAGAGCTACCTTCATTCATTACCGGGGTCAACATCCTCGCGGCAAAAGAGCACTTGAAGACGTCGGTTTTTAAGGGTTGCGGATGTTAACCCCTCAACGCTCGGAATGCAAAGCCTCTGATCGAAAACCGCTGGTCGGGGCACAAAGCGGCGACTATTATGCGCGCCTTCGAATTCAGCCTCTACAAGGCGCAAACCCATGCTAGTACTGGGATTAGAAACCTCCTGCGACGAAACCGGCGTCGCACTCTACGACAGTGAGCGCGGCCTGCTGGCCGATGCGCTGTTCAGCCAGATCGACCTGCATCGCGCCTATGGCGGGGTGGTGCCCGAGCTTGCCTCTCGCGATCACGTCAAGCGCATGCTGCCCTTGATTCGCCAGGTGCTGGCCGAGGCCGGCTGCGTGCCGACCGAGATCGACGGCATCGCCTACACCGCCGGCCCGGGCCTGGTGGGCGCGTTGCTGGTAGGCGCTTCCTGTGCCCAGGCGCTGGCCTTTGCCTGGGGTATTCCAGCCTTGGGCGTGCACCACATGGAAGGCCATTTGCTGGCGCCGATGCTGGAGTCGCAACCACCAGAATTCCCGTTCGTCGCTTTGTTGGTTTCGGGTGGCCATACGCAGCTCATCCGGGTCGATGGAATCGGCCAATACGAGCTGCTCGGCGAAACCCTCGACGATGCTGCCGGCGAAGCGTTCGACAAAACCGCAAAAATGATGGGCCTCAATTATCCGGGCGGGCCGGAAATTTCCCGGCTGGCGACGCAAGGGGTCGAGGGGCGTTTCGTGTTCCCGCGGCCGATGTGCGACCGTCCCGGCCTGGATTTCAGTTTCAGTGGGCTGAAGACCTTCGCCCTGAATACTTGGCAGCAGTGCGTCAGCGCCGGGGACGACAGTGAGCAAGCCCGTTGCGACATCTCGCTGGCGTTCCAGCAGGCCGTGGTGGAGACTTTGACCATCAAGTGCAAGCGTGCCTTGAAGCAGGCCGGGCTCAAGCGCTTGGTCATTGCCGGCGGCGTGAGTGCGAACAAGGCCTTGCGGACATCGCTGGAGAAAATGCTCGGCGACATGAAGGGCGACGTTTACTACGCCCGGCCGGAGTTCTGCACAGATAACGGCGCGATGATCGCCTTTGCCGGCTGCCAGCGTTTGCAGGCCGGCCAGCAGGAAAGCCTGGCGATCAGCGTGCAGGCGCGCTGGCCCATGGAGCAGTTGGCACCCTTGTGAAACGTTATTTAAAAATGCCGTTCGCGCCCGGCGAACAGGTCGCGTAGATTGCCGCGGTGACGCCAGACGATCAGGGCAACCAGCGCGGTCATTGGCAGCAAGGCCGCCGGTTCCTGCCAGGCCAGCAACGGCAGGGTCAGCGGTGTGGCGATCAGCGCGGCCAGGGAGCTGGTGCGGGTCAGGTAGAACGTCAGCAGCCAGGCACAGACAGCCAGCAGGGCGGCGGGCGGGTACAGGCCCAGCAACATGCCGGCGGCGGTGGCGACACCCTTGCCGCCACGAAAGCGAAAGTACAGCGGGAATAGATGGCCGATGACGGCACAGACGCCGATCCAGGCCTGTTGCTGCAACGAAAGCCCTGCAAGGCTGGCGATCAATACCGGGACAAGGCCTTTGCAGAGGTCGCCCAGCAGGGTCAGGATGGCGAGTTTGCGTCCGGCCAGGCGCAGCATGTTGGTGGCGCCGGCATTGCCCGAGCCACTCATTCGCGGATCCGGGCGACCGGTCAGGCGGCTGAGCAAAATGGCGAAGGACAGCGAGCCGAGCAGGTAGGCGAGAATCGCCAGTAACCAAAACATGCTAACTATTCCGGGCGAGGACGCCCTGATTCTAACGGGGCATCGCGCCCTTGTCGTGCTGCGGAGAAGAGTGCTTGGACAGAGTGTTTATCGAGGGCCTGGAAGTCGACACGGTAATCGGTGCCTACGACTGGGAGCGAGGCATCCGACAGTGCCTGCGGCTTGACCTGAGTTTCGCCTGGGACAACCGCCCGGCCGCCGCAGGCGACGACCTGACCCTGGCGCTCGACTACGCCAGCGTTTCTTCGCGCATCCAGGTGTTTGCCGAGCAAGCGCAGTTCCAGTTGGTCGAGACCTTTGCCGAACGGCTGGCCCAGGCACTCATGGACGAGTTCAAGATCACCTGGCTGCGTCTGAAAGTGACCAAGCCTGGCGCCGTACCGGCGGCCAGCGGCGTTGGCGTGGAGATCGAGCGCGGATGTCGCTGACTCAGGTTTTTCTCGGGCTCGGCAGCAATATCGAGCGCGAAACCCATTTATGCGCCGGTCTTGAGGCCTTGGCTGGATTTCTCGTGGACATGCGCTGTTCAGCCGTGTTCGAGAGCCAGCCGGTGGGGATCAAGAGCGGGCCGTTCTTCAATTTTGTCGTCTCGGCCTTCACGGATCTGCCGTTGATGGAATTGGACCGTCGCCTCAAGTTCATCGAGGCGGACAACGGTCGCTATGCGCCAGACCGCAAGGGATTGCCGCTGGATATCGACGTGTTGTTGTATGGCGAACAGGTCGGCAACTTCGACGGGTTGATCCTGCCGCGCGCGGAAATTCTCAAGAACGCCTTCGTCCTGTGGCCTTTGTCGTTGATGGCGCCGGATCGAATTCATCCGGGCGTGGGCAAGAGCTTCGCCACGCTGTGGGAAGAGGCGCAGATCGACCAAGTGCTGGCACCGGTGGCTTTCGAATGGCGAGGCCAGCCGCTCACACCATCGAATCTGTTGTGAGACGGCTGCCGTCATCGCGAGCAAGCTCGCTCCCACATTAGGATTTCAGCGTGCACCTATCTTGTGCTCAACGAGATCCACTGTGGGAGCGAGCTTGCTCGCGATGACGGCGGTTGACCTGAAAACGCCTGTCAGTTCGCCGCTTCCTTGTAGGCTTTCAACGCCCTGAGGCGCTCACGCTTGATTGCCTCTCCCAACTGAGGCCCCTTGAAACCCTTCTCCAGCAAAGGCTGCACCGCCACCGCGCGGGCCGCTGCCGCAGCGCCCCGCAGATACTCAGCCTGTGGATAACTTCGCTCTTCGAGCCCCTTGCGCCCCCGTGCATCCATCTCGCATGCCGCAATGAATTCCTCAAAGCGCTGGGGCCGACGGTAAACATCGAAACTTTGCAGCAGCTCAAGCAAAGTAGAGGCCTTCAGCTCAAGCGCACGGTGGCCATGGGTGTGGTACTGGCCAACCAGTAACGCCAGTTCCTGACAGTCTCGCGGTGCCTTGAAGCGTTCGCTGACGGCTTTGATCAGTTTCAGCCCCGTGTGCTCATGGGCGATGTGGCGCGGCCATTCGTGTTGGGGTGTCAGGCCTTTACCCAAGTCATGGAGCAGGCAGGCCCAACGGACCGTTAGCGGCTGTTGATGCAGTGCCGCTTGTTCCAGCACGCTCAAGGTGTGGACGCCGGTATCGATTTCCGGGTGATGGGTTTCAGGCTGCGGCACGCCGAACAGCGCGTCGACCTCGGGCATCAAGATCTTGAGCGCCGTGCAGTCGCGCAACACCTGGATAAATACCTGTGGTTGTTTTTCCATGAGGGCGCGGGAAATTTCTTTCCAGCTGCGCTCGGCCGTCAACGCCTCCAATTCGCCGGACTCACTGAGCTGGCGCATCAGTTCGAGGGTTTCGTCCGCCACCTTGAAACCCAGCGGCGCATAACGTGCAGCAAAGCGGGCAACCCGCAGGACTCGGAGCGGATCTTCGGCGAAAGCGGGGGAAACGTGGCGCAGCACCCGGGCTTCCAGATCGCGCTGGCCGTGGTACGGATCGGTCAGGTTGCCATGGTCATCTTCAGCCATGGCATTGATGGTCAAGTCCCGGCGAATCAGGTCTTCTTCTAAGGTCACTTCAGGGCTGGCATGGAACACGAAGCCGCCATAGCCGCGGCCGCTCTTGCGCTCAGTGCGGGCGAGGGCGTATTCCTCGCCAGTCTTCGGGTCGAGGAATACTGGAAAATCGGCCCCCACAGGGCGAAAACCCTTGGCGAGCATTTCCTCGGCAGTCGCCCCCACCACGACCCGATCGACGTCGGTGACGGGAATGCCCAGCAGGCGATCGCGAACGGCGCCGCCAACTTTATAGATCTGCATAAAAAACCTCCGTTGGTCCGACAGGATAACCTTTGCGTCGGACCTCTGGAGGCGAAAACGGGATCAAAGATGAATGACGGCCAAGTCCAGGCGGCCATAGTCGCCTTCGGCTTGTTCGCTTCTGGGCGGCACATGATGGGTTTTCATCACTTGGTCGCCTTGCAGGGTTTCCAGATGAATATCGAAACCCCAGAGCCGATGCAGGTGCTTGAGCACTTCATCGGTGGAGTCACCAAGAGGCTTACGGTTGTGGGCCTGGTGGCGCAGGGTCAGCGAGCGGTCTCCGCGGCGATCGATGCTGTAGATCTGCACATTGGGTTCGCGGTTACCCAGGTTGTACTGCGCCGCCAGGGTTTCGCGGATGATGCGGTAGCCGCTCTCATCGTGAATGGCAGGAACCACCAAGTCATCTTTCTGATCGTCATCAAGGATGCTGAACAGTTTCAGGTCGCGGATCACCTTGGGTGAAAGGTACTGCAGGATGAAGCTCTCGTCCTTGAAGCTGCTCATGGCGAATTTGATCGCGGACAACCAGTCCGAGCCGGCGATCTCAGGGAACCAGTGACGATCTTCCTCGGTAGGGTCTTCGCACATTCGCCGGATGTCGCGGTACATGGCGAAACCCAGTGCATAAGGGTTGATGCCACTGTAGTACGGGCTGTCGAAGCCCGGTTGGAACACCACGCTGGTGTGGGACGTCAGGAACTCCATCATGAAGCCGTCGGTGACCAGGCCTTCGTCGTACAGGTCGTTCATCAGCGTGTAGTGCCAGAACGTGGCCCAGCCTTCGTTCATCACCTGGGTCTGGCGCTGTGGATAGAAATACTGGGCAATCTTGCGCACGATGCGCACGATTTCCCGCTGCCACGGCTCCAGCAACGGCGCATGTTTTTCAATGAAATAGAGAATGTTCTCCTGGGGCTCGGCCGGGAAACGGGCATTGTCTTTTTCGTTGTACTTGTCGGCACCTTTGGGAATGGTGCGCCATAGATCGTTGATCTGTTTTTGCAGGTGCTCTTCGCGGTCCTTCTGGCGCCGACGTTCCTCCTCGGCGGAAATCGGATACGGCCGTTTGTAGCGGTCCACACCGTAGTTCATCAGGGCGTGGCAGGAGTCCAGCAGGTCTTCCACTGCGTCGATGCCGTGGCGCTCCTCGCATTGCATGATGTACTGCTTGGCGAACACCAGGTAATCGATGATCGAACTGGCATCGGTCCACGTGCGGAACAGGTAGTTGCCCTTGAAGAAGCTGTTGTGCCCGTAGCAGGCATGCGCCACCACCAAAGCCTGCATGCAGATGGTGTTTTCTTCCATCAAGTAGGCGATGCACGGGTCGGAATTGATCACGATCTCATAGGCCAGGCCCATCTGGCCGCGGCTGTAGGATTTCTCGGTACTGAGGAAATGCTTGCCGTAGGACCAGTGGTGATAGCCCAGCGGCATGCCGACCGACGCGTAGGCGTCCATCATTTGCTCGGCGGTGATCACCTCGATCTGGTTCGGGTAGGTGTCCAGGGCATAACGGTCCGCGATACGGCTGATTTCGCGGTCGTAGGCCTTGATCAGCTCGAACGTCCATTCGGAGCCGGTGGAAATGGGCTGGCGCTTCTGCTCTTTTTTGGCGGTCATGTCACTAACCTGCGCTGGAAGAGTTCACGGAAGACCGGGTAGATATCCCCGGCCGAGACCAGTTGCTGTTGGGCAAACGTGTCGGAAAATGCTTCGGCAATCCGTTCGTATTCGTACCACAAGGCCTGGTGTTCCCGTGGGGTAATTTCCACATAGGTGTAGTACTGGACGAACGGCATGATTTGGTTGATCAGGATGTCACGACAGATCGGTGAATCGTCGTTCCAGTTGTCACCGTCCGACGCCTGGGCCGCATAGATGTTCCATTCGTTGGCGGGGTAGCGCTCGGCCATGATTTCCTGCATCAGCTTCAGGGCGCTGGACACAATGGTGCCGCCGGTTTCCCTGGAGTAGAAAAACTCCTCTTCGTCCACTTCCCGGGCGCTGGTGTGGTGGCGGATGAACACTACGTCGATCTTGTCGTAATTCCGTTTCAGGAACAGGTACAACAGGATGAAGAAGCGCTTGGCGATGTCCTTGGTCGCCTGGGTCATGGAGCCGGAAACGTCCATCAGGCAGAACATCACTGCCTTGGAACTGGGGTTTGGCTGTTTCACCAGCAAGTTGTACTTGAGGTCGAAGGTGTCGAGGAACGGGACGCGATGGATGCGGGCGCTAAGCTTCTCGATTTCCGCTTCAAGGTCTTGGATATCGCCAAAATTGTCCGGTTCTTCGCGTTTGAGCCGAGCCAGTTCTTCCTTGGCTTCGCGCAGTTTTGCCCGGCTGCTGCCCGACAGCGCGATGCGCCGGGCGTGGGCGGAGCGAAGGGTGCGGATGATGTTGATGCGTGATGGGTTGCCTTCATTGCTGATACCAGCACGCACGGTCTTGAAGGTGTCGGTGCCGGTCAGGTTGCGCTTGACCAGGTTCGGCAGCTCCAGGTCCTCGAACATGAACTCCAGGAATTCCTCCTGGGTGATCTGGAAGACGAACTCATCCATGCCTTCCCCGGAGTTGCCGGCCTTGCCGGGGCCTTTGCCGCCACCTCCGCCCTGGGGACGGGGGATGTGCTCGCCACTGGTGAACTCCTTGTTGCCAGGGTGCACGACGGTCTGCTTGCCGCCGCGCCCATGGTGCAGCACCGGCTCGTCGATGTCGCGGCCGGGGATGCTGATCTGTTCGCCGTGTTCCATGTCGGTAATGGAGCGCCGGCTGACCGCCTCTTCAACGGCCTTCTTGATGTGGTCACGGTAACGCCGCAGAAACCGCTGGCGGTTCACCGTGCTTTTGTTCTTGCCATTAAGGCGTCGGTCGATCACATAGCTCATAGGCCCCTCCGGGGGAGCTTCAAGTCGTAAGCCTCAAGCCGTAAGAGGCGTGGCGTCGAGCCTTGGGCTCAACGCCGTTCCCTTGCAGTCTGTAGCTAGAAGCTTGCCGCTGCTTATTGCGATTTCCGGACCCGCAGGTACCACTCGGAAAGCAGTCGTACCTGTTTGTCGGTGTAGCCACGTTCGACCATGCGTGTGACGAAGTCGTTGTGTTTTTGCTGGTCCTCCTTGCTGGCCTTGGCGTTGAAGCTGATAACGGGCAGCAGGTCTTCGGTGTTGGAGAACATTTTCTTCTCGATGACCACCCGCAGCTTTTCATAGCTGAGCCAGGTTGGGTTCTTGCCGTTGTTGTTGGCCCGGGCGCGCAGCACGAAGTTGACGATTTCGTTGCGGAAGTCCTTCGGATTGCTGATGCCGGCGGGTTTCTCGATTTTTTCCAGTTCCTCGTTGAGGGCCACGCGGTTGAGTATCTCGCCGGTTTCCGGGTCGCGGTATTCCTGGTCCTGGATCCAGAAGTCTGCATACAGCACATAGCGGTCGAAGATGTTCTGGCCGTATTCGCTGTAGGACTCCAGGTACGCCGTCTGGATTTCCTTGCCAATGAACTCGATGTAGCGCGGCGCCAGGTACTCCTTCAAGAAGCGCAGGTAGCGTTCGCGGGTTTCGGCCTGGAATTGCTCCTGCTCGATCTGCTGTTCCAGCACATACAGCAGGTGAACCGGGTTGGCCGCGATCTCGTGTGGGTCGAAGTTGAAGACCTTGGACAGGATCTTGAACGCGAAACGCGTGGACAGCCCGTTCATCCCTTCGTCCACACCCGCGTTGTCGCGGTACTCCTGGATCGACTTGGCCTTCGGATCGGTGTCCTTGAGGTTTTCACCGTCGTACACGCGCATCTTCGAATAGATGTTGGAGTTTTCCGGTTCCTTGAGGCGCGACAGCACCGTGAACTGGGCCAGCATTTTCAAGGTGTCGGGGGCGCAATGAGCCTTGGACAGCGAACTGTTGAACAACAGCTTGTCGTAGATCTTCACCTCATCGCTCACTCGCAGGCAGTACGGCACCTTGACGATATAGATCCGGTCGATGAAGGCTTCGTTGTTCTTGTTGTTGCGGAAGGTATGCCATTCCGATTCGTTGGAGTGAGCCAGCAGGATGCCGGTAAACGGAATGGCCCCCAGGCCCTCGGTACTGTTGTAGTTGCCTTCCTGGGTAGCGGTCAGCAGCGGGTGCAGTACCTTGATGGGCGCCTTGAACATTTCGACGAATTCCATCAGACCCTGGTTGGCCCGGCACAGCGCACCCGAATAGCTGTAGGCGTCGGCGTCGTTCTGTGGGAATTCTTCCAGTTTGCGGATATCGACCTTGCCCACCAGGGCCGAGATGTCCTGGTTGTTTTCGTCGCCTGGTTCAGTCTTGGCGACCGCGATCTGGTTGAGGATCGAGGGGTAGAGCTTGACCACCCGGAACTGGCTGATATCACCGCCGAACTCGGCCAGGCGCTTGGTCGCCCATGGCGACATGATGGTATTGAGGTAGCGGCGTGGAATGCCGAAGTCTTCTTCGAGGATCGCGCCGTCCTCGGTGGCGTTGAACAGCCCCAGGGGCGATTCGAACACCGGCGAGCCCTTGATGGCATAGAAGGGCACTTTTTCGATCAGTTGTTTGAGTTTTTCGGCCAGGGACGATTTACCGCCACCCACGGGGCCGAGCAGATAAAGGATCTGCTTCTTCTCTTCCAGGCCTTGGGCGGCGTGGCGGAAATAGGACACGATCTGTTCGATGCATTCTTCCATCCCGTGGAAGTCCGCAAAGGCCGGATAGCGGCGAATCACCTTGTTGGAAAAGATGCGCGAGAGCCTCGAGTTGGTCGAGGTATCCAGCAGCTCCGGTTCTCCGATGGCCAGCAACAGACGCTCCGCAGCCGACACATAGGCACTGCGGTCCTGCTTGCAGAGTTCGAGGTATTCCTGCAGCGAGTATTCCTCTTGCCGCGTGGACTCGAAACGTTGCTGGAAGTGGCTAAAAATACTCATGACGTCACCTCGCTCGATACGTGGAGCCGGTGTCGGATCAATCAGTCGATGCTGGACAGCCCCTGGGGACCCAGTTGCCGTTTACCCCCCAGAATGCTTTCAGAATGCAGGTTCCTGAAAGCTGACTCCCGATGACCCGCGCGCCGGTGTACCGGCTCTCCCCTGTTTTGGATGGCCTGAGGCTAAGGATAGTTCGGAATCGCGGAGGTAAAGGTGGAATACGTAATTAGTTGTGGCAGACCGTTCGTCTGCCATCGCTCAAGCCCACGGTTCACGCGGGCTTGGCCGAGATAAAAAATTATTCGTGGGTGCCTTGGGCTGTTTCTGCAGGATAAGTCGTACGCCATAGCTCAAATCCGCCGTCGAGGCTGTAGACGTCGCTGAAGCCCTGGCTGATCAGATAAGCGGCTGCGCTCTGGCTGGAATTGCCGTGATAGCAGACCACGACGGTGGGCGCATCGAGGTCGGCGGCACGGATGAAATCGGCGAGGGAATGGTTATCCAGATGCTTGGAGCCACGGATATGCAAAGCGGCAAAAGTGGCCGGGTCGCGGACATCGACGACGACCGCGCCTTGCTCGCGCAGGGCTTGGGCCTGTTCCGGGGGGATGCGTTTGAATTCGGTCATGAGGGACTCCTGTAGCGTGGGCGCAACGCCGGTCAAACGGCGGTGCCGGCCGGCGATGGTGCTGTGACTGGGTGGTGGGTTCTGGCGTGGCCCTGTTCGTCGCAATCGCAGCGCAGTTGCTCGCCGGTGTCGATGTTCATCAGCGTCAGGGCGTTGCCCCACACGCAGCCGGTATCGAGGGCGAAGACGCCGGGTTCGTCGCATTGGCCTTCCAGCGCCGCCCAGTGTCCGAAAATGATCTTCAGGTGACGGGTCTTGCGCTCACTGTGCTTGAACCACGGGGCATAGCCGGGTGGTGCGGTCTCGATGCCTTCCTTGCCCTTGAGGTCTAGCTTGCCATCTCGGGTGCAGAAGCGCATCCGCGTGAAGTAATTGGTGATGACGCGAAGGCGGGCGCTGCCGGTGAGGTCGTTGTCCCACTTGACCGGCTCGTTGCCGTACATGCCATCCAGGTAGGGCGCGAACAAATTGTCGTCGCGTAATGCCTGTTCCACCTCGGCGGCGCACTTGAGCGCCTTGCGCAGGGACCACTGGGGCGGGATGCCGGCATGGACCATCGCCAGGTTGCGCTGCTCGTCGTAGTGCATGAGCTTTTGCTGGCGCAGCCACTCCAGCAATTCAACGCAATCGGGGGCGGCGAGGATTTCGCTCAAGGTATCGGATTTTTTCAGGCGCTCGATGTTCTGCCAGGTGGCCAGCAGGTGCAGGTCGTGGTTGCCGAGCACGCACACCACCGACTGGCGGATACCGTGGAGAAAGCGCAGCGTCTCAAGGGACTGCGGGCCCCGGTTGACCAGGTCACCCACCAGCCACAGGGTGTCTTTTTGCGGATCGAAGGCGACGCGCTCCAATAGACACTTGAGCGGCTCGAGGCAGCCCTGCAGGTCGCCGACCGCGTAGGTGGCCATTAGTGCAAGGCCCCGGGCACAGCCAGGCGAAAGGGCTTGATGACAGCATCGAAGCGTGTGCCGTCCTCGGCCAGCATCTGGTAGGTGCCCTGCATGGTGCCGACCTTGGTGGTCATCACCGTCCCGCTGCTGTAGCTGTGGCTTTTACCGGCGTCGATCAATGGTTGCTGGCCGACCACGCCTTCACCACGTACTTCTTCGACGTGACCGTTGCCGTCGGTGATGACCCAGTGCCGCGACAACAGCCTGGCCGGCAACGAACCGTTGTTGCTTACGGTAATACTGTAGGCGAAGGCGAAGCGGTCATGTTCGGGTTGCGACTGTTCTGCCAGGAAACGGGTGGTGACGCTGACGTCGACTTGGTAACGAGGATCAGACATGCAAATAAGGCCTTAAAAACGAAGCGGGACGCGGGCGCGACTCAGGAGATGAGTCTAGGCCAAGTATCGGGTAGTAGACCAGACTGGCGTACTGCCCGATAGCGCTCGACCTCTGTTCAGTTGGCGTCGGCTTGCGGGGCGGCCTGTTCGCTGAGCTTGTCGGCCAAGCGTACGAACGCCGCCAGGTCCAACTGCTCGGGGCGCAGGCTGCCATCAACGCCGGCGGCTTCGATTTCGGCGCTGCTGAGCAACAGTTTCAAGGTGTTGCGCAGGGTCTTGCGGCGCTGGTTGAACGCTTCGCGCACCACTCGCTCCAGCAGGCGATGATCCTTGGCCGGGTGCGGCAGGACGGCATGAGGCACCAGGCGAACGATGGCCGAGTCGACTTTCGGCGGCGGGTTGAATGCACCCGGGCCTACGTTGAACAGGTGTTCGACCCGGCAATGGTACTGGACCATGATCGACAGGCGACCCCAGTCGCCACCGCCAGGGCCGGCGGCTAGACGTTCGACCACTTCTTTTTGCAGCATGAAGTGCATATCGCGGATCAGGCCGGCATTGCTCAGCAGATGGAAGATTAGCGGCGTGGAGATGTTGTACGGCAGGTTGCCCACTACCCGCAGGCTGTTCGGCGCGGCGTTCAGGCTATTGAAGTCGAACTTCAGCGCGTCGCCCTGGTGCAGGTTGAAGTTGCTCTTGCCGGCGAACTGCTGGTTGAGGATCGGGACCAGGTCTTTATCCAGCTCCACCACGTCCAGTTGTGCGCCGCTGTCGAGCAGGCCCTCGGTCAGGGCGCCCTGGCCCGGCCCGATTTCCAGCAAGCGGTCGTCGGGCTTGGCCCGGATGGAGCGCAGGATGCGATCGATCACGCCGGCGTCATGCAGGAAGTTCTGGCCGAAGCGCTTGCGCGCGCGGTGTTGGTATTGCTCGGTCATAAATGGGTCTCGGCCATCTGGTAGGCGGTTTCCAGCGCGACTTGCAGGCTGCCGGTATCGATCTTGCCGCTGCCGGCCAGGTCCAGGGCGGTGCCATGGTCCACGGAGGTGCGGATGATCGGCAGGCCCAACGTCACGTTGACTGCTGCGCCGAAGCCTTTGTACTTCAGCACGGGCAGGCCCTGGTCGTGGTACATCGCCAGCACCGCATCGCAGTGCTCCAGATATTTGGGGGTAAACAGAGTGTCGGCAGGCAGCGGGCCACGCAGGTCCATGCCCTCGCTGCGCAAGCGCTCCAACGTGGGTTCTATGATGTCGATTTCTTCTCGGCCCAGGTGTCCGCCTTCGCCGGCATGGGGGTTGAGTCCACAGACCAGGATGCGCGGCCGGGCGATGCCGAATTTTTCCTGGAGGTCGGCGTGCAGGATGCGCGTGACCCGTTCCAGGCGTTCCGGGGTGATGGCGTCGGCGATGTCCCGCAAGGGCAGGTGAGTGGTCACCAGGGCCACGCGCAGGCCACGAGTGGCGAGCATCATCACCACTTGCGCGGTGTGGGTCAGATCCGCCAGGAATTCGGTGTGCCCGGAAAAGGCAATCCCGGATTCGTTGATCACGCCCTTGTGCACCGGAGCGGTGATCATGCCTGCGAACGCCCCATCCAGGCAGCCTTGGCCGGCGCGGGTCAGGGTTTGCAGGACGAACGCGGCGTTGGCCTGGTCCAATTGCCCGGTGACGACCGGGGCGCCCAACGGCGTATCCCAGACGTACAGGCTATTGGCGGGCGCTGGAATATCCGGCCAGGCCTGCGGCGTCACCGGCAACAGGTCGACGACCACCCCCAGTTGCGCGGCCCGCTCAAGGAGCAGGTCGCGACTGGTGATGGCAATCAGGGGATGCGGCTGGGGTTGCGAGGCGAGCAGCAGGCACAGGTCGGGACCGATGCCGGCTGGTTCGCCGGGTGTCAGCGCGAAACGCTTGGGTTTCACTGCGCTGCCTGGTCTGCACCAGGAAGTTTGATTTCAACGTAGGCTTCGTCGCGAATCTGACGCAGCCAGGTTTGCAGCTCTTCGTCGTATTTGCGGTTACGCAATACGGTCATCGCCTGCTGTTCGCGCGCCTGGGTGGTGCTGTCGGTGGCGCGACGGCCGAGGACTTCCAGTACGTGCCAGCCATAAGGGCTCTTGAACGGCTTGGACAGCTGGCCTTGCGGCGTATCAGCCATGACCTGGCGGAACTCGGGAACCAGGGCGTTTGGGTCCACCCAGTTCAGGTCGCCGCCGTTGAGGGCCGAGCCCGGGTCTTCCGAGAAACTCTTCGCCAGTTCGGCGAAGTCTTCACCCGCTTCGATGCGGTCGTAGAGTTTCTCCGCCAGACGCTTGGTCTCGGCTTCGCTGCGAATCTCGCTTGGCTTGATCAGGATGTGGCGAACATGGACTTCGTCACGGACCTGGGTTCCACCACCGCGTTTTTCCAGCACTTTCAGGATAATGAAGCCACCTGGGGTACGTGCTGGCTGGGTGATGTCGCCGACGGCCATGGCGCTCAGCTCGCGGTCGAACGGAGGCGGCAATTGAGCGGGCTTGCGCCAGCCCATGTCGCCGCCTTCCAGGGCGTTGTCGCTGCCCGATTTGGCAATGGCCATCTGGCCGAAGTCGGCCCCTTGCTTGAGCTGCTGGTAGACATCCATTGCCTGGCGATAAGCACTTTGGATGGCTTCGGAGTTGGCGCTTTCCGGGGTAGGAATCAGGATGTTCGCCAGGTGCAGCTCTTCGGAAAGCTGCATCTTGCCCAAGTCGGAGGCGAGGAAGTTTTTCACTTCCTGTTCCGACACCTGGATGCGTTCGGCGACACGGCGCTGGCGCACACGGCTGATGACCATTTCGCGGCGGATCTGATCGCGGGCGTCCTCGTAGGAGAGGCCGTCGCGAGCCAGGGCGGCGCGGAACTGGTCGATGCTCATGTTATTGCGCTGGGCAATGGTGCCGACGGCCTGGTTCAGTTCTTCATCGGTGATGCGGATGCCGGAACGTTCGCCGATCTGCAATTGCAGGTTTTCGACGATCAGGCGTTCGAGCACTTGCTGGTCCAGCACGCCTGGAGGCGGCAGGCCTCCGCCGCGCTTGGCGATGGTTTGCTGCACTTCATGGACGCGCTGGTCCAGTTGGCTCTGCATGACTACGTCGTTGTCGACGATGGCCACTACCTTGTCGATGGACTGTACCGCGGCGTTGGCTGCGGTACCCAGGAACAGCGCGCCCAACATCAGCGGGCGCAGACAATCAGAAAGCTTGGTCTTCACGTTCACGATAACCTTGGATGCCTTTGTCGAGGAAGCTCTCTACCTTGGCGCCGGTCAGGCCGCCGAGTCCCTTCAGAACAATTTGGAGGAAGATGCCGCGGTCGCCTTTTTCGTTTTCCGGGGCGGCTTGACTGAACTCTTCGTAGTCGACCCAGTAACGGTTGATCAGGCGCAGTTTCCAGCAGCAGTTGTCGTATTCGAAACCACCGAAGGCTTCCAGGGTACGGTTGCGGTTGTAGTCATACTGCCAGCGGCTGATGAGGTTCCACTGTGGCACGATCGGCCAGATGACCGAGAAGTCGTGCTGCTTGATCTTGTAGTAGTCCTTCACGTAGCCAGGTGTGCCTGGCGTGCCGTAGTCGCCACCGCCCACGGACCATTGACCCGTAGTCTGGTCGTAACGGACCTGGTCGTTGCGATAGCGATAACCGGCGTTGATGACCTTGTTCGGGTTGTCTTCTGGCTGGTAGTGGAACATCGCGCTGCCCGAGCGAGGGCTGTGGGTGTCCGGATCCCAGTTGTAGGTAGCCGTGGTGCGCCAGTCACGGTTCCAGCGGAATTCGTACTCCAGTGCGTATGGAGATACGTCTGACTTGGCATCTTCACGCGTGTTGAAGTCGATGCCTGGCAGTTGAACTTCGCGGTCCTTGAAGTAAAAGGCCTGGCCGACACTGACGCGCTGGCGCTCGAAACCGTTTTCCTGGATCCAGCGACTGGTCACGCCCAAGGACAGTTTGTTCTCGTCGCCGACACGGTCGGAGCCGGAGAAACGGTTGTCCCGGAACAGCGAGGAATAGCTGAAGGTGGATTCGCCGGTGTCGAAAACCGGAATGTCGCTTTGATCTTTCTCTGGGACATAGAGGTAGAACAGGCGCGGCTCCAGGGTTTGACGGTAGTTGCTACCAAACCACTGGGTGTCCCGGTCGAAGTACAGGCCGCTGTCGATGCTGGCGATTGGAACGCCGCGGCTCTGGCTGCCACTGTAGGTGCCCCGCAGGCGATCAGTCTCGGCATCTTGGTTCGAGATGTCGAGCTTGCCTCGACTATCCAAATCCAGGTCATATTGAGTGTACTGATATTTGAGCGACGGCTTGATGAAGCCATAGCTTGCTTCCATCGGTAGGCTCATAACCGGCGCCAGGTTCAGGCGATTGCCGTTAGCCCGTGCCAATCCGCTAACCTTGGTGTCCAGCCGGTCCTCGGTATTACCATCTTCGTCAGTGTAGACACCATTCCGCAAATTCCGATCAAACCGCACCAACTCCGTCTTGTAAGCGAAGTCCAGGCCATATGGGTGCTGAGGTAGCTGACCGATGAACGTGATCTGCGGCAAACGATTGTACGGCGTGATCTTCGAAATCGTCGCCATCTGGTAAGCCTGGGCATTCACTCGCGCCGTGTAGTTGTCACCGCGATAGCTGACCGCGCCTTGCTGGTTGACGTAGTTACTGGACTCGATACCAATCTGATCGCTTTCAAGGTCCTGGAAATAGTACGGATCGCTGATCTTGGTGTAGTCGACTTCCGTCAGCACGCGCGAATCGAGGCCGCCCTTGTGCTGCCAGTTGTACATGTAGCGAGTCTTGTCGTAGTCGCTCTGCCCGCTGCGCTCATCGTCTTCGTCGTTGAGGTATGCAGCACCGAACTGGCCTTCGCTGGACTTGGTCAGGTAGCGGAACTCGCCTTCCATCAGCAGGCCGCGCTTGGCCATGTAGCGCGGGTACAACGTGGCGTCGTAGTTCGGCGCCAGGTTGAAGTAGTACGGGGTGACCAGCAGGAAGCCGGTGTCGCTGCTGGTGCCGATGGTCGGCGGCAGGAAGCCGGACTGGCGACGGTCGTCGATCGGGAAATAGATGTACGGCGTGTACAGGACCGGGAAGTCCTTGACCCGCAGTGTCACGTTGGTCGCGGTACCGAAACCGGTGGCCGGGTTCAGGGTGATGTTGTTGCCCTTGAGTGTCCAGGCGTTGCTGCCCGGCTCGCACGTGGTGTACGTACCGTCCTTGAGGCGGATGATCGCGTTCTCGGCGCGCTTGGCGTACAGCGCGTTACCGCGGATGCGCGATTTGTGCATCACGTATTCGGCGTTGTCGACCTTGGCTTCGCCGGTGTCCAGCTGCACATCGGCGTGGTCGCCGACAATCAGCGCACCGTTGTCGCGAACCCGCACGTTGCCGCTCAGCTCGCCACGGTTCTCGGCCTGGTACAGGCTGGCCTCGTCGGCCTCGACCTGCATGCTGCCCTGGCGCATGACCACGTCGCCGGCCAGGGTCGCCACCTGTTCTTCCTGCTGATAGCGCGACGCCTTGGCGCCGAGGAAGGTGGGCGCATCGCTCTTGGCCGTCTTGTCATCCATGCCAGGACGCGTCGGCTCGATATAGGCACCCGCGCAGTAAGGACCAGTTTCAGCCAGTTGCGCCGGGGTGAGGTTCTCGCGTGGAACCCAATCCAGGTGGCTGTAGTCTGCACTTCGCGACTTCAGGCCACGGCCCTTGGCTTCGGTAACAAGCATCGGCTTTTCGCCGGCTTCCTCGCCCGAGCCGCTGTCGGCCGGAGCAGCGCCGCTGTCGGAAACCGCACTGCCATCATGCACGGGACGCGGCGGCAACGCGGCGGCCGGTGTCTTGGGTGCACAGTCCCAGGCACCCGAAGCGGAGACGGAGCAGTCATACTGCTGCGCCGCGACGACGAATGAAGAGGCCAGGGGTTGCAGGGCCAGCAGACTGCCGGTGACCAGCAACGGAAATTTTTTACGAAACGCGGGGGATTTCAATGCCATCTTATTAGTCCGGGCTTCCTGCGTGCCATCTGCCCGCGGTGTGGGCCGCACGCCTCTCGATGGTCTGAAAAAGATGCTGGATAATAAAGCATGACCCGCTTGACGGCTAGCGCCGTCGGAGACCCTTGCAATGCCCGACCAAGATGTACGCTTGCAACACCTGAAACTTTGGCTCGATGAACAGCTGCCGATCCTTTTCACTCAACAGGGCTGGGGGGCCGTACCCCCGGCCACGTTGACCGCCGCCAGCAGTGACGCGAGTTTCCGGCGGTATTTCCGCTGGGAAGGCGAGGGCCGCACTATGATCGTGATGGATGCGCCGCCGCCCCAGGAAAACTGCAAACCCTTCGTGGATATTGCTTTTTTGCTGGCGAAATCCGGCATCAACGTGCCGAAAATTTATGCCGAAGACCTTGAGCGCGGCTTTCTTTTGCTCAACGACCTGGGCAACCAGACCTATCTGGACGTGATCGACGGTGAAAATGCCGACGATTTATTCGCAGATGCCCTGCAAGCCTTGTTGGCTTTCCAGCAACTGCCAATGGTCGCGCCGCTGCCGAGCTACGATGTCGCGTTGCTGCGTCGAGAGCTGGAACTGTTTCCCGAGTGGTACGTCAAGCGCGAGTTGGGCATCGAACTCGATTCGGCCCAGCAGCAACTCTGGCAGCAAGCCACCGAGCTGCTGATCGACAGCGCCCTGGCCCAGCCCAAAGTGCTGGTGCACCGCGACTACATGCCGCGCAACCTGATGCTCAGCGTGCCGAACCCCGGCGTGCTGGACTTTCAGGATGCGGTCTATGGCCCGGTGACCTATGACGTGACCTGCCTGTTCAAGGATGCCTTCCTCAGTTGGCCCGAGGCGCGGGTGCGCGGTTGGCTGGAGCGTTACTGGCAGCAGGCCGGCGCCCTGGGTATTCCCGTCCAGCCGGATCTCGAGGATTTCCTGCGGGCCAGCGATTTGATGGGCGTGCAGCGTCATCTCAAGGTCATCGGGATCTTCGCGCGCATTTGCCACCGTGACGGCAAGCCACGTTACCTCGGCGATGTGCCGCGTTTCTTTGCCTATATAGAAGCGGTCATCGCCCGTCGTCCTGAGCTGGCACCGCTCGATGAGCTGTTTGGCAGCCTGCGGCAATCGGCCGGAGAAACGGCATGAAAGCGATGATCCTGGCCGCAGGCAAGGGCGAGCGCATGCGTCCCTTGACCTTGACCACGCCAAAGCCGTTGATTCGTGTGGGTGGCGTGCCCTTGATCGAATACCACTTGCGGGCGCTCGCCAAGGCCGGGTTCACCGAGGTCGTGATCAATCACGCCTGGCTCGGCCAGCAGATCGAAGATCACTTGGGGGATGGTTCACGGTTTGGCGTGAACATCCGTTTTTCCCCCGAAGGCGAGCCGCTGGAAACCGGCGGTGGAATCTTCCGGGCCTTGCCGCTGCTGGGCGATGACGCGTTTGTGGTGGTGAACGGCGATGTCTGGACCGATTACGATTTCAGCGTATTGCGCGGGCCGCTGGAAGGGCTGGCGCACCTGGTGCTGGTCGATAATCCCGAGCATCACCCGGGCGGCGATTTCACCCTGGTCGACGGAAAGGTTCACGATGGGCAAACACCTGCCGACAACCTGACCTATAGCGGCATCGCCGTCCTGCATCCGCAATTGTTCAATGGTTGCTCGGACGGTGCCTTCAAGCTCGCACCGCTGTTGCGCACGGCCATGGCCGAGGGGCGCGTCAGTGGCGAGCACCTGAAAGGGCATTGGGTCGATGTCGGTACCCATGAACGTTTGGCGCAGGTCGAAACCTTGATAGAAGCGAGCGGTTGATATGTGGTGGCCAGGGACTCTGATTGGAGCCGGGGCGGGCTTTGCCATAGCCAGCATCCCGGGGGCCATGCTCGGCGCGTTGTTAGGGCAGGCGCTGGACCGGCGCCTGAACCTGCAGGGTTGGGCGCAAATACGTGAGCGTCTGGGCGGACGCCCGGCGTTACGCAACGATGAATTATTGTTTGTGTTGCTCGGACGCCTGGCCAAATGCGACGGGCGTGTGGTCGATGGCCATATCCAGCAGGCTCGCCAGGAGATGCGGGCGCTGGACTTGAGCGAGTCGGCGCAACGCCGGGCCATCGCGGCGTTCAACCGGGGCAAGTCCGGCAACGATCGCTTGCGCGGCTATATGCGTCGCCTGGCCGCTCAGCCCCATGCGGCTGAAGGGGTGTTGCGCGCCTGTTGGCGGATGGTCTGGGCCGACGGACGCGCCGGTGTCGACGAGCGAGAACTGGTGACCCAATGGGGCCGCTGGTTGGGCTGGACGCCGCAACAGGTCCAGGCGTTGGCGGCTGACTACGAACCGCAGAAACTGTCGCGGCCCAACGCCGGCGTGACCTATCAGGAGGCCTTGCGCCTGCTGGGGGTTTCGGCCACCAGCGAACCGTCGCAGATCAAGCGCGCCTATCGGCGCCTGCTCAGTCGGCATCACCCGGACAAGATTGCCGGCAGCGGTGCGACGCCCTTGCAGGTGCGTGAAGCCACCGATAGAACCCGGGAATTGCATAACGCCTATCGGTTGATTCGGGAGCGACGGGATTTTCGCTAGCCGCGCAGGGAACAATTGTGGCGAGGGGATAAATCCCCTCGCCACAACAGTGCTTCACTTGAGGTGTGAGCCGGCCCTTACTCCGCCTTCTGCGGATCCAACCAACCCCGCACCCGCCGAAACAGCTGTTCCTGCTCCGCCGACCGGTTCGGCAGGGCCTTGAGGGACACTTGGCTGAATGTGGAACCTTTCAAGCGTTTGCTCCCCTGCAAGCGCTCCAGCGCCGCGTTGCGATCCAGCGCCTTATCCATGTAGAAAATATCGGCGGTCGCCAGTTTCAAGGTCGGGGTCAGTTCGGCCAGGCCAGGCTTGGCGGTGACTGGCGTCTGGGCGGCCACCATCACGAAGCGTTCGACTTGCGAGGGCTGTTTTTCACTCAAGTAACGCGCGGCCCAATAGGCGCCGGTGCCATGGCCCAGCAGCACGATGCGGCGTGCGCTTTGCTGTTCGGCGTAGGCCAGCGCCGCGTCGATGCGGGCGAAGATGCGCTCGGCGTCAGCGCTGGCGTGTTCTTCATCGGTGCCTGCAACGACTGGGTCCACTGCATCGGCTTCGCCGCCGGCGACTTGTTCGATCGGTGCCGAAGTGGTCGCGTCCGGTGCCGCTGCAACGGCGTCGGCCGGTTTGGTCTCGGGCGGCGCTTCCACCACGCGCGGTGCAATGACGTCGCTTTGCAGGTCCGGCAGGGTGATACTCAGGCTGCTCCACTGCGCGTCGGGCAGTTTTTTACGCAGTGGGCCGACGACTTGAGGCCAGTCAGCGGTTTCGCCGGCACCGGGGATTATGATGACCGCACCCCTGGGGTCACTGGTATTGGCCGGTTTCCACAGCGCCAGGAAGGTGTCGCTGCCGGTCTGCAACTGTTGCTGTTCCTGGGGCGGAACCTTTCGTTCAAGTGCCGCCGCTTCCTCCTGGCTACGCTCGAGCAAGGGCTGGCGCTCGACGGGTTTCTCCTCGGCAGGTTGCTCGGCGACGGGGGCCGTTTCGCTGGCCTGGACAGAAAAGGCACTTGGCAGGATCAGCGACAGGCACAATGCTGGCAATGCCAGGCGATAAACAAAGGGCATCGGATATTCCATGACCAGAAGTATTTCCGGCAGCCTAATGGGTTGGTCAGTATTTGTCAGTGCATGAGACTTCGATGATGCGTTTTTGCTGCCTGTGGGTTATCGGCTGTTTATGGCTTCCCTTGATGGCGTGGGCCGCGCCCGCGCCGTCGGCGCCAGGGGTGCAATTGAATGCAGGGCAGCGCCAGTGGCTGATGCAACATTCACAATGGCGGGTCGGCCTGGTCTTGCAGGCGCCTTATGCGCAATACGACCGGCGCTTGCAGCGGTTGTCCGGCACCAACGTCGAGTTGATGCAATGGCTGGGCAAGGCATTGAACGTCGAGCTGACCTGGCGCAATTTCCAGGACGTGGCGCAACTGGAAGCCGCGGTGCGCGCGGGTGAGGTGGACATCGCTCCCGGCCTGACCCAGTCCCCGGGCGGGCTCAAGCTCTGGCAGTTCTCCAACCCCTACATGCGTGTGCCGCAATTGATCGTCGGTGCGCAAAAGGGCGCCGAGGGGGTGGAGTTGGAAAAACTCGACGCCCAGGCCCGCGTCGCCGTGCGCATGCCCAGCGCCACGGCTGATTACCTGCGCAGCAACTACCCGACGCTGAATCTGCAAGGCGTGCCGCTGGAGCGCGAGGCCCTGCAATTGCTGCTGACCCAGCAGGCCCGATACGCGGTGGTCGACGAGGCGCAACTTGGACGACTGATGGTCGAACCCGAATTCGCCGAGCTGGCGGTGGTGGGCGACATTGGCCTGCCGCAGCTGCTGCGGGTCGCCACACGCCGGGATTGGCCGGAACTGGGCGAGATCATCGACAGCGGTTTGCAGGCAATCCCGGCCAAGGAGCTGGAGCAACTGCACAGCCGTTGGCTCAAGCCCAAATACCCGCGCCTGACCGAAACCCCGGGTTTCTGGCAGAACCTGACCCTGTTGATCCTGGCCTTGCTGCTCAGCAGTGTCGCCATCGTGTTCTGGCAGCGCCGCCAGCAACGCGGCCTGGAGCGCCGATTGCGTTCCGCGCGGGAAGACATCGCCCAGCGTACGGCCAGCGAGGAGGCCTTGCGCCTGACGCAGTTCTCCATCGACCAAAGCACGGTGGGCATCCTCTGGGTCAATTGGGACAGCCACGTGCGTTATGCCAACCGAGCGGCCGAAACCATGCTCGGCTACGCCTCGGGCGCCATTATTGACCGGCCCCTGATTGACTTCGAACCGGGCTTGCACATGGATCGCTGGCTGAACCTGTGGAAGCGCGCCCGGGCCAGTGAAGACGGACCGCAGAGTTTCGAGACCGAATGCGTGCGAGCCGATGGCAGCATCCTGCCGGCCGACGTTTCCCTGAGCTTCCTGCGTTTTCGCGACGCCGAATATTTGGTGGTCTACCTCAACGACGTGACCGAACGCCGACGTGCGCTGGCGGCGTTGCGCGAAAGCGAGGCGCGGTTGCAAGGCATCGCCGCCAATGTGCCGGGCCTGGTCTTTCGCCTGGAGCGGGCGCCGGTGACCGGCCAGATCGACTTCGCCTACATCAGCGAAGGCAGCGAAAGCCTGGTGGGCTATTCCCCTGCAACCCTGGCCCGCAGCGACACTGGGCTGCGCAGCCTGGTGCACCCGCAGGACAAGGCCGACTACCACCGTACCCAGGACCAGGCGCTGGATACCGACAGTGACTGGTCCTGGCAGGGCCGTATCCTGACCCGCGAAGGCCAGGAGCGTTGGGCCGAGATCAAGGCGATCACCCGTCGCCTCGAAGATGGCGCCTACGTCTGGGACGGTATCGTCTGGGACATCACGAACAGCAAGCGCATCGAGCTGGAGCTGGCCAGCTCCCGGGAGCAATTGCGCGAATTGTCGGCACACTTGGAGAGTGTGCGGGAAGAGGAAAAGGCCCGTATTGCCCGGGAAGTTCACGATGAGCTGGGTCAGATGCTGACGGTGTTGAAGCTTGAAACATCCATGTGTGAGTTGGCCTATGCGCAACTCGACCCGGGTCTGCAGGAGCGGCTTAACAGCATGAAGCGCCTGATTGCCCAGTTGTTCCAACTGGTGCGGGACGTGGCGACGGCGTTGCGCCCGCCCATCCTGGATGCGGGCATTGCTTCGGCCATCGAATGGCAGGCCCGGCGCTTCGAGGCGCGTACGCAGATTCCTTGCCTGGTGCAGGTGCCGGACAACCTGCCAACCCTGAGTGACGCCAAGGCCATCGGCCTGTTTCGGATTCTTCAGGAGGCGCTGACCAACGTGATGCGCCATGCCCAGGCGCATACCGTGGAGTTGACGCTGGTCCAGCAAGGTGCTGATTTATGTCTGACGGTCAGCGACGACGGTGTAGGATTTATTGCCGATACGAGCCGGCCCACATCCTTTGGTTTGGTCGGCATGCGCGAACGGGTGCTGATCATGGGTGGGCAATTGACCTTGGACAGCGAGCCGGGGGAGGGCACGACCCTGTCGGTGCGGGTGCCGTTGCAGGAGGCCTGATGGTCTTGGGTTGCCTGGGCTGGCGCCTTCGCGAGCAAGCCCGCTCCCACCTTGTATCGGGGTGGATTCAAGATGTGTGTTTACCGCCGATCCATTGTGGGAGCGGGCTTGCTCGCGAAAGCGGTGTATCGGCTTGCAAGGATGTCGAGCGTAAAGTAGCCATTGCGAACCCGTTCGCGATGAGATCCTGAATCTGGAGAGCAATGTGATCCGTGTACTGGTAGCCGAAGACCACACCATCGTCCGCGAAGGCATCAAGCAGTTGATCGGCCTGGCCAAGGATCTGGTGGTGGTAGGGGAGGCGAGCAATGGCGAACAATTGCTCGAGACCCTGCGTCACGTGCCCTGCGAAGTAGTGCTGCTGGACATTTCCATGCCGGGGGTCAACGGCCTGGAGGCGATCCCACGGATCCGGGCGCTGAACAATCCGCCGGCTATCCTGGTGCTGTCGATGCATGACGAGGCGCAAATGGCTGCTCGCGCGCTGAAAGTCGGCGCCGCCGGCTACGCGACCAAGGACAGCGACCCGGCCCTGCTACTCATGGCGATTCGCAAGGTAGCGGCCGGTGGACGCTACATCGACCCGGACCTGGCCGACCGCATGGTCTTCGAAGTCGGCCTCACCGATACGCGGCCGCTGCACTCGCTGTTGTCCGAACGTGAATTCTCGGTCTTCGAACGCCTGGCCCAGGGGGCCAACGTCAACGACATCGCCCAGCAACTGGCCCTGAGCAGCAAGACCATCAGCACCCACAAGGCGCGGCTGATGCAAAAGCTCAACATCACCTCGCTGGCCGAGCTGGTGAAGTACGCCATGGAGCACAAGCTGCTCTAACCCTCCACACGTTCCCCTGTGGGAGATTCTATGGTTGAGGGGAAGCCCTCAAGCCGCTTTTGGTTGGTATTCGCTTTGCCCTTTCAGCAGAGCGAATACGATCCGAGCAAGCTTGCGTGCCAGTATCACTAGCGCCTGGGTGGTAGCGAAGCCTTGAGCTCTTAGTTTTTCATAAAAGCCTTTCCAGGCAGGCGTACGGCTAGCCGACATGGCTGCGTTGTGCAAAAGCCGACGAACTTCCGGATCGCCTCGTTTGCTCAAGCTTCGGCGGTCGTCTTTTTGTCCTGATTGGGACACTCGCAAATCCATCCCCAAGAAGGCAATGAAGGCGTCTGCGTTTTTGAAGTCGCCCCGCTGAAACGCCGTAAGTAAGCGGGCTCCGGTCAGAAATCCGATGCCCTCGACCTTCAGGCAATGGTTCAGTTGACCTAGCAAACCAGCATTTTTCAGATGATCCTTGATCGTCTTCTCGATCAATGTCTCAAGCCTCTGCATGGCGGCGATTTGCTCGGCGAAAGCGGTCTTGAGCAGCGGCTCATTGGCCCAGCTTTGTACCAGGGCGACTCGAGCCTGAACCAACGCAGCGCGACGGCGGAAAAGGCTTAGAAGCTGGCGATACAACGGAGATGGCGGCGCCCATGGATGAAGCTCATGCCCTTCGTTCTTCAGGTAACGAGCCAGCAGCTTGGCGTCCAGCGCGTCGGTTTTGGCGCGTACTTTTACGCCTTTGCGGTAATGGTGAAGTTCATAACCGCCCACCATATAGATCGTGCAACCGGCCTCATAGGCCAGATCAGCAAAATCCAAGTGATAGATATTGGTCGACTCAATGGCGACATCGACGGGCCCCGGCAGTACTTTCAACCACCTTTTGATGGCCGCCTTGTCGTTGGGAATCGCTTCCAACACATCAAGCTCTGCGTGATAGATCACCAGCTCGTTCTTGGCGACATCCACGCCCACGATCGGCTTTGTGACAGAAACCGGCATTGCCATTGAAAATCCTCCGGGCTAAGGTTTGAACACTTGAAGGGGTCACCCAGAGGCGCAGGCTTGTCTCTATCGTCGATCCAGGCCGAAGCATTCTTTATCGGCGCTTGGGTGAAAGGAGGAGGGGCGAAATCTCCCACGGTCTGTACTGCGCGAACAGTCAGAATCGAGCCTTGTCCCTCCTCCTCCCTTCAAGTCCTACCATACAAGCGAGCTTGCTCGCGATTGAATCGGCCCATTCTGCATTGATGTTGGCTGATCTACCGCTATCGCGAGCAAGCTCGCTCCCACAAGGAAATGCGCTGACATACCTATTTGCGACACGCCCCAATACCGCGTTCGCCCCTGCTTGCAGCTCGCCGTTTGAAACTCGCCACTGTCCTTATCCAATCCCGCCATCCTTGTAGGGCAATCCCTACCCCGACTCTTCCATCCGGCTGAGGCGATTCTCTCCTGCCCCCCGATTTGCGCGGCCCCCAGGCTCCACTAGGCTTGATTCACAAGCAGTCATCAAAACAAAAGGTGCGGGTATGAGCCAGGTCGATTCAAGCGCGGGGGCCAGTGATGTGCTGGTCAGCTTTCGTGGTGTGCAAAAGAGCTACGACGGCGAGAACCTGATCGTCAAAGACCTCAACCTGGACATTCGCAAAGGCGAATTCCTGACCCTGCTCGGGCCCTCCGGCTCCGGCAAGACCACCAGCCTGATGATGCTCGCCGGGTTTGAAACCCCAACCGCCGGCGAGATCCTGCTGGCCGGGCGCTCGATCAATAATGTGCCGCCGCACAAGCGCGACATCGGCATGGTGTTTCAGAACTACGCTTTGTTCCCGCACATGACCGTCTCCGAGAACCTCGCCTTCCCACTGACTGTGCGTGGCTTGAACAAGAGCGACGTAAGCGATCGGGTCAAGCGCGTCCTGAGCATGGTCCAGCTGGACAGCTTCGCCCAACGCTACCCGGCGCAATTGTCCGGCGGCCAGCAGCAGCGGGTGGCCCTGGCCCGGGCGCTGGTGTTCGAACCGCAGCTGGTGCTGATGGACGAACCCCTCGGCGCGCTGGACAAGCAATTGCGCGAACACATGCAGATGGAAATCAAGCACCTGCACCAGCGACTTGGCGTGACCGTGGTCTACGTGACCCACGACCAGGGCGAAGCCTTGACCATGTCCGACCGCGTGGCGGTGTTCCACCAGGGCGAGATCCAGCAAATCGCCCCACCACGCACCCTGTATGAAGAGCCGAAAAATACCTTCGTCGCCAACTTCATTGGCGAAAACAACCGTCTCAACGGTCGCCTGCACAGCCACACCGGCGATCGTTGCCTGGTGGAGTTGGCGCGCGGCGAGAAAGTCGAGGCCCTGGCGGTGAACGTCGGCCAGCCTGGCGAGCCGGTGACCCTGTCGATCCGTCCGGAGCGGGTGAGCCTCAACGGTGTCAGCGAACAATGTGTCAACCGCTTCTCAGGGAGGGTGGCGGAATTCATCTATCTGGGCGACCACGTCCGGGTTCGCCTGGAAGTCTGCGGCAAGAACGACTTCTTCGTGAAACAGCCGATTGCCGAGCTCGATCCCGCGCTCGCCGTCGGGGACGTGGTTCCGCTTGGCTGGCAAGTCGAGCATGTGCGTGCGCTCGATCCCCTTTTAGAGGCGAATTGATCGCCCCCTGCTGTACCAACACCAACCCTGCACGTGGAGAGAACAATAAATGTTGAGATCCCTGAAGTTCACAGCCCTGACACTGGGCATGATGGGTGCGGCAAGCGCGATGGCGGCGGGCCCGGACCTGACCGTGGTGTCTTTCGGCGGGGCGAACAAGGCGGCTCAGGTCAAAGCCTTCTACGCACCGTGGGAAGCGGCCGGCAACGGCAAGATCGTGGCTGGCGAGTACAACGGCGAAATGGCCAAGGTCAAGGCCATGGTCGATACCAAGAGCGTTTCCTGGGATTTGGTGGAAGTCGAGTCTCCGGAATTGTCCCGTGGTTGTGACGAAGACATGTTCGAGCAACTCGACCCGGCCCTGTTCGGCAAGGCCGAGGATTACGTCAAGGGCGCTATCCAGCCTTGCGGCGTAGGTTTCTTCGTATGGTCGACCGTGCTGGCCTACAACGCCGACAAGCTCAAGACCGCACCGACCAGCTGGGCGGACTTCTGGGACACCAAGCAATTCCCAGGCAAGCGCGGCCTGCGCAAAGGCGCCAAGTACACCCTGGAATTCGCCTTGATGGCCGACGGCGTTGCACCGAAGGACGTCTACAAGGTGCTGGCCGGCAAAGATGGCCAGGACCGTGCGTTCAAGAAGCTCGATGAGCTCAAGCCGAACATCCAGTGGTGGGAAGCCGGCGCCCAGCCGCCGCAGTACCTGGCATCGGGTGACGTGGTCATGAGTTCGGCCTACAACGGCCGGATCGCCGCGGTACAAAAAGAAAGCAACCTGAAAGTGGTGTGGAACGGCGGTATCTACGACTTCGACGCTTGGGCCATTCCTCGCGGCCTGGACAAGACCCGCGCGGAAGCGGCGAAGAAATTCATCGCCTTTTCGGTGGCACCGCAGCAGCAGAAGACCTACTCGGAAAACATCGCCTACGGCCCGGCCAATACCCAGGCAGTGCCGTTGCTGGCCAAGGATGTCCTGAAAGACATGCCGACCACCCCGGAAAACATCGCCAACCAGGTGCAGATCGACGTCAGCTTCTGGGCTGACAACGGCGAGCAACTGGAGCAGCGCTTCAACTCCTGGGCTGCGAAGTAACCCGACGGTCTGAAACTGGACGAGATTCATGTGGGAGCGAGCTTGCTCGCGATAGCGGTCTGTCAGGCACATCAATTTTGAATGTGCCGCAGCCATCGCGAGCAAGCTCGCTCCCACAGGCTCTTTCATCGACCCGGGTGTTTCAAAAGAACAGAGGCGGCTCGCCGCCCCTGTAACGATAAAAAGATTTGCGGAGTTCGCCATGGCCATCGCCGTTCCACTGAACGCGGGCACCAGCCCCACCCTCAAGCAGCGGCTCAAGCATGCCGAGCGGGTCAACCGCTGGAAGGCCCAGGCCTTGATCGCGCCGCTGGTGCTGTTTCTGTTGCTGGTGTTTCTGGTGCCAATCGTGGCGCTGCTGTTCAAAAGCGTCAGCAACCCGGAAGTGGTGGGCGCCATGCCGCGCACTGTCGTCGCTGTCGCGGCCTGGGACGGACGCGGTCTGCCGGGCGAGCCGGTGTACAAGGCTGCCACTGAAGACCTGGCCGAAGCCCGCAAGAATCAGACCCTGGGGGATTTGTCCAAGCGCCTGAACATGGAATTGGCCGGCTACCGCAGCTTGCTGACCAAGACCGCTCGGGCGTTGCCGTTTGCCACCGAGCCGGCTTCCTATAAAGAAGCCCTGGAAAACCTCGATGAGCGTTGGGGCGACCCGGCGTACTGGCAGGTGATCCGCCGCAACACCAGTAACGTTACCCCGTATTACCTGCTGGCGGCCGTCGATCACCGCATCGATGACCTCGGCGAACTGGCCCCGGCCACCCCTGACCAGTCGATCTACCTCGACATTTTCGCCCGCACCTTCTGGATGGGCCTGGTGATTACCGCGATCTGCCTGGTACTGGCCTATCCGTTGGCCTACCTGCTGGCGAACCTGCCATCGCGCCAGAGCAACCTGTTGATGATCCTAGTGCTGCTGCCGTTCTGGACGTCGATCCTGGTGCGGGTCGCGGCGTGGATCGTGCTGCTGCAATCGGGTGGCTTGATCAACAGCGCGCTGATGGCCATGGGTGTCATCGATAAACCCCTGGAACTGGTGTTCAACCGCGTCGGTGTGTACATCTCCATGGTTCACATCCTATTACCGTTCATGATCCTGCCGATCTACAGCGTGATGAAAGGCATCTCGCCTACTTACATGCGGGCGGCGATTTCCCTGGGCTGCCACCCGTTCGCCAGTTTCTGGCGGGTGTACTTCCCGCAGACCTACGCCGGTGTCGGCGCCGGTTGCCTGTTGGTGTTCATCCTTGCCATTGGCTACTACATCACGCCGGCGCTGCTAGGCAGCCCGAACGACCAGATGGTCAGCTACTTCGTCGCGTTCTACACCAACACCAGCATCAACTGGGGCATGGCCACGGCGCTCGGCGGGCTGCTGTTGCTGGCGACCATCGTGCTTTATCTGATTTACAGCTGGCTGGTGGGCGCCAGTCGCCTGCGCCTGAGCTAAGGGGAGATCGAAAATGGTGAGTCCTTACATGTCCCCCATTGAGCGGGTGTGGTTCTACAGCCTGCGCATACTCTGCGGGTTGATCCTGTTGTTCCTGATCCTGCCGGTGCTGGTGATCATTCCGCTGTCGTTCAACTCCGGCAGTTTCCTGGTGTACCCGCTGCAAGGCTTCTCGCTGCAGTGGTACCACGATTTCTTCGCCTCGGCCGAATGGATGCGGGCGCTGAAAAACAGCATCATCGTGGCCCCGGCGGCGACCTTGCTGGCGATGATCTTCGGCACGCTCGCGGCCATCGGCCTGACCCGCGGCGACTTCCCCGGAAAGGCGCTGGTGATGGCCTTGGTGATCTCGCCCATGGTGGTGCCGGTGGTGATCATCGGCGTGGCCAGTTATCTGTTCTTCGCACCGCTGGGGATGGGCAACAGTTTCTTCTCGCTGATCGTGGTCCATGCGGTGCTGGGTGTGCCGTTCGTCATCATCACGGTGTCGGCGACCTTACAGGGGTTCAACCACAACCTGGTCCGCGCCGCCGCCAGCCTTGGAGCATCGCCACTGACGGCGTTTCGTCGGGTGACCCTGCCGTTGATCGCCCCCGGCGTGATCTCTGGCGCACTGTTCGCCTTCGCAACATCGTTCGATGAAGTGGTGGTGACGCTGTTCCTGGCTGGCCCTGAGCAGGCAACCCTGCCACGGCAGATGTTCAGTGGTATCCGCGAAAACCTCAGCCCTACCATCGCTGCGGCGGCGACGTTGCTGATTGCGTTCTCTGTGGTCCTGTTGCTGACCCTGGAATGGTTGCGCGGGCGTAGCGAGAAGCTGCGCACTGCCCAAGTCTGACGGCCCGCGTTGATCCCTGTGGGAGCGGGCTTGCTCGCGAAAGCGGTGTAACAGTCGACACAGATGTTGGATGTTCCACCGCATTCGCGAGCAAGCCCGCTCCCACATTGGGTTTGCGTGTATTCATAAGCTGAATGGCAGACAACCCTCAATACCGAGCTATCCTTGTGCCAGCCCACACTCGAATAAGAGGCCGCGCACATGAGTCTTTCCTCATTCAAGATCGCCCATAAACTGATCACCGGGGCCGCTGCCATCGAGCAACTGGCCGCCGAGCTGACGCGACTGGACGTCGACAATCCGCTGATCGTGACCGACGCGGCGCTGGTCAAGTCCGGCACCGTGGACTTGGCCCTGCAGCACCTGGGCGGGCGCGACTACGAGATTTTCGACCGGGTCATGCCGGATCCGGAAATCGCCATCGTCGAAGACTGCATGCAAGCCTACCGCGACGGCGGCCACGATGGCCTGATCGGCCTGGGCGGCGGCAGTGCTATCGACATCGCCAAATGCGTGGGCGTCTATGCCGGTTATCACGGTGAATTGCAGGACATGTTCGGCGTCGATCAGGTGCCGCGCAAAGGCCCGCCCATGATTGCCATCCCCACCACGGCCGGCACCGGTTCGGAAGTCACCAACGTGGCGATCCTCTCTGACAAGGCCGCGCAGCTGAAAAAAGGCATCGTCAGCGATTTTCTGTTGCCGGACGTGGCGCTGGTCAGCCCGCAAATGACCCTCACCTGCCCGCGCAGCGTCACGGCCGCCAGTGGCGTCGATGCGCTGGTGCACGCCATCGAGGCCTACCTGTCGCTCAATGCTTCGCCGATCACCGATGCCCTGGCCATCGGCGCAATCAAACTGATCACCCGCGCGCTGCCCAAGGCCTATGCCAATCCTAACCATCTGCAAGCCCGAGAAGACATGGCCACGGCCAGCCTGATGGCCGGCATGGCCTTCGGTAATGCCGGGGTCGGGGCGGTGCATGCGCTGGCCTATCCGTTGGGCGGGCGCTTTCATGTGTCCCATGGTGTCGCCAACGCCTTGTTGCTGCCGTATGTGATGGCTTGGAACAAGATGGCCTGCGTCGAGCGCATGCGTGATATCGGCGAGGCCATGGGCATCCGGACCGCTCATTTGAGTGATCTTGAAGCGGCCGACGAAGCCGTGGAAGCCATGGTTGCGCTGTGCGCCGCCGTGCAGATTCCCCAGGGCCTGAGCAGCCTGGGGGTGACCGAGGACGTGATCCCGTCCATGGCGGTGGAGGCGGCGGGGATCGAGCGCCTGATGCGCAACAATCCGCGTCAACTGAGCGCCGCCGATATCGAGAAGATCTACCGCGCGGCGTATTGATCGACTGTCACGGTGGGCGCGCCAAATCTTGAGGTATACAATGCGCGCCATCGTGATTTCGCTCAAAACAGGTGCGTCATGCAGCCCTTCGCTATTGCTCCGTCGATTCTCTCCGCCGACTTCGCCCGCCTGGGCGAGGAAGTGGACAACGTTCTGGCCGCCGGGGCCGACATCGTGCACTTCGATGTCATGGACAACCACTACGTGCCCAACCTGACCATCGGCCCGATGGTCTGCGCGGCGCTGCGCAAATACGGCATCACCGCGCCGATCGACGCGCACCTGATGGTCAGTCCGGTGGACCGCATCGTCGGTGACTTCATCGAGGCGGGCGCCACCTACATCACCTTCCACCCGGAAGCCACGCTGCATGTCGACCGCTCCTTGCAGTTGATCCGCGAAGGCGGTTGCAAGGCTGGCCTGGTGTTCAACCCGGCGACACCCTTGGACGTGCTCAAGTACGTGATGGACAAGGTCGACATGATCCTGCTGATGAGCGTCAACCCTGGCTTCGGCGGGCAGAAGTTCATCCCGGGCACCCTCGACAAGCTGCGCGAAGCCCGTGCCCTGATCGACGCCTCGGGCCGTGACATCCGCCTGGAAATCGACGGTGGCGTGAACGTGAATAATATCCGTGAAATCGCCGCGGCTGGCGCCGACACCTTTGTCGCCGGCTCTGCGATCTTCAACGCACCCGACTACCAAGAGGTGATCGCAAAAATGCGCGCCGAACTGGCCCTGGCGCGCCCATGAGCGGCTTCGAGCAGCTCTTCCCCGGCAGCTTGCCGCGTCTGGTGATGTTCGACCTCGATGGCACCTTGGTCGATTCGGTCCCGGACCTCGCGGCAGCCGTGGACACGATGCTGCTCAAGCTTGGACGCCCGCCCGCCGGCATCGACGCGGTGCGCCACTGGGTCGGCAACGGCGCGCCCATGCTGGTGCGCCGGGCCCTGGCCAACGACATCGATGCCCAAGGCGTCGATGAGGCCGAAGCCGAGCAGGCGCTGGCGTTGTTCAATGAAGCCTACGAAGACAATCACCAGCTGACAGTGGTCTATCCTGGCGTGCGCTCTACCCTCAAGTGGCTGAAAAAGCAGGGCGTGGAAATGGCACTGATCACCAACAAGCCGGAACGCTTCGTGGCGCCGCTGCTGGACCAGATGAAAATTGGCCGCTATTTCCGTTGGATCATCGGTGGCGATACCTTGCCACAGAAAAAACCTGACCCGGCCGCGCTGTTCTTCGTGATGAAAATGGCCAACATCCCGGCTTCCCAATCTTTGTTTGTCGGCGACTCGCGCAGCGATGTGCTGGCGGCCAAGGCGGCGGGGGTCAAGTGTGTGGCGTTGAGTTATGGCTACAACCATGGCCGGCCCATCGCCGAAGAATTCCCGACGCTGGTGATCGACGATTTGCGCCTGTTAATTCCCGGTTGCCTGGACCCGGCCGCTGAGATAACGTTGCCCGACGCTGTTCAATCCTCTTCTGGAAACGCCATCGTGGTGGTCACTCGCAAACTCTGGATGAAAGTCATGAAGGCCTTGGCCCGCTGGCGTTGGCGCACCTGACATGATCCTGGCCGGTTATCCGGCGCGTTTGCATACCTGACTGTCAGCTCCTCTTGCCACGAGGCATCCCATGATCCGTGAAGAATTCCTGCGTCTAGCCGCTGCCGGCTACAACCGCATCCCCCTTGCCTGCGAAACCCTGGCCGACTTCGACACACCGCTGTCGATCTATCTCAAGCTCGCCGACCAGCCCAACTCCTACCTGCTCGAATCGGTACAGGGCGGCGAAAAGTGGGGCCGATATTCCATCATTGGCTTGCCGTGCCGTACGGTGCTGCGGGTCCATGACCATCGCATCAGCGTGACCCACGACGGCGTCGAAATCGAAAGCCTCGAAGTCGAAGATCCGCTGGCCTTCGTTGAAACCTTCAAGGCCCGCTACAACGTGCCGACCATCCCCGGCCTGCCGCGTTTCAACGGCGGCCTGGTGGGGTATTTCGGCTACGACTGCGTGCGCTACGTGGAAAAGCGCCTGGGCACCTGCCCGAACCCCGATCCGCTGGGCGTGCCGGACATCTTGCTGATGGTCTCCGACGCGGTGGTGGTCTTCGATAACCTCGCCGGCAAGATGCACGCGATTGTCCTCGCCGATCCGTCCCGGGAAGATGCCTACGAGCAAGGCCAGAAAAGCCTGCAGGCGCTGTTGGAAAAACTCCGCCAGCCGATCACGCCGCGCCCCGGCCTGGACTTCAGCAAGCAGTCGGCGGCCGACCCGGTGTTCCGTTCCAGCTTCACCCAGGACGATTACGAACGGGCCGTCGACACCATCAAGGAATACATCCTCGCCGGCGACTGCATGCAGGTGGTGCCGTCGCAACGAATGTCCATCGACTTCAAGGCCGCGCCCATCGATCTCTATCGGGCGTTGCGTTGCTTCAACCCGACGCCCTACATGTACTTCTTCAACTTCGGCGACTTCCATGTCGTGGGCAGTTCGCCGGAAGTGCTGGTGCGGGTCGAAGACAACCTGATCACCGTGCGCCCGATCGCCGGCACTCGCCCTCGTGGCGCCACGGAGGAGGCTGACCGGGCGCTGGAAGAGGACCTGCTGTCGGACGACAAGGAAATCGCCGAGCACCTGATGCTGATCGACCTGGGGCGCAACGACACCGGGCGGGTCTCGGAAATCGGCTCGGTGAAGCTCACCGAGAAGATGGTCATCGAGCGCTATTCCAACGTGATGCACATCGTCTCCAACGTCACCGGCCAATTGAAGGCCGGGCTGACGGCGATGGATGCCTTGCGGGCGATCCTGCCTGCGGGCACTTTGTCCGGCGCGCCGAAAATCCGCGCGATGGAAATCATCGATGAGCTGGAGCCGGTCAAGCGTGGGGTATACGGCGGGGCGGTGGGGTATTTCGCCTGGAACGGCAACATGGACACCGCGATTGCCATTCGCACCGCGGTGATCAAGAACGGCGAACTGCACGTGCAGGCCGGCGGCGGTATCGTCGCCGACTCGGTGCCGGCATTGGAATGGGAAGAAACCCTGAACAAGCGCCGCGCGATGTTCCGCGCCGTGGCGCTGGCCGAGCAGACCTCGAACGACTAACAGGCCTGCAATAAACAACTGTGGCGAGGGAGCTTGCTCCCGCTCGACTGCGCAGCAGTCGCATCTATTTGATGGGCCCGCTTCGCAGGCCAGCGGGAGCAAGCTCCCTCGCCACAGGTCCTTCAGACAACTCGATCAAAAATGTGGGAGCGAGCTTGCTCGCGATGAGGCCGTCACCTTCAACAAATAGGTTGGCTGACAGTCCGCTATCGCGAGCAAGCTCGCTCCCACAGGTTCCCCTCGATCAGAAGTCCAGGCTGACCCCCAGGCTCACCCCTTGCTGGGTCATGTCATCGTCCTTGCGCAGTGTATAACCGCCCCGCAACGCCAGGTCCTGCGTCAACTTGTGGCTGACCCCCAGGCTCAGGCGATTCAGGTGGCTCTGTGGTGTGTAGCCTTCCAGTGTGAAGTCATTGGCCGGCAGGCTGTTGAGGGCGATGTTGACCTTTTGCGTGTCGTCTTCGTACTCCCGTTCGTGGGCATATTCGCCAAACACCTGGGTCTGCCGGGTGATGTTGTATTTGCCCTGCAAGCCAATGCCCAGGCGTTTCGAATCGCGGGTCTGGTCATCGAAGGTCAGGGCCGTGGAGCGGTTGCTCTTTTCCGAATAACCATCCACTTCCACCTTCGCATAATCAGCGCTGATAAACGGCGAGAGGTGCCATTCGCTGCCCGGCTGGGCGATGTCGTAGCCCACCCGCGTGCTGAATGCCCAGAGATGGCCGTCCGTATCGCCTTTCTCCTGCGCTTCGTTGACGCCCAGGTCGAACTTGCGCTCCAGGTTGTCGTAGTCGAGCTTGCCGCCGGTCAGCGCCGCGTCGGCCCACCAGCGGTTTTGCTGGAACTGGGCAAAAGCCGTCGCCAGGTAGCTGTTGAGCTTGTACGTCGAATCGTTATCGCCTGCGTCCATGTCCTGGCGGTAGAAGCCGGCGGCGACACCCACGCGCCAAGCCTCGTTGAGGCGATAGCTGCCGCCCACGTTAAGGCTGTAGCCGCTGCCGTCGGCGCTGGCGCCGCTGCCTTGGCTGTCCATGTCCAGGTGCTGGCCGCCACCGGCGACGATGGCTCGCCACTGGCCGATCGCCTGCCAATCTTCCCAGTCCGATTGCCACTGGCTGCGCAATTCATCCTGGTGAGCACGCAAGGTCGAGTGGGCCATTTCCGGCAGCAGCGTCAGCTCCCAGGGCGCCGCGAGCAGGGAAAAAGCGTAGTCGGCGATCAGTTTCTGCCCGGTTTCGGTGGGATGGACCGCGTCGTTGTAGATCAGCTTGCTGGGATCCGGCGTGGCACTGTTGATGCCATAGGTGGCGTTCTCCGTACAGCCGTTGCCACTGAAGCAGGTTGCGGTGAGGTTCTCGCCGGTGGCGAGGCCGAATCGTGCCGGGTCGGCGAAGCTTTCCTTCAGCAAAAGCGGAATGTTCAACGGAATGATTTCGGCGTCGATGCCTTGCAGTCGCGTGATCAGTTGTTGGTTGAACTGGTTGCCCAATTGCGAAAAGGTGTCCTGCAAGGGGCCGCCATTGAGAGCCGGGGTCAGACCCAGGTCGGGCAGCAGCCAGACCATCACATAGCGGGCACCGGCCGTTTGCAGCACTTGCACGCTGTCGGCCAGGCGGTCGGCGGCGGCGTTTGCTTGGGCGGTGTTCAATACCCGGCCTTGAAGGAAGTCGTTACCACCACCGGAAAGGTAATACAGCGCATTTGGATCGGCACGCAGGCCATTGGACTGCAAGTAGCCGGGACGGCTGCGCTCGCCGGTGTCGGACACGCCAGTGATCGATTCGAGGATCTGGTCGGTGCGATACCCGCCTACCGCCCAGTTATTGCCATCTGCCAGCCCCTCGCCGGCGCGGACCGCCGACGTGGAAGCGGCGGTCTCGTCGGCGGAATAGCCCAGGCGCCCACCGAGCAATTGGGTGGAGTTGGCCGAATAGGCTTCGCCGCTGCCGTCGGTGTAGATCGGACCGGTTCGGTTGGTGTAGCGCTCGGTCGAGCCGGGTGGGCCGTTCGGGTCGGCGAACTGGCCGGCGTCGTTGAGGCTGTCGCCGAACACGATGAACTTGGAATACGGGTTGGGGGCGGCGTTCGCCTGGGCGCAGGCGAGCGCGAGCAGGCAACCGGCAATCGGTACGAACAGCGTCTTCTTTATCATATGAAAGTCCGTTTTGATCTTATTTTTGTTAGAAAACGAAACGACAGTACCAAAATCTTTCGGCGTTTTGCCATCTATCCGGAACGTCGTGATTGTTTCAAAGCCCTTCGGGATCGCTCATATTGCGTGCTCCGCCCAGCTAAGCTACTGTGCCGGGACGTATGAACGAGACTTCCCCTGTGTCGATTGTCAGCAAACTTCTGGATCAAATGATCAAGGCACACGCCCGTTGGCGTTGGCGCGCCTGACGATTCTCCGCCGGCCTCGCCGGACCTGTACCGATTTGCCTTCTTTACCCGCTGTAGAACCGCTTCGCCGGGGCAATCACCTCGCCAAGCGCAGCAGCGTGCGGGTCACTCGCTGAAGGCTGTGTTTAAAGTCAGTGAATTCAATAGGTTGCTTACGCCATGTTGCTGATGATCGATAACTACGACTCTTTTACCTACAACGTTGTGCAATACCTTGGCGAGCTGGGCTCCGAGGTCAAGGTCGTGCGCAACGACGAACTGACCATCGCCCAAATCGAAGCCCTCAAGCCTGAGCGCATCGTGGTTTCCCCTGGCCCTTGCACGCCGACCGAAGCGGGCATTTCCATCGACGCCATCAAGTACTTCGCCGGCAAGCTGCCGATCTTGGGCGTCTGCCTGGGGCATCAGTCGATCGGCCAGGCATTCGGTGGCGATGTGGTGCGCGCCCGGCACGTCATGCACGGTAAGACTAGCCCGGTATTCCACGAGGACAAGGGCGTATTCGCGGGATTGAATCATCCGCTTACCGTCACCCGCTACCACTCGCTGATCGTCAAGCGCGAAACGCTGCCCGACTGCCTCGAGTTGACGGCCTGGACCCAGCTTGAAGACGGCTCGGTGGATGAAATCATGGGGCTGCGCCACAAGACGTTGAATATCGAGGGTGTGCAATTTCATCCCGAGTCTATTCTCACCGAGCAGGGGCACGAGCTGTTCGCCAACTTCCTCAAACAAACCGGCGGCACGCGCTAAGGACTTTTCATGGATATCAAGACAGCCCTGAGCCGTATCGTCGGCCATCTCGACCTGAGCACCGACGAGATGCGCGACGTGATGCGCGAAATCATGACCGGCCAATGCACGGATGCGCAGATCGGCGCGTTCATGATGGCCATGCGCATGAAAAGCGAGAGCATCGATGAGATCGTCGGTGCCGTTTCGGCGATGCGTGAGCTGGCGGACAAGGTCGAACTCAAGACCCTGGACGGCGTGGTCGATGTGGTCGGCACCGGTGGTGACGGCGCCAATATCTTCAACGTGTCCACCGCCTCGTCGTTTGTCGTTGCGGCGGCCGGTTGCACCGTTGCCAAGCATGGCAACCGCGCAGTCTCAGGCAAGAGCGGCAGTGCCGATCTGCTGGAGGCGGCTGGAATTTACCTGAACCTGACACCGGTTCAAGTGGCGCGCTGTATCGACAATGTCGGCATTGGTTTCATGTTTGCCCAGACTCACCATAGCGCCATGAAACACGCTGCCGCGCCGCGCCGTGAGCTGGGCCTGCGTACGCTGTTCAACATGCTCGGCCCGCTTACGAATCCGGCCGGCGTGAAGCATCAAGTGGTGGGAGTGTTCAGCCAGGCGTTGTGCCGGCCTTTGGCCGAGGTCCTGCAACGCCTGGGCAGCAAGCATGTGCTGGTGGTCCATTCGAAGGATGGCCTGGATGAATTCAGCCTGGCGGCGCCCACATTCGTGGCCGAACTAAAAAATGACCGGATCAGCGAGTATTGGGTCGAACCTGAAGACCTCGGCATGAAGAGCCAGAGCTTGCATGGCCTGGCGGTCGATGGTCCGGCCCAATCGCTGGAGTTGATCCGCGATGCCCTGGGTCGCCGCAAGACCGAGAATGGCCAGAAAGCCGCTGAGATGATCGTGCTCAATGCCGGCGCCGCGTTATACGCCGCCGACCACGCCAGCAGCCTCAAGCAAGGCGTGGAACTGGCCCATGATGCACTGCACACTGGCCTGGCCAGGGAAAAACTCGAAGAGTTGGGTGCATTTACCGCCGTATTCAAAGTGGAGAACGAAGGATGAGCGTGCCAACGGTTCTGGAAAACATTCTGGCTCGCAAGGCTGAGGAAGTGGCTGAGCGTCGCGCTCGCGTCAGTCTGGCCGAGCTGGAAAACCTGGCGCGTTCAGCGGATGCGCCGCGCGGCTTTGCCAAGGCGCTGATCGATCAGGCCAAGAAAAAACAGCCGGCGGTGATTGCCGAAATCAAGAAGGCGTCCCCCAGCAAGGGCGTGATCCGTGAACACTTCGTTCCGGCCGAGATCGCACGAAGCTACGAGAAGGGCGGCGCGACCTGTCTCTCGGTGCTGACCGACGTCGATTTTTTCCAAGGGGCCGACGACTACCTGAAGCAGGCGCGGGCAGCGTGCAAGTTGCCGGTGATCCGCAAGGATTTCATGATCGACCCGTACCAGATCGTCGAGGCTCGGGCCCTGGGCGCCGATTGCGTGCTGTTGATCGTTTCCGCCCTGGACGACGTGAAAATGGCCGAGCTGGCGGCAGTGGCCAAGAGTGTCGGGCTGGATGTGTTGGTGGAAGTCCATGACGGCGACGAGTTGGAGCGAGCCCTGAAAACCCTCGATACCAAACTGGTCGGGGTGAACAATCGCAACCTGCACACCTTCGAAGTCAGCCTGGAAACCACTCTGGACCTGTTGCCGCGCATCCCACGGGATCGCCTGGTCATCACTGAAAGTGGCATCCTCAATCGGGCCGATGTCGAGCTGATGGAAGTCAGCGATGTTTACTCATTCCTGGTGGGCGAGGCATTCATGCGGGCCGAGAACCCGGGGACGGAATTGCAACGGCTGTTCTTTCCTGAACGAGGCCTGCCGGTGAGCGGCTCGACGCTGGACTGATTCATGTCGCCTGTGATGTCCCTCACCGTCGAAGCGGGCCTGCAAGCCGAACAGGATCTGTTGGCCAGCATCTGCGCGGGCGACGCCGAGTTTGGGCTGCTGTTCTGGCAGCCCAATGACCGCGCGCTGGTCATGCCGCGCCGCTTGAGTCGCCTGCCGGGGTTCGAGCACGCCAGTGAAGTATCGGCCGCCCATGACTGGCCTGTCCTGCTGCGCGAAACCGGCGGTGAGCCGGTGCCGCAGTCGGCCGCTACCGTCAATATCGCCTTGGTCTTCGCGCCACCGCGCAGCGAAGGTGACCATGGCCGCATCGAAACCGGATATCGACGATTGTGCGATCCCATTTGCCAGTTGTTGGATGAGTTGGGCGGGGTGGCTTCGCTGGGCGAAGTGGAAGGGGCCTTTTGCGACGGGCGCTTCAACGTCAACCTCGACGGTCGGAAAATGGTCGGCACCGCTCAGCGCTGGCGCCAGAGCAAGGGCGGTCAGCGTCCGGTGGGCCTGGTTCATGGCGCGCTGTTGCTGGAGAACGAACGCGAGTCCATGGTCGCGGCGGTCAATCGCTTCAATGAAGCCTGTGGCCTGGAGCAGCGAGTGCGTGCCGAGAGCCACATCGCCCTGCATGAAAAATTCCCGGCGCCTCACGCGTTGGAGCGACTCGAAGCGTTGTATCGGCAAATGCTGACCCAACTGCTGGGCGCTTAACGCGTTCCGAACACCACCATGGTCTTGCCTTTGACGCTGACCAGGTTGCGCTCTTCCAGGTCCTTGAGTACGCGACCGACCATTTCCCGCGAACAACCGACAATCCGACCAATCTCTTGGCGGGTCACCTTGATCTGCATGCCGTCGGGGTGGGTCATGGCATCAGGCTGCTTGCACAACTCCAGCAGGCAACGTGCGACACGTCCGGTGACATCGAAAAACGCGAGATCGCCGACCTTGCGGGTGGTATTGCGCAGGCGTTGTGCGATTTGTCCGCTGAGGACGTAAAGAATGTCCGGGTCTTGCAGGGACAGTTCTCGGAATTTGGCGTAGCTGATTTCCGCAACTTCACATTCAATCTTGGTCCGCACCCAGGCACTGCGTTCCTGTTCCTTGCCCGCCTGTTCGAACAACCCCAGCTCGCCGAAGAAATCTCCGGAGTTGAGATAGGCGATGATCATTTCCCGACCGTCGTCATCTTCTATCAGGATGGTAACCGAGCCCTTGATGATGAAAAACAGCGTGTCGGAACGATCACCTGCACAAATGATGTTGTGTTTGGCTGGATAGCGGCGGCGCTGACAATGCATCAAAAGTTTGTCGAGATTCTTGATCTTGAGCGTGGGAGTAATGGCAACCATGGTTGTATCCCGAAAGACTGCGCAGTGTTGTGATTTGGTTTTGTGATGAGGGCGAATGGCTATCGCTAAAAGCTGGCCATACGCCAGCGAATTCGCGCCAGCTTAACAGAGGCGTCTTGAATAGATTCGAGAATTTACCTACAGGCTGACAGGAAGAGCTTCCTAAGACGGAGAGCCGTCATGAGGAGGTGCTGTGCTAAGCTGGCGACCCTTTTTTAACAGTGGAGTCTTGGCGATGAAGGCACGCATCCAATGGGCTGGCGAAGCCATGTTCCTCGGTGAGTCAGGCAGTGGTCATGTGGTCGTCATGGACGGCCCGCCAGAGGCCGGTGGCCGGAACCTGGGTGTTCGGCCGATGGAAATGCTGCTGTTGGGCGTGGGCGGTTGCAGCAACTTCGACGTGGTCAGCATTCTCAAGAAGTCCCGCCAGGCCGTCGAAAGCTGCGAAGCGTTCCTCGAAGCGGAACGCGCCACTGAAGACCCAAAGGTGTTTACCAAGATTCACATGCACTTTGTGGTGAAGGGGCGAGCCCTGAAGGAAGCCCAGGTCAAGCGCGCCATTGAGCTGTCTGCCGAGAAGTACTGCTCGGCTTCGATCATGCTCGGTGCCGCCGGGGTCGAAATCACCCACGATTATGAAATCATCGAGTTGGGTTGAGTCGCCATTCAAGGGCTTGCGATTTGCTGCACTGAAATTGTCGGATAGAAAAAAGGCGACTCCCCGTTGGGAAGTCGCCTTTTTTAGTTTCCGAGGAATAAGGATGGGTTATCCAGATCCCAATCACCGTCAAATCCGATAAGTGCTCTTGGTCATGACCTTGGCCAGCAGGCTCATGCCGAATTTCACCGGGGCCGGGAAACGGAAACCACCGGCGTCAAGCGCACTTTCGGCATGGTGTTCTTCATCCACGCGCATCTGCTCGAGGATCGCCCGGGATTTCTCATCCTCAGCCGGCAATTGCTCCAGGTGCTCGTTCAAGTGCTTGCACACTTGATGTTCGGTCGCCGCGACGAAGCCGAGGCTGACTTTGTCGCTGATCAGCCCGGCGACGGCGCCGATCCCGAACGACATCCCATAGAACAGCGGGTTCAGGACACTGGTGTGGCTGCCCAGTTGGCGAATCCGTTGTTCACACCAGACCAAGTGATCGATTTCTTCCTCGGCGGCATGTTCCATTGCCTCACGCACCTGCGGCAGCTTCGCTGTCAGCGCCTGGCCCTGATACAGCGCCTGGGCACAGACTTCGCCGGTGTGGTTGATACGCATCAATCCAGCGACGTGGCGGGTTTGCTCGTCACTCAATTGCGCGTCCGGTTGCACGATAGCCGGTGATGGGCGGTACGGCTGGCCACTGAAGGGCAGCAGGGTGCGCATCGCGGTGTCGGCTTGCAGCAACAGGCGGTCAATCGGCGAGTAGTGACGTTGGGTAGTCATGCTTACCTCCGGGAAAAATCACAGCGGCCAGTTTAACCCAATCGGCCGCCGAAGATTTGCGTTGGGTCAGGGGTATCAGCCCGGCGGCCAGTTCATCTGGCGCTGACCCAGCACATGCATATGAATGTGATAGACCGTCTGCCCACCCAGTTCATTGCAATTCATCACCACGCGAAAACCTTCTTCACAGCCCAATTCCAGCGCCAGGCGCTGGGCAGTGAACAGAATGTGCCCGGCCAGGCCCTTGTCTTCTTCGGTAAGGTCATTGAGCGTGCGGATCGGTTTCTTTGGAATGACTAGAAAGTGCACGGGCGCCTGTGGGGCGATGTCGTGGAAGGCCAGTACCTGGTCATCCTCGTAAATGATCTTCGCCGGAATTTCCCGGTTGATGATCTTGGTAAACAGAGTATCCACAGCTGTTTTCTCCGTTGGGTTCGTTGAGGTCGAATGCCTCGAAGGCCTCGATCGAGGTGTCTTGGCTGTTCAGCTTGAGGGTATCAGTGCGGGCAGTAAGCCTTGTTGACCATGCCGGCGATAGTCCGGACCAGCCACCGTGATCCCAGCCGCGGCAGTACGGCCAGCCAGCGGTTGCGGCGTCCGGGAATGATGATGGCGCGGTTTTTGTCCAGTGCGCGCACGGCGTACAGGGCGACTTCTTCCGGGCTCATCAGCGATTTGCTGGCGACGAGTTTTTGTTCGTCCATCTGCGCCTTGGAAAAAAAACCGGTTCGGGTCGGACCAGGACAAAGTACCGAGACCTTGATCGCGCATTTCTTCAATTCAACCCGCAGGGCTTCGGAGAAGTGCAGCACATAGGCCTTACTGGCGTGGTAGGTGCTCATCCAAGGACCGGGCTGGAACGCGGCGACCGAGGCAACATTGAGGATCTGGCCGCCGCCAAGCAGCGCCATGCTATTGCCAACGGCATGACAAAGCCGTGTCAGGGCAAGGATGTTGACTTCGATCAGGTCCTGCTCGGTCATCCAGTCCTGGCCCAGGAACGGCCCGCTGGTGCCGATGCCAGCGCAATTGACCAGCAGGTCGATCTGCCGTTCACCTTCCTCCAGTTCCAGCAAAAAGCCTGAAAGCCTCAGCGGTTCGCCCAGGTCGCAAGCCCGGAACAGTACCTCCACGCCAAACCGCTGGGTCAGTTCGATTGCAATGCTTTCCAGCCGATCACGTTGTCGAGCCACCAGTATCAAGTTGCGGCCGCGCCGGGCCAGCGCTTCAGCCATGGCCAGGCCGATGCCGCTGGAAGCGCCAGTGATCAGTGCGTAACGGGTCATGCAGTTCTCCATCGCAACAGCCCGCCGCCAAATGACTGGGCTGTCACCGGCATGAAGCGCGCTTATTGTTCCTCTTCTTCTTCATAGTCTACAGAAGGCGGAGCGGGCTCGGCTGCCTCAACGGCGGGCTCTTCAGCGGTTTCGCTGCTGGACTCGCTGCTTTCGTAGCTGCTCAGGCTGCTGGTGTCGTAGTCCTCCTGGAGGGCTCCGAAGATACCTGCAAACGTGGCGATGAAAATCAATACGATCATCACGAGCCAGAGCGAGGCCAACAGCTTGACCCCCGTGGTATTGCGCGGGGGTGGCGGGCCATATTGGTTTGCACCGGTATTGCCTGGCGCGATGATGAGGATGAACGGGAAGATGCTGCCCACGAAGGGAACCAGGTTGATCAGCCACAACCACCCCGACCAACCGAGGTCATGCAGGCGCTGGACGTTGAACTGGATGCTCACGAAGGCAAAGGCAAGCACAACGACCGTGGCGAGCAGGCCGCCGACAATGAGCGCCGCTATCGAGTCGGAAGCCAGCAGCCAGGTCGAGGCGAGCCAGAAGCCCACGCCAACCAAGGGCAGCAGGGCCAGGGTCAACGCCATGGTCCAGGCCAGGTAGCGCAGGCGCCCGATACGGCCATCGAAGCTGAAGGGCTTGAGGGTGCTGTACTCGGCAAGTGCTTCACCGACTTCGGCGCGGGGAGGCGCGTAGGGCGAGGCGGGTTCGACGATCGAATCGGGGTGGCGTCCACTCGGTTGCCGCGGCGCGTCCTGTACTTCGCCAAGGCTCAATTGGACGGTGGGTTCGGCTTCGATCCTGGCGTCGATTCCGCTCTTGTTGAGCGCTTCGAGGTACTGCTGCGCCTCGTTCTGGGACAGGTCGCTTTTCAGGGCCACCTTGCGACCGGTGAACAGTCGTTCAATGGCGCTGACATCACTCTTGAACAACTCGGCGAGGTTGAGTTTGGCGGTGGTGGTATCGACGCCCGGCATCACGCCGCCGTCGAACACGATATTGAAACGGGTTTCGCTCATGCCCGGCATCCTTGTCTCTGAAAGTTAAGTAGTTGTTTTGTTTGGGCTGGTTCAGCGCGGCCATTGCCCGCCAAGCTGTGCCGCCCGGGCTTGTGCTTGACGGTATTCTTCATCCAGGCGCGCCACCAACTGATCGACGCTGGGCAAATCATCGATTCCACCCACGCCCTGGCCGGCGGACCATACGGTTTTCCAGGCCTTGGCTTCATCGTTCAGCGGTTTGAGTTTCGAGCCAAAATCCACCTCGCCTTTGTTCTGCAGGGCGGCGAGATCGAAACCGGCATTCTCCAGGCTCTGGCGCATGAAACTCGCCGGCACCCCGGATACAGCAGGAGTATGCACGATGTCCGCGGCTCTGGATGTGAGCAACATCTCTTTATAAGCGTCAGGTGCGTGGCTTTCGCTTGTACCGATAAATCGCGTACCGAAGTAGGCCAGATCCGCGCCGAGCAATTGTGCGGCCAGAATCTGATGGCCGTGGTTCAGGCATCCTGCAAGCAGCAGGGTCTTATCGAAAAACTGGCGGATCTCGGCAATCAGTGAAAACGGGCTCCAGGTCCCGGCATGCCCGCCTGCGCCGGCGGCAACGGCGATCAAGCCATCGACACCGGCTTCGGCGGCTTTTTCGGCATGACGCCGGGTCGTCACGTCATGGAACACCAGCCCGCCATAACCGTGCACCGCGTCCACCAGTTCTTTCACCGCGCCCAGGCTGGTGATGACAATCGGCACCTTGTGTTCGGTGCAGATGGCCAGGTCGGCTTGAAGCCGCGGGTTGCTGTGGTGGACGATCAGGTTCACGGCGTAGGGCGCCGGGTTTTCCAGGGTCGCCAGGCCTGCTTCGATTTCTTCCAGCCAGGCCTTGAAGCCGCTGCTTTCGCGCTGGTTCAACGCCGGAAAGCTGCCGACGATGCCATTGCGGCAGCAGGCCAGCACCAATTGGGGATTGGAAATCAGGAACATGGGCGCCGCCACGACGGGCAGGCGCAAGCGTTGTTCAAGCAGAGCGGGCAACGACATTGGAAGTACCCCGGATAATGAATGCTGATTGGAGATTAGAACGGTCGGACGACGACCAGAATTACGATAGCCAGCAATATCAGAACCGGCACCTCATTGAACCAGCGATAAAAGACATGGCTGCGGGTGTTTTCGCCACGGGCGAAGCGTTTCACCTGTGCGCCGCACATGTGGTGGTAACCGATCAACAGCACGACCAGGGTCAACTTGGCGTGCATCCAGCCTCCCTGAGTGAAGTAGGCTCCGGCGTTGAGGCTCAGCAGCCAGATGCCGAATATCAGGGTGGCGATCATCGCCGGGCCCATGATGCCGCGGTACAGCTTGCGCTCCATGACGCTGAAGCGCTCTTTGCTGACGCTGTCCTCGCTTTGGGCGTGATAGACAAACAGGCGAGGCAGGTAGAACAGGCCGGCGAACCAGCAGACCATGCTGACAATGTGAAGTGCTTTGAGCCACAGATAGAGCATTTTTAGTTATTCCAAGAAATCACGGTAGCCCGATAGTAGAGGTTAGAGCGGCCGCACGTCACCTTGACGGTTGTCGCCACGCCCTGCGGCCCCTATCATCGACGGCTTTCCAGTGGGTTCGTTGAGGGCAGGGTTATGGTCAAGGTCGGTATTGTCGGCGGCACGGGTTACACCGGTGTCGAACTGCTGCGTCTGCTGGCACAGCATCCGCAGGCTGAAGTGGTGGTCATCACCTCCCGATCCGAGGCCGGCCTGGCCGTCGCCGACATGTACCCGAACCTGCGAGGCCATTACGACGGCCTGGCGTTCAGCGTTCCGGACGTCAAGACCCTCGGTGCCTGCGACGTGGTGTTCTTCGCCACGCCCCACGGTGTTGCTCACGCCCTGGCCGGCGAACTGCTGGCCGCCGGCACCAAGGTCATCGACCTGTCGGCGGACTTCCGCCTGCAGGACGCCGATGAATGGGCCAAATGGTACGGCCAGCCCCACGGTGCGCCGGAACTGCTTGAAGAGGCGGTCTACGGCTTGCCGGAAGTCAATCGCGAGAAGATCAAGCAGGCACGACTGATCGCTGTACCGGGTTGCTATCCGACGGCGACACAGCTGGGGTTCTTGCCGCTGCTGGAAGCCGGCCTTGCCGATGCTTCGCGCCTGATCGCCGACTGCAAGTCCGGTGTCAGCGGTGCCGGGCGTGGCGCCAGTGTCGGCTCGCTGTATTCCGAGACGTCGGAAAGCATGAAGGCGTACGCGGTCAAAGGGCATCGCCACTTGCCGGAAATTCGCCAGGGCTTGCGCCGGGCAGCGGGTAAGGACGTCGGCCTGACCTTCGTGCCGCACCTGACCCCGATGATTCGTGGTATCCATTCCACCCTGTATGCGACGGTCGTCGATCGTTCGGTGGATCTGCAGGCGCTGTTTGAAAAACGTTATGCCAACGAACCGTTCGTCGACGTGATGCCGGCTGGCAGTCATCCGGAAACCCGCAGCGTGCGCGGTGCGAACGTTTGCCGGATCGCCGTGCATCGTCCGCAGGACGGTGATCTGGTGGTGGTGTTGTCGGTCATCGACAACTTGGTCAAGGGCGCGTCCGGCCAGGCCGTGCAGAACCTGAACATCCTGTTCGGGCTGGATGAGCGTCTGGGGCTGTCCCATGCGGGGATGTTGCCGTAATAGCAGCAACAAGCTTTATGTTGGCGGCTACAAGCTTGAGGCTTGTAGCTCGCCGCTGCTCTTCTAAATAGTTGACCAATTTTCTAGGAGAAGCGGATAATGCCCGCCATCACGCATTATGGCGGCGTAAGCGCCGGGAGATATTCAGCATGAGCGTCGAAACCTTCACCCCCACGGCTTTGCAATTCACCCACGGTGCCGCGCACAAGGTGAAGAGCCTGGTCGATGAAGAGGGCAATGATCGTTTGAAGCTGCGCGTATTTGTTACGGGCGGCGGTTGTTCCGGTTTCCAGTACGGCTTCACTTTCGATGAAGAAGTGGCCGAAGACGACACCATTGTCGAGCGCGAAGGGGTCAGCCTGGTGGTCGACCCGATGAGCTTCCAGTACCTGGCAGGTGCCGAGGTGGATTATCAGGAAGGTCTGGAAGGCTCGCGTTTCGTGATCAAGAACCCTAACGCCACCACGACCTGTGGGTGCGGCTCTTCGTTCTCGATCTGAAGGCTTCAGTATAAAAAACGCCGCAGTGCCTTGGGCCCTGCGGCGTTTTTTTGTCCGTGATTATTGGATTCAGGCCGGGTAGATGGCGCCGAGTACGCGCAGGCCACGGGCGCCCGTGACACTTGGGCGGTTACCTGGAATACCTTCAAGACAGCAATGGGCGAGCCAGGCGAACGCCATGGCTTCGACCCAGTTCGGATCCACGCCATATGCCGCCGTGCTGCTGACGGTGGCCTCTGGCAGCAATTCAGCCAGGCGCTTCATGAACGCCTGGTTGTGCGCGCCGCCGCCGCAGACCAGCAACTCTTGAGTATTCGGCTGGGCATGCTGCAGTGATTCGACGATGGTCAGGGCGGTCAGTTCGAGTAACGTCGCCTGGACGTTTTCCGGGGCGAAGGCCGGCAACTGCGACAAATGCTGGCTCAGCCACGGCAGGTTGAATACTTCACGACCGGTACTTTTCGGACCCTTGGTGACGAAGAAGGGGTCGCTGAGCAGTGCCTTGAGCAAGGCTGGCTCGACTTTTCCGCTGGCAGCCCATTGACCGTCGCGATCGAAATGCTCGCCGCGTTGTTGATGAATCCAGGCATCGAGCAATACGTTGCCTGGGCCGCAGTCGAAACCGGTGACAGGTTTTGCGGGCTCTATCAGGCTGAGATTGCTGAAGCCACCGACATTCAGCACGGCACGATGACCGGCTCGTGCTTCGAACAATGCTTCGTGAAACGCCGGGACCAGTGGGGCGCCTTGCCCACCAGCGGCGACATCGCGGCTTCGGAAATCGCTGACGACGGTGATGCCGGTCAATTCGCTCAACAGTGCCGGGTTGCCAATTTGCACAGTAAACCCACGGGCCGGTTCATGGCGGATGGTCTGGCCGTGGCTGCCAATCGCCCTGATGTCTTCAGGCTTGAGTTTCTGTTCGTTGAGCAAGGTATGGATACCCTGCGCGGCCAGCTTTACCCAGCTTTGTTGGGCAATGGCGGAGCGGGCGATCTCATCGGGCCCGCTGCTGCACAATTCGAGCAATTCGGTGCGCAGAACGACGGGCATGGGGATGTAGTGCGTGGCGATCAATTTGATGGCCGGGGTCAGTTCGATCAGTGCGATATCCAAGCCGTCCAGGCTGGTCCCGGACATCACACCGATATAGAGCGCCATGCTTAGCGCTTGCTCGAGGCCAGCATGGTGGCTTTCTCTTGATCCATGCGAGCCATCAAAGGTTGGCTTTGGGCCAGGAAGCGTGCGCGCTCGCCCTTGGCGATCGGATCGGCCATCGGCAATTTCTGGCCAAGTGGATCGACATGAACGCCGTTGACCTGGAACTCATAGTGCAAGTGCGGGCCGGTGGAGAGGCCGGTGGTGCCGATGTAGCCAATCACCTGGCCTTGCTTGACGGTGCCGCCAGTCTTCACGCCTTTGGCGAAGCCCTGCATGTGCCCGTACAGCGTGCGATAGGTATTGCCGTGCTGGATGATCACGGTATTGCCATAACCGCCGCGACGGCCTGCCAGCAGCACCTTGCCGTCGCCGGCTGCCTTGATTGGCGTGCCACGAGGGGCGGCGTAGTCGACACCTTTGTGGGCGCGAATCTTGTTCAGGATCGGATGCTTGCGACCTGCGGAGAACTTCGAGCTGATACGGGCGAAATCAACCGGTGTACGGATGAATGCCTTGCGCATGCTGTTGCCGTCGGCGGTGTAGTAGCTGCTGTTGCCTTGCTTGTTGGTGTAGCGCACCGCGGTGTACGTCTTGCCCCGGTTGGTGAAGCGCGCGGAGAGAATCGGGCCGTTGCCGACGCTCTTGCCATTGACCACTTTCTGCTCGTAGATGACGTCGAATTCGTCGCCCTGGCGAATGTCCTGGGCGAAGTCGATGTCGTAGCCGAAGACGCTGGCCATATCCATGGTCAGGCTATGGGAAAGGCCTGCGCGCGCAGCGGACTGGGACAGCGAACTGTTGATGACGCCGTGGACGTAGGCCGAGCGAACGGTAGGCTTGGCGGTGACGCGGTTGAATACATAACCCTTGTCATTTTTGGTCAGGGTAATGCTTTCCAGATCACTCAGCTTGGTGTGCAGGTTGGTCAGCTGTCCGTCTGGATTGAGTTCGAATTCGAGTTTCTGGCCGCGTTGCAATTGAGTGAATTGCTTGGCTTGTTTGTCGCTGGCCAGGACTTCATGGACCGAAGTCGAAGGCAGGCCAACCTTTTCGAAGAGTGTGGAGAGAGTGTCGCCCTTGGCAACAATCACTTCGCGATGGTCCGGTCCTTTCTTTTCTTCTGCCACAGGCGCTTCTGCCTGAGCGGCGGCCTGGGCAGGGTCTTGCGGGCTGTTTTCAATTTGTGCAAACGGAGAAGCGGCCGGTTCGTTTGTGGCTTGAACGGCTTCGGCGGCGTCTTGTTCTTGTGTCAGTTGTTCAGCAGGGCTTTCCAGTTCAAGACTCAGAGTCGTCTTTTTGGCTTCAACATCGCTGGAGGGAAACACCAGGAGCGCCAGGCTAAGGAGGGCTGCGATGCCACTTGCGGCAAGCAGGTGGGTCTTCGGGTAAAGCGGCGGCGCTTTAGACGGTTCTGTGGTCATAAGTAATTTTGGCTTTTGAAAAAATGAATTGGAAAAGATGAATGACATGATGAAGATGAAATAACTGTATAAAATATAACCAAAACCCCTGCGAAGCAAGCCCGCGAACGCTCTGTTCTGTGGATTAGCGTCCTTGCGCCTGGCAAACCTTGTATTTGGTGCGCGATCTTGTATGGTTGGGGCCCTTTGAATCTGAGCCTTACGGGTCTGTTATGAAGTCGGTTGAAGAGCAGCTAGCGCTGATCAAGCGTGGTGCGGAAGAACTGTTGGTCGAGTCCGAACTGATCGAAAAGCTCAAGCGTGGGCAGCCGCTGCGTATCAAGGCTGGCTTCGACCCGACGGCGCCCGATCTGCACCTGGGTCACACCGTGCTTATTAATAAGCTGCGCCAGTTTCAGGATCTGGGCCACCAGGTCATCTTCCTTATAGGGGACTTCACCGGCATGATCGGTGACCCGAGCGGCAAGAGTGCTACGCGCCCGCCGCTGACCCGTGAGCAGGTCCTCGATAACGCCGAGACCTACAAGACCCAGGTATTCAAGATTCTTGATCCGGCCAAGACCGAAGTGGCTTTCAACTCCACTTGGATGGATAAGATGGGGCCGGCGGATTTCATTCGCCTGACGTCTCAATACACCGTGGCTCGCATGCTTGAGCGCGATGATTTCGACAAGCGCTATACAACCAATCAGCCAATCGCTATCCATGAGTTCCTCTATCCGCTTGTACAGGGTTATGACTCGGTTGCGTTGCGCGCGGACGTTGAGCTCGGCGGCACCGATCAGAAATTCAACCTGTTGATGGGGCGTGAGCTGCAGCGCGGTTATGGTCAAGAGGCGCAGTGCATCCTGACCATGCCATTGCTGGAAGGGTTGGATGGCGTGAAGAAGATGTCCAAATCGCTGGGCAACTACGTGGGCATCCAGGAAGCGCCAGGCGTCATGTACAGCAAGCTGGTCTCCATTCCTGATGCGCTGATGTGGCGCTACTTCGAGCTGTTGAGCTTCCGGTCCATGGATGAGATCAATGCGTTCCGTGCTGATGTAGAGGCTGGGGCTAATCCGCGGGACATCAAGATCAAGCTGGCCGAAGAGATCGTTGCTCGTTTCCATGGTGAAGAGGCAGCTGCCAACGCTCACCGTGCGGCGGGTAATCGTATGAAGGATGGCGAGCTGCCGGATGACTTGCCGGAGATCGAGCTGGTTGCTGCCGAGGATATGCCGATTGCGGCCGTCCTTAATAAAGCAGGCCTGGTCAAGAATGCGGCGGTGGCACGAGATCTCCTTGGTTCGGGCGGTGTGCGTGTAGATGGTGAGGTTGTGGATCGCACCTATATATATGAGCTGGGCTCTACTCATGTATGCCAGGCCGGCAAGAAGGCTTTTGCGCGTATTACGCTTAAATCCGAATAAAGCTGAAATTAAGGGTTGACGGCAGATTCTGGAAGTCTATAATTCGCCCCACTTCCGGCGCAGTCGAAACGGAAAACTCCTTGAGATTCAATGAGTTAAGTAGGTTTCGAAGGTGTTGGGCTTCAGTTCATCGAGGCCCGGAAGGAGCAGATAGAGCGGTGATGTTTGGCTCTATCGGCGGTTCGATCTTCTCGGTCGAAAGCGGTGAAAAAGAGGTGTTGACAGCAGCGAGTAACGCTGTAGAATTCGCCTCCCGCTAACGAGAGATCGGAAGCGCAAGTGGTTGAAGTTGTTGATGTTTCCGAAGCGAAACTTTGAAAACTTCTTAAAATAACCGCTTGACAGATACACGGGGCGCTGTAGAATGCGCGCCTCGGTTGAGACGAAAGACTCAGCCAACCGCTCTTTAACAACTGAATCAAGCAATTCGTGTGGGTGCTTGTGGAGTCAGACTGCTAGTCAACAGATTATCAGCATCACAAGTTACTCCGCGAGAAATCAAAGATGTAACCAACGATTGCTGAGCCAAGTTTAGGGTTTTCTCAAAACCCAAAGATGTTTGAACTGAAGAGTTTGATCATGGCTCAGATTGAACGCTGGCGGCAGGCCTAACACATGCAAGTCGAGCGGTAGAGAGGTGCTTGCACCTCTTGAGAGCGGCGGACGGGTGAGTAATGCCTAGGAATCTGCCTGGTAGTGGGGGATAACGCTCGGAAACGGACGCTAATACCGCATACGTCCTACGGGAGAAAGCAGGGGACCTTCGGGCCTTGCGCTATCAGATGAGCCTAGGTCGGATTAGCTAGTTGGTGGGGTAATGGCTCACCAAGGCGACGATCCGTAACTGGTCTGAGAGGATGATCAGTCACACTGGAACTGAGACACGGTCCAGACTCCTACGGGAGGCAGCAGTGGGGAATATTGGACAATGGGCGAAAGCCTGATCCAGCCATGCCGCGTGTGTGAAGAAGGTCTTCGGATTGTAAAGCACTTTAAGTTGGGAGGAAGGGCATTAACCTAATACGTTAGTGTTTTGACGTTACCGACAGAATAAGCACCGGCTAACTCTGTGCCAGCAGCCGCGGTAATACAGAGGGTGCAAGCGTTAATCGGAATTACTGGGCGTAAAGCGCGCGTAGGTGGTTCGTTAAGTTGGATGTGAAAGCCCCGGGCTCAACCTGGGAACTGCATTCAAAACTGTCGAGCTAGAGTATGGTAGAGGGTGGTGGAATTTCCTGTGTAGCGGTGAAATGCGTAGATATAGGAAGGAACACCAGT
>NZ_CP176770.1:0-395000 GCF_046605385.1 Pseudomonas sp. MPB03 | reverse complement strand
CTACGCATTTCACCGCTACACAGGAAATTCCACCACCCTCTACCATACTCTAGCTCGACAGTTTTGAATGCAGTTCCCAGGTTGAGCCCGGGGCTTTCACATCCAACTTAACGAACCACCTACGCGCGCTTTACGCCCAGTAATTCCGATTAACGCTTGCACCCTCTGTATTACCGCGGCTGCTGGCACAGAGTTAGCCGGTGCTTATTCTGTCGGTAACGTCAAAACACTAACGTATTAGGTTAATGCCCTTCCTCCCAACTTAAAGTGCTTTACAATCCGAAGACCTTCTTCACACACGCGGCATGGCTGGATCAGGCTTTCGCCCATTGTCCAATATTCCCCACTGCTGCCTCCCGTAGGAGTCTGGACCGTGTCTCAGTTCCAGTGTGACTGATCATCCTCTCAGACCAGTTACGGATCGTCGCCTTGGTGAGCCATTACCCCACCAACTAGCTAATCCGACCTAGGCTCATCTGATAGCGCAAGGCCCGAAGGTCCCCTGCTTTCTCCCGTAGGACGTATGCGGTATTAGCGTCCGTTTCCGAGCGTTATCCCCCACTACCAGGCAGATTCCTAGGCATTACTCACCCGTCCGCCGCTCTCAAGAGGTGCAAGCACCTCTCTACCGCTCGACTTGCATGTGTTAGGCCTGCCGCCAGCGTTCAATCTGAGCCATGATCAAACTCTTCAGTTCAAACATCTTTGGGTTTTGAGAAAACCCTAAACTTGGCTCAGCAATCGTTGGTTACATCTTTGATTTCTCGCGGAGTAACTTGTGATGCTGATAATCTGTTGACTAGCAGTCTGACTCCACAAGCACCCACACGAATTGCTTGATTCAGTTGTTAAAGAGCGGTTGGCTGAGTCTTTCGTCTCAACCGAGGCGCGCATTCTACAGCGCCCCGTGTATCTGTCAAGCGGTTATTTTAAGAAGTTTTCAAAGTTTCGCTTCGGAAACATCAACAACTTCAACCACTTGCGCTTCCGATCTCTCGTTAGCGGGAGGCGAATTCTACAGCGTTACTCGCTGCTGTCAACACCTCTTTTTCACCGCTTTCGACCGAGAAGATCGAACCGCCGATAGAGCCAAACATCACCGCTCTATCTGCTCCTTCCGGGCCTCGATGAACTGAAGCCCAACACCTTCGAAACCTACTTAACTCATTGAATCTCAAGGAGTTTTCCGTTTCGACTGCGCCGGAAGTGGGGCGAATTATAGACTTCCAGAATCTGCCGTCAACCCTTAATTTCGCTTTTCTATCAATAAGTTGCGCAGCACCGGAAATCGCCCTTTAAAAACCCTCTATATAGAAGAGAACGCTCAAAGAACCCCTGCCTCCCTGAACGCCGCCACCGCCGCTTCATCCAACCCCAACACTCGCTGCAACACCTCCCGCGTATGCTCCCCTAATAAAGGGGGCGCATTGCGATACTCCACCGGCGTCTCGGACAGTCGAATCGGGCTGGCCACCTGCGGCACGCTACCAGCCAATAGATGAGGCAATTCCATTGCCAATCCACGCGCTTGCACCTGAGGGTCGGCAAACACTTGGGCAAGGTCGTTGATTGGCCCGCACGGCACACCTGCCTGCTCCAACTGAACCACCCACTCAGCGGTGGTCTTGAACACCGTGGCCTGGCGGATCAACGGAATCAACACCGCCCGGTTTGCCACCCGCAGCTTGTTCGTGGCAAAACGCGGATCATCAGCCCACTGCGGCTGCCCGGCCACCTCAGCGAACTTGCGGAACTGGCCGTCATTACCCACAGTAAGGATGAAGTCGCCGTCAGCCGTAGGAAAGTCCTGATAAGGCACGATGTTCGGATGAGCATTGCCCAGCCGCTTCGGCGCATTGCCCGTAGTCAGGTAGTTCATCGCCTGGTTGGCCAGGCAAGCCACCTGGACATCCAGCAAGGCCATGTCGATGTGCTGCCCTCCGCCGGCATGATCCCGATGAGCCAGCGCCGCCAAAATGGCAGCCGTCGAGTACAGCCCCGTGAGGATATCCGTCAGCGCAACCCCCACCTTCACCGGCCCCGCGCCCTCATCCCCCTCTGGGCGGCCGGTCAGGCTCATCAAGCCCCCCAGTCCCTGGATCATGAAGTCATACCCGGCGCGCTTGGCGTAAGGGCCGGTCTGTCCGAACCCGGTGATCGAGCAATAGATCAATTGCGGATTGATCGCCTTCAGCGAGTCATAGTCCAGGCCATACGCGGCCAGGCCGCCCACCTTGAAATTCTCGATCAGGATATCGGACTTGGCCGCCAGCTCCCGCACCAGCCGCTGACCCTCTGGCCGCGTAAAGTCGATGGTCACCGACTGCTTGTTGCGATTGGCCGACAGATAATAGGCAGCTTCGGTCGTGTTCTCGCCTCTGGCATCCTTCAGGAAGGGCGGCCCCCAGGCGCGCGTATCGTCACCATTGCCGGGACGCTCGACCTTGATGACGTCAGCCCCCAGGTCCGCCAGGATCTGTCCGGCCCACGGCCCGGCCAGAACCCTCGATAAATCCAATACCCGCAGATGCGAAAGCGCGCCCATGACCGTTCTCCTATTAATAGAACGCCTGGATACCGGTCTGCGCACGCCCCAGGATCAGCGCATGAACGTCATGTGTGCCTTCATAGGTGTTCACGACTTCCAGGTTCACAAGATGGCGAGCGATACCGAATTCATCGGAAATACCGTTGCCGCCCAGCATGTCCCGCGCCATCCGAGCAATATCCAAGGACTTGCCGCAGGAGTTTCGCTTCATGATCGAGGTAATCTCGACTGCCGCCGTGCCCTCATCTTTCATACGCCCCAAACGCAGGCACCCCTGCAGCGCAAGCGTGATTTCAGTCTGCATGTCGGCCAGTTTCTTCTGGATCAACTGATTGGCCGCGAGCGGACGACCGAACTGCTGGCGATCCAGCGTGTATTGGCGAGCGGTGTGCCAGCAGAATTCAGCGGCTCCCAAAGCGCCCCAGGAGATCCCGTAGCGCGCCGAGTTCAGACAAGTAAACGGGCCCTTCAGGCCACGGACATCGGGGAAAATGTTCTCTTCCGGGACGAATACATTGTCCATGACGATTTCGCCGGTGATTGAAGCGCGCAACCCGACCTTGCCATGGATCGCCGGCGCGCTCAGCCCCTTCCATCCTTTTTCAAGAACGAAACCGCGGATATCGCCAGCATCGTCCTTGCCCCAGACGACAAAGACATCAGCGATCGGACTGTTGGTGATCCACATCTTGCTGCCCGTCAGGCTGTAGCCACCTTCCACTTTGCGCGCACGAGTAATCATCGCGCCTGGGTCGGACCCATGGTTCGGCTCGGTCAGACCAAAGCAGCCGATCCATTCGCCAGACGCCAGCTTCGGCAAATACTTCTGCTTTTGTGCTTCAGTCCCGAATTCATTGATCGGCACCATGACCAGCGAGGACTGCACGCTCATCATCGAGCGATAGCCGGAATCGACGCGCTCCACTTCACGCGCGATCAGGCCGTAGCTGACGTAGTTCAGCCCGCTGCCGCCGTACTGCTCAGGAATGGTTGCCCCCAGCAAGCCCACTTCACCCATCTCGCGGAAAATCGCCGGGTCGGTTTTCTCATGGCGGAACGCCTCCAGCACTCGCGGTGCCAGTTTTTGCTGGGCGAACTGCTCGGCAGTGTCGCGGATCATGCGCTCTTCTTCGGTGAGCTGCTGATCCAGCAACAATGGATCGATCCAGTTGAAGCTCGCTTTGCCGGCCATGAAAGAGTCCTCGCCAATTAAATGAAAATCGTGGATTGATCCTAGGCGCGGTTTCCTACAAGGGCAAACGAGGATTACGCACTATGCTGTGCTAATTTCTCACTCCGTAAACGCCATAAACCCTGTTTAAGCAGTTATTGAGTGAGGCATACGTACATGCGCCGCAAAATCCCCAGTACCGCCGCCCTGGTCAGTTTCGAGGCTGCCGCACGCCATGAAAGCTTCACCAAGGCGGCACAGGAGCTTTCTCTCACGCAAGGCGCTATCTGCCGACAGATCGCCAGCCTGGAGGATTTCCTCAGCGTCGAGCTTTTCCGACGCTCGCGCCGTGGGGTCAAACTGACCGAAGCGGGTCTTTCCTACAGCCGCCGGGTTGCCACCCAACTGGATGCCGTCGAGCGCGACACACTTTCCGTGATGGGGCACACCGGTGCGAACGTGATTGAACTGGCCGTGGTTCCGACCTTCGGCACCCAATGGCTGCTGCCACGCCTCAAGGACTTCCAGCAGCAACATCCGGAAGTCACCGTCAACTTGACCAACCGCACACGCCCTTTTCTCTTCGCGGACACTGAGTTTGATGCCGCCATTTATTTTGGTGACGCGGACTGGTCCGGTACCGAATCCCACAAGCTGATGGGCGAAAATCCGATGCCGGTATGCAGCCCTGCCTTACTGGATGGTCGGAAGGGCCTGACACCCGAGGCGATCGCCGAACTCCCCCTGCTCCAGCAGACCACTCGCCCGTATGCGTGGCGCCAGTGGTTCAACGCTCAGAACCTGAACATTGCACGAGACCTGACAGGCCCTCGTTATGAACTATTCTCCATGCTCGCCCAAGCGGCCATGCACGACATGGGCGTTGCGCTGATTCCGCCCTTTTTGATTCAGCGCGAGCTTGCAGAGCAACGTTTGGTCGTGGCCAACCGTAACGCGCTATCGAGCATCAAGGCCTACTACCTGATAATTCCGGAGCGAAAGGTCGAATCCGCCTCTCTTCGAGCTTTTCGTGATTGGTTGGTGAAACAAGCTACGGGCTATCACCTTGATTAATAAGGGAAAGCAAAAGTCCTACTTAGGTAGTCAACTAACAAAAGACGCTACAGATATAAGTTTATGTCGCATTCAGTCAATCTGTTATGAAACCCGTGAAGTAGTCTCCAAAGCGTCTAAATACATGGCTTAGAGCCATATCGCGCAGCGCATCAGCGCTTATTCATCTGGCCGATGGGAAAAATTGTCAATTTGAACCTAAATCCTTGGAAAGCACGGCCCACAAGGGCTGTCGATCGATAATTGCGACATTCGGTCACAGGGTGACTTGTAGTTAATTTTCCGTCACCCGTCATAATCCCTTGAAGGGCTGAATTTTCGCCTGCAAAATGCCGCGCCCCGCCTGGTTTGGCGGGATCGTGCTGATCGGCCGCCCCAGCCGCACCATCCGAAGTGCCTGGGTTTACTCAATAAGATCACGCAGGAGATTTGACGTGCACATTGGTGTTCCCCTCGAAACCCAAACGGGTGAAACACGGGTTGCTGCTACCCCGGAAACCATCAAGAAGTTGATCGGCCAAGGCCATAAAGTCACTGTCCAAAGCGGCGCCGGTATCAAGGCCAGCGTTATCGACAGTGCCTATGAGGCAGCGGGCGCAACCATTGGCAGCGCCAGTGATGCATTCGGGGCCGAACTGATCCTCAAGGTGGTCGCTCCCAGCGACAGCGAACTGATGCTGATCAAGAGCGGCACCGTTGTGGTGGGCATGCTCAATCCGTTCAACAACGAAACCATCGCCAAGCTGGCCGAACGCGGCATTACCGCTTTCGCCCTTGAGGCCGCGCCACGTACGTCCCGCGCCCAGAGCCTGGATGTGCTGTCGTCTCAAGCGAACATTGCCGGCTACAAAGCGGTGCTGCTGGCCGCTCATTACTATCCGCGCTTCATGCCGATGCTGATGACGGCAGCGGGCACCGTAAAGGCGGCGCGCGTACTGATTCTCGGCGCCGGCGTAGCCGGGTTGCAGGCGATTGCCACGGCCAAGCGCCTGGGCGCCGTGATCGAGGCATCGGATGTGCGCCCTGCGGTGAAGGAGCAAATCGAATCCCTCGGCGCCAAGTTCGTCGACGTGCCTTACGAGACCGACGAAGAGCGTGAATGCGCCGTCGGCGTCGGTGGTTACGCCCGGCCCATGCCAGCCAGCTGGATGCAGCGCCAGGCCCAAGCCGTGCACGAGCGCGCCAAGCAGGCGGACATTGTCATCACCACCGCATTGATTCCGGGCCGCAAGGCACCGACTTTGCTGAGCGCCGAAACCGTCGCGCAGATGAAACCCGGTTCGGTGGTCATCGACCTCGCGGCCGCCCAGGGCGGTAACTGTCCGCTGACCGTGGCTGATCAGGTAGTGGTCGAAAACGGCGTGACCATTTGCGGCCCGACCAACCTGGCCGGTGAAGTCGCGGCCGACGCTTCGGCGCTGTACGCCCGTAACCTGCTGGACTTCCTGAAGCTGGTCTTCACCAAGGAAGGTCAGTTCGACGTGAACCTGGAAGACGACATCGTCGCCGCGTGCCTGATGTGCCGCGACGGCCAAGTCATCCGCAAAAACGCCTAAGCAGGGATTCAGACAATGGAAGAGCTTATCTCCCCCGGTATCTACAACCTGATCATCTTTGTGCTGGCCATTTATGTCGGTTATCACGTGGTCTGGAACGTAACGCCCGCGCTGCACACGCCATTGATGGCGGTGACCAACGCCATTTCGGCGATCGTGATCGTCGGCGCCATGCTCGCTGCAGCGCTGACCGTAACACCTCTGGGCAAGACCATGGGCACCCTCGCCGTGGCCCTGGCCGCCGTGAACGTGTTCGGTGGCTTCCTGGTGACGCGCCGCATGCTTGAGATGTTCAAGAAAAAAGCCCCGAAAGCCGTAAAAGAAGAGGCGCCCAAGTAATGAGCATGAACCTGGTAACGACGCTCTACCTGATCGCGTCCATCTGCTTCATCCAGGCCCTCAAAGGCCTGTCGCACCCCACCACCTCCCGCCGCGGCAACCTGTTCGGCATGCTCGGGATGGCGTTGGCGGTGCTCACCACTGTGGGCCTTATCTATAAGCTCGGTGCTGAGCTGGCCACTGCCGGCATTGGCTACGTCATCGTCGGCCTGTTGGTTGGCGGTACTGCTGGCTCGATCATGGCCAAGCGCGTCGAGATGACCAAGATGCCGGAGCTGGTCGCCTTCATGCACAGCATGATCGGCCTGGCGGCGGTGTTCATTGCCATCGCGGCGGTCGTCGAACCGCAGTCCCTGGGCATTGTCAAGCAACTGGGGGATTCGATTCCGGCGGGTAACCGTCTGGAGCTGTTCCTCGGCGCCGCCATCGGTGCAATCACCTTCTCCGGCTCGGTGATCGCGTTCGGCAAGCTCTCGGGCAAGTACAAGTTCCGCCTGTTCCAAGGCGCACCGGTACAGTTTGGTGGCCAGCACAAGCTCAACCTGATCCTGGGCCTGGCAACGCTGGGCCTGGGCCTGACCTTCATGTTTACCGGCAACCTCGGCGCGTTTGCCCTGATGCTGGCCCTGGCGTTTGTCCTGGGTGTACTGATCATCATCCCGATCGGCGGCGCGGACATGCCGGTGGTGGTCTCGATGCTCAACAGCTACTCCGGTTGGGCAGCGGCGGGTATCGGCTTCTCGCTGAACAACTCGATGCTGATCATTGCCGGTTCGTTGGTGGGTTCGAGCGGTGCGATTCTCTCGTACATCATGTGCAAGGCGATGAACCGTTCGTTCTTCAACGTGTTGCTCGGTGGCTTCGGCAACACCGCCGATGCGGCTGGCCCGGCAGGCTCGAAAGAAGCCCGTCCGGTGAAATCCGGTTCGGCTGACGACGCAACCTTCCTGCTGACCAACGCCGACACGGTGATCATCGTTCCAGGCTACGGCCTGGCAGTGGCGCGGGCGCAACACGCGCTGAAAGAACTGACCGAGAAGCTGACCCACCACGGCGTAACCGTCAAATACGCGATCCACCCGGTGGCCGGTCGCATGCCCGGGCACATGAACGTCCTGCTGGCCGAGGCCGAAGTGCCTTACGACCAGGTGTTCGAGATGGAAGACATCAACTCCGAGTTCGGCCAGGCCGACGTGGTGCTGGTACTGGGCGCCAACGACGTGGTCAACCCGGCGGCGAAGAACGATCCGAAGTCGCCGATTGCCGGCATGCCGATCCTCGAGGCTTTCAAAGCCAAGACCATCATCGTCAACAAGCGCTCGATGGCCAGCGGCTATGCCGGTCTGGACAACGAGCTGTTCTACCTCGACAAGACCATGATGGTGTTCGGTGACGCCAAGAAGGTCATCGAGGACATGGTCAAAGCCGTGGAATAACCCCATCGCTGTTTCACCCAAAAACGCCCCGACTTGTCGGGGCGTTTTGATTTGTATCAAGGCAAAATATTACCGTTCCGGTAATGATGTTTTGCCTGAAACGCCCGTAATAGACGCCTAAAATGCGACCTTTGTAGCGGGTCGGGCACAGCGCTAATTCACTAGACTGCGCATCTTGCTTTCCAGCCCGAGATAATCCCTATGTACCGTGATCGCATCCGCCTGCCTTCGTTATTGAACAAAGTGATGAGCGCTGCCGAAGCAGCCTTGTTGATTCAGGACGGCATGACCGTTGGCATGAGCGGTTTTACCCGCGCTGGAGAAGCGAAAGCAGTGCCCCACGCCCTGGCTGAGCGCGCCAAGGTGACGCCGTTGAAAATCAGCCTGATGACCGGCGCGAGCCTGGGCAACGACCTCGACAAAGAGCTCACCGAAGCCGGTGTACTGGCGCGACGCATGCCGTTCCAGGTCGACAGCACGCTGCGCAAGGCGATCAATGCGGGCGAGGTGATGTTCATCGACCAGCACCTCTCGGAAACCGTCGAACAACTGCGCAACGGCCAGCTCAAGCTGCCCGATATTGCCGTGATCGAAGCAGTAGCCATCACCGAGCAAGGGCATATCGTACCGACCACGTCGGTGGGTAACTCGGCCAGTTTTGCCATCTTCGCCCGGCAAGTGATCATCGAGATCAACCTGGCCCACAACCCGAACCTGGAAGGGCTGCACGACATTTATATCCCGACCTATCGCCCTACCCGCACGCCGATTCCCCTGGTGAAAGTCGACGACCGCATTGGCAGTCCCGCGATCCCGATCCCGCCGGAAAAAATTGCTGCCATTGTCATTACCAACCAGCGGGACTCGCCTTCGACCGTCGCGACACCCGACAGCGACACCCAGGCCATTGCCGATCACCTGATCGACTTCTTCAAGCAGGAAGTCGCGGCTGGACGCATGACCAATAAGCTCGGGCCGTTGCAGGCCGGAATTGGCAACATCGCCAACGCCGTGATGTGCGGACTGATCGATTCCCCGTTCGAAGACCTGACCATGTATTCCGAGGTCCTGCAGGATTCGACATTTGACTTGATCGACGCCGGCAAGCTGAGTTTCGCCTCCGGCAGCTCGATCACCCTGTCGGGTCGACGCAATGCCGACGTCTTCGGAAACCTGGAGAAGTACAAGGACAAACTGGTCCTGCGCCCCCAGGAAATTTCCAACCATCCCGAAGTGGTGCGCCGCCTGGGCATCATTGGTATCAACACCGCGCTGGAGTTCGACCTGTACGGCAACGTCAACTCCACCCATGTCTGCGGCACGCGGATGATGAATGGCATCGGCGGTTCGGGGGATTTCGCCCGTAACGCCCACTTGGCGATCTTCGTTACCAAGTCGATTGCCAAGGGCGGCGCCATTTCCAGTGTCGTGCCGATGGTCAGCCATGTGGACCATACCGAACATGACGTTGACATCCTGGTGACCGAGATCGGCCTGGCCGACCTGCGGGGCCTGGCGCCGAGGGAGCGGGCACGCGTGATCATCGACAATTGCGTGCACCCTTCCTATCGCCAGGCCTTGAATGACTATTTCGTCGCCGCGTGCGCCTTGGGCGGGCATACCCCGCATATCCTTCGCGATGCACTGAGTTGGCACCTGAACCTGGAAGAAACCGGGCGCATGCTGGCTGTCTGATACAGCTGGATCACCGTTTATCGCAAATACAGTTTTGGTTGCTGCCTGCCATTCGCTTCCCTCGCACCAAAAACTGTACTGCTGTACCGGTGTTTTCCTACAGTCTTTTCCCTCAAAACTGCCAGCAGCGTATAAAATTGCACCAATAACGTGCGGATAGGTACAGTTGCTTCAATATCGACCAGTACACCGCCCTTTAACAGTTAACTGGTCTCTCACAATACAGGTGAACTGTATCTAGAGAGACTGGCCAAACGAGAGGATCATGGGCACCAGTTAAACCACTACCTAATCCCGCCACAAGCGGAAGGATGTCAACCATGGAACGTACACTCAGTTCCGAGCTGTTTTTCGAAGACAAAGCTGAAAAAAACCAGGCTTCCCTGCCTCTTCGCGTTATCGCCAACCTGATGTTGTGGCAGCGCCGCATCGCCAGCCGTCACCAACTGGCTCGTCTGGATTCGCGCCTGCTGGCTGATGCCGGTATCAGCGAAGCACAACGCTACGAAGAGCTGAGCAAGCCGTTCTGGCGCTAACTCAGCGTCGCTGGCCCTGACCCACCGGGTCCACTGCCAGCACCGAATTGAACAAACAAGACCCGTCGCGGGTAACCGCGACGGGTCTTGTCGTTTCCGGGCCCCGATTTTTAGGGATGTGTGGAGAAAATAACAGTTTTCATAAAAGTAAAAACTTACCAGTACAGTTATGCTTGAACCGTAACGACCCCATGCAAGCGTCCTACAGTGACGCTCGCAAGGGCTGTCAGCCAACGCGTTCCTGCCCTAATATCGAGGCGAACGTGGCGAAGCGAGTCGAGCATGCGTCTCCTCTTCCAGCTACACGCACCGGCATCACCCTCATTCAAGGAGTTTCATCATGATCCGTCTTCGCCTGCTCAGCGCAGCTGCTCTCCTGGCCGTAGCCGCCCATTCCAACGCCAGCAGCTTTATTGTTACCACTGATTCCCTCGTCGGAGCGCTCAAAGCCACGTCCGACGTGACTTCCGATGCAACCTCGTCATTGCGTGACAACAAAATCGTTCAAGCCGCCCGTGACGACGCTGCCAGCTTCGTCGCCAGCGAAGGCGCCATCCGTGGTGTGAAACTGGAAAGTGCCCTGGATTACATCCGCCAACAGGCACCGCGACTCAACGCCACCGATGCGCAGCTGGCCCAGGCCATCCTGGTGATCTGAGGCAACATGAAACATCGGGCGCCAATTGGTGTTCCGATGTTTCAGCACTGGCTCTGGCCCGCAGGTTTGCGCTAGCCTTCAGGCTCGCCATCAACCGTCGAGTCCCATGCGTTTTTACTCAGATCTGTTCATCGCGTCTTTCTTCGTCGTTTCTTGCTGGTCCGTGCCGGCCCATGCCTTCGATGTATCTACCCAGCAAGTGGTGGTCAGCGGCTATGCCACGAGCATGGTGACCTCCGCGCCCTTCGACCATAAACTGATCGTCGCCGCTCGTGATGACGCTGCGGCCTTCATTGCCAGCGACGGGCAGTTGCGAGGTGCACAACTGGAATCGGCCCTGGACTACCTGCGCCGGACCCAGCCAAAACTTCATGCCAGCGACCTTGAACTGGCACAAGCAATTCTCGTCCAATAGTTATCCTTATTTTTCCGGAGTCGTTCCATGCGTAGCCCGCTGATTGCTGCCGCCCTCGGCCTGTTGGTCTTGGCCGATGTGGCCCAGGCACAAACACTGGTAGCCACCAGTAACATCATCGTCCGCGCCTCACAGCGCACGATCGATTTCACCTCCGACACCACCACGTCCATCCGTGATTCGAAAATCGTCCGCGAAGCCCATGACGATGCGGCCAGTTTTGTCGCCAGCAATGGTGAAATTCGTGGTGCTCATCTCGAGGCCGCCTTCGACACCTTGCGCACCCGCGTACCGGAAGCCCGGGATGCCAGTGACCAGGTTCTCGCCGAAGCCATCCTCGCATTGTGAGGCGGTTCGCCGCCTGGATGGCGGCCGGGGTCTTGCTGCTCACCGGCAGCATGGCCCAGGCCGGCCTGCAACTGCACCTCAACGTCGAAGGACTGAGCCCGGCGCAACAGCAGGCCAGCCAGGCGCTGCTCGATGAAGCCATGCAAGCCCTGCCGCCGCGCTTCATCGAGCGACTGGACCGACGCATCAACGTCGGCTGGACCGACCAGATGCCCGCCAATGCCTACGGCCAGGCCTCGTTGGTGTCGCAACTGGACCTCAACAGCAACCTGCTCGACAGCCTTGTCGACGGTAGCGCCGCGACGCAAAAGACCCAGCGCCCCCACGGCACCGTCCGCCGGGAAATGCTCGCCACGGTCTTGCATGAACTGACCCACATCTACGACCGCTCGCGCCTATGGCCAGACGCCGAACGCACGCTGATCCAGCGTTGCACTCGACGCAACGGCAGCGCCGGGCTGATCGGCCTCCCCGATGAATGCCGGGGCCAGAACGACCGCCGCTTCACCCTCAGCGATGATCCGCGCTTGCTGGACCTCGCCGGCTGGCCGCAATACGTCGGCCGTCGCGGCGCGCGGGAACAGCACAACCGCCAGGTCGCCCGCAGCCCGGACCTCTATGAAACGAGCAGCCCCAAGGAATTCGTCGCGGTCAATATGGAGTACTTTCTCCTCGACCCGAGCTACGCCTGCCGACGCCCGGCCCTGTATCGCTATTACCGGGAACACTTCGGCTGGGCGCCTGCCGCCAAGGACACCTGCGCCCAATCGTTCGCCTTCCTCAACGCTGGAAACGACTTCGCCAAGACCCCCCTGGGCAAGGTCGATCCAGAGCGGGTCTATGCCATTGATTACCTGCTGGCCGAGGCCAATCAGAACTGGGTAAGCCGCTGGGGCCACAGCATGCTCCGGCTGGTGATCTGCGCACCGGGCCGGCCACGCGGGCCAGACTGCCGGCTGGATCTGGACCAACACTTGGTGCTGTCCTACCGCGCCTTCGTGGGCGATGTGCAGTTGTCGAGTTGGGACGGGCTGGTCGGCAAATACCCCTCGCGCCTGTTCGTATTGCCGTTGGCCCAGGTGATCGATGAATACACCAAGACCGAGCTACGCAGCCTGGCATCGGTGCCGCTGAACCTGTCGCGCACCGAAATCGAGGAGACGGTCGAGCACGCCGCCGAAATGCACTGGAGCTATGACGGCAACTATTACTTCCTGTCCAATAACTGCGCCGTGGAGAGCCTGAAACTGCTGCGCAGCGGCAGCAACAACAAGCAGCTCAACGGCCTGGATAGCATCATGCCCAACGGCCTGCTGGAAGTGCTCAAGGGTCGGGGCCTGGCAGATACCAGCGTGCTGGATGACCCCAAGGAAGCCTTGCGCCTGGGCTACCACTTCGACTCATTCCGCGAGCGGTACCAGGCCATGTTCGATGTGCTGAAGAAATATCTGCCGATCAAGCAACAGACGGTGGAAGACTGGCTGGCCCTGGACGCCGCCGAACGCCGCGTCTGGTTCGACCAGGCGGACCTGCGCACCAGCGCGGCGTTGTTGCTGCTGGAGCAGGCCAGTTATCGTCGGCAGTTGTTGTTGGCGCAGGATGAAGTCAAACAGCGCTACCTCGGAGCCCGTGAGTTGCAGAACGGTGGCATGGAAAGGGCTAACGCGACGCTGCAGCAGATCCTCGCCAATAGCGGTTTCCTCAGCCGCCCGGCCGAACTGCTGGGCAGCAGCGGCTACGGCTTGCCGCAACCCAGCGAGTGGCAACGCCTGGAATCGGAAAGCAGTTTGCGGCAAAAGCAACTGCAAACACTGACAGGCGATCTGGACAAGGAAGTCCGGGCCTTGCTCGAACCGAGCCGCGCGGCTGAAATTGCTGCAAGCGAGGCCAATGTGAAGGAGATCGGCGAGCATTTGCGCGAACTGCACAAGGCCGGGGGCGGGTTGGAGTTGCCCTGACGAACAGGGTCGTCATTGTGGCGAGGGAGCTTGCTCCCGCTCGGCTGCGAAGCAGTCGTAAACCAGCCAATGCGCCCTCTCTGAAAGAATTGCATGAACCTGTTTGGGGCCGCTCGCGACCCAGCGGGAGCAAGCTCCCTCGCCACAAGAGCAATCCCGGCGCAATAAAAAAGGGTTCAGAACCTAGTTCTGAACCCTTTTTTTGGCTCAGCGCCGAACCAGGAATCAGCCGAGACGCGCCTTGCGCACACCATCAGCCAGGGCCGCACACAAGCTCAACACGCCATCGATCGCCTGTTCCGATGTGTCGGCGCTGGCGATATGGTCGATCAGCGCCGAGCCGACCACCACCCCGTCGGCCAGCCGTGCGATGGCCGCCGCCTGCTCCGGTGTACGAATACCGAAACCAATGCTGATGGGCAGATCGGTATGGCGGCGCAGGCGCGCCACGGCTTCTTCCACATGCTCCAGCGTCGCGGCGCCGGCGCCGGTCACGCCCGCGACCGACACGTAGTACACAAAGCCCGAACTGCCGTTGAGCACCGTCGGCAATCGCACATCGTCAGTGGTCGGCGTGGTCAGGCGGATGAAATCCAGGCCAGCAGCCTGGGCCGGTTCGCACAGTTCGCTGTTGTGCTCGGGCGGCATGTCCACGACGATCAGGCCATCCACGCCAGCGTCCAGCGCCTCGCCAATGAAACGCTGCACACCATAACGGTGGATCGGGTTGAAGTAGCCCATCAACACCAGCGGTGTCTCAGTGTTGTCTTTGCGGAACTCACGAACCATCTGCAGGGTTTTCGCAAGGTTCTGCTGGGCCCCCAGGGCGCGAATGTTCGCCAACTGGATCGCCGGGCCGTCAGCCATCGGGTCGGTGAACGGCATGCCCAACTCGATCACGTCGGCACCCGCCGCCGGCAGGCCCTTGAGGATCGCCAGCGACGTGTCGTAGTCCGGGTCGCCCGCCGTGACGAAAGTCACCAGGGCGGCGCGGTTCTGTTCCTTGAGTTCAGCAAAACGGGTTTGCAGGCGGCTCATCAGTGTTTCTCCTGCTGGGACTGTTCCATGTGGTGCATCACGGTTTGCATGTCTTTGTCGCCACGACCGGACAGGTTGACCACCATCAGGTGATCTTTCGGCAGGTTGGGTGCGCGCTTGAACACTTCGGCCAGGGCATGGGCGCTTTCCAGTGCAGGAATGATCCCTTCCAGGCGACAGCATTTGTGAAAGGCTTCGAGGGCTTCGGCGTCAGTGACCGAGGTGTACTGGACGCGGCCAATGTCGTGCAACCAGGCATGTTCCGGGCCGATACCGGGGTAGTCGAGCCCCGCGGAAATCGAATGGGCGTCGATGATCTGGCCGTCGTCGTCCTGCAACAGGAAGGTGCGGTTGCCGTGCAGTACGCCGGGGACGCCGCCGTTCAGGCTCGCCGCGTGCTTACCGGTCTCGATGCCATAGCCTGCGGCTTCGACGCCGATGATTTCGACACTCTTGTCGTCCAGGAACGGGTGGAACAGGCCCATGGCGTTGGAGCCGCCACCAATGCACGCCACCAGGCTATCCGGCAGGCGACCTTCCTGGGCTTGCAGTTGATCGCGGGTTTCCTTACCGATCACCGCTTGGAAGTCACGCACCATCGCAGGATAAGGATGCGGGCCCGCCACGGTGCCGATCAGGTAGAACGTGCTGTCGACGTTGGTGACCCAGTCGCGCAGGGCCTCGTTCATGGCGTCTTTCAGGGTGCCGGTGCCGGCGACCACCGGGATGACTTCCGCCCCGAGCAGCTTCATGCGGAACACGTTGGCCTGCTGGCGCTCGATGTCGGTGGTGCCCATGTAGATCACGCAATCCAGGCCGAAACGCGCGGCCACGGTGGCGGTGGCCACGCCGTGCATACCCGCGCCGGTCTCGGCGATGATGCGTTTCTTGCCCATGCGCCGCGCCAGCAGGATCTGGCCGATGCAGTTGTTGATCTTGTGCGCGCCGGTGTGGTTCAGCTCTTCACGCTTGAGGTAGATCTTGGCGCCACCGCAATATTCGGTCAGGCGCTCGGCGAAGTAGAGCGGGCTCGGACGACCGACATAGTCACGCTGGAAGTAGGCCAATTCCTCAATGAAGGCCGGATCTTCCTTCGCCACTTCGTACTCACGGGCCAGATCAAGGATCAGCGGCATCAAGGTCTCGGCCACATAACGGCCGCCGAATGCGCCGAACAGGCCGTTGGCATCAGGGCCGCTGCGCAGGTTGAAAGAGGTCGTAGGCTGGGTCATCGGGCGCTCCAGGCAAATGCGTTGAAAGACAATGAGGTTCACTCTACCCCTGACATCCCTCAGTGAAAACCGATAAGATCGCCGCAACCTGTCAGGAAAACTCACAAATAAAATGAGCCACGACCTGCCCCCCCTCAACGCCTTGCGCGCCTTCGAGGCCACCGCCCGCCTGAACAGCGTAAGCCAGGCGGCCGAACAGCTGCACGTCACTCATGGCGCTGTAAGTCGACAGTTGAAGGTGTTGGAAGAGCATCTGGGCATCAGCTTGTTCATCAAGGACGGGCGCGGCCTTAAACTCACAGATGCCGGCGTGCGCCTGCGGGACGCCAGCACCGATGCGTTCGAGCGTTTACGCGGTGTTTGCGCGGAGCTGACACAACGTACGGCAGACGCCCCGTTTGTACTGGGCTGCTCGGGAAGCCTGCTGGCGCGCTGGTTTATTCCTCGCCTGGGCAGGCTCAATGCTGACCTGCCGGATTTGCGCTTGCACCTGTCCGCCGGCGAAGGCGACCTGGACCCCAGGCGACCGGGATTAGACGCCTTGTTGGTATTCGCCGAGCCGCCCTGGCCGGCCGACATGCAGGTGTACGAACTGGTGAGCGAACGGATCGGTCCCGTGATGAGCCCGCACTACGCCGGATTCGCTCGATTGCAGGGTGCACCAGCGAGCGCGCTGCTCGACGAACCGTTGCTGCACACCACCTCGCGTCCACAGGCTTGGCCGGCCTGGGCACGGCAAAACGACCTTGAACCCCAGGCATTGAAGTTCGGGCAAGGATTCGAGCATTTATATTATTTGCTGGAAGCCGCCGTAGCGGGGTTAGGCGTGGCGATAGCGCCCGAACCGCTGGTGGCCGAGGACGTGCGCGCCGGTCGCCTGGTCGCGCCGTGGGGCTTCGATGAAACCGCGGCGAGACTGGTGTTGTGGCTACCCAAGCGCGCCGCAGACGGGCGCGCTCGGCAATTGGCCCAATGGCTCAGGCATGAGCTGGGCCAACCGGTTCAGTCACCGCGTTTGCACAGCAGGTAAGCAGCCAGCAAACCCAGCGCACCGACCGCGACACCGGCCGTGGTCCATGGGTGTTCCTGCGCGTAATCTCGCGTGGCGATCCCGGTTTCACGGGTTTTCACCTTGACCTCTTCATAGGCGTCGCTGAGCAGATGGCGAGAATGTTTCAGCGCGTTTTCGGCATTGGCCTTGAGCGACTTGAGGGTTTTACGCGACTCGTCCGAAGCGTCATCCTTCAGACTTTCCAACGACTTGAGCAGACTTTCGATCTCCGCTTCCATGCTTTGCAACGAGGCTTTGCGTAACGAAGTGCTGGCCATGGTGGCTCTCCTGCAGTGGTTGAGTTCGTGTGTGAATTGGGACTCCGACGGTTTGGGAAAGTGCAGTAAATCTGAACTTTCACCGCTTGAGCGGCCACACATGTAAGGCGAAAAATCGCTGCTAGGCTGTTAAAGACAACCAAGGAGAACGTTATGAGTGATCACCATACGTACAAAAAGGTCGAACTGGTCGGTTCCTCTCCCACCAGCATTGAAGACGCCATCAACAACGCCCTGGCCGAAGCCAGCAAGAGCCTCAAGCACTTGGAATGGTTCGAAGTCACGGAAACCCGCGGACACATCGAAAATGGCCGGGCCGCGCACTTTCAGGTAACGATCAAGGTCGGTTTCCGGATTGCCAATAGCTGAGGTTCGTTGAACTTGCACGCTGGCGGAGTGCCATAGGGAGTGGCGATGCGCTATGGTCTGCGCATTACGTTTTCCAATACCTGCCCTATTTGATCCGACCAAGGAGTGCGAGCGATGAACAAGTTGATGGTGGCCCTGGGTTTGCTGAGCCTTGCCGGTGGTGCGTTTGCGGCCGGCAAGCCCTGCGAAGAGCTGAAAAGCGAAATCGCAGCGAAGCTGGACGCCAAGGGCGTGTCAGGTTATTCGCTGGAAATTATCGATAAAGGCGCAGCGGCTGAAGGACAACAAGTCGTCGGCACCTGTGAGAGCGGTACGAAGGAAATCGTCTACAAGCGCGGCTGATAGCGCGTTCAGTTCAAAGCCGACGCACAGCGTCGGCTTTTTATTGGCCGCGATTCAGCCCTTCATGACCTGCGCCAGCAACTCGTAGGAGTGCAAGCGATCGGCGTGTTCATACAGATCACTGGTGAAAATCAGCTCATCGGCCTGGGTTTGCTCGATCAGCACTTGCAGCTTGGCGCGAATTTTCTGCGGACCGCCGACCATGGCCAGCCCCAGGAAATCGCCGACCGCCTCCTTCTCATGGGGCAACCAAAGACCGTTCATGGACTCGACCGGCGGACGCTGCACCAGGCTCTGGCCGCGCATCAACGCCAGGATCCGCTGGTACACCGACGTCGCCAGGTAATCGGCCTGTTCATCGGTATCCGCAGCCACCAACGGCACGCCGAGCATCACATAGGGCTTGTCGAGCACCGCCGACGGCTTGAAGTGGTTGCGGTAGACGCGAATCGCCTCGTGCATATATCGCGGTGCGAAATGGGAGGCGAATGCGTAGGGCAAACCGCGTTCACCGGCCAATTGCGCACTGAACAGACTCGAACCCAGCAGCCAGACCGGCACGTTGGTGCCGGTGCCGGGCATGGCGATGATGCGTTGATCCGGGGTACGCGGGCCCAGGTAGCGCATCAGCTCGGCCACATCCTCGGGAAAATCGTCCGCGCTGCCGGAGCGCTCGCGACGCAGCGCCCGGGCGGTCATCTGGTCGGAACCTGGTGCGCGCCCCAGCCCCAGATCGATTCGACCCGGATAGAGGCTTTCCAACGTGCCGAACTGTTCGGCGATGATCAACGGTGCGTGATTGGGCAGCATGACGCCACCGGAGCCGACGCGAATGGTCGAAGTGCCCCCCGCCAGATAACCCAGCAGCACCGCCGTTGCCGAACTGGCGATACCGTCCATATTGTGGTGTTCGGCCACCCAGAAGCGGGTGTAGCCGTACTTTTCCACGTGCTGCGCCAAGTCCAGCGAGTTGTGCAAGGATTGAGCGGCATTGCCATCGGCGCGCACAGGCACCAGGTCGAGGGTAGAGAATTTCACGTCGGACAGCTGTTTCATGGGCCGGGATCTCCAACGGCGTTCCGGGCTTTTCCTACGGGTAAAGCCTGCCGTTTCTAAAGGTGTGTGCCATTGCAATGTGGGCATATACCCGAGTTTCAATAGTTGCGACGAAATTTCCTACTAAATTCGTCGGCTAATCGACAAGGTGAACTTTTCCAGGCGGTCTATCCTCACAACCCAGACAGTGAAAAAACACCCAGGCGCGGCGTTCGCGCCGGATCTTCAGGAGGCAGACATGGCTATCATCAAGAAAGCATCGGCTCATTGGGAAGGTGACCTGAAAACCGGTATCGGCTCGATTTCCACGGAAACCGGCGTGTTGCGCGAGGCGCCCTATGGCTTCAAGGCGCGATTCGAAGGCGGCAAGGGCACCAACCCCGAGGAATTGATCGGCGCGGCCCACGCCGGCTGCTTTTCCATGGCCTTTTCGATGATCCTCGGCGACGCCGGGCTCAAGGCCGACAGCATCGACACCAACGCTGAAGTGACCCTGGACCAGGTCGAGGGCGGTTTCGCGATCACGGCGGTCAAGCTGATACTCAAGGCGAAAATCCCCGGCGCGAGCCAGGCGCAATTCGACGAATTGAGCAAGAAAGCCAAGGAGGGGTGCCCGGTTTCCAAAGTGCTGAACGCCCAGATTACCCTGGATGCGACGTTGGTGAACTGACCCATGAAAGGGTCGCAGCCTTCGCAGGCATTGTCGAAGGCTGCGATTTCTTGAATACGGTCGAGCTGTTTACCCTGGCGCAATTATGATCGAATGAAGCTCGCAGTTTCAGCGCACAGGCAGTGCGTGCTGCCATGAGGAATTCGAACATGAAACGATCAGCCCTGGTGGTCATCGGCTGCGCATTCGCTGCATCAGCCCTTGCGGCTCCCAAATCCTGTGAGGAGCTGAAAGGGGAAATCGAAGCGAAGATCCAGGCGAACAACGTGTCGTCCTACACGCTGGAAATCGTCACCAATGACGAAGTCCACGACGAGAACATGGTGGTGGGCAGTTGCGATAACGGCACGAAGAAAATCATCTACCAGAAGAACGACCGCTAGGGAGTCCTACGGAACGCAATTGATCTGCCGTTCCTCGGCGACGATTTGACGCTTGCCGTCATAGAGCCGGGCGCTCGGCGTGAATGCCAGGTTGCGAGCCTCCAGACGATAGCGCTGGCCGGCCTCGAAATGGTCGTAACGCACGAGCATATAGCACATCCGCTCTTGGGGTTCGGCCTGCATGCCCAACCCACCCCCACTGAATACTTCGAAGTCGAAGCGCACTTTCAGTTCGTGGCTGCCCGGCGAAACCTGGAAGAACCGTCCGTCGCGCAAGCGCTGGCCGTCCAGGCTTTCAGCCATCAGCATTTTGCCGCCCGGCATGGGCGTAGCAAAATCAACCCACGCCATGTTCGGGTCGACCTGGGGCAGCGGGCTCGTTGCGCAACCGCTCATGGAGACCAGGGCCAGTAACAGCAAGGATAAGCGCATGATGAGTTTCCTTAAAACCAGGCCCTGAGCATAGCGCCAATCACGTTTGTTGGCAGCCCGCCGGCGTACCTTGCCCCACCACCTTGCGTTGCTGATCGTAAAGCTTGGCCCAAGGCCGGAAACCAATGCTGCCGGCCTGCAGCTGGTAACGTTGGCCGGCGTTGAAATCCTTGAATTTCAGGTTCAACCGGCAATCGCGCCACAGCGGCTCCGCGTCCGGGCCGATGTTGCCGGGTTCGACGGCAAACTGGTAACGCACCGTCAACTCGTGGCTGCCGGGTTGCACTTCGAAATAACGTCGGTCGACGGACATCTTGTCATCGACTTCCAGCGCCTGTAGCGCGGTGTCCTGCTGGTTGCCCAGATCGATCCACGCTTGGGATGGATCGGGGTCAGGCAAGCCGGCACAACCGGTGAGCAACAACAGGCCACTCGTCAGCATCAACACGCGCATAGCGAAGCTCCAGGCAAGCGAGATAGTCTTGTGGGCAGACTTCCCAAGGTGATTCCAATTGATCAGGCCGCGTTCAAGCCATCGGTTACTCGACCGTGTTTTCCAGATTTTGTTTCCAGGCCTCTTGCTTTTGTTACTGAACGGTTGCGCTAGCGCTGGTTACTACAGCCAACTCGTCGGCGGGCAGCTGCGGTTGTTGCAGGCCCGCGAGCCTATCGATCAGGTCATTGCCGACCCCGCCCGCGATGCCCAACTCAAGGCGCACCTGGCCCAGGCGCGCGAGGCACGGACGTTCGCCAGTAATCACCTGCATCTACCGAACAATCGAAGCTATCGCCTGTATGCGGATATTGGCCGGCCGTTCGTAGTCTGGAATGTCTTCGCCACGCCAGAGTTTTCCCTGGCACCGCACAACCATTGTTTTCCCATTGCCGGTTGCGTGGCTTATCGCGGCTATTACAGCCAGGGCGCCGCCCGCGGCGAGGCCGCGTTGCAGCGCTTGCAGGGCATGGACGTCACGATTGGTGGGGTAGAAGCCTATTCGACGCTGGGCTGGTTCGACGATCCGATCCTGAGTTCCATGATGCATTGGGGCGACGAACGCCTGGCGACGCTGATCTTTCATGAACTGGCGCACCAACGGTTTTATGTACAGGACGACACTGAATTCAATGAGTCCTTCGCCACCTTCGTCGAACAGGAAGGCACCCGACAATGGCGCGCCAGTCGTGGGCTGGCGCCGGACAATGGCAAGCAGGTGCGCCAGCGCGACCAGTTCATCCAACTGATCCTCGATACCCGCCAGCGCCTGGAAAAGCTCTACGCCCAACCCTTGCCGGCCGAGGGAATGCGCCAACGCAAAGCGGCGGAGTTCGAACGCCTGCGCACCGACTATGAGCAACTGCGCGATACCCAATGGGCAGGCGACAAACGCTACGACGCCTGGGTCTATGCGCCCTTGAACAATGCGCGATTGCTGCCGTTCGGGCTGTATGACCAGTGGGTGCCGGCGTTTGCGGCGCTGTTCAAGAAGAAGGATGGGGACTGGGTTGGGTTTTACACGGCGGTGGAACAGCTGGGCAAGTTGCCGATCGACGAGCGCAAGGCGGCCTTGAAGGTGTTGGCGGAGCCGAAGACTTCCGCGGACTAGGCGGGCGCCATCGCGAGCAAGCTCGCTCCCACATTTGTTCGTCGTTGTTCATGCCATCCAGGCTCGACGCCGTTTCAGTGTGGGAACGAGCTTGCTCGCGATAGCGGTGGGTCAGCTTGCTTCAATGGTGACGGTACTATCGCCATCGCGAGCAAGCTCGCTCCCACATTGGATGCCTCGCCACGGCCAGCAACGGCACATAAAAAAGGGCATACCGATTCATCGGTATGCCCTTTCGATTGCTGCTTTCTTCCCCCTGGCCGAGGTACTCGTCGCAATTATGGGTTAACGCTGTCTTTCAAGAACTTGCCTGGTTTGAAGGCAACGGTGTTGCTGGCCTTGATCTTTACTGGCTCACCGGTTTGTGGATTCTTGCCAGTGCGGGCGCCGCGGTGGCGTTGCAGGAAAGTGCCGAAGCCCACCAGGGTAACGCTGTCCTTGCGGTGCAGGGCGCCGGTGATTTCTTCGAGGACGGCGTTGAGGACGCGGTTGGCTTGTTCTTTGGTGAGGTCTGCTTTTTCCGCGATAGCGGCGGCGAGTTCTGGTTTACGCATGAAATGAAGCCCCTTTGACGGTTTTTTTGTTGTTATGTCCGTGCTGTTCTCTTTGGAACAGCCCCTAAGGCGCCGCAGGCTCTACTCTGCGGCAGACGGGAGTGAGGATGGCACGGTGCCGAACACCGCGCCAGTGTCCGGAAGACCTTTGTGGGACCAAAAGTAGGGTTTTTGCGACAGAACGACCAGTATTTACGCCAGCAGGGCTGGAAGCTCCTTGTTCAGCGCCAGTTTCTCCATCACTGCCGTGCCCGTCAGCGCGTAGCCCAACAGATTGCCTTGAGCGTCTCGGCACAGTGCCTTGATGTCCGCGCCCATCCCTTCGACGCTCCACACGCCTTCGCTGCCTCGCGGTGGCGGCGACACGACCAATGGGCACACCGGGGTTTTTACGGTAATCGGCATGGCACCGTAACTGACGGCAGTCGGGTTGCCGGCCAGGGTTTGGGCCAAGGCCCGGGCGCAGCTCATCAGCGGCATGACATACAGCAGGTTCAAGCCGTCGACCTCGGCGCAATCGCCCAGGGCGTAGATATTGGCGTGGGAGGTTTTCAGGTGGCGATCGACCACGACGCCGCGGTTGGCCACCAGCCCGGCGGCCGCCGCCAGGTCGATGCGTGGACGCAGGCCGACGGCCGAGACCACCAGGTCGCAGGCGATCACCTGGCCGTCGGACAGGTGCGCCTCCAGCCCATCGGCGACCTTCTGCAAGCGGTTGAGCACAGGGCCCAGGTGGAAGCGCGCGCCGAGGCTTTCCAGCCCGGCCTGGACCGCTGCCGCAGCGGCCGGATGCAGCAGCGTCGGCATGACTTGCTCGCACGGCGCCACCAACTCGACTTCGTAGCCCCCCAGGCTCAGGTCGTTGGCGAACTCGCAGCCAATCAGACCGGCACCCAGCAGCAACACCCGGCGCTTGCCGACGGCCGCAGCCCTGAAGCGCGCGTAGTCTTCCAGGTCGTTGATGGGAAAGATCAGGTCCGCCGCGTCGCCCTGTACCGGCACGCGCACGGTTTCGGCGCCCCAGGCCAGGATCAGGTCGCGGTAGTTCACCGCCTCCTCGCCAATCCACAGCCGTTTGTGGCCCGGATCGATGCCGCTGATGCGGGTGTGGGTCCGCACCTCGGCCTTGAGTTGTTCGGCCATGGCCCCCGGTTCAGCCATGCTCAAACCGTCGGCATCCTTGTTCTTGCCAAAGCCCGTGGAAAGCATCGGCTTGGAGTATGAGCGACCGTCATCCGCGGTGATCAGCAGCAGCGGGGTCTCGCTGTCGAGCTTGCGAAACTCCCGGGCCAGGTTATAACCGGCCAGCCCAGTACCGACGATGACGACAGGTGCACTCATGTTGCTCTCCATTAAATGAAACGATCAGTTGATTTCGATCATTTCGAAATCCATTTTGCCGACACCGCAGTCCGGGCACAGCCAGTCCGCCGGTACATCTTCCCAGCGAGTGCCGGGCGCGATGCCATCGTCAGGCCAGCCGTCAGCTTCGTTGTAGATCAGGCCGCAGACGATACATTGCCACTTCTTCATTCCAATACTTCCTCGAGATGTCAGGCCTTGGCCGGTATTTTCCGGCTCAGGGCCGTTTTGTACTGATCGGTCGCGCCAGATGCAAGCACGATCGGCAGGCCGCAGGCCAGGCCGGTCAAAACCCGCGACCGACATGGTAAGCTCGCGGCCTCATTTGCTGCCATTCAAGACCTCTGTGCCGCATACAAATTCGATTTTTCCTACACTCCAATGGCTGCCCCAGCACCTGCTGTCGCCCCGTCCCGATGCCGGAGTACTCGATTGGTTGTTCGACGAAGGCTCCCTGACCCGGCGCCTCACGCGCCTGTCGGACGGCCACTTCAGCGTGACCCCATTGTTCGAAGGCTGGCAGCCATTGCGCGCCGACGAATGTGCCGCGCTCGACCTGACCGAGGGCAGCGAGGGTTGGGTACGCGAGGTGTATCTGCGCGGTCGCGACCAGCCCTGGGTGTTCGCCCGCAGCGTGGCGGCGCGCAGCGCCTTGCAGGGTGACGGGTTACAGATGGACGAGTTGGGCAGCCGCTCCCTGGGCGAATTGCTGTTTTGCGACCAGGCGTTCCAGCGCCGCGCCATCGAGGTTTGCCATTACCCCGAGGCCGGCTTGCCGGAAGACGTACGCGCCAGTGGCCTGTGGGGGCGCCGTTCACGTTTCGACCGCGGTGCGTTGAGCGTGCTGGTGGCGGAAATCTTCCTGCCCCGCTTGTGGACCGTCGCCCGCGCCTATTCGGAGAATTGCTGATGTATGTGCAACTGCTCAAATCCTTGAATCGCCTGAACCCACGGGCATGGGACTTCGTGCAACTGACCCGCATGGACAAGCCCATCGGCATCTACCTGCTGTTGTGGCCGACGTTGTGGGCACTGTGGATTGCCGGTGAAGGCTCGCCGTCCATCGCCAACGTGGTGATTTTCATCCTCGGTGTGGTGCTGACCCGTGCCGGTGGCTGTGTGATCAATGACTGGGCCGACCGCAAGGTGGACGGCCACGTCAAACGCACCGAACAACGCCCGCTGGTGAGCGGCAAGATCAGTTCGAAGGAGGCGCTGGTGTTCTTCGCCGTGCTGATGAGCGTGAGCTTCCTGCTGGTGTTGTGCACCAATGCACCGACCATCCTGCTGTCCCTCGGCGGCCTGGCCTTGGCATTCAGTTACCCGTTCATGAAGCGTTATACCTACTACCCGCAAGTGGTGCTGGGGGCGGCGTTCTCCTGGGGCATGCCGATGGCGTTCACCGCCGAAACCGGGCATCTGCCGGCGGCCGCCTGGTTGCTGTACATCGCCAATCTGCTGTGGACAGTGGGCTACGACACCTATTACGCCATGACCGACCGGGACGACGACCTGCGCATCGGCGTGAAGTCCACGGCGATCCTGTTTGGCGATGCCGACCGGGTGATCATCCTGACGCTGCAAGGCCTGGCCTTGGGTTGCCTGCTGTTGGCCGGGTCTAAATTCCAACTGGGTGGCTGGTTCCACCTGGGGTTGGTGGCCGCGGCCGCGTGCTTCGCCTGGGAATTCTGGTACACCCGAGGCAGGGACCGGATGCGCTGCTTCAAGGCTTTCTTGCACAACCATTGGGCCGGCTTGGCGATTTTCGTGGGGATTGTGTTGGATTACGCGTTGCGCTGAAGCCGAGCCCGAGCACTGAACGTTAGCTCATGCCAGCATGAACCTTGGCTTATGAAAGCCTTTTGTGGCGAGGGAGCTTGCTCCCGCTGGGCTGCGGAGCGGCCCCAAGATTTTTGCGGTCGCTACGCAACCGAGCGGGAGCAAGCTCCCTCGCCACAAAAAAGTGTCTCAGCGGGACGCGTTACTTGGCCTTGGCCACTTTCCAGGCGCCGTCCATTTTGCCGTCGCCGGTCATGTCCCCGGCCTTCTTGTCCATCACGAAGGTGTACAGCGGCATGCCCTGATAGGCCCACTGCATTGAGCCATCATCGCGCTTGATCACGGTCCAGTCGCCCATGGATTTATCACCCTTCTCAGCCATCAGCGGTGGCCAGTTAGCCGCACACTTGTCATTGCATACCGACTTACCAGCCGAGTCTTTGGCAAAGGTGTAAAGGGTCATGCCCTTATGGTCGGTGAACATGCCATCCTTCTCCATTGCAGGATCGGCAGCCATCGCAACCCCAGGCAGGGCCAGAGCAACTGCCATCAGCAGGGCGTTGAAAGAAACAGTCATTTGTTTCATGGAAACCTTCTCTTGTGGTTGTCAGGATTCGGACTGAAAAGCTTAGTCCAGGATCCCCCTCGCTGCCGCCTGAGGAAATAACTGTCACACGACTGCAATAATTCCGTTATCTAATGCGGCGCAAGACAGTTAAATGACAAGAGGATTACCCCATGGTTGGCAGGAGCATTCTGATCGTCGACGACGAGGCGCCCATCCGCGAGATGATCGCCGTTGCGTTGGAGATGGCCGGCTATGACTGCATGGAAGCAGAAAACTCTCAACAGGCCCATGCCATCATCGTCGACCGCAAGCCCGACCTGATCCTGCTGGACTGGATGCTGCCCGGCACGTCAGGCATCGAACTGGCGCGACGGCTCAAGCGCGACGAGCTGACCGGTGATATTCCGATCATCATGCTCACCGCCAAGGGCGAAGAGGACAACAAGATCCAAGGCCTGGAAGTCGGCGCCGACGACTACATCACCAAGCCGTTCTCCCCACGGGAGCTGGTGGCGCGCCTGAAGGCCGTGCTGCGACGCGCCGGGCCGACCGATGGCGAAGCGCCGATTGAAGTCGGTGGCCTGCTGCTCGACCCGATCAGCCACCGCGTGACCATCGACGGCAAACCCGCCGAGATGGGCCCGACCGAATATCGTCTGCTGCAATTCTTCATGACTCACCAGGAACGTGCCTACACCCGCGGCCAACTGTTGGACCAGGTCTGGGGCGGCAACGTCTACGTCGAGGAACGCACCGTGGACGTGCACATCCGACGCCTGCGCAAGGCCCTCGGCGATGCCTATGAAAATCTGGTACAAACCGTGCGCGGCACCGGTTATCGTTTTTCGACAAAGGCCTGATCCGAGCCCTTACCGCCCGACAAGCTGACAAGGACGCGCGTCACGTGAATCAAAACTGGCATGGCACCCTGATTCGCCACATGTTGTTGCTGGTGACTGGCTGTTTGCTGATCGGCCTGATCAGCGGTTATTACGGCTGGAGCCTGGCCGCGGGCCTGGGGCTTTACCTGGCCTGGACACTCAAGCAACTGCTGCGCCTGCATGAATGGCTGCGCCTGCATCAACCCGACGAAGCCCCGCCCGACGGCTATGGCCTATGGGGTGAGGTGTTCGACAGCATCTACCACCTGCAACGGCGTGACCAGCGCGTCCGCGGGCGCCTGCAGGCGGTAATCGACCGGGTCCAGGAATCCACCGCCGCGCTGAAAGACGCGGTGATCATGCTCGACAGCGAAGGCAACCTGGAATGGTGGAACCGCGCTGCCGAGACCCTGTTGGGCCTCAAGACGCCCCAGGACAGCGGCCAACCAGTGACCAACCTGGTGCGCCATCCGCGCTTCAAGGAATATTTCGAGCAAGCCAACTACGCCGAGCCGCTGGAGATCCCTTCGCCCACCAATGACCGGTTGCGTATCCAGCTGTACATCACCCGCTACGGCAACAACGAGCACTTGATGCTGGTGCGCGACGTCACGCGCATCCATCAGCTGGAACAGATGCGCAAGGATTTCATCGCCAACGTTTCCCACGAATTGCGCACGCCGTTGACGGTGATCTGCGGCTACCTGGAGACCCTGCTCGACAACGTCGAGGAGGTGAACCCGCGCTGGAGCCGGGCCTTGCAGCAGATGCACCAGCAGAGTGGGCGCATGCAGACCCTGCTCAACGACTTATTGCTGCTGGCGAAGCTGGAAGCCACCGATTACCCGTCGGACAACCAGCCGGTGCCGATCGACGACCTGCTGCAAACCATTGTCGAAGATGCCCAGGAGCTGTCCGGTTCCAAGCAGCAGACCATCACCCTGGAAGCCGACCCGGCGGTGCAGCTCAAGGGCAGCGAGGCGGAACTGCGCAGTGCGTTTTCCAACCTGGTATTCAACGCGGTCAAGTACACGCCGGAGCAGGGCCGCATCCATGTGCGCTGGTGGGGCGACGAGCAAGGCGCGCACCTGAGCGTGCGCGATTCGGGCATCGGCATCGACAGCAAGCACCTGCCGCGCCTGACCGAACGTTTCTACCGCGTCGACTCCAGCCGCAACTCCAATACCGGTGGCACCGGGCTGGGCCTGGCCATTGTCAAACATGTCCTGCTGCGCCATCGCGCCCGCATGGAGATCAGCAGCGTGCCCGGCCATGGCAGCACGTTTACCTGTCATTTCGCCCCGGCCCAGGTGGTTCGCACACGCCTCGCTCGCCCCGCTGATTGAAAGCGCCCACTAGGCAATCGCCGAGTCAGCCGCTACATTGACTGACTTGCGCCTGCCTTTTCAGGCGCTCATTTTCAATTCCTACGACTATTCGGAACCCGCAAAACCCCATCATGGACCCTTCCCCTGGCTTGTCCCTCGTCACACTCTTCGCCGAATTCGGCATGATTCTTTTTGCTCTGATCCTGGTTCTGCTCAACGGATTTTTCGTTGCGGCCGAATTCGCCATGGTCAAGCTGCGTTCGACCCGGGTCGAGGCCATCGCCGAGCAGAACGGCTGGCGCGGGCATATCCTGCGCACCGTCCACAGCCAGCTCGACGCTTACCTGTCGGCATGCCAGCTGGGTATCACCCTGGCGTCCCTGGGCCTGGGCTGGGTCGGTGAGCCAGCGTTTGCCCACATCCTCGAGCCGTTGCTGGGCGCGATTGGCGTGCAGTCGCCGGAAGTGATCAAAGGCGTGTCGTTCTTCACCGCGTTCTTCATCATTTCGTACCTGCACATCGTGGTCGGTGAACTGGCGCCCAAATCCTGGGCCATCCGCAAACCCGAGCTGCTGTCGTTGTGGACCGCCGTGCCGCTGTACCTGTTCTACTGGGCCATGTATCCGGCGATCTACCTGCTCAACGCCAGCGCCAACGCCATCTTGCGCATCGCCGGCCAAGGCGAGCCCGGCCCCCATCACGAACACCATTACAGCCGCGAAGAACTGAAGCTGATCCTGCACTCCAGCCGGGGCCAGGACCCGAGCGACCAAGGCATGCGCGTGCTGGCCTCGGCCGTGGAAATGGGCGAGCTGGAAGTGGTGGACTGGGCCAATTCCCGGGAAGACCTGGTGACGCTGGAGTTCAACGCGCCCCTCAAGGAAATCCTGGCGATGTTCCGTCGCCACAAGTTCAGCCGTTATCCGGTGTACGACAGCGAGCGCCAGGAGTTCGTCGGCCTGCTGCACATCAAGGACCTGCTGCTGGAACTGGCGGCCCTGGACCACATCCCCGAATCGTTCAACCTGGCCGAACTGACCCGGCCGCTGGAGCGCGTGTCGCGGCACATGCCGCTGTCGCAGTTGCTGGAGCAGTTCCGCAAGGGCGGCTCGCACTTCGCCGTGGTCGAGGAAGCCGACGGCAACATCATCGGCTACCTGACCATGGAAGACGTGTTGGAAGTGCTGGTAGGCGACATCCAGGACGAACACCGCAAGGCCGAACGCGGGATCCTGGCCTACCAGCCGGGCAAGCTGCTGGTACGTGGCGACACGCCGCTGTTCAAGGTCGAGCGCCTGCTGGGGATCGACCTGGACCACATCGAAGCCGAAACCCTGGCCGGGCTGGTCTATGAAACCCTCAAGCGCGTGCCGGAAGAGGAAGAAGTGCTGGAAGTCGAAGGCCTGCGGATCATCATCAAGAAGATGAAAGGGCCGAAGATCATCCTGGCGAAGGTGTTGATGCTCGATTGAGCATCAAACTTCCCGCAAGTTGAAGGCATAACCCGCTGTGGCGAGGGAGCTTGCTCCCGCTGGGTCGCGAAGCGGCCCCAAAAGCGACGACTGCTTCGCAGCCGAGCGGGAGCAAGCTCCCTCGCCACAAAAAAGCCTCCCGAATCTACAGTGCTACTGCTTGCCCAACGCAAAGTTGGGCAAGTCGCCCACCGGTTGATTGAACTGATAGGGAATCGACACCAGCCCCAACCCGGTATTGCGCTGCACCACGAAATGCAGGTGCGGGCCTGAGCTGTTGCCGGTATTGCCCGACAACGCCAACGGCGTGCCCACCGCGACCCGCTGCCCTTCCCGTACGCTCACCGAGCCTTTCTGCAGGTGCAGGTAGACGCCCATGGTGCCGTCGTCGTGCAGCACCCGCACGAAGTTGCCCGCAGGATCATCCCCGCGGCCGGTCTGTTCGTTTTCGGTCTTGATCACCACGCCTCCTCGCGCGGCGATGATCGGCGTGCCTACGGGCATGGCGATGTCCATGGCGTAGCGGTTCTTCGGGCCGTAATGGCTATATTGGCCGTTGGCGCCTTGGCTCAGCCGGAACGGCCCGCCGCGCCAAGGCAGCGGGTATCGATAGGCCTCGGCGGCGCCTGCCGGGTCGCCCAGGGAATATTCGAACCTTGGGGTATACACCAGCGGCCGACCGGGCCGGGTAGCCGTCAGCAGCGCCAGGCGCAGGTTGCTGCGTGCCGGCAGCACCCGACGAATCGGCCGGCTCGGCGCCCCGCTGACATTGCGCAGCCCGGCGAAACTCAACTCGATCTCCACCGGCGCGTACAAATCGTTGCGCACGAACACCGCGTCCGCACCATTCTGCTTCTTGATATCGAGAAACACCTGGCGCTCCAGGCGTTCGACCATGCGGTCGCGAAACACGAACACCTGGGCGCCCTTGCTGGGACGGTCGCTATAGGACACCACGCCGTTGGCATCGGTGGATTTGTAGATGGTCATGGCCATGGCCGGGGTGGCGGCCAGGACGAGACCACAGGCGAACAGCAACGGCACGAGCATGGGCAAGAATTCTGTCGATAAATGAAGGCCTGTACAGCAGCCTAGCAGCTGGGATGGACCAGCGTAGTCGACGGATGTTTCAAAATTGGATCAACGATTGTTGTTGAGGCTGATGGCCCCATCGCGAGCAAGCTCGCTCCCACAGGGGATTTGCGTCAGGCACGCACCTGTGGCCTGCACGCATCACTGTGGGAGCGAGCTTGCTCGCGATAGCGGGCTGAAGGGCGCCGCCGAATCAGGCGCCCGGTACGAAGTGCTTCTGCGCCGTGCCGCGGGCGATTAGGCGGGAGATGTAGTCGAGCTTCTGGGGGTCTTTGTCGACGAAGCGGAACGTCAGTTGCAACCATTCGCTGTCGGGCGTCTGCTCATGGGCGACGATGGCGTGCAAATAGCCGTTGAGACGCGCGGTTTCGGCGTTGTCGCCCTGTTCCATGTCCAGCACCGCGCCTTCGAGTACTTGCGGCAGGGTGTCGGAGCGTTTGACCACCAGCAGCGCTTCCTTGAGGCTCAGGGCCTTGATCACGCATTGCTGGGTGCCACTGGACAGACGCAACTGGCCTTGGCCGCGATTGGCCGTCGAAGCGGCGGCTACCGGTGCCTTGACCGGTGGGCTGTTGAGCAGGCCACGAGCCGGGGCGGCAGCAGCAGGGACGGCCGGGGCCGACGCAACCGCCGCCACCGGCGCCTTGCCGCCCGTCAGGGCGCTGAGGGAATCATTGCCGAACGCCGAGTTCATCTTGGTCGGGGCACTGTTCATCAGCGTGTCGAGCTTGCCGACCTTGTGCAGGGCCTGCTTGACCTTGGTCAGCAGCTGTTCGTTGGTGAACGGCTTGCTGACGTAGCCGGAAACGCCGGCCTGGATCGCCTGGACCACGTTTTCCTTGTCGCCGCGGCTGGTGACCATCACGAACGGCATGCCCTTGAGACTGTCCTGCTGGCGGCACCAGGTCAGCAGTTCCAGGCCGGACATTTCCGGCATTTCCCAATCGCACAGCACCAGGTCGAACGCCTCGCGAGCCAGCAGGGCCTGGGCTTTCTTGCCGTTCACCGCGTCTTCGATACGCACGCCCGGGAAGTAGTTGCGCAGGCACTTCTTCACCAGGTCACGAATGAACGAAGCATCGTCCACGACCAACACACTGACCTTACTCATCCAGATACACCTCTAAAAAATCCCGGCAAGCATACCGCTTTTACTGATGGCACATTGCCAAAAAACCTTCAGTCACGCCGGGACTTTTCGTTCGCGGGGTGCTGCTTTCGATGAAAAAAAATCCAAAAAAAAGCCCGACCAGAAGGCCGGGCGCTTTTCTTGGCAATCTTACTTATCGTCAGTTGCGCCCGGAACATTAGCGGTTTCGGACAGGGTGCCCTCAACTTCTTCCTTCATGCGCTTGAGCCCCATATGGCGTACATCGGTGCCGCGCACCAGGTAGATGACAAGTTCCGAGATGTTGCGCGCATGATCGCCGATACGCTCCAAGGAACGCAGCACCCAGATAATGCTCAACACCCGGGAGATGGAACGCGGGTCTTCCATCATGTAGGTCGCCAGCTCGCGCAGGGCGGTCTTGTATTCGCGATCGATGATCTTGTCGTACTGGGCCACCGACAACGCCAGGTCGGCGTCGAAGCGGGCAAAGGCATCCAGCGCGTCGCGAACCATGTTGCGCACCTGGTCGCCAATGTGGCGAACCTCGACGTAACCACGCGGCGCTTCGCCTTCTTCGCACAACTGGATGGCGCGACGAGCGATCTTGGTGGCTTCGTCGCCGATCCGCTCAAGGTCGATCACTGACTTGGAGATGCTGATGATCAGCCGCAGGTCGGACGCAGCCGGCTGGCGACGGGCCAGGATACGCAGGCACTCTTCGTCGATGTTGCGTTCCATCTGGTTGATCTGGTCATCGATTTCGCGCACCTGCTGGGCCAGGCCAGAGTCGGCCTCGATCAGCGCGGTCACCGCGTCGTTGACCTGCTTTTCCACCAGCCCGCCCATGGCCAGCAAGTGACTGCGCACTTCCTCAAGCTCGGCATTGAACTGTGCGGAAATGTGGTGAGTAAGGCCTTCCTTCGAAATCATCTTGTTCGCTCCGCGAAAGTTGCAAGCTTCAAGCTGCAAGCTTCAAGCAGTTAAATGTTGATCCTGATAGCGCAGTGCGGCTATGCAGTTGCCTCGACTAGCCGTAGCGACCGGTGATGTAGTCTTCGGTCTGTTTCTTGGCCGGATTGGTGAACAGCGTATCGGTATCGCCAAATTCCACCAGTTTGCCCATGTACATGAACGCGGTGTAGTCGGACACCCGCGCCGCCTGCTGCATGTTGTGGGTCACGATGACGATGGTGAACTTGGACTTGAGCTCGTAGATCAGCTCCTCGACTTTCAGCGTCGAGATCGGGTCCAGGGCCGAGCAAGGTTCGTCGAGCAGCAGCACTTCCGGCTCCACCGCGATGGTACGGGCGATCACCAGGCGCTGCTGCTGACCACCGGACAGGCCCAGGGCCGACTCATGCAGACGGTCCTTGACCTCATCCCACAGTGCCGCGCCCTTGAGGGCCCATTCCACGGCTTCGTCGAGGACGCGCTTTTTGTTGATGCCCTGGATGCGCAGGCCGTAGACCACGTTCTCGTAGATGGTTTTCGGAAACGGGTTAGGCTTCTGGAACACCATGCCGACGCGACGACGCAGCTCGGCCACGTCTTCGCCCTTGCGGTAGATGTTGTTGCCGTAGAGGTTGATTTCACCTTCGACGCGGCAGCCGTCCACCAGATCGTTCATGCGGTTGAAGGTGCGCAGCAAGGTCGACTTGCCGCAACCCGACGGGCCGATGAACGCGGTGACGCGTTGTTTCGGGATATTCAGGCTGACGTCGTACAGCGCCTGTTTCTCGCCGTAGAACAGGTTCAGGCCGGGCACTTCGATGGCCACAGTTTCCTGGGCCAGGTCCAGGCTCTGCTTGTCGCGGCCCAGGGCCGACATGTTGATGCCGTGTGTATGTGCTTCGTGTTGCATGGGAGGCTCCCTGTGCTAACAAATTCGGTTCGGAACGCCTTTTCTGGCGGCCCCATGAAATTCCAGTGAACGCCGATCAGTGTGGGAGCGAGCTTGCTCGCGATGGGGCCATCGAGGCCGCCAAAAGCTTCGCGAGCAAGCTCGCTCCTACAGGGTCCGCGTCGACCATCAACTATCCAGTGCTTTGTATTTTTCGCGCAGGTGGTTACGGATCCACACCGCCGACAGGTTGAGGGTGGCGATCACCAGCACCAGCAGCAGTGCCGTGGCGTAGACCAACGGCCGGGCTGCCTCGACGTTCGGGCTCTGGAAGCCGACGTCATAGATATGGAAGCCAAGGTGCATGATCTTCTGGTCCAGGTGCAGGTACGGGTAGTTGCCGTCCAGCGGCAGCGACGGGGCCAGCTTCACCACGCCCACCAGCATCAACGGTGCCACTTCACCGGCGGCACGGGCCACGGCGAGGATCATCCCGGTCATCATCGCCGGGCTCGCCATCGGCAGGACGATTTTCCACAAGGTCTCGGCCTTGGTCGCGCCGAGGGCCAGGGAGCCTTCGCGCACGGTGCGCGGGATCCGCGCCAGGCCTTCTTCCGTGGCCACGATCACCACCGGCACCGCCAGCAACGCCAGGGTCAGGGACGCCCAGAGCAGGCCCGGGGTGCCGAAGGTCGGCGCCGGCAAGGCTTCGGGGAAGAACAGGCGGTCGACCGAACCACCCAGCACGTAGACAAAGAAGCCTAGGCCGAACACACCGTAGACAATGGCCGGAACGCCGGCGAGGTTGTTCACCGCGATGCGGATCAAGCGGGTCATCGTGCCTTGGCGGGCATATTCACGCAGGTAGACCGCTGCCAGCACACCAAACGGCGTGACGATCATCGCCATGATCAGGGTCATCATCACGGTGCCGAAAATCGCCGGGAAGATGCCGCCTTCGGTGTTGGCCTCACGAGGGTCGTCGCTGAGGAATTCCCAGACCTTGCTGAAGTAGAAACCCATCTTGGTGAACGTGCCCATGCCGTTTGGCTGGTAGGCGTGCACCACTTTGCCGATTTCGATTTCCACTTCCTTGCCGTTGGCATCGCGGGCCGTCAGGCTGTCGCGGTTGAACTGCGCGTGCAGGTCGGCCAGGCGCGCTTCGATGTCCTTGTAGCGGGCGTTGAGTTCGGCGCGTTCGCTTTCCAGGTCGGCCTGGGCGGCGGCGTCGAGCTTGCCGTCCAGTTCCAGTTTGCGACCGTGCAGGCGGATACGCTCCAGGCCAGCGTTGATGGCGCCGATGTCGACTTTTTCCAGGGTCTTGAGCTCGGCGGCCAACTGGTTGACGCGCTGTACCCGAGCCTGCAGTTGCGGCCAGGCGGCCTCGCCTTCGGCGATGACCTTGCCGCCTTCCTTGACGTTGACCAGGTAGCCGTAGAAATTGCCCCACTCACGACGCTCGATGGCCATCAGTTCCGGCGGCGTCGTCTGGTTGCTCAGCCAATCGCCGACGATCCAGGTGAAGTCGGTGCCGTTCAGGTCGCGGTTGCCGACCTTGATCAGTTCGCGGGTCATGAACTCGGGGCCTTCGTCCGGCACCGGCAGGCCGGCGCTTTTCAGGCGCTCACGAGGCACTTCTTCTTTCTGTACGACTTCGCCGACCACCAGGTGCGCAGGCATGCCCGGTACGTTGTAGCTGGCGTGGATCAGGTCCGCCGGCCAGAAGTGGCCCAGGCCGCGCACGGCGATCACCGCCAGCAGGCCAATGGTCATGATGACCGCGATGGACACCGCGCCACCGCTGATCCAGACGCCGGGGGCGCCGCTCTTGAACCATCCTTTCAGGGAGTTCTGTTTCACAGACTTCTACCTTTCTTAAAGCGACGAATATTTCTTGCGCAGACGCTGACGGATCAGCTCGGCGAGGGTGTTCATGACGAAGGTGAACAACAGCAGCACCAGGGCCGACAGGAACAACACGCGGTAATGGCTGCCGCCGACTTCGGATTCCGGCATCTCCACCGCCACGTTGGCCGCCAGGGTGCGCAGGCCTTCGAACAGGTTCATTTCCATGACCGGCGTGTTACCGGTGGCCATCAACACGATCATGGTCTCGCCCACTGCACGGCCCATGCCGATCATCAGCGCCGAGAAAATGCCCGGGCTGGCGGTGAGGATCACCACGCGAGTCATGGTCTGCCATGGCGTGGCACCGAGGGCCAGGGAGCCCAGGGTCAGGCCGCGCGGCACGCTGAACACGGCGTCTTCGGCGATGGAATAGATGTTCGGGATCACCGCGAAGCCCATCGCCAGGCCAACCACCAAGGCGTTGCGCTGGTCGTAGGTGATGCCCAGGTCATGGGAGATCCACATGCGCATGTCGCCGCCGAAGAACCAGGTTTCCATGTACGGGCTCATGTACAGCGAGAGCCAGCCCACGAACAGGATCACCGGGATCAACAGGGCGCTTTCCCAACCGTCCGGCACTCGCAGGCGAATGGATTCCGGCAGGCGACTGAAGGTGAAACCGGCGACCAGGATGCCGATGGGCAGCAACATCAGCAGACTGAAGATGCCCGGCAGGTGCCCTTCGACGTACGGCGCCAGGAACAGGCCGGCGAAGAAACCGAGGATCACCGTCGGCATCGCTTCCATCAGCTCGATCACCGGCTTGACCTTGCGCCGCATGCCCGGGGCCATGAAGTAGGCGGTGTAGATCGCCGCGGCCACCGCCAGCGGCGCCGCCAGCAGCATCGCGTAGAACGCCGCTTTCAGGGTACCGAAGGTCAGCGGCGAGAGGCTCAGCTTGGGTTCGAAGTCGGTGTTGGCGGCGGTCGATTGCCAGACGTATTTAGGTTCGTCGTAGTTTTCGTACCAGACCTTGCTCCACAACGCGCTCCAGGACACTTCCGGGTGCGGGTTGTCCAGCGTCAACGGTTGCAGCTTGCCACCCTGTTCGACGATCAGGCGGTTGGCCCGTGGCGACAGGCCGAACAAGCCTTGGCCGTCGACCACTTGGTCCACCAGCAGGGTGCGGTGGGCGGTGCTGTGGAACACGCCCAGCTTGCCGGCGATGTCGAGTGCCACGAAACCTTTGCGACGTTCTTCGGCGCTGATCTCAATGATGGGCGCGCTGCCCATCTGGAAGGTACGAATCTGTTTGAAGCGCAGCTCGCCGTCCGGGTCGCGGGCCATGAACCACTGGGCCAGGCCGCCCTTGGAGTCGCCGATGATCAGCGAGATCCCGCCGACCAACTGGGCGGTGGCGGTGACTTGGGCGTCGCCGTTCTCCAGCAGTTTGTAACGGCCATTGAGGCTCTTGTCCCGCAGGCTGAACACATCGGCCTGGGCGCGACCGTTGACCACGTACAACCATTGCTGGCGCGGGTCGACGAAAATGTTCTTCACTGGCTCGGTCATCTGCGGCAGGTCGATACGCGTCTGCTCGCTGGTGACTTCACCGGTCATCATGTTTTCTTCGCTGGTAAGCGACAGTACATACAGCTGGGCGCCGCTGGAGCCGGCCAGCAACAGGGTCGAATCGGTGGCGTTGAGGCTGACGTGCTCCAAAGGCGCGCCCTGCTCGTTCAACGCTATCGGCGCCTCGCCGTAAGGGTATTCGATGGCGGGCGAAATGGTTTTCTTGCCGTCGGGATAGCTGACTTTATAGGTGTGGCGGAACACCAGGGCCTGGCCGTTGGACAGGCCGATCGCCACCAGCGGGCTGCCGGGCTGGTCTTCCGCGATGGAGACCACAGTGGCACCGGCAGGAACCGGCAGGTCGACACGGCGCAGTTCGGCGCCGCTGTCGAGTTCGTAGAACAGTGCCTGGCCCTTGTCGGAAACGCGCATGGCCACCTGGTTCTGTTCTTCGATGGCGATCATCAGCGGTTTGCCGGCGTCTTGCATCCAGGCCGGGGTGATCGAATCCTTGGCGGTCAGGTCCGCGCCCTGGAACAGGGGCAGCACCACGTAGGCCAGGAAAAAGAAAATCAGCGTGATGGCAGCCAGGACGGCGAGACCGCCGACCAGCACGTACCAGCGGGTCAGGCGATCCTTGAGCGCGCGGATGCGGCGCTTGCGTTGCAGCTCAGGCGTATTGAAGTCAATGCGCTTGGGAGGGGAAGTCGTAGTCATTGTGGAGTTGGCCAGATCATTCATGCGCACACCCTAGCGATCCTGTATGACAGAAAGATGACAGTGAAGTGACGCAACAAATCCGCCGCCAGCTAGAAGCGGCAGCGGACAGAAAATTTGGCTGTGGGAGTGGCATCCACTCCCACAGCAGCCCGGGCGTTGGCCCGGGCTCAGGTGTTACTGCTTGGCGACGTTGCCGCCTTCTTGCAGACCCAGGTCAGCCAGTGCCTTGGCGGCGACTTTGGCAGGTACCGGGATGTAACCGTCCTTGACTACGACTTCCTGGCCTTGCTTGGACAGGATCAGCTTCACGAACTCAGCTTCCAGCGGGGCCAGAGGCTTGTTTGGCGCCTTGTTGACGTACACGTAGAGGAAACGCGACAGCGGGTACTTGCCGTTCAGGGCGTTTTCTTCGGTGTCCTCGACGAACTCGCCGCCTTCTTTCTTGGCCAGGGCAACGGTTTTCACGCTGGCGGTCTTGTAGCCGATACCCGAGTAGCCGATGCCGTTAAGCGAGCTGCTGATCGACTGCACGACCGAAGCCGAACCTGGCTGTTCGTTGACGTTTGGCTTGTAGTCGCCTTTGCACAAGGCTTCTTCCTTGAAGTAGCCGTAGGTGCCGGATACCGAGTTACGACCGAACAGCTGGACCGGCTTGTTGGCCAGGTCGCCGGTCACGCCCAGGTCGCCCCAGGTCTTGACGTCAGCCTTGGCGCCGCACAGGCGAGTCGAGGAGAAGATCGCATCGACCTGAGCCATGGTCAGGTGCTTGATCGGGTTGTCCTTGTGCACGAATACGGCCAGGGCGTCCACGGCTACCGGGATAGCGGTTGGCTTGTAGCCGTATTTGGTTTCGAAGGCCTGCAGCTCGTTGTCCTTCATCTTGCGGCTCATCGGGCCCAGGTTGGCGGTGCCTTCGGTGAGTGCGGGCGGCGCGGTGGAGGAACCGGCGGCCTGAATCTGGATGTTTACGTTCGGGTATTCTTTCTTGTAGTTCTCGGCCCACAAGGTCATCAGGTTGGCCAGGGTATCGGAGCCGACGCTGGAGAGGTTGCCCGATACACCAGTGGTCTTGGTGTAGCTCGGGATCGCAGGGTCAACAGCGGCAACCGCGTTGGCAGTCGCAACGCCAGCAGCGACAAACGTCATTGCCGCCATCAAACGCTTCAGTTTCATGCCTTACTCCTAGCAGATAGGGTGTATTAAGTCGGCAAAGTATCGGTAAGCCGTATGAACACTCTATGGCTGAAATATGACAATTGGATGAAAGGCCAGCATTGAGTTTTGCAGGATGATCCATGGTGCTTCCCATCGCGAGCAAGCTCGCTCCCACAGAGGATTCGCAGTGCCCCCCTGTGGGAGCGAGCTTGCTCGCGATGAGGCCAGTACAGTCACTGAAAGACCAGGACCTAGCGCCCCTTCTTCCAGAGATACCCGCCCACCACAATCCCGATCCCACAGATGGCCGCCACATAATATGCCGGCCCCATCGAGCTCTCTTTCAGCAACAGGGTCACGATCATCGGCGTCAACCCGCCAAAAATCGCGTAGGCCAAGTTGTAGGAAAACGACAGGCCGCTGAAGCGCACCACGGCCGGGAAGGCGTTGACCATGACATAAGGCACCGCGCCGATGGTGCCTACCAGCAAGCCACTCAGGGCATACAGCGGGAACAGCCACTCGGGGTGGTCGAACAGGCAGTGGTAGAACGTCCAGAAGGTGATCAACAGCAAACCACTGCCGAAGACAAACACCCGCCCGGCACCAAAACGGTCGGCCAGCACACCCGCACCAATGCAACCCAAGCTCAGGAACACGATCGCCAGGCTGTTGGCCTGCAGCGCGACGGTCGGGCTGAAGTGGTACACCGTCTGCAGCACGGTCGGTGTCATCAGGATGACCACGATGACGCCGGCCGACAGCAGCCAGGTCAGCAGCATGGAAATGGCGATGGCACCGCGATGATCACGCAGCACGGCCCGCAGCGGCACTTCCTCGGCCAGGGCCTTGCGCAGTTGCAGTTCGGCGAATACCGGGGTTTCATGCAGCCAGCGGCGCAGGTACACCGAAAACAACCCGAACACGCCACCCAGCAGGAACGGGATCCGCCAGGCGTAATCGGCCACTTCCACCGGCGTATAAATGCTGTTGATCGCCGTTGCCACCAGCGACCCCAACAGGATCCCCGCCGTCAGGCCGCAGGTCAGCGTGCCGCAGGCATAGCCGATGTGGCGCGCCGGAACGTGTTCGGAAACGAAGACCCAGGCGCCCGGCACTTCCCCGCCGATGGCCGCGCCTTGGATCACCCGCATCAGCAACAGCAGGATCGGTGCCCACATGCCGATCTGTGCATAAGTCGGCAACAGCCCCATGATCAGGGTCGGAACGGCCATCATGAAAATGCTCAGGGTGAACATTTTCTTGCGCCCCAGCAGGTCGCCGAAGTGGGCCATGATGATCCCGCCCAGCGGCCGGGCCAGGTAACCGGCGGCAAAAATGCCGAACGTCTGCATCAGGCGCAGCCACTCGGGCATTTCGGCCGGGAAAAACAATTTGCCGACCACGGTGGCAAAGAACACGAAAATGATGAAATCGTAGAACTCCAGCGCACCGCCCAGGGCTGAAAGCGACAGGGTCTTGTAATCGTTGCGGGTCAGCGGACGTGCCGGTTGTGCGGGCGTCGCCGTGCTCGAAGGCGCAGTGGTCATGGCAAGGGCTTCTCTTATAGTCGGTTCTGCAACCCTGGCAACTCGGGTTGGGGCCTGGGCAGGTTCGGCACGATAGCAAATTGTTCGAAAAAGCACATAGAGGCGCGTATTTGACAGTCGAAATCAGAACCGAGTGGTCGTCTCGACGTCTATCGCCCGATATACTCGCAACCTTGCAGTACTCTGTAAGGGGTTGCTGTGCGAAAACGTCGTTGGTGATGTAGTACAAGATCAGCCGGTTTCGCAGAGTTTCCCTTTGGCACGCCTTTACGAAAAACGTGACGAACGCAGTATGTTCGGGCTGAATCGTTTTTTACGAAGACGGCTATTCACCTGAAGTACCAGACAGCGTTACGGGTCAGAGGCACCCCCGGCATGATAGAGCTCGAACAAGAAGATCCCATCCCGCAAGGCGACCTGGCCCTGCAAATCACCGCACTCCCACGGGAGACCAACGGCTTCGGCGATATTTTCGGCGGCTGGCTGGTGTCCCAGATGGACTTGGCCGGCACCGCCATGGCCAGCAAAGTGGCCGGCGGACGCGTGGCCACCGTGGCGATCGATCGCATGGCGTTCCTGGTGCCGGTGGCGGTGGGCGCGCAGTTGTCCTTCTATACCCAGGCGCTGGAAATCGGCCGCAGCTCGATCCAGATGATGGTCGAGGTCTGGAGCGACGATCCGCTGTCCAGTGAATGGCGCAAGGTGACCGAGGCGGTATTCGTCTTCGTCGCCATCGACGGCAGCGGTCGTACCCGCTCGGTTCCGCCGCGCGCCCGTTAAACACGGCGACCGTTTTGCGGTCCATTGCAGTCCCTGTCACCGAACGAGATTTGCAACATGCCTACGCCCAACGTCGACGCGGTCAAACTGGATGAACTGAACGCCTGGCGCATCCGCCACGGTCAGGCCGAGTTGCTGGTGGCCCAGCAAGGCGCGCACATCCTCAGTTATCAAGTGGACGGCCAGCCGCCACTGATCTGGCTCAACGACCAGGCCACATTCAAGGCCGGCAAGAGCATCCGCGCGGGCGTGCCGGTGTGCTGGCCGTGGTTCGGCAACCTGACTCGCAACCCCGACAGCGTGCAGGCCATGCGCGTGAGCAATGACCCGGCCACCGCCCACGGCCTGGTGCGGGCGATGGATTGGGAACTGAAGGGCATCGAGGCCGAAGGCGAAAGCCTGAAGATCGAATTCGTGCTGCCTTATCCCGACAACGGCCTTGCGGGCTGGCCTCATCAGGTCGACCTGACGCTGGCCATCGTGATGGACGCGCAACTGCACATCCGCCTCACCAGCCATAACCGTGGCAGCGAAACCGTCAGCCTCAGCCAGGCGCTGCACAGCTACTTCGCCGTGAGCGACGTGCGCAACGTGCAGGTCGAAGGCGTCGATGGCTTGAACTACATCGAGACCCTCGACGACTGGAACACCCACACCCAGGCCGGCGACCTGCATTTCACCGGCGAGACCGACCGTATCTACCTCGACACCCCGCCGACGCTGAGCATCGTTGATCCGCAGTGGCAACGACGGATCGAGCTGACCAGCAGCGGTTCGCGCTCGGCGGTGATCTGGAACCCCTGGACCGAACGCGCCAAGGCCTTCAGCGACATGGCCGACGATGGCTGGCAGCGCATGCTGTGCATCGAGACGGCGAATGTGATGGAGGATGTGGTGACGTTGTTGCCGGACGCCAGCCATACCCTGGGTGTGAGCATCCGCAGCAAACCGCTCTGACACCGCAAAACCATTGTGGGAGCGAGCTTGCTCGCGATAGCGGACTGACAGTCACCCTCAGCGTCGACTGACACACCGCCATCGCGAGCAAGCTCGCTCCCACATTGGGTTTTGTGTAGGGTCAATGGGCTGGTTACAAATCCGCCTCCTGCACCACCCTCACTTTCTCTGCCTCCAACGCATACGCCGCGCTCGCCAGATCGTTGTCGACCTTTTCGATCTTCAGCGTGCCCGTCACCCAGAGCGGCGTGTAGATGTCATCCAGCTTCAGGCCCTTGGGGTAACGCACCAGCACCAACTGGTTAGGCGGCGGTGGCGGGACGTGGATGCAGGCGCCGGGGTAGGGCACCAGGAAGAACAGCGTGCTGTGGCCCTTGGCGTCGGTTTCCAGCGGCACCGGATAACCACCGATGCGGATGTGCTTGTCGTTCATCGACGCCACGGTCTTGGTCGAATACATCACCGCCGGCAAGCCCTTGCTTTGCTTCAAGCCACCTTTTTCGGTGAAGGTGCCGTTGGCTTCCGGGGAGTTGTGGTCGATGTCAGGCATGGCCTCGAGGGCTTTCTGGTCCGACTTGGGCATCAGTTCGAGCCAGTCGGTTTCCGGCAGCTCGGCAGCATGGGCCAGGCCACTGCCCAGCAGAAGAAGGGTCAACACTAGACGGCGCATGAAAGGGCTCGGCAATGAATGAAAAGTGAAACGCCGAGCATTCTAGCCCCCTCAGCTCGCGACGCAGAGGGGGCCTTGATGCATTTGGATCAGTTTCTTTTGATCAGGCCGTAGATCACCAGCAGCACGATCGCGCCCACCAGGGCCCCGATAAAGCCCGCGCCTTGGCCGGCCTGGTAGATGCCCAGGGCCTGGCCGCCGTAAGTGGCTGCCAACGAACCGCCGATACCGAGCAGGATGGTCATGATCCAGCCCATGCTGTCATCGCCCGGTTTCAGGAAGCGTGCCAGCAGGCCAACGATCAAGCCGATAAAAATGGTTCCGATGATTCCCATGGCATTCCCCTCTCATTGAGTCGCTAAGCCAAAGCCCGATCAGGTTTTGGCACTTAGCCATGAGAGAGGTTAGCCGACGAATGGTTCCAACGGTATGACAGATTATTGCTCGGCGATCAGCGTCTCGACCTTGATGATCTGCTGGGCCAGCGTGGCCCGATCAGCGCAGCGCAGGTTGGCGTGGCCAACCTTGCGCCCGACCTTGAACGCCTTGCCATAGTGATGCAGATGGCAGTCGGCGATCGACAGGACTTTCTCGGTGTCCGGCACCTTGCCGATAAAGTTGAGCATCGCGCTTTCGCCGATCTTGGCGGTCGACCCCAGCGGCAGCCCGGCCACCGCCCGCAGGTGGTTTTCAAACTGGCTGCACTCGGCGCCTTCCGTGGTCCAATGCCCGGAGTTGTGGACCCGCGGTGCGATTTCGTTGGCCTTGAGGCCGCCGTCCACTTCAAAGAACTCGAACGCCATCACGCCGACATAGTCGAGCTGCTTGAGCACCCGGCTGGAATAGTCTTCGGCCAAGGCCTGCAACGGGTGATCGGTGCTGGCGACGGACAACTTGAGGATGCCGTCCTTGTGGGTGTTGTGTACCAGCGGGTAGAAGCGGATTTCACCGTCGCGGGCGCGCACGGCGATCAGCGAGACTTCCCCAGTGAACGGCACGAAGCCTTCCAACAGGCAGGCCACGCTGCCGAGCTCGGCGAACGTACCGGCCACGTCTTCAGGCTTGCGCAGGACTTTCTGGCCCTTGCCGTCATAACCCAGGGTACGGGTCTTGAGCACGGCGGGCAGACCGATGGCCGCGACGGCGGCGTCCAGGTCGGCCTGGGACTGAATGTCGGCGAAGGCCGGCGTCGGGATGCCCAGGTCCTTGAACATGTTCTTTTCGAACCAGCGGTCACGGGCGATCCGCAAGGCTTCGGCGCTCGGGTAGACCGGGACGAACTGGGACAGGAAGGCCACGGTTTCGGCCGGGACGCTTTCGAACTCGAAGGTCACCAGGTCGACTTCATCGGCCAATTGGCGCAGGTGGTCCTGGTCGCCGTAGTCGGCCCGCAGGTGTTCACCCAGCGCCGCGGCACAGGCGTCCGGCGCCGGGTCCAGGAAAGCGAAGTTCATCCCCAGCGGCGTACCTGCCAGGGCCAACATGCGACCCAACTGGCCGCCACCGATTACACCGATCTTCATTCGTCAACAACCTCAGGCAATGCGTGGGTCTGGATTGTCCAGGACGCTGTCTGTCTGCTCAGCGCGGAATTTTTTCAGCACGGTATGAAATTGTGGATGCTTGGCGCCCAGGATGCTCGCCGACAGCAGGGCCGCATTGATCGCGCCGGCCTTGCCGATGGCCAGGGTCGCGACCGGAATACCGGCCGGCATCTGCACGATCGACAACAACGAATCAACGCCCGAAAGCATCGACGACTGGACCGGCACGCCCAGCACCGGCAGGTGGGTCTTGGCCGCGCACATGCCCGGCAGGTGGGCCGCGCCACCGGCACCGGCGATGATCACCTCGATGCCACGCGCTTCGGCCTCTTCGGCGTACTGGAACAGCAGGTCCGGGGTACGGTGGGCAGAGACCACTTTCACCTCGTAAGGGATGCCGAGCTTTTCCAGCATATCGGCGGTGTGGCTAAGGGTGGACCAATCGGACTTGGAGCCCATGATCACGCCAACCAGTGCACTCATCGTCGTGCCTCTTCTCTCTGGGCGCCCGCAGGCGCGTCAAAAAACAACAAGCCACGCAGGAAACCGGCGTGGCTTGTTGTACGAATGATGGCCGGGCGAACCGACCGAAGGCCGGGCAGTATACCGAAAATGGTGCGTTAAACGCACTTTCGCCGACCATCTGTCATTTGCGCTGAAGCAGCGGTTTTATTGACTCGCAGGTCAGCGTCGGAACACCACAAATCCCTTGTGGGAGCGAGCTTGCTCGCGATAGCGCCAGGTCAGCCAATGCCGTTGTGAATGCCAGGCCCTCATCGCGAGCAAGCTCGCTCCCACAATGGCCCTGTGATCACTCTGATGTCCGTCACATCCACAGGGCTTGCATTGGTTTCAGGATCCGACAGCACCCTGCGCCACACCGCCTTCAAGCTTGCGCCACAACAACCGCACATTGGCCTTGCGCACCAGGGCGCAGCGGTACAGGCGGATCTCCAGGGGCACGTGCCATTGCGTGCCGCCGCAAATCACCAGTTCGCCCCGGGCCAGTTCGGCACGTACGCTCAGGTGCGGTACCCAGGCGATGCCCAGGCCTTCCAGGGCCATGCTTTTCAGGCTGTCGGCCATGGCTGTCTCGTAGATCGTGGTGAAGCGCAGCGCCCGCTGGCGCAGCAACTGGTTGACCGAACGCCCGAGGAACGCCCCGGCGCTGTAGGCCAGCAACGGCACGCTGGCCTCGCCTTCAAGGTCGAACAGCGGGTTGCCGTTGGCATCGGCGGCGCACACCGGAAGCATTTCAGTCTGGCCCAAGTGCAGCGACGGGAAGATTTCCGGGTCCATCTGCATGGCCGAATCCGGGTCGTAGAAGGCCAGCATCAAATCGCAGCCGCCCTCCCGCAAGGCGTGGACCGCATCGCCGACGTTGGTCGCCACCAGGCGCGTGGCGATGTTCATCCCTTCGTTGCGCAGTTGCGCGATCCAGCGCGGGAAGAAGCCCAGCGCCAGGGAATGGGCGGCGGCCACCTGGATGACTTCGCCCTGCCCGCCTTCCAAGTGATGCAAATGGCGCAGCACTTCGCCCAGTTGCTCCACCACCGTACGCGCCGTCACCAGGAACAACTGCCCCGCCGCCGTCAGCTCGACGGGCGTACGTGAGCGGTTGACCAGGGTCAGCCCCAGCGCCGCCTCAAGGCTGCGGATTCGTCGGCTGAACGCCGGCTGCGTCACGAAACGCCGCTCGGCCGCCTGGGAAAAACTGCGAGTAGCGGCCAGGGCACTGAAGTCCTCAAGCCATTTGCTTTCAAGATTCATCACGCCTCCCTACACGCACCAAAACAGGTCACACGTTCGCCGCATCGTCGGCGTCACACCGGCATTATGCCGAATATGCATAGGCCAGTGTTTAACAGCATTGGCCCTATTTTTCCCCAGAGCCTAGGATCCACAGCGTTCCGGCACAGACCGGGTCCTTATCGAGATGATTTCCGTCATGTCCTCCGCTGCATCATTCCGCACAGAAAAAGACCTGCTTGGCGTACTCGAAGTACCGGCGCAAGCGTATTACGGCATCCAGACCCTACGAGCGGTAAACAACTTCCGTCTCTCCGGCGTCCCGATCTCGCATTACCCGAAGCTGGTGGTCGGTCTGGCAATGGTCAAACAGGCCGCCGCTGACGCCAACCGCGAACTCGGCCAGCTCAGCGAAGCCAAGCACGCTGCCATCAGTGAAGCCTGTGCACGTTTGATCCGCGGCGATTTCCACGAAGAATTCGTGGTGGACATGATCCAGGGCGGCGCCGGCACGTCGACCAACATGAATGCCAACGAAGTCATCGCCAACATCGCGCTGGAGGCCATGGGCCACCAGAAAGGCGAGTACCAGTACCTGCACCCCAACAACGACGTGAACATGGCGCAGTCCACCAACGACGCCTACCCGACCGCGATCCGCCTGGGTCTGCTGCTGGGTCACGACGCGTTGCTGGCCAGCCTCGACAGCCTGATCCAGGCGTTCGCGGCCAAGGGTGAAGAATTCAGCCACGTCCTGAAAATGGGCCGCACCCAGCTGCAGGACGCCGTGCCGATGACCCTCGGCCAGGAATTCCGCGCCTTCGCCACCACCCTGAGCGAAGACCTGGCGCGCCTCAAAACCCTGGCGCCTGAACTGCTCACCGAAGTGAACCTGGGCGGCACCGCCATCGGCACCGGCATCAACGCCGACCCGCGCTACCAGGCCTTGGCCGTACAGCGCCTGGCAACCATCAGCGGCCAGCCGCTGGTCCCGGCCGCCGACCTGATCGAAGCCACCTCCGACATGGGCGCCTTCGTGCTGTTCTCCGGCATGCTCAAGCGCACCGCGGTCAAGCTGTCGAAGATCTGCAACGACCTGCGCCTGCTGTCCAGCGGCCCACGCACCGGCATCAACGAAATCAACCTGCCGGCCCGCCAGCCAGGCAGCTCGATCATGCCCGGCAAGGTCAACCCGGTGATCCCGGAAGCGGTCAACCAGGTGGCGTTCCAGATCATCGGCAACGACCTGGCCCTGACCATCGCGGCCGAAGGCGGCCAACTGCAACTGAACGTGATGGAACCGTTGATCGCCTTCAAGATCTTCGACTCGATCCGCCTGCTGCAACGGGCCATGGACATGCTGCGCGAGCACTGCATCGTCGGCATCACCGCCAACGAAGCGCGCTGCCGCGAACTGGTCGAGCACTCCATCGGCCTGGTCACCGCCCTGAACCCGTACATCGGCTATGAAAACGCCACCCGTATCGCCCGCATCGCCCTGGAAAGTGGCCGCGGCGTACTGGAACTGGTGCGCGAAGAAGGCTTGCTCGACGACGCCATGCTCGACGACATCCTGCGCCCGGAAAACATGATTGCTCCGCGTCTGGTCCCGCTCAAAGCGTGATCGACACGGCCACCGCTCACCAGGTCGAGGGACTAGACACCTCTCACCTTTTGAGGGCTTGGGGATCTTCCCCAAGCCCTTTTTTTAATTGATAGCCGCCAAGGATGACTGAATCTGTGGGAAGGAACCTGCTCGCGATAAACGACGACGCGCTGCCCGTTGTAAACCGCGTCGCCAGCCAACGCGAGCAGGCTCGTCCCCACAAGAACCTGACCGGAAGGCCAGGTGTTTCAAAGGGTCCGCTTCGTCGGACGCACCACAACTGTGCAGACGGGCACCGCACTGATAGGTATAGTGCCGCCCCTCTTCGCATGACGGTCGTCCGCAACGAGACCTTTAAACATGCGAAAACCGAACTAATAACAAACCCGCGAAAATGGACCGGGACGAAACTCCGCCTCACCTGTCAGGCCGCGCGCCGACCGATGTAACGTGATGTTTCCAAATGGCCAGCATTTGCTTAAACAAAAAACAGCGAGGAATACTCATGCTCGAAGTCATCAACGACTTCCTATCAGGGAAAGTGCTGATCGTGCTCATTGTCGGGCTCGGTGGCTACTTCACGATCCGCTCGCGTTTCGTCCAGTTCCGTCACTTCTTCCACATGTTCACGGTGTTCCGTGACAGCCTGAAAAGCAGCACTGACCAGCTCAGTTCCTTCCAGGCCCTGATGCTCAGCCTGGCCGGCCGTGTCGGCGCGGGCAACATCGCCGGTGTCGGCATCGCCGTGACCCTCGGTGGTCCTGGTGCGGTGTTCTGGATGTGGGTGACCGCGCTGGTCGGCATGTCCAGCAGCTTCTTCGAATGCTCCCTCGGCCAGCTCTACAAGCGCTGCGACTCCGAAGGCCAGTACCGTGGCGGCCCGTCCTATTACATCCAGCACGGCCTGCAGAAACGCTGGCTGGGCATGATCATGGCATTCCTGCTGTTGGTGACCTTCGGCTTCGCCTTCAACGGTCTGCAAGCCCACGCGGTCACCCACTCCCTGAACAACGCCTTCGGCTTTGACACCACCTACACGGGCCTGGGCCTGGCGGTGCTGCTGGGCCTGGTGTTCATCGGCGGGATCAAGCGTATCGCCAAGGTTGCCGACCTGCTGGTTCCGGTCAAGACCCTGGCGTACATCGGCGTGACCCTCTACGTGATCGTGCTGCAGTTCGAACACGTACCGGACATGCTGGCGACCATCGTCAGAAGCGCCTTCGGTCTGGACCAGGCCTTCGGCGGCCTGATCGGCAGCGCCATCGTCATGGGCGTCAAGCGTGGCGTGTTCGCCAACGAAGCCGGCCTGGGCAGTGCGCCTAACGTTGCCGCCGTCGCATCGGTCGAGCACCCGGTCGCCCAGGGCGTGGTCCAGGCGTTCAGCGTGTTCCTGGACACCTTCGTGATCTGCACCTGCACCGCGCTGCTGATCCTGCTGTCGGGCTTCTACACCCCAGGTTTCGAAGGCGACGGCATTGCCTTGACCCAGAACTCCCTGGCGGCGGTCGTGGGTGACTGGGGCCGGATATTCATCTCCGTGGCCCTGTCGTTGTTCGTGTTCACCTCGATCCTCTACAACTACTACCTGGGCGAGAACAACCTGCGCTTCATGATCGGTGACAATCGCAAGGTCCTGATGGGCTACCGCGCCTTGGTCCTGGTCCTGATTTTCTGGGGTGCCATCGAAAACCTCGGCACCGTGTTCGCGTTCGCCGACATCACCATGACCCTGCTGGCGTTCGTGAACCTGATCGCGCTGTTCCTGCTGTTCAAGGTCGGCATGCGCATCCTGCGTGACTACGATGACCAGCGTGCGGCCGGCATCAAGGTCCCTGTGTTCGACTCCAGCAAGTTCCCGGACCTGGACCTGGACCGCAACGCATGGCCAGCCACCCCGTCGGCACCGGTTGCCAAACCTGACGCCGCGACTGCCGGCGTGGCCGCAGCGCAACGCTGAGCCGCAGACTATCGTAGAAAACCGGGCGCATCCCCTGCGCCCGGCGTGACACAGCGTAAGGTCGGCGTCATGCTCGGCCTTATGTTGTGGCGGCTGACCCAAGCCGCCGTTTTCGTCCTCGGAGAACAACCATGAATTCCTTGACCTACCCTGCCGCCCAGCACGTCATGGTGCTCTACACCGGCGGCACCATCGGCATGCAGGCCAGCGCCCACGGCCTGGCCCCGGCATCCGGTTTCGAAGCACGGATGCGCGATTACCTGCACAGCCAGCCCGAACTCGTCATACCGCAATGGCGCTTCCGGGAGATGTCGCCGCTGATCGACAGCGCCAACATGACCCCGACCTATTGGCAGCAACTGCGCGAAGCGGTGGTCGACGCCGTGGATGTGCAGGGCTGCGACAGCGTGTTGATCCTGCATGGCACCGACACCCTGGCCTATAGCGCGGCGGCGATGAGCTTCCAACTGCTGGGCCTGCATGCGCGGGTCTGCTTCACCGGCTCGATGCTGCCCGCCGGCGTGACCGACAGCGACGCCTGGGAAAACCTCAGCGGTGCCCTGGTCGCCCTCGGCCAGGGCCTGGCGCCGGGCGTGCACCTGTACTTCCACGGTGAGCTGCTGGCGCCGACCCGTTGCGCGAAAGTGCGCAGCTTCGGTCGCCACCCCTTCAAGCGCCTGGAACGCCAGGGCGGCGGTACCCCGGCACCGGCCCTGCCGGCGCAGTTGAATTACAACCAGCCCAAGCAATTGGCGAACATCGCGGCGCTGCCGCTGTTTCCCGGCATCAGCGCCCAGGTGCTCGATGGTCTATTGGGCAGCGGCATCCAGGGCCTGGTGCTGGAGTGCTACGGCAGCGGCACCGGGCCGAGCGACAACCCGGCCTTCCTCGCCAGCCTCGAGCGGGCGCGGGACAGCGGCGTGGTGGTGGTGGCGGTGACCCAATGCCATGAAGGTGGCGTTGAGCTGGACGTGTACGAAGCCGGCAGTCGCTTGCGCGGTGTCGGCGTGCTGTCCGGTGGCGGCATGACCCGCGAGGCCGCGTTCGGCAAGTTGCAGGCGCTGATTGGCGCGGGCCTGCCGGTGGAAGAGGTTCGGCGGCTGGTGGAGCTGGACCTGTGCGGCGAGCTGAGCTGATCCGAACCTGCATCAACTTGTGGTGAGGGGCTTTTGTGGCGAGGGAGCTTGCTCCCGCTCGGTCGCGCAGCGGCCGCAAGATTTTGGGGGCCGCTTCGCGGCCCAGCGGGAGCAAGCTCCCTCGCCACAAAAGCGACGTCATGCCAAAGTACCCGGCATATAACTTGCTCCGTCTCCAGCCTACCCCAGGCTGGAAACGGACATGCTGCATTCCCACCTCACCACCCTTAACGCCGTCTCGTTGGTACTGAGCACCTTCAAAAACGAGGGGCTGCCCAGTGATGCCTTGTTGGCCGGCAGTGGCATCAGCGCCGCGGACCTGAGCCGGGCCGATACGCGCATCACCACCAACCAAGAGATGCAGGTCTGCGCCAACGCCGTGGCCCTCAAGCGCGACATCGGCCTGGAGCTGGGCCTGCGCATGCACGTTTCGTCCTACGGCATGCTCGGCTATGCCCTGCTCACCAGTGCCACCTTAGGTGACGCCTTGCGCCTGGCGCTGCGCTATCCGGCGCTATTGGGAACACTCTTCGAGCTGAACCTGGACGACGACGGCGAGCACATCTGGTTCAGCGCCAGCGACTATCGGGAGAACCCGGCCCTGGCGGTGTTCAATGCCGAGTTCTGCATGGTTTCGCTGAAGGTGATCTGCAATGACCTCCTCGGCCATGTCTTGCCCTTGCACGCTGCGCGCTTCGAACATCCGGCGCCCGACTACCAGGCGCGCTACACCGCACCCTTCGATTGCCCGGTGCGCTTCGACAGCGTCGATAACGCGTTTGCCTTCGACCGCCACTGGCTCGAACACCCCTTGCCCCTGGCCGACCCCATCACCCATCACGCCATGGCCGAACGCTGCCGCCGGCAGAACACCGAATTCACCGGACGCCAGGCCTGGCTAGGAAGGATCCGCCAGTTGCTCGACGCCCAACTGAACGCAGCCCCCGGCCTGGAAGGCTTGGCCGAACAGATGAACTGCTCGGCGCGCACCTTGCGCCGGCACCTCAAGGACCTGGGCTGCAGCTATCAGGAACTGCTGGACGAACTGCGCTTCGAACGAGCCAAGCAGATGCTCTGCGAGGAGCAATTGCCGATCCATCGAATCGCCGAACAACTGGGCTTCAGCGAAACCGCCAGCTTCCGCCATGCCTTCGTGCGCTGGAGCGGTGTGGCGCCGAGCCAGTTCAGGGCCTGAATTGTCCCTTTCATATACCAGGATATGGCTAATCCCTGTGGTGAGGGTTGTGACTTGAAACAGGGGTGTTTGTGCTGCCGCCATCGCGAGCAAGCTCGCTCCCACAGGGGTTTGGCGGTGGGCACCCGTTTTGTGGACGTCTCGGAACAATGTGGGAGCGAGCTTGCTCGCGATGGCGATCCCGTCAACGCCGCAAAAACGCCTGGTGCAACTCGTCCACCGTCTGGAAGTGATACGCCGGGCGTTCGGTGTTGAGTTCTTCGTGGCTGCCGAACCCATACCCCACCGCCGCCGCATCCAGGCCATTGCTGTGGGCGCCGATCAGGTCGTGCTTGCGGTCGCCGATCATCAGGGTGCTGGCCGGGTCGAGGCTTTCTTCGGCCAGCAGGTGGGCGATCAGTTCGACTTTGTCAGTGCGGGTGCCGTCCAGTTCGCTGCCGTAGATCACCTTGAAGTGCCGGGCGAAGTCGAAATGGCGGGCGATTTCCCGGGCGAACACCCAGGGCTTGGAAGTGGCGATGTACAGATGGCGCCCTTGGCCGCCCAAGGTTTCCAGCAGCGGCATCACGCCGTCGAAGACCCGGTTCTCATAAAGGCCGGTGACCTTGAAGCGTTCACGATAGAAATTCACCGCCTCCCAGGCCTTCGCTTCGTCGAAGTCATAGAACTGCATGAAGGCCTGCAACAACGGCGGGCCGATGAAATGTTCGAGGCGGGTCAGGTCGGGTTCGTCGATGCCCAGCTTGGCCAAGGCGAACTGGATCGAACGGGTGATGCCTTCACGGGGGTCGGTGAGGGTGCCGTCGAGGTCGAAGAGTACGGTCTGGTAGTGCATGGCAGGTCCTGGCAGTGGCATCACGTGGCGAGGGAGCTTGCTCCGGCTTGAGCGCGAAGCGCTCACAAAAAATGGGTCTGCTGCGCCCGAAGCGTCGGACCGGCCCAGCGGGAGCAAGCGCCCTCGCCACAATGGGTCATTCAACACTTCGGGGGGCGCTTCACGGTTGGTCGTAGCCTTCGGCCAGATGCAAGTCCTTGAGCTTCACATAGTTCGCCGCGCTGTAGGTGAAGAACGCGCGCTCCTTGTCCGTCAGCGGCCGGACCTGCTTCACCGGGCTGCCCACGTACAAAAAGCCGCTTTCCAGGCGCTTGCCCGGCGGTACGAGGCTGCCGGCGCCGATGATCACATCGTCTTCGACCACCGCGCCGTCCATGACGATACTGCCCATGCCGATCAGGATCCGGCTGCCCACCGAGCAGCCATGGAGCATGACCTTGTGGGCGATGGTCACGTCGTCGCCGATCAACAACGGGAAGCCATCCGGATTGAAGGGCCCGGCGTGGGTGATGTGCAGCACGCAACCATCCTGGACGCTGGTGCGCGCGCCGATACGGATGCGGTGCATGTCGCCGCGAATGACCGTCAGCGGCCAGACGGAGCTGTCTTCGCCGATTTCGACGTCGCCGATCACCACCGCGGTGCTGTCGACAAAAGCCCCACGGGCAAGCTTCGGGCTGTGGTTCTGGTACGTGCGAAGGGTCACGATAGGCTCTCTCTTATCCGGTGATAGGCGCTGCTAGCTGCGGTGAACGTCGATTGTAATTAAGATGGGCCGATGTTTCTTCCAGCCAAGGTGTCGACCGTGAGCGTGAACAACCCTCTTTTGCAGCCCTATGACCTGCCGCCATTCTCGGCGATCCGTGCCGAGCACGTACAACCGGCCATCGAGCAGATCCTGGCGGACAACCGTGCGGCCATCGCCGAAATCCTCAAGACCCAAGTCCAACAGCCTACCTGGGCCGGCCTGGTGTTGGCGATGGACGAGCTCAATGATCGTCTCGGCGCAGCCTGGAGCCCGGTCAGCCATCTGAACGCCGTGCGCAACAGCCCGGAACTGCGCGAGGCCTACGAGGCCTGCCTGCCGGCGCTGAGTGCCTACTCCACCGAGCTGGGCCAGAACCGCGAGCTGTTCCAGGCCTTCGAAGCCCTGGCGAACAGCCCGGAAGCAGCCAGCTTCGACGTCGCGCAGAAAACCATCCTGGAACATTCCCTGCGGGATTTCCGCCTGTCGGGCATCGACCTGCCGCCCGAGCAACAGAAGCGCTACGCCGAAGTGCAGAGCAAACTGTCCGAGCTGGGCAGCCGCTTCTCCAATCAACTGCTGGACGCAACCCAGGCCTGGACCAAGCACGTCACTGACGAAGCCGCCCTCGCCGGCCTGACCGACTCGGCCAAGGCGCACATGGCCGCCGCTGCCCAGGCCAAGGAACTGGACGGCTGGCTGATCAACCTGGAGTTCCCTAGTTACTACGCAGTGATGACCTACGCCGAAGACCGCGCCCTGCGCGAAGAAGTCTACGCGGCCTACTGCACCCGTGCCTCGGACCAAGGCCCGAATGCCGGCCAGAACGACAACGGCCCGGTGATGGAACAGATCCTCGACCTGCGCCAGGAACTGGCCCAACTGCTGGGTTTCGCCAACTTCGCCGAATTGAGCCTGGCAACCAAGATGGCCGAATCCAGCGACCAGGTCCTTAGTTTCCTGCGTGACCTGGCCAAGCGCAGCAAGCCGTTCGCGGCCCTGGACCTGGAACAGCTCAAAGCCTATGCCGCCGAGCAGGGTTGCCCCGACCTGCAAAGCTGGGACAGCGGTTTCTACGGTGAAAAACTGCGCCAGCAGCGTTACAGCGTGGCCCAGGAAGCCCTGCGCGCCTACTTCCCGATCGACAAGGTACTGAGCGGCCTGTTCGCCATCGTGCAGCGCCTCTATGGCATCGAGATCGCCGAACTGAAAGGCTTCGACAGCTGGCACCCGGACGTGCGCCTGTTCGAAATCAAGGAGAACGGCCAGCACGTCGGCCGCTTCTTCTTCGACCTCTACGCCCGCGCCAACAAGCGTGGCGGTGCCTGGATGGACGGTGCCCGCGACCGTCGTCGCACCTTCGACGGCGTCCTGCAAAGCCCGGTCGCCAACCTGGTGTGCAACTTCACCCCGGCCGACAGCGGCAAGCCGGCGCTGCTGACCCACGATGAAGTCACCACCCTGTTCCACGAGTTCGGCCATGGCCTGCACCACCTGCTGACCCGCGTCGAACACGCCGGCGTGTCCGGCATCAACGGCGTGGCCTGGGATGCCGTGGAACTGCCGAGCCAGTTCATGGAAAACTGGTGCTGGGAGCCCGAAGGCCTGGCGCTGATTTCCGGTCACTACGAAACCGGCGAGCCGCTGCCCCAGGACCTGCTGGAAAAAATGCTCGCGGCGAAAAACTTCCAGTCCGGCCTGATGATGGTCCGTCAGTTGGAGTTCTCGCTGTTCGACTTCGAGCTGCACGCCACCCACGGCGATGGCCGCAGCGTGCTGCAAGTGCTCGAAGGCGTGCGTGACGAGGTCTCCGTCATGCGTCCGCCGGCCTACAACCGCTTCCCCAACAGCTTTGCGCACATTTTCGCCGGCGGCTACGCGGCGGGTTACTACAGCTACAAATGGGCGGAAGTGCTCTCGGCCGATGCCTTCTCCAAATTCGAAGAAGACGGCGTGCTCAACGCCGACACCGGCCGAGCCTTCCGCGAGGCGATCCTGGCCCGTGGCGGTTCCCAGGAACCGATGGTGCTGTTCGTCGACTTCCGTGGCCGCGAGCCGTCGATTGACGCACTCTTGCGCCATAGCGGCCTGACCGAGGACGCGGCAGCATGAGTGAGGGGCCTGTGATTACCAAGCGACGCTTTATCGCCGGGGCGGTCTGCCCGGCCTGCAGCGAGCCGGACAAGTTGATGATGTGGAACGAAGACGGCGTGCCGCACCGCGAATGCGTGGCCTGCGGTTATTCCGACACGCTCAACGAGCAAGGCCTGTCGGTGCCCAAGGAATTGGGCACCCGGGTCAATACGTCGGCGCTCAAGACGCCGGACGCGAAAGTCCAGGCCGTGCAGTTTTTCCCCAACCCGAAGCTGAAGAAAAAAATCGACTGACATCTTTGGCATCACCTTCCGGGCCGCCCGGCCCGGAAGCGATACATATGTACCGCAGCGCCTCATGCATTCCTCACCAGACTGGCCTGACACGTCCAGACTGACAGGAAGCCTCCATGCATCGCCCTTATGATCCTCTCTTGCAGGCCTATGTCCTGCCGCCTTTTTCAAACATCCGCGTCGAACACTTCTCCCCCGCGCTAGACCAGATCATTGCCGAAAGCCGCGCCAAAGTCGTCGAGATCATCAAGACCCAGACACCGTTTCCTACGTGGGATGACCTGGTGTTGGCGATGGATGAAATCCACGCACGCCTGAGAAGCTTCGGCTTTGTACTGGAACTCATGGCTTCGACCAGGACTGACGATGCCTGGGGGCAGGTTTCGGGCGATTGCCAACAACGGCTGCAGGATTTCCAGGGATCGCTGATGCGACATCCCGAACTGTTTCAGCTTTACCAACGCTTGGCGGACAGCCAGATCGCCCTGCATTTCTCCCCCGTGCGCAAAAGAACGCTGGCAAAAATCCTGCGGCGGTTGCGCCAGCATGGAATGGGATCGCCGTCACCGCAGAAGCTCAATGACCTGAAGCTACGAATCCAAGGCGCCCAGACCTTGTTCCTTGAGCACTTGCACGCAGCGAACAACGCGTGGAGCAAAATAATCCACGATGAAGCCCAGTTGAGTGGCCTGCCGCCATCCTTCAAGCGGCGCATGGCCGAGCAAGCCCGTGAAAAGGGCGGCACAGGCTGGCTGCTGACTCTCAACGACGAGTCGTTTCGCATCGTCACCCGATACGCCGACGATCCTGCCTTGCGCAAGCAAATGTACGTTGCCTATAGCACCCGCGCATCGGATCAAGGGCCGCAAGCCGGGCTCTACGACAACGGCGAAGTGCTGCGCCAATTGCTCAGGGATCGGTATGCACTGGCCAAACTGCTGGGCTATTCAAGCTACGCGCAGATGGCTGTCGAGCCCGAGCAAGCGCAGTCGCCAGAAGACGTCATGACGTTCCTGCAAGGGCAGCTCGACCAACAGCAAGCCGTGTTTGCCGAAGATACGAAGCAACTGCAGGCGTTTGCCAAGACGCAACAGGTCAACGAATTAACGCCCTGGAATGTGCAGTACCTGGCAGAAAAGCTTCGTCGGCAAACAGCCGGTATCTCGGAGCAGGACGTCAGCGCCTGGTTCGCACTGGAACCGACGTTTACCCAGCTGCTGCTGATCGCCACGGATCTGTTTGGCGTGGACTTCATCGAGCGCCAGGACGTGACGAACTGGCATCCGCAAGTGCGTCTTTTCGAAGTCCGGGAGGGGGACGAAACCCTCGGCTACTTTTATTTCGATCCCTTCGAATATCCGGATCAGAATGGCTTTCCCAGTACCACTACCCTGCGAAACCGCCGCATCACCGCCGAGGGCCGGCCACGTTATCCCGTCGCGGTGCTGCAGGGCTGGTTGCCGCGCGGTTCCAGCACCACTCCCCTGTTGCTGGATTATCGGCAACTGCGAGTGCTCTTCCACGAGTTAGGGCACTGTCTGCACCATGTGTTGAGCCGGGTTGAATACCGCGACGTCTCGGGCATCACCGCGCTCAGCCGGGACGCGGCCGAATTCGCTGGCGTGTTGTTCGAACAGTGGTGCACCTCCAAGGAATTCCTCATGCGGATATCGAAGCACCACCAGACCGGAGCACCGTTGCCGGACAAAGACGCCGACCAGTTGATGGTTTATCTACAGACCCAGACCAGTTGGGGCATTGCCGGACAGATACGCGATGCGCTATTCGACATGGAACTGCACCACAGCCACGGTGACGGTCGTACGGTCCAGCAAGTATTCGAGCAAGTGCGTGCAAAAGTAGGCCACTTACCGGTGTTCATGAACGAACGCTGGCCCAATGGCCTGGATTACCTGGTCACGGGCTACGATGCCGGAATTTATGCCTACCTTTGGTCCAGGAGCCTGGCCAGGACCGTGTTCGAGCCATTCAAGCGCAACGGCTTATTCGATAGGGAAACCGGCAGGGTGTTGCGTGAAACGATATTCGAGTGGGGCGACTCACGGCCTCTATCGGAGTCCATCGAGGCTTTTTTGCACGCAACCGCTCACCGTGCGGGAGCCAGCGCTTGAGGGTTGAGGTGATGCGCCGGGGTCGTTGAATTGACCCAGCTTTCCAGGGAGCAAAGGGCAAAGACGCTGGTGCTGCAATCGCCGTTCGCCAACGCCACGCGCAGTTTGTCGACATCGGCCTGCATCATGTAGCGCACGCCGTCCTTGAAGTGATGGCTGTCGCCGAAGCCACCTTCGGTCATTTCATTCAACGCGTCCTCTTTGCTCCAGCCCTGCACCACCACCCGGTACATGGCGGCCACCAGCCCGGTGCGGTCCGAGCCGTGCTTGCAGTGCATCAGCACCGGCCCCTTGGTTTCGGCCGCCTGGACGGCGCGCAAGGCCTTGAGTATGTCGCTGTCATCGACATGATTGGTGCGGTAGGGCAACTGCACCTGCTCGATGCCGGGGGTGGACAGCCAGCGCTTGTCCGACTCCGGCAGGAAGGTGATGACCGTGCCGATCCGCAGCTTCGTCAGCAAAGGCACGGCGCCGCCGTCTGGCAGGGAGCTGCGGTAGAGGGTCGGTGACATCTGGTAGAGGTTGTAGTCCTTTTCCACCGGCTGCGCCCATTCAGCGGGCCTCGCCTCAGGGAGATCGGCCGCTTGGACGGGCGCCTCGGCCAGTCCGGCAAGCAAGGCCAGGCACAACAACGAACGGGAACAGAGCTTGAGCATGCACGGACGACCGAGAGCGAAGGAATACAGGAGGCCCAGTGTCGGCTCGCTGCGGTTAAAAGCCCGTGAGGAGAACGTCAAAGCCTTGTGAACGCTGATCCGGTAGTTGGACTGCCGAATGGCACTGGCCCTAATCGAACACAGCGAATACTGTATGCACATACAGCTTTCGGAGTATTCCCCATGCCTGCCTCCCTTCCACCTCGCGGCCGCGGCACCGCGACCAACCCGCACAACCGCTTCGCCCCGAATCGCTCGGTGGTCGAGGATGACGGCTGGTACCAGGAAGTCCCGCCGACCCAGGGCACCGAAGTGCGCATCGAAACGGCGAAGACCATCATTACCCGCAACACCTCGTCCGATATCCCATTCGACCGCTCGATCAACCCGTACCGAGGCTGCGAACACGGTTGCATCTACTGCTATGCGCGGCCCAGCCATGCCTATTGGGACCTGTCGCCGGGGCTGGATTTCGAAACGAAGCTGATCGCCAAGACCAATGCCGCCGATGTGCTGGAGGAGCAATTGTCCCGGCGCGGCTATCAATGCGCGCCGATCGCACTGGGTTCCAACACCGACCCCTATCAGCCGATCGAACGGGAACAACGGATAACCCGGCGGATCCTCGAGGTACTGCTGCGTTATCGGCATCCGGTGACCATCGTCACCAAGGGCTCGCTGATCCTGCGCGACCTGGACCTGCTGACCGAGTTGGCGCAACAACGCCTGGTGCACGTGATGATCAGCCTCACCACCCTGGACGATGAACTCAAGCGCATTCTCGAACCCCGGGCGGCGGCGCCCAAGGCGCGGCTGCGGGCGATCAAGGTCATGCGTGAGGCAGGCATCAACGTGGGCGTGCTCTGCGCACCGATGATCCCGATGATCAACGACAGCGAGATCGAGAGCCTGCTGACCGAAGCCCACGCCGCCGGTGCGCAGAATGCCGCCTACGTGATGCTGCGCCTGCCGCTGGAAGTCGCGCCGCTGTTCGAGGAGTGGCTGCAGGCGCACTACCCGCAACGCGCCGCCCATGTACTGAGCCTGGTGCGCCAGAGCCGTGGTGGCGAACTGTATGACAGCCGCTTCGGTGCGCGGATGCGCGGCGAAGGCCCATTCGCCGACCTGCTGGCCCAGCGCTTCGCCAAGGCGCTCAAGCGCCTGGGACTGGAGCGACGCGACGGATACACTCTCGATTGCGATGCCTTCTGTCCGCCGGGCCGACAGATGTCGTTGATTTGATTAAAGTTGACCCTGGAAAGACCACTGGACATGAGCTGCGCCAGTGTTTCGCCACCCCTGGAATCATTGTCCTAGAGCCTTCGATTTCAGTTTGAGTTAAGTTTCGGCCGCTACCTTGTTCAGCGAGTGACTGACGGGTCGCAGATGTCGACCTGGATGTTTTAGCCACTGGCGTCATACCGTCAAAAGAGGATGAATCATGAGTGACAAGGATAATCAGCCGTTGGCTGCGTCGGCTTCAGCCCAACCCGTGGCGGAAACCGCCGATGCAGCGCTGCAGCATATTGTTGACGGCTTTTTGCATTTCCATCACGAGATCTTTCCGCAACAGGAAGAGCTCTTCAAGAAACTCGCCACCGCCCAGGCGCCCCGTGCGATGTTCATCACCTGTGCCGATTCGCGCATCGTGCCCGAGCTGATCACCCATAGCTCCCCCGGCGACCTGTTCGTGACCCGTAACGTGGGCAACGTCGTTCCGCCTTACGGGCAGATGAATGGCGGCGTCTCCACCGCCATCGAATACGCCGTGCTGGCCCTCGGTGTGCAACACATCATTGTTTGCGGCCATTCCGATTGCGGCGCCATGCGTGCCGTGCTGAACCCGGACACCCTGGAAAAAATGCCCACGGTAAAAGCCTGGCTGCGCCACGCCGAAGTGGCCAAGACCATGGTCCACGACAACTGTCCGTGCGGCGACGAAAAACAGACCATGCCCATCCTCACCGAAGAAAACGTGATCGCGCAGTTGCAGCATCTGCGAACGCATCCCTCGGTCGCATCGCGCATGGCCAGCGGTCAGTTGTTCATCCATGGCTGGGTGTACAACATCGAGACCAGCGAGATCAAAGCCTTTGACGCGGACCAGGGACGTTTCCTGCCGCTCGATGGCAGCCATCCGATACCGGTGGCGACGCCCAAAGCGCGCTTCTAACCACTCCTAATCATCCTTGTGTGGTTCTAGCCTTACCGCTATTTGCGCGGTAGGGCCTCGCCATGCCTGAAGAAACTTCGGGAGAGTCGCCATGCGTGCTGCTCAATTAAAAGCTGTTCTGCCACGGGAGCTATTGGCTTCGGTGGTTGTGTTCCTGGTGGCGCTGCCCTTGTGCATGGGCATTGCCATCGCCTCCGGCCTGCCGCCGGCCAAGGGCCTGATTACCGGGATCATCGGTGGTCTGGTCGTGGGTTTTCTGGCTGGCTCGAAGCTGCAAGTCAGCGGCCCGGCCGCCGGGTTGGCGGTGTTGGTCTTCGAACTGGTGCGCCAGCATGGCGTGGCGATGCTCGGGCCGATCCTGCTGCTGGCCGGCCTGCTGCAACTGTTGGCCGGGCGCTTTCGCCTGGGTTGCTGGTTCCGGGTCACTGCGCCTGCGGTGGTGTACGGGATGCTCGCGGGTATCGGCGTGCTGATCGTGTTGTCCCAGGTCCATGTGATGCTGGACGCGGCGCCCAAGCCCTCCGGGCTGGATAACCTCGCGGCGTTCCCGACGGCAGTGGCCCAGGCCTTGCCGTCCTTCGGCTGGCAGGCCGGCCTGCTCGGTCTGTCGACGATCGCGGTGATGTGGCTGTGGGAAAAGTTTCGCCCCCACAGCCTGCGCTTCGTTCCCGGTGCCTTGCTGGGCGTTGGCCTGGCGACCGTCGCCAGCCTGCTGCTGGCCTTGCAGGTCAAGCGCGTGGAGGTTCCGGAGAACCTGGCCGAAGCCATTGATTGGCTGCGCCCGGCGGACCTGCTGAACCTGGCCGACCCAACGCTGCTGATCGCCGCGTTCGCGGTGGCCTTCATCGCCAGTGCCGAAACCCTGCTGTCGGCGGCCGCCGTGGATCGCATGCACAGCGGTGAACGTGCGGACTTCGACCGGGAACTGTCGGCGCAAGGGATCGGCAACATGCTCTGCGGCCTGCTCGGCGCCTTGCCGATGACTGGTGTGATCGTGCGCAGTTCGGCCAACGTCCAGGCCGGGGCCACCACGCGGATGTCGACGATTTTCCACGGCCTGTGGCTGCTGCTGTTCGTGCTGTTGCTGTCCAGCGTGCTGCAAAGCATTCCGGTGGCGAGCCTGGCCGGCGTGCTGGTCTACACCGGTTTCAAACTGGTGGACCTCAAGGCGTTTCGAAGCCTGGGCCGTTATGGCCGGATGCCGATGTTCACCTACGCCGCCACGGCGCTGGCGATCATCTTCACCGACCTGCTGACCGGTGTGCTGATCGGCTTCGGCCTGACCCTGGTGAAACTGGCCTGGAAAGCGTCGCGCCTAAAAATCAGCCTGATCGACCTGCCTCAGGAAGGCGAGATGGAACTGCGCCTGGTGGGGGCGGCCACCTTCCTCAAGGTGCCGGCGCTGACCCAGGTGCTGGCCACCATCCCAACGGGCGCGACCGTGCACGTGCCGCTCAATAACCTGAGCTACATCGATCACTCGTGCCTGGAGTTGCTGGAAGAATGGGGCCGGGCGAATGCCAGCAAGGGTTCGAAGCTACTGATTGAATCCCGCGGGCTCAAGCGTCGATTGGAAGGGCGGTTGCGGACCACCGTAGGGGTTGGCGCAGCGACCGGTTAACCATGCCCCTGTGGGAGCGAGCTTGCTCGCGATGGCGGAGTGTCAGTCGACTGCGATGTGGCTGACCCTATGCCATCGCGAGCAAGCTCGCTCCCACAGGGGGCCGGTGTAGGACATATGATTCATGAACACCACGGATCCAATGTGGGAGCGAGCTTGCTCGCGATGGCGAAGTGTCAGTCGACTGCGATGTGGCTGATGCAATGCCATCGCGAGCAAGCTCGCTCCCACAGGGGGTTTGTGTTTTTTTCGGGGGGATCAAGCCGCCGGCTGATCCAGCTCCAGGCCCACGCCCAAGCGACGGGACATGCACGGCCAGCGCTTCCAGGCTGCGCCGGTCTCAGGGCTGCTGAGCTTCTCGCGATAGGCTTCTACAGATTCCAAGGCAAACGTCTCGTCGTTGAGCATCTCGTCGAACGTGTGATGCACCACTTCATCGAGCTGGTTGGCAAATGCCTCACCGATCAACTGGTGGGCGATCAGGTTGGCGACCGTCATGTCCAAGGGGATCAATGGCTGGCCGAAATGCTTGATATAAAGGTCATTCACCTCTTCGACAAACCGGTGCGCCAGATAGGCTTCGTCCAGCAGGCTGTCGAGCCCGACATGCCCGGCCATGATGGTCGGCGGCTGGAGGAAATACTGTTCGGCAATCTTCAGTACCGGTTTGATCTGCGACTCGATACCCGCTTCCCTCGCCACGTCGTTGGCTGCGTCCAGCAGGTCGGGCACTTCATCGATGTACGCCGCGACAAACCGCGCGAGGGCGTTATTGGGGTTCGTGTCCGGCAATTGAATGGTGCGGTGCAGATGCGGTAACTGGGCCTCCAGTTGGCGGGTCAATTGGCCGGTCTCGGCTTCGTGTTGTTGGGCTTTTTGGATCTGCTCGCGCAATGCGGCGGTGTTCATGACAACTCCAGGAAACAAAGGCAATGAAATAGGGAAGACATAACTTAGCTGGCGCAAAAACACTCCTAAGACCTATTTTTCATAACTGCCCCTTCCTTGCTGCGTCACAGTTATATCGGTTTGCCATCACTCAGTTCGCATCCTTCTCCATTCGTGGGCTCTAGCGCAAGCCCCGGCTGTTTCAAACGATTTACGCCATCGCGTTGCGAGGTTGCAGGTGCTGTCTATACTCGGTTTGGAATGGAGTTAGCTGATGACACCCGATTGCATGTGCAGCAAGGCGCGGCGAGTCAATTAAGCAGTCTGAATAGCCGATCCCTTGCCGCAGGCTTTACGCCTACGGGATAACAAGAACGATAAGGGGAACCCGCAATGACGCGACATCCACACGTATGGATGGGCCTCCTGTTGTGGTCGATTTTCAGTCAGGCACAAGCGGCCTGGACTGTGAATATGGCGCCTGGAGCGACACAGATCAGCAACGCAGTGTTCGACCTGCACATGACCATCTTCTGGATCTGTGTGGTCATCGGCATCATCGTCTTCGGCGCCATGTTCTGGTCGATGATGATGCACCGCCGCTCAACCGGCCAGAATGCCGCGCACTTTCACGAAAACACCCGCGTCGAAATCCTCTGGACCATCGTGCCCTTCCTGATCCTGGTGCTGATGGCGATTCCTGCCACCGCGACCCTGATCAAGATGTACGACTCCAGTGAGTCGGAGATCGATATCCAGGTCACCGGTTACCAGTGGAAGTGGCACTACAAGTACCTGGGCCAGGACGTCGAGTTCTTCAGCAACCTGGCGACCCCCGCCGAACAGATCCACAACCAGAGCGCCAAGGGCGAGCACTACCTGTTGGAGGTCGACAAGCCGCTGGTGCTGCCGGTCGATGCCAAGGTGCGCTTTTTGGTGACCTCCGCCGACGTGATCCACTCCTGGTGGGTGCCGGCCTTCGCGGTCAAGCGCGACGCCATCCCGGGGTTCGTCAACGAAGCCTGGACCCGCGTCGACAAGCCCGGCATCTATCGCGGCCAATGCGCCGAGCTGTGCGGCAAGGACCACGGCTTCATGCCGATCGTGGTGGAGGTCAAGAGCAAGCCCGACTACGAGAAATGGCTGGGCGAACGCAAGGCCGAAGCCGCGCAGCTCAAGGAGCTGACCAGCAAGGAATGGACGCGCGAAGAGCTCGTCGAGCGTGGCGACAAGGTCTATCACACCACCTGCGTGGCCTGCCACCAGGCCGAAGGCCAAGGCTTGCCGCCGATGTTCCCGGCGCTCAAGGGCTCGAAAATCGCCACCGGGCCGATCAAGGATCACCTGAACATTGTCTTCCACGGCAAGCCCGGCACCTCAATGGCGGCGTTCGGCAAACAACTGTCGGAAGTCGATATCGCTGCGGTCGTGACCTATGAACGCAACGCCTGGGGCAACAACAAGGGCGACATGGTGACGCCTAAAGAAGTGCTGGAACTCAAACAGGCGGAAAGCCAATGAGCCGGCCCGACGCTCGTTCCCATAACCGGTCGGGGCGCGTTGCCCCGCGCCGTCCAGCCCATTGGTTCGAAGGAGAAAGGACATGAGTGCTGTGATCGATGACCACGGTCATGCCGACCACGCCCACGGCCCCGCCAAGGGCCTGATGCGCTGGGTGCTGACCACCAACCACAAGGACATCGGCACGCTGTACCTGTGGTTCGCCTTCTCGATGTTCCTGCTGGGCGGCTCGTTCGCCATGGTGATCCGCGCCGAGCTGTTCCAGCCCGGTTTGCAGATCGTCCAGCCGGAATTCTTCAACCAGATGACCACCATGCATGGCCTGGTGATGGTCTTCGGCGCGGTGATGCCGGCGTTCGTCGGCCTGGCCAACTGGATGGTCCCGCTGATGATCGGCGCGCCGGACATGGCCCTGCCGCGCATGAACAACTTCAGCTTCTGGCTGTTGCCGGCGGCGTTCCTGATGTTGGTCTCGACGCTGTTCACTCCCGGCGGCGGGCCGAACTTCGGCTGGACCTTCTATGCGCCGCTGTCCACCACCTATGCGCCGGAAAGCGTGACGTTCTTCATCTTTGCCATTCACCTGATGGGTATCAGCTCGATCATGGGGGCGATCAACGTGGTCGCCACCATCCTCAACCTGCGCGCGCCCGGCATGACCCTGATGAAAATGCCACTGTTCGTCTGGACCTGGCTGATCACCGCGTTCCTGCTGATCGCGGTGATGCCGGTGCTGGCCGGCTGCGTGACGATGATGCTGATGGACATCCACTTCGGCACCAGCTTCTTCAGTGCCGCCGGTGGCGGTGACCCGGTGCTGTTCCAGCACGTGTTCTGGTTCTTCGGCCACCCCGAGGTGTACATCATGATCCTGCCGGCCTTCGGTGCCGTCAGCTCGATCATCCCGGCGTTCTCCCGCAAGCCGTTGTTCGGCTACACCTCGATGGTCTACGCCACGGCCGCCATCGCGTTCCTGTCGTTCATCGTCTGGGCGCACCACATGTTCGTGGTCGGCATCCCGCTGGTGGGCGAGCTGTTCTTCATGTACGCGACCCTGCTGATCGCCGTGCCCACCGGGGTGAAGGTGTTCAACTGGGCCAGCACCATGTGGCAAGGCTCGCTGACCTTCGAGACGCCGATGCTGTTCGCCGTGGCGTTCGTGATCCTGTTTTCCATCGGCGGTTTCTCCGGGCTCATGCTCGCCATCGCCCCGGCGGACTTCCAGTACCAGGACACTTACTTCGTGGTCGCGCACTTCCACTACGTGCTGGTGCCCGGGGCGATCTTCGGGATCTTCGCCTCGGCCTACTACTGGCTGCCGAAATGGACCGGCCACATGTACGACGAGACCCTCGGCAAGCTGCACTTCTGGCTCTCGTTCATCGGCATGAACCTGGCGTTCTTCCCGATGCATTTCGTGGGCCTGGCGGGCATGCCCCGGCGGATTCCCGACTACAACCTGCAGTTCGCCGACTTCAACATGGTCTCGTCCATCGGCGCGTTCATGTTCGGCACCACGCAGATCTTCTTCCTGTTCATCGTGATCAAGACCATCCGCGGCGGCCCGCCGGCACCGGCCAAGCCGTGGGATGGGGCCGAAGGGCTGGAGTGGAGCGTGCCGTCGCCGGCGCCGTATCACACGTTTACTACGCCGCCGGAAGTGAAATAGATGACACCGGGGCCTTATGTGGGAGCGAGCTTGCTCGCGATAGCGGTGGAACAGGCACACCGCGTCGCCTGCATCGCGAGCAAGCTCGCTCCCACAGGGTTCTCGGTAGGGACTGGAAATCATGGCTGACTCGATCTCGCTGAAAAAACTGGTCACCCGCCTGCTGCTGGTGGTGGTCGCCATGTTCATCTTCGGGTTTGCCCTGGTGCCGATCTACGACGTGATGTGCAAGGCGTTCGGCATCAATGGCAAGACCGGTGGGCAGTACGAAGGCGAGCAGGTCGTCGATGAGTCGCGCCAGGTGCGTGTGCAATTCCTGTCGACCAACGCGGTGGACATGGTCTGGGACTTCTACCCCAAGGGCGATGAGCTGGTGGTCAAGGCCGGGGCGGTCAACGAGATGGTGTTTGTCGCGCACAACCCCACCGACCGGCCGATGAGCGCCCAGGCGGTGCCGAGCATCTCGCCGAGCAACGCGGCGGCGTATTTCCACAAGACCGAATGTTTTTGTTTTACCCAGCAAGTGCTGCAACCCGGCGAACGCATCGAAATGCCCATGCGCTTCATCGTCGACCGGGACATGCCCAAGGAAGTGAAGCATCTGACGCTGTCCTACACGCTGTTCGACATCACCGCTCGTCATCCACCGGTGGCTCTAAACACTGACCGATAGCGTGCCCGATAAGGAGAACAATAAATGGCAACTCATGAGCACTATTACGTTCCGGCCCAGAGCAAATGGCCGATCATCGCCACGGTCGGGATGTTCGTCACGGTGTATGGCCTGGCGACCTGGTTCAACGACCTGAAAGCCGACCGCCCGGATTCCCACGGCCCGCTGATCTTTTTCGTCGGCGGCCTGCTGGTGGCCTACATGCTGTTCGGCTGGTTCGGCGCGGTCATCAAGGAAAGCCGCGCCGGGCTGTACAGCGCCCAGCTCGACCGCTCGTTCCGCTGGGGCATGAGCTGGTTCATCTTTTCCGAAGTGATGTTCTTCGTCGCCTTCTTCGGTGCGCTGTTCTATGTGCGCATGGTCTCGGCGCCGGGGTTGGCCGGTGAAGGCAGCAAGGGTTTATCGGAAATGCTCTGGCCGAACTTCGAATACGTCTGGCCGTTGTTGAACAACCCCGATCCCAAGCTATTCCCACCGCCCAAGGATGTGATCAGCCCTTGGGGCTTGCCGCTGCTCAACACCATCCTGCTGGTCAGCTCCAGCGTCACCGTGACCATCGCCCACCATGCCCTGAAAAAAGGCCATCGTGGCGCGCTGAAAATCTGGCTGGCGATCACCGTGCTGCTGGGTTGCGCCTTCCTGGGCTTCCAGGCCGAGGAATACATCCACGCCTATAAAGAGCTGGGCCTGACGTTGGGCTCGGGAATCTACGGCGCGACGTTCTTCATGCTCACGGGCTTTCACGGCGCCCACGTCACCATCGGCACGATCATCTTGTTCGTGATGCTGATGCGCATCATGCGCGGGCATTTCGACAACGAGCACCAGTTCGGCTTCGAGGCCGCGAGCTGGTACTGGCACTTCGTCGATGTGGTGTGGATCGGCTTGTTCTTCTTCGTCTACATCCTCTGAGGCAGCCGTTACCAGGGCGGCTCTTTACCAAGGAGCATGCGACACCAACTGGCCGCTGAAAAAGCCCCAGGCGATCAAGCCGACGGTGACGGCGGCCAAGGCGACACGAATCGCCAGGGCGATGGCCAGTCGATTGGAACTGCTGTCGTCCTTGACCAGAAAAAACAGGCCGCTGAACAGGCTGGCAATCGTGGCGATCAGCATCAGGGCGATGGCTGCTTTGAGCATTAGGGACACTCCGGGGGGACGCGATGCACGTGAGTATAGCTATCCCGTTCGACAGCTTTCGGGCGACGCCATGAAAGGCTTCCGGCCGGGCATCGTGCCGTCATTGGTGGTGGCCGTGCTGGTGCCAGTGATGGTGTGCCTGGGGTTCTGGCAACTGAGCCGGGGCGAACAGAAGCGTGTGCTCATGGACACTTACGCCGAGCGCCGCGTGGCGGCGCCGATGGACAGCAGCGAGCTGGCGCACACCTCGGACCCGGCCTTTCGACCGGTCACGCTGCAAGGCCAGTTCGACGCCGAGCACAGCATCCTGCTGGATAACCGCCAGCACGGCGGCAAGGTCGGCGTCGAATTGCTGCAACCGTTCCTCGACCACCGCACCGGGCTGTGGCTGCTGGTCAATCGCGGCTGGCTGCCCTGGCCGGACCGGCGCATCCCGCCGGTCTTCAACACCCCGGAACAACCCGTGAGCCTTCAGGCCTGGGTCTACGTCGCACCCGGCGCCACCTTCCAACTTCACGCCGACCCGGCCGGTGCACCCTGGCCGCGACTGGTCACCGCCATCGAGCCGGACAAGCTCTGGGCCGACCTCGACCGCAACGGCTTCGCCTATGAATTACGCCAACAAAGCGGCCCCGGCGCCTACCGGACCGATTGGCCGGTGGTGGCCATGGGGCCGGAAAAACACCTCGGCTATGCCGTGCAGTGGTTCGCCATGGCGGCGGCGCTGTTCGGCCTGTTCCTTTATCTCGGATGGCACAACGCAGGGAGACACCATGGGAAACACCATGAATCCAACCAACACGTCTGACGCGCCCGACGCACGCAGCCGTCGCAAGGGGCGCGTGCAATTGCTGTTGATCGTGCTGGGCGTGATCGGCCCGATGATCCTCGCCACCGGCATGTACAAATTCCAGTTCTGGGTGCCCGACAGTCGCAGCTACCACGGCGAACTGATCGGCACCGGCCAGACCCGCGCCGAGATTGGCGTACAAGCCGATGAGCAACGCTGGCAGATCCTGGTCACCGCGCCGCAGGAGTGCTCGGTGGACTGCCGCCAATTGGTCTATCTGGCGCGGCAGGTGCAGATCGGCCTGGGACGCGACGCCGGCCGCGCCAGCCATGCCCTGGCCATCGCGCAGCCGCTGGACAGCGAGTACGACGCCCAACTGCAACGCGAGTACCCGCAACTGCAACGTTATCCACTGGACCTGCCGGCGTATCAGAAAGGCGCCCAAGGCTCCGGCGGCGCCCAACTGTGGATCATCGATCCCCACAGCAACCTGGTGCTGCGCTACGACGCCAGGGTCAAGGGCAAGGACCTGCTCAACGACCTGCGCCACCTGCTGAAACTGTCGAACATCGGATGAGGGCATCGACATGGCCAAACCTGGATTTCGCCTCGCGCTGTTTGCCACGCTGCTGGCACTGATCGTCGTCCTGCTGGGCGCCTACACCCGGCTCACCCACGCCGGCCTCGGTTGCCCGGACTGGCCCGGTTGCTACGGCTTCATCAGCGTGCCCAAGAGCGAAGCCCAACTGGCCCATGCCGAGCTGCATTTCCCCGACACCCCGGTGGAAGCCCACAAAGGCTGGAACGAGATGGTCCATCGCTACTTTGCCGGGGCCCTGGGGCTGATGATTACCGCCCTGGCCGCTCGAGCCTGGATGAACCGTCGCCGCCCCGGCCAGCCTTTGAAATTGCCGCTGTTCTTGCTGGCCGTGGTCTTCGCCCAGGCAGCGTTCGGCATGTGGACCGTGACCCTCAAGCTCTGGCCGCAGGTGGTCACCGGGCATCTGCTGGGCGGGTTCGCGACGTTGAGCCTGCTGTTCCTGCTGACGCTGAGATTGTCTGGCGTATTACCCGCGCTGACCGTGCCCAAGCGCCTGCAACATTGGGCCACCGCCGGACTGCTGTTGGTGATCGGCCAGATTGCCCTGGGAGGTTGGGTCAGCTCCAACTACGCCGCCGTGGCCTGCATCGACTTCCCCACCTGCCACGGCCAATGGCTGCCGCCGGCGGATTTTGCCAACGGCTTCCACCTGACCCAGCACATCGGCCCCAACTATCTCGGCGGGCAACTGGACAGTGACGCCCGCACCGCCATTCACCTGACCCACCGCATCGGCGCCTTGCTGGTGACCGTGGTGCTGCTGGGCCTGGCCTGGCAATTGAAGAGCGTCGGCATGACCCGGCTCGCCGGGCTGGTGCTGGCAGCATTGGCGGCACAGATCACCCTGGGCATCAGCAACGTGCTGTTCCATCTGCCGTTGCCAGTGGCCGTCGCCCACAACGCCGGGGGCGCCGCGTTGTTGCTGACCCTGGTATTGGTCAACTATCACGCCCGTACCAGCCTGGTCCGGGTCAAGCATCAGGTCCCGCTGCGCTGGCGCTTCAACCCGCATAAACACAGCGTCAGCCCTATAACAATAAAAGGAGAGATGCCATGGCAACCCTGACCGGTGAACGCCACAGCCAAGCGATCTGGCGCGATTACCTGGAGCTGACCAAGCCGAAAGTGGTGGTGTTGATGCTGATCACCTCGCTGGTCGGCATGTTCCTCGCCACCCGTGCCGGCGTGCCATGGACCGTCCTGGTGTTCGGCAACCTCGGCATCGCCCTGTGTGCCGGCGGGGCGGCGGCGGTCAACCATGTGGTGGACCGGCGCATCGACGCGGTGATGGCGCGCACCCACAAGCGGCCATTGGCCGAGGGCCGGGTCTCGCCGGCCGCCGCACTGACCTTCGCCCTGGCCCTGGCGGTGGCCGGCCAAGCCATGCTGCTGGCCTTCACCAACCCGCTGACGGCCTGGCTGACCCTGGCCTCGTTGCTGGGGTATGCGGTGGTCTACACCGGTTTCCTGAAACGGGCGACGCCGCAGAACATCGTCATCGGCGGCCTCGCCGGCGCCGCGCCGCCACTGCTGGGCTGGGTCGCGGCCACCGGGCATGTCAGCGCCGAACCGCTGTTGCTGGTGCTGATCATCTTCGCCTGGACCCCGCCGCACTTCTGGGCCCTGGCGATTCACCGCAAGGAGGAATACGCCAAGGCCGACATCCCGATGCTGCCGGTGACCCACGGCGAGCACTACACCAAGATCCATATCTTGCTGTACACCTTGGTGCTGCTGGCGGTGAGCCTGATGCCGTTCGTGATCCAGATGAGCGGGATGCTGTACCTGATTTGCGCACTGGTGCTGGGTGCCCGGTTCCTGCAATGGGCCGTGGTGTTGTACCGTGGCAGTCGGCCGCACGCGGCGATCAACACCTTCAAGTACTCTATCTGGTACTTGTTCCTGCTGTTCATCGCCCTGCTCGTTGATCACTACTTACTGTTGAGCCTATGACTCGAACCCAGAAAACCGTCTTCATCCTCGCGGCCGTGATCGCAGTGATCCTCGGCCTGACCATCAACAAAGTGCTGTCCAGCAAAGGCCAGGGCGACCCGACCGCGTTGATCGACGCCGGCATCATCCTGCTGCCCCAGAGCCGCAACCTGCCGGACGTGAAAATGACCGACCAGGATGGCCAGCCCGTGGCGATGGACGGGTTGAAAGACAAATGGAGCCTGCTGTTCTTCGGCTACACCTTCTGCCCGGACATCTGCCCCACCACCCTCGCCCAACTGCGCCAGATCAAAAGCGAACTGCCGCCCGAGGCGGTGGCCAAGTTGCAGATCGTACTGGTGAGCGTCGACCCGAACCGCGACACGCCCAAGCAACTCAAGCAGTACCTGGGTTACTTCGACCCGCAATTCAAAGGCCTGACCGCTTCATCAGTGGAAGACCTGCAGAAACTGGCGAATGCGGTGAGCATCCCGTTCATCCCGGCGGACACCAGCAAGCCCAACTACACAGTTGACCACAGCGGCAACCTCGCCGTGATCGGCCCGGACGGTACTCAGCGTGGGTTTATTCGGGCGCCGTTGAATAATCAGAAGTTGGTGGCGCAGTTGCCGGAGATGCTCAAGCGGAAATAAGGCCAAGGCGAGGCCGCCTGCTCTCTGCAGCCTGGGGCATCAGTGGGAATACAGATCCCCTGTGGGAGCGAGCTTGCTCGCGATGACGCCAGCCCAGACACCACCCGTGGCGAGGGAGCTTGCTCCCGCTCGGCTGCGCAGCAGTCGCAAAACCAGACGATGCGGTTTACCTAAAATAATGCAGGGGCCTGCTGCGCAGGCCAGCGGGAGCAAGCTCCCTCGCCACAGGGGTTAGTGTCGAGCCGAATATCCAGCCCAACGCCACGTACTGTGGGAGCGAGCTTGCTCGCGATGACGCCAGCCCAGACACCCCCCGTGGCGAGGAAGCTTGCTCCCGCTCGGCTGCGCAGCAGTCGCAAAGCCGGACGATGCGGTTTGCCTGGAAAAATGCAGGGGCCTGCTGCGCAGGCCAGCGGGAGCAAGCTCCCTCGCCACAGAGGTTAGTGTCGAACCGAACATCCAGCCCAACGCCACGTACTGTGGGAGCGAGCTTGCTCGCGAAAGCGGCGGGTCAGCTTGCATCAATATTGAATGTGACACCCTCTTCGCGAGCAAGCTCGCTCCCACACCGGGCGGTGGCGAACACAACATCCGCAACACCCCGATCCCCTGTGGGAGCGAGCTTGCTCGCGATGACGCCAGCCCAGACACCGCCCGTGGCGAGGGAGCTTGCTCGCGATGACGCCAGCCCAGACACCACCCGTGGCGAGGGAGCTTGCTCCCGCTCGGCTGCGCAGCAGCCGCAAAACCAGACGATGCGGTTTACCTGAAATAATGCAGAAGCCTGCTGCGCAGGCCAGCGGGAGCAAGCTCCCTCGCCACAGAGGGTTGGGTTCCCCTCTTCAGTCTCGATATTCCAAGCCTTCCTCAAATGAATAGTTAGAAATCGATAGTCCCCGAAAACTTCACCAACCGCGGATCCCCCTGCGAAAGGTAGCCGCCGTTCGCCGAGGCCCAGTAGTTCTTATCGGTAATGTTTTCCACGTTGACGCGCAACGTCAGGTCTTTCTCCACGAATTTCATCTTATAACGTGCGCCAGCGTCGAACCGGTTCCAGGTCGGCAAGCTCAGGTTGTTGGCCTGGTCAGCGTACTGCCCGCCCGTGCGCAACATCCTCGCGCTGAGCGCGGCACCTTCGATACCCGGGACATCCCAATCCACGCTGGCATTGAGCTGAAACGTCGGCACGCCGATGGCGTGGTTGCCATCGTTGAGGCCGCCCGCGGTGTTTTTCAGTTCGGACGTCATGCGGGTACCGCCGGCCATTAACCGGAGGCCTTCGATGGGCTCGCCGAATACGCTGATCTCCAGCCCCTTGTTGACCTGCTCACCATCACGCACATAGAGGTTCAGCGCGTTGTCGACGTAACCATCGGACGGTTTCTCGATGCGGAAAACACCCACGTTGGCACCGAAGGTTTGCATGTCCAGCTTGATGCCCGCTTCCAACTGTTTTGTGCGGCCAGGGGGAAAGGCTTGGCCCAGGTTGGTGATGCCTGAACCGGACGCCACTGGCCCTTTTGCAAGGCCTTCGATTCGGTTGGCGTAGAGCGACACGCTCTCCACAGGCTTGTAGACGATGCCGTAGACCGGCGTGGTAACGGCTTCATCGTAGAGCGTACTACGGCTGCCATCGTTTGCTGGATTGGCGGCACCGTTTGAAGTGGTGCCATCGTACTTGTAGTTTTCGACACGCAACTGCTGACGACGAACACCATAAGTGACCAGCAACTTGTCATCGAACAAACCCACCGTGTCGGAAATCGCCAGGCTACGGTTGCGGGTTTTGCCGGTCACCCCGGGATCGCCCATTTCACCGCCGGTGCTGGACACCGCCGTCGGCTTGGGAAGCTTCGGAGTGTCGTAAATATTGCTGTTGCCGATAACGGGACGATAGAACGTGTAGGCGTTTTCCTGCTCGGTCCAGATCGTTGAGCCGCCGATCGCAACCTGGTGGGAGACAGGGCCCGTGTTGAAGCGCCCGTTCAACCCGCCACTGAACGATGTGTTGTCTTCATTGTGAGGAATTTCCGAGCCGCCAATCGTCGCTACGCCGTTATTGCCGACCAGTGTCGGTGTGGCGTAGACCCCTGTTTCTCGGGTGTGCTTTACACCGCCAGCCAGGTAGGCGGTCCAGTTTTCGTTCAAATCCCAATCGCCACGAACCATGCCGAAGGTGTCTTCGGTTTCGGAGTAAGTCCAGTCCTGGCCAAAATTGTGGCTCGCGTGCGGAGCCGTGGGAATGCGGGTGGCGCTGCCGATATTCACCGAGTTACGCAGGCCGTTGATACGCTGTTTCTGGTAGCCGAAATCGGTGGAGAGGCGGAAGTCATCACCTCGATAGTCCAAGCCCGCCACGAACAACTTGGTGCGCTGATCCTGATTGTCGATCGCTGTATCACCTTCCCGCTGGCTCAGGTTCAACCGGGCGCCAAACCGATTGTCCTCGCCGAATCGCTGCCCAATATCCAAATGCTCGCCAATGCGGCCATCGGTGCTGATGTCCTGGGTATAACGACGCGTCGGGACATCCTCCGCGCGTTTAGGCTGCAGGTTGACGCCGCCCCCCAAGCCCGAGCCCGTCGGGCTGACACCGTTGATAAACGCGTTGGGGCCCTTGAACACTTCGACACGCTCGATCGCATCCGTCGACAGAATTTGACGCGGTAAAACGCCGTACAGCCCGTTGTAGGAAATGTCGTCGCTGGCAAGCGGCAGGCCTCGAATCACGAACACCTGGGATTGGTTACCAAATCCATAGGATTGACGCACCGACGGATCATTGAGCAGCACATCACCCACATCTTCCGCTTGTTGATCTTCAATCAACTGCGAGGTGTAGCTCGTCATCACGAACGGGACATCCATGTTGTCCTGATTGCCCAGCACCCCCATCTGGCCTCCGCTCGCCACCTGCCCACCCGCATAGGGCGTTGGTAGCGTGTTGGAGTTGGTTTTGATCGCATCGGCAGTAACGTCGGTCACGCCCAATTCAATGGGCTCTGCCGCCTGGGCAAGGAAACTGACTGAGCAGCACGCGGCGAGCAACGTAAGGCGAGAGGGAAATAGCATGGGGTGATTACCTGCGGGGAAACGGAAGCCAGTACAGCTAATGCTAATGATTCGCAGATAGATTAGCTATAGCCACTTGGTGCGCAGCTCAGCAGATGAGTAAGGACAACGGCACGACCTGGACAGTCGGCCGAGGCTCGCAATTGCGCGTCGCGGATGTGGATCGCCGGTTCGGACGCACGGGCTCTATGAGTGCTGCGCACTCAAGCGGGAGCAAGCTCCCTCACCACGGCGAGTTCGCGAAAAGGCGCGAAAAGGGGATTAAATAAGACTCAACAAATCATTCCATTTAGCCCACTCATAAACTCCAGGCCTACGATAGTCACACTCCTGATGAAAATAACCAAACATCCCACCCGCCAACTGAACCCTTATAAAACTTGGTACATCCAGCGCAAATCTAGTCCTAAACATAGTGGAAGGTGATGGCGCTTGATACCAGCAAAAACGGTAATTTATTACCGTATAGTGAGGCGTGTAAAACTGTTCTGGCAACAGCCCCGACCCCAGTTCGAATTCTTTATAACGGCGTTCCGCGAGGGTTTTCTTGTACCGTTTAAAAGTCATCCAATCTTGCTCACCAGCGATACGATGGATATATTCATAGGTATTAATAATCGCCTGAATTATGATATTGGTACCGCGATCCCAAAATTTATTCGCAACATCAGTAGGATCATTCAGGTAAACCTCACCGCTTGGATCCAAAAGAAACTGAAAATCGTTGAAATACTGACCTTTCTCGAACATCAGATCCCAGGCGCTGAGAAGTTGACAAAGTGTCTCGCCATGAATAGCTAAAGCATCCTTACTGCGCGGGCAAGGTGTTGCCATGTCAGGATTGATATAGTCCGTCAGATGTTTTTTGTAACCGATAATTGTTTTGCTATCAACACAGCCGTTAACACGGTCCATGATAATCTGAATTCTGCCGCGATGAATTCGCAAATCATGCAGTACTGTGCGCAACCCCATGGCCCCCATCTTAACCATGGCATTGTACTCCTTCGAAGTTCCACCGACTTTCGCACCACCGTCCTTCATCAATACACCTGGATGTTCCTTGACGAGATATACGCTATTTGTACCCCCCTTGCCAATTTGCAGACCACGGGTAATCTGGCTTGGAATAAAAGCTGGCAACTGAGCTAGAAGACGAAATGTAGAATTTGAAGAAAGGGCCCAATGCACAGCATCAAACGAAAGAAAGTGTCCTTGACTATCCCCTCCCGTCTGCAACGACATCTTGTCCCGCCAGACAGTCAGCACCAGCCTGGAAGTTTGCTGATCGGTAAACATTATTTCGGTCAGTTCTTCAATGGTTAAAAAATGCAACACCATAAGTTTGATATTTTCAGGCAGAGAAGACCAGCTCATCGTCATGCTCCTTGCGTGAATGCCTTAGCGATGGGGTGCTTAAGGTATATCTCACAAAACTCGATTACGCGAACCCGCATTAAGTGATGAACCCGGGGCAATTTCGCGGCTGCATAGGGCGAAGCGTTGTAGGGCAAAACGAATAAATCGATCGTTCCAACGCTCCTGCGTGGGAATGTCGCCAGGGGCGCTCCGCGTTCCGCTTCTGGAAGCTGACGCAGAGCGTCACGAAATTCATTACCACGCAGAGCGTGGGAACGATCAAACGAAAAAACCCGGCCTCCAACGCCGGGTTTTTGGTTTTTCTCGAAGACCAACGGATGAGGGTCAGTCATCCCGCTTTACGAGATCATCCTTTGGAACTGGCCTGCGCCGCTTCAACGATCAGCTCTGCAACCTTCCCCGGATTGGACGTCATCACCACATGGGAAGCCCCTTGAACGGTGACGGTCTTTTTCGAGCCAGCGCGTTCGGCCATGAACTTCAGGGCCGCCTCGGGGATGTTCTTGTCCGCCGAGCCGTAGATGAACCAGGACGGCAGTTTTTTCCAGGCCGGGTCGCCAGACGCTTCCTTCAAGGCCGCCTCGCTGATGGGGCGTTGTGTCGCAGCCATCAGCGCGGAATCAGCCGCTGGAACGTCGGCGGCAAATTGTTGGCCGAATTTGTCCTGCTGGATGTAGAGATCCTTATTGCCATCGTCCAACTGCACCGGAGCCGCCAAGGTCGGGCCAAGGGTGCCGCCAGGGTAGCGACCGGACAGTTCGATGGCGGTTTCGCCTTTGTCCGGCGCGAAGGCTGCGACGTAGACAAGCCCCTTGACCTTGGGGTTGTTGTGCACGGCGTTAGTGATCACGGCGCCGCCGTAGGAATGACCCACCAGGATCACCGGGCCGGCGGTTTGCTCGACGATATCGGCGACATAATCAGCGTCCTGCTTCACGCCCCGCAGCGGGTTGGCCGCGGCAACGACCGGATAACCCTGGGTCAGCAACTGGGCGGCAACGCCATTCCAGCTGGACGATTCGGCGAAGGCGCCATGCACCAGCACGATGGTGGGCTTGGTGGTGTCGGGTTGCGCGGCGGTTGCGTTTTGAACGGATGTGAGTGCCAGCGCAGCGGTGATGGTGACGGCCAACAGCGATTTAATAGTGAGCATGATCATTCCTTTTTTCATCGATTAGTGGGGTGACGCTGCAGCGATGGGTTCACTTGGCCAGGAAATCCAACAGATCCTGGTTGAGGCGGTCCTTGTGGGTGTCGGTCAGGCCGTGGGGCGCACCCCGATAGACGATCAACTCGGCGTCCTGCACAAGCTCGGCGGCGGCATGGGCGGAGGCGTCAATCGGGACGATCTGGTCGTCGTCGCCATGTACGATCAGTGTCGGCACGTCGAACTTGGCCAGGTCGGCGCGGAAGTCCGTTGCCGAGAACGCCGCGATGCAGTCATAGGTATTCTTGTGGCCCGCTTGCATGCCCTGCACCCAGAACGAATCGATCAGCCCCTGGGAGACGTTCGCCCCGTCGCGATTGAAGCCGAAGAACGGGCCAGACGCGATGTCGCGATACAGCTGCGAGCGGTTGTCCAGCGAGGCCTTGCGCAGGCCGTCGAACACCTCGATCGGCAGGCCGCCTGGGTAGTCTTCGGTCTGGAGCATCATCGGCGGAACGGCGCTGATCAGTGCGGCCTTCTTCACCCGATCGGTGCCGTGGCGGCCGATGTAGCGGGTGATTTCCCCACCACCGGTTGAGAAACCCACCAGGGTGACGTCGTTAAGGTCCAGGGTGTTGATCACAGCGGCCAGGTCATCGGCATAGTGATCCATGTCGTTGCCTTCCCACGGCTGGCTGGAACGGCCATGGCCGCGGCGGTCGTGGGCGATGACCCGATAGCCTTGGTCCGCCAGGAACAACATCTGCGATTCCCAGCTATCGGAATTCAGCGGCCAGCCATGGCTGAAGGTGACGACTGGCCCATCTTTCGGACCCCAGTCCTTGTAATAGAGCTGTACGCCATCCGGGGTGGTGATGTAGCTGGCTGCTTGAGCGAGGGAGGACTGGGTATTCATGGCAAGATCTCCTTAGGTCATGGCTCGCCACCGGGGATCCGATGGCGACTTGATGGGGAGCATTCTTGCAGCGGCATGTATACCGGAAATGTTCGACACCCGGCCGTTATGCGTTGTTTTGAGTCTGTAGATGGGCTGGATACAGTGGCTTACAAATGCATGCCACTGATCCAGCAAGAGCGGCCTACTGATCGCCGCCGAAGTCGAGGGTCACGCAAAGCCCGCCGCCGTCGCGGTTGCGCAGGCTCAGCGTTCCACCAATCGCGACGGTCAACTGCTGGGCGATGGCAAGGCCCAGGCCGGTGCCGCCGGAGCTGCGGTTGCGTGAGCTTTCCACCCGATAGAACGGCTTGACCACCTCAGCCAGGATTTCCTCGGGAATGCCCGGCCCTCGGTCAAGCACACTGATGGATACGCCGGTGCTCGCATGGCCGCCAATTTCCACCTCGGCGGTGCCGGCATACTTCAGCGCGTTATCCACCAGATTCACCAAAATACGCCGCAGGGCATGGGGCCTTGTCTCGATGATCGCGCCGTTCTGGCCGCGCAGGCTGACCTCGCGACCGGTGTCCTGGTAGTCGCACACCAGGCTGTCGAGAAAAGAATCCAGACTGATGCGGCAACTGGTTTCCGTCGCACCGTGGACACTGCGGGCATAAGCGACGCCCTCGCGCACCAGATGCTCGATTTCGTTCAGGTCGTTGCCCAGTTTGTCTTTTTCGACCGAGTCGTCCATGAATTCGGCGCGCAGCTTCATGCGCGTGATGGGCGTCTGCAAGTCATGGGAAATCGCCGCGAGCAATTGCATGCGCTCTTTCAGGTAAGCAGCAATGCGCGCCTGCATGCTGTTAAAGGCGCGGGCGGCGTAGGCCACTTCCCGTGGACCGGTTTCATCCAACGGCACGGGATGGGCGTTCGGGTCGAGGTTCTCGACCGCCTCGGCCAGGCGACTGAGCGGGCGTATGGCGATGCGCACGGCCAGCCAGGTGCAGCCGATCATCAACAGCAACTGACCGAACAGGACAAAGGGCAGCCAGGGCGACAACGGCCTGACCGAGGGACGCACATCGATGGTCACCGGGCTGCCGTCAGCCAGTCGCACCTGGGCTTGGAAATGCTGGCGCGGCCCCGGGATCTCGACAATGGTCAGGTCATAGTTGCGGCCCAGCGAGACTTGCAGGGATTGCGCCGCCGTCGCCGCGAGATCGTTGGAAGTGAGCGGAATGCCAGGATCATGCTCGCGCAGCAAATAGTCATAGTTGCGACGCTGCAGGCGTTTGGTCCATGCCAGGCGCTCGTCGGCAGGCAGGCGGTCGAGGATGGCGATGGACGTCGCCGTGTCGTGTTCGAAGTTGCCCAACATCGCCGTCTTGGTGCTTTCGTAGCGTTCGTAGTATTGGGCCGCGAACGTAAGAGCCTGGGCGAGTATCAGACCGACCAGGAACACCAGCCACAGGCGCGAGGCCAGCGTGCGAGGCCATTGAAACGGGAGTTTCATGCCTGCTCCTCAAGCATTTCCACCGCAAAGGTAAAGACGTAGCCTTCATTGCGCACCGTCTTCAAGTAGAGCGGCTCGCGGGCGTCATCCAGCAAGCGCTGACGCACGCGGCTGACCAGCAGATCAATGGAACGGTCGAAGATGTCCGCGTCACGGCCCTGGGTCAGGTTGAGCAACTGGTCGCGACTCAGCACCCGCTGAGGATGATCGAGAAACACCCGCAGCAGCCGGTACTCGGCGCCGCTCAGCGAGACCAGCGTGTCGTCTTCATCGAGCAGATGGCGAGCGGTGGTGTCGAGGCGCCAGCGGCCGAACTTCAGCATCCGGCCGCTTTCGCTGACGACAAAGTTCGGCGGCAGCATGCGCGTGCGCCGCAGCACCGCGTTGATGCGCGCAAGCAGCTCCCGGGCCGCGAAGGGTTTGGCCAGGTAATCATCGGCACCCATTTCCAGGCCAATGATGCGGTCGGTCTCGTCGCTGCGCGCCGTCAGCATCAGCACCGGTGTCGCCTTATGCTTGCCGGCGCGCAATTCGCGGCACAACAGCAGCCCGTCATCCCCCGGCATCATGATGTCGAGCACGATCAAGTCCACCTGATTGGCTTCGAGAAAGGCCCGCATCTGACGCCCATCGGCAACCACGGTGGTGCGCAAACCATTCTTCACCAAGTAGTTGCCGACCAGCTCCCTGATTTCCCGATCATCATCCACGATCAATACGTGATCGACATGTTCCATGCCCTGCTCTCCGAAATGCGCGCATCGATTTGCGCAGTGTGACGATGCCGTGTTGCCGGTTGGCGACGCACCGTGCGTTCAGCTTATCCAGCCTTGAATCAAGCCAGCGCCAAGCAAAAACAGTGGCGATTGTATCGATCTGTATCGCAATTCACCTCAGATACGTACGTATCCAATCACGGCGTTTTTCGACACAGCCGAGATACCTCACGGGCCTTTAATGAGCGCCATCCAACTCATTGAAGGGAAACAACCATGAACCTGAAAACCATCGCAACGGCTTGCCTGATCACCGCCCTGAGCGCCGGCGCATTACCCGCCTTGGCCCAAGACAAAGCCGCCAGCGAAAGCTATTCCTACGGCACGCACCTGGACATCGACAAAGTGATCTCGCTGACTGAAGACAGTGGCCAGACTTGCGGGTTGGTGAATGCGCAAATCATCTACCTTGATTCGATGGGTGAGGAGAAAGCCCTGACGTATCTCAAGCACGCGGCCAGCTGTAACAACGAAGGGAGCTGAGGCGTGGCTCAGCGGTGAGTTCGATTTCCCAGGCCGCCGCAAATCCCTTTGTGGGAGCGGGCTTGCTCGCGAATACGGTGGATCAGCTTGCATCAATGCTGAATGTGCCAACGCCTTCGCGAGCAAGCCCGCTCCCACACTTTTTTCGGTGGTGTTCATAAATACTGTGTGCCACACAAAACCCTGTGGGAGCGAGCTTGCTCGCGATGAAATCACCCCAATTCCAGCACAGAACACCCCACCCAAATCGCCAAAAAACCTCTCTCCTACAGCCCTCACCTACATTCTCTATCAAGCTACGCATCCTTGCGCCTTTGCCTACAACTACGCCAGAATCCGCCCGCTTGTGCGCCTTGTCCCGGGGTTCTATTGTCTTCCTGCCACTGCCCATCAGTGGTCGGGTTTAGTAGCCCGGATGACATCCGGTTGCATGAGTCTCATCAGTTAGGCTTCCGCCTGCACTCGATGGTGGCTGTGCGCATGGCGCCCTCGGGCGCGCCGGTTTTAGGTATGTCACCGGTCTACTAACCTGCGCACAGCCGCCACCCTATCGTTTAGTAGCGAAATGGTTGCGGCCTAACTGAGAAGACATACCTATGTTCAAAATAACTCCGAATCCGCCAGAAGCAGATTCCACCTCTACATCCGCAAAATCCAAAGCCAAGCAGCAAGACGAAACCACTAAACGGGTGCTCGATCACTACTTGCTACCGAAACCGGATAAATCCAAAGACGACCCCAAACCGGGGCAGCTGTATGCCGTCGTGAAAGGCCTCGATAACGAATGTCTGCTTGCCAACCTCACTGAGACGTTGGCTTCGGCTGATGCGATGGTGAGTGATCTGGCGTTTGATCTGGAGGGATCGAGGCGGCACGTGGCGCAGGGGATACAGCAGTTGATTGAGTTGAGTTCGTTGTTGGCGAATCGGGTGTTGGATAACGTGGAGCCGCGGCAGTAGGATTTTTCCCAAATGAAAAAACCCGACGTTTTGCGTCGGGTTTCTTCCATCCGTGGAAACAGATGATATTTTCTGAATATCCTAGAATCGTTTCCCCATGGCCCCCAAGGGTTCTTTCTAGCGATAAGCCGCAAACGGGCTAAAAGCGGACGGACGGTGTGTTATGTATATGAATCCCCTTTTTGCTCCTGCAATCGCATAGCGGCTTAGACAGAAAAGACACAGCAAACTGATCGCATGCATTCGCTGGATAATTGGGAGTGTCATCGCCAAAACTTCCACCAAGGACGAACTCGTTCCTCATCCATCGTTGTGCTTGTCTGCGTGTAAACAGCAGTTGCGATCGCGTGAGTCTGCGCCGCCATCTCATCTAACCAATCTTGAGGCCCGATCCAATGATCGTGAACTGCCTCCAGAAACTCTCGATCCAAAGGCAGCTCGGAGGCATCGCCAACGACCGTACTGAAAGCCTCGCATTTTGGACACCATGCCGTGGTCTCAGTAAACCGTGTCACATCAGAAGAAGGAAATACCGCATAGCAACCAAAGCAAGCGCAATCGTTGCTAATGAGGATTTCTGCCTGATTGCGGTTCGCATGATCATGCGCGCTGTAAGTATCGGGCATTCATACCTCCATCGCAGTGCGCCATATTAGTTGAGCAGCGATCATAAGGCAGTCAGGCGATTAAGCTGCTCTGGCGAAGGAAATCCTAGTGTCCGATAGCGAGGTGGATAGCCAGCGTCTGTAGTCAGCAGATCGCCAAGCTCGGATTCAAGTTCGCCCCAGGGAACGGTTTTGACTGTCGGTTCCCCACCCTGAACGGGTTCAACCAACGCGACGCGATCCGTCTTGGGCAATAGGGTCAGCACACCTTTTGTCCAAGCGCTCATCGATACGGTTTTGCCGTTCTGGTCAGCCAGCTCGTAGAGATGGTACGAGGCAACAAACACATCGACGCCCGTTTCCAGATTGACCTTATCGAGCAACTCTTTCTGATTACTGTAACTACCCTGGAGCAGCAGATGTTCCAGCTTGGCCAGACGGTTATTGACCCCTTCATCATCAGGGTGAAATGGGACGATATCGCGCCCGTCATAGGTATAAATGTCGGTGGAGACTGCCCTGCCCCTCTCAAGCGCTATGAAGCTAAGCTCGACCATCTGACGGATGCCTTGCTCATCCTTGTCGCCCGTGACCATCAAGACGTCACGACTGGGGATCATGAACACCGGTCGACCTTTAACTGATGCGCGATGTAGAACATCTGGCAACAAGACTCTGCTGCTGTCGTATCCGTCCGCCCACTGCGCGGCGTAGAGCCCAGGGATAATCTCATCAAAGGCCTCGTGCGTAGCATCGCGCAAGTTCTCAATGGAGATCGCCACTGCCTCATCCATTGTGACACCCCACTGCGCTTCAGGGCCCCTCGTAAGGGTGGCGGTGGACTCGGGCGAGTCGACGGCAAGCATAATCACACAGTCGCGACCCAAGGACCGATAAACGACATCGTGCGGCTTATCGCCACCATTTCTGGCGTGCTCCAGTCGAACTTCTTCAAGCATGGCAAGATTTCGAATCACCGGACGTAAGTGTGCTTTCACGTTTTCAAAGACCGTCCCGGTTCTCTGGCCAGACGCCAACAGAGTCGATACGTACCCATTCAAAATTGCGACCTTCTGGGTCTTGTCTCCATTTTGATAGTCGCGAAAGGCGTTATGAAGATTGAAGTACGAACCATTGTTATGACGGATGCGAAACTCGCTAGTCTGAAAGTCCATGGCCTCGCTGTAGCCAGCCTTGCGGGCTGACTCGATAAATTTTTTGGCAAATCCTTCCTGAGTCAGAGGACGACTGAGGATTTTGTCGAGCAGGGATTGGAGCATGCACAGGATCCTTCGTGTCAGCAGGCATTTGTAAACAGGGTGGGTTGGAAAAAAGGAATTTATTCCAGATAGTAAGTCGATAGTAAGTCGGCCGGCACGTTTTCTCTGGCCTAGCCCGAAGCGGGCACGAGCACTAAGCTCCTCATTAAGCGGACGTCACATTAGAAAAGGAGTGATAGCTGTGCTGTATCCATTACGCACGCCAGAAGAAAAGAAGCCACCACATTGGGATTTGCGTGCGCAGCCTTCGCACTCTGGCACATGAAATAAGGGGACGGATTTATTTTCCGTAGATTTGCCCTTCAATAACACTCGCAATGGATGCTTGCTCCTGCTTCTCCACCTGCTGTGGGCCAAGCCAGGACCTGACCACCGCACCTCCAAGCCACATATCCCCGCGCCTTTGCCTACAACCGCACCAGAATCCGCCGGCTTTGCAGCCTTGCCCTCAAACTCTATTGTTTCCTTATCACTGGCCGAGCCGGTGTCGATGACACTCGGGTACGCTAGGAGCCCTCGGGAAAGTCATAGGCCGGGGAGTGGGAACGCTCACCCTCGTGAAGGACGCTAACGTGGCCTAGCTCGGGCAAAGAAGGGCTGCTATCCACTCTCGTACACTGCCCATCTGCGACCTTAATACCTGTAGCAAAAAGGAGGTTTACATCGCCATGGAAATCCAGGAAATCAAGCAACGCCTGGCCCGCCCCGCCGTGAAGCTCATTGCCGGCGGCTTTCGTCCTGCTGGCACCGATGAAGAAAGCTGGCTGGGCAATGTCTTCCTGTTCCGACCGGATGAAGAGGTGCCCACTAATCAGGCGGGGCAACAGTTGCTCCCCTATGCGCAGTTTTACCTGCCCGCCCTGCCCGTCAATAGCCCTCTGCTAGCAGGGGTTCGTGTGCTGACGGTGTTCATTTCAAACCCGTTCCCCGAGCACCTTGAGCCGATGGGGAATAATTGGGTTATCCGCGAGTATGGGCCGGATGATGTGTTGGTGCGCAAGTCTCTGTCGGTGGCAGATACATTCCTCAAACCCTTCCCACTGACAGCGCAAGCGGTGCCGGAGGACTTTCCGCTGTGGGATGGCGGTGGTGTCCCGGAAGACCTTGAGCAAGCAATCCTCACGCTGGAACGCGCGGGCAAGATCCAGAGCTATTACGACTTGGTTACCCACACCTACGAACACAAGATCGGCGGTTACCCCTCGTTCTGCCAGTCGGGTGTTGATCCGGGTGAAGGCTTCGAGTTTGTGTTCCAGATCTCATCGGACTCGAAGATCAATCTGAACGTGGTCGACAGTGGGAGCCTGATGTTCTGGAAGCACAGCGAAACTGGGGAGTGGGCGCTTTATTACGACTTTTACTAGGAATAAGTAGGAGGATACGATTGTGAGACAGTCCGACGGGTGAGCCCAAATCGCCGTCTGTCCCCCCGGTTCCCCCTAATCAGGATCAACCTATGCAAAATATTATGAAAATTTTGGCTTGCTTACCGATGCTTTGGGCCACATTGGCCGGTGCTACTTCAGCATGTACAGGTGATGGCTGCATTGACGAAGCATCGGCTTCCTTTATTGCACCCTATGATTTTTTCGAGGCCAAGTGCTCTTCGGTGAATCCTGGTATGCGGGAGCGATACTCTGCGGTGGCGGCCCACTTCCTACAGGATGCGGATGCAGATTTCCTCAAAAAGTTACGGGCTTCGGCAGCCTACGCTCGCGTGTTCGCCAAGATAGAATCGAAGGCAAATTCCTTAAGCTCAGACGAACTTGGCAACGCTTGTGAGGAGTTTTCGAAAAATAACTATGGCCAACCAATAGGACTGAATAAGGAGACGAATTTATTTTCAGTCCCTTACGCAGCATCATTTTTTAACACTGTCTTCACCGGACGCTCGCACTCAGTAGGCTTAAAAGGATGGAGTGTTCTTGCTCCCCAGAATGCGCATCTAGAAAAACCATATCCTGACTAATACCCTGAGGACTAGAAACACCTAGGACGAATTCCCGTCCCGTAGATACAGCGAGCCTCTGCGCAAAAGGAATCAAGCGGTTGATCTGCTCAATGCCATAGTTCTCAATGGGAAGGTTCAACCCAATAAACCAATCGGGCAAGTCATTCTCAGATACGCTCTCATCGCGTTCGTGTTTCTGATTCACAAGGAACGCACCCAGCTCAGACCATTCGCAAACGAGACCATTGAACGCAGCCACAAGCTCTGCCTCGATAGCGTCGTTGTCGCTGCCATCTACATATAGATAAAGCATCTGTCCTGAGCACCCGAGGGCTTCAATGCACCTATGATAGCGCTAGCACGCCAATTTTGAGCAAATGTCCATCATCGGCTTATAGCTGGGGTCGGGTAGATGATTTCGCCGGACGCTTACAGCCCTCTTCCCTTTTCAATCCGATTACTACATGTCACGAAGGGCTGCAATCGACCCGAGGAGGCTGGTGGGATGATCAAGGCCAGCCGCAAAAGCAGGCGTTTCAATTAGCGATCAGGTTGGTATCTACAAATCGGTAAGTGAACTCTATTGGGTCGGCAGCCAATCCCTTCTGCTGCATGTGTTTGGAATAGGAATCCCACGCGGCGTCGATTTGGCTGGGAAGCTCATCTGCAAGATCCATCTGTTCGGCGACTATTTCAAACCACGTCCCTTGGGTGGCATAGGTCTCGCGTAGCTTGGGCTCTAGTTGAGCCAAAGCGCTCAATTGCTCTGGCTCAATCCTGCCGATGGATTCTAAAACATAGAAATCCAATAGTTTTAGGAAAGGTTTACCTTCGTAGCGACTCATGACTGCATCCTTGCGTAAGGTGTGATCGATGTCTGTAGCTTCGCCTGAGAGGCTTACGCCTTCAGCGTCATTGGCAAATATGAGGCGTGGATTAGCACCCATAACACGGCTAACAACCGGGAAATTCGCTTCATCGCTTTTTCACCTTGCGTCAAGATCAGCACGTGTCCTGAGAAAAGCCAAGTAGCGGGCGTCTTCCGCGGCGAAAATCTGTGGGCCAGCTCCCATGTATGCGCGCATCAACTCATCTGCAGCACGATCATCTTGACCATCATCGAGCAAAACCTGTCCAAGACGCAGGTGCAAAAAAGGATTTCCAATCCCGCCAGGGCAAGTCATTGCGTACTGCAAAGCTTCGCGAGCGGAGGTCGTAAATCCGGATAGGAAGCAAGCGTCAGCGATGGCCGCCAGGATCCAGGTTGCAGCCTCCCAATCATTTTTTGGGGAAGGGATTAATGCCCACGCCTTGTTATATTGGGCTACTGCTTCCTCAAAGCGGCCTGACTCAGCCAGCAGATCTCCGTCACTACTGAATTTCAGTATTTGCGAGTGTAGATCCGGACTCAATTCTCTATTTTCGCTCGTCATTGTCCCCTCCATAGATTTGGTAAAAATCGGTGGGCATCCTATTAAGAAGCAAATCTCTGTTAGTTTCCGGTACATCAGACAGACCGCATTGGCTGTTTGGGGCTGCTGCGCAGCCCAGCGGGGATGAATCCCCTCGCCACAGGGTTTTGTGTGTTGGCTGGTTGGTGGGCTGGTGTTGAGAATGGGGTGGGCTTTTTTGTGAGTGCTGCGCACTGGAGCGCCAGCCCGGTCAAGCGGGAGCAAGCTCCCTCGCCACAAAAGCAGTTTTGTGTGAAGTCAGGGATGGCGATCCAGTTTCTTAAGGAACACGGTCATTTCTTTTTCGGCTTGTTTGTCGCCGTGTGCGCGGGCGGCTTCCAGGCCTTGTTCCCAGGCTTGGCGGGCTGCGGCGGTGTCGCCTTGGCCTTGGTGGGCCTTGCCCAGTAGTTTCCAGGCTGCGGAATATTTGGGGTCGAATTCGACGCAGCGCTGGAGGTGTTCGGCGGCGCGGGGGAAATCGCCTAGGTCGAGGTAGCCTTTGCCGAGGCCGAAGCGGAGAAGGGCGTTGTCCATGCCCTTGGTGAGCATTTTTTCCAGGGAGTCGAGCATGGCGGCGTCCCTATCGGTGTGTCAGGGGTTGATCAGTGGCTGTTGGATAGCTTGCTCGCGATGGGGCCATGACTGCCACCGCACAGCCTGGATCAGAAAAAGCTCAACCCCACATGGAACAGCTTCTCGACATCGCGAATATGCTTCTTATCCACCAGGAACAGGATCACAGGGTCGCCGGTCCGGATCGACCGCGATACCGCCGACGATGTCCAAGCCCCATAAGGTCGTGACGACCATGCCTGTGTTCCGCGCAGCTGAAGCGGCGGGCGAAATGCTCTGGCTCATGCCCAGCCTCCGATAAATCTGGCGCCAAAAACTATGACACGGCTCAGTCGGGTTGCCTTTTTGCTCTTCGACGACCAAGCGACAATTCATATTCCTGAAATTGGATCCAATATAGCGAATGGGTATATACCGCGAAAAAATAATAGTGTCATTTATCAAAATGGTTATGTTAGTTTCGCTCTGCCTTGCAATGAAATGCGAATGGCATAATCTTTCAAAAAAATGGAGCTTTTATGAAACTCGATATGTCCAAACTGATCGTATCTCAATCCGCACTGAGCCTGACTGCAATGGTTGCGCTGTCGAGCGTAAACAAATCTATCGGCGAATAATATTTCGACGGTGATTTATTAGAAGGACTGCCATATTCCTATGGCGGTCCTTCTTTTTATGGAGAGCCCGTTTTCAAGGAGGAAACAATTGAGCATCTTAATCACAAACGAAGAGTATCGCCAAGACGCTTACGCATTGCTCAATCAATACAAAGAGTCGATGACCTACTTGGCAAGCGTGTTCGATGACAACTATCAAAAATCCGACGCCGTGACCAAGCTGTCCTGGAAGTCTTTCGCGTTCTACAATAAGTGCATCAAAAGCCTGCAAGCCAATGATGCGGATTCTGGCTTACATTTTTTTCAAGAAGCCAAGCAAAGCGAAAGGCAAGGAGCAGAAGGATTCAGGGTTTCCGCGTTCTCTGAAAACAACCGAACAGAAGAAATTGATTTGGTTGCCGATGAAATACGAGAAGAGGCGTCTGGCAAAATCAGCATTGGGTTCATCAGCGCTGATGTTGCTGAGGTTGAGAAAGCCAAGTTAATCGCCGGAATAGAACTTCTCAAAGCCCAATCGATAGATCTCTACAATGAAGCTGAGACCCTAATAGATGAAATAGTCTTGACGGGGCCAGGTGATGAATACCATGTCAGATCGGCCAGTAGTTACAATTTATTAGGGCTGGTTTTGATATGGGCCGATGAAGTCCATAGCCCCATCTATTACGCACAACAGGTAGTCCATGAGGCGGCTCATTTAAGGCTGTTTTTAAAAAGCACAGATGACCGCTTTGTCTTGAATCCAGAAAGTGAATTATACACAGCGCCATTCAGGCCTGATGCACGTCCCATGCTCGGTATATTTCACGCACTTTTTGTACTGGCCAGAATTGCACTCGCGATGGCAGGCTTGGGAAAAATAGCGCCTGGGAAACTAGCAGAGGAAGCACTTGAGAAAGGGCGGGTGGCTGAGAAGCGATTTTTCGCGACCGCAGCCCAGATCAAGCGGGACGGGGTGTTGACGCCCATGGGGCAACAGATTTTCGATGAGTGCTTGGAAGAAATGACCGAAATATCACCTTTTCGCAATGTGTATGATGACCTGCTGAAAAGTGGATTCTGACCCATGAGCAGTCTTAAAAAAATCGCCCCACAAGATTACGCATTTTTATTGCTAGTGGCGCTGATCTGGGGTGGCAACTTCGCCTTGATCAAGGTAGGGCTTGAACAAATCAAACCCTTCGTGATGACATTTATCAGGTTTTCGCTTTGCGTCTTCCCGTTTGTATTTTTCATGCCAAGGCCTAAGATTCCAGCTTATGTACTCGCCGCCTATGGAATATTGTTTGGCGGCGGAATATGGGGCTGCGCCAACATTGCCATCTATACAGGCACCTCCCCCGGCACGGTATCCCTCATCATTCAGCTCAGCGCGTTCATTACCTTTATCATTGGCCTGATTGCCTTTAAGGAAAGAGCTTCCAACATCAGCATTATCGCCCTCGCGATATCACTCGCTGGACTGTTCTTGATGCTAATTAATAACAATCAGGGTTCAGGCCCATTGGGCGTTGCTATCTGCTTGCTCGCAGCTTTTTGCTTTAGCATGTGTACTTTTATTATTCAAAAATACAAGCCTAAAGACCTGCTGCCCTTTATGGTTTGGAGCTTCTTATTCAGCCTTCCAGTTCTATTTGTTCTGGCCTTGTACTTTGAAGGTGCCGACTCATTCTATAGCCTGAAGGATGCGATAAATTATAAAGTCATCGTGTCGCTGATCTCACAGTCTTACGTGACGACTCTGCTGGGGTACTGGATATGGAACTACAATATAAGGAAGTATTCTGGTTCCACCGTGGCCCCCATTGGCTTGCTGGTTCCGTTTTTCGCCATCATCATTTCCTACCTGTTTTTTAGCTACCCGATAAACGGAACAGTCATTCTATCGATAGGCTTGGTTTTTTGCGGCGTGATCTTGTTCAACCTACGACATAGCATTGAGCTGTTGTTTAACAAGACCGCCATACAACGATGACACCACCTTGCTCAGGTTTAAAATTTTCCGCAACAACATATGCACCATTTCAATGCCGCCTCGGCCAAGCCGCCCAGAAAAAGTGCGTTCCGCTTGTCATTTTTGAACGCATTTTTTGCTCGTTGATGTAGTTGAAAGTTTAACTTTTAAAGCGTCTTTAAAACGGGGTTTTAGCGTGCACAAAAACGCTATGACCAGCATTTATCGCGGCCCAGGCGGGCGTTCACAGCGCTCAAGGATGCCGTTCACTTCCGTCATGCCGAAACGCTTACGATAGGGAAATCTTCATGAAGAGCTTTTCAAAAGAACTGGCTATTTTTTTAGTCTGCTCAACGGCTTACCGCCTATGTTCCGGGGCATTGGTGGTCTCCCTGACGTGGACCATCCTCAACCAGAACCAAGGTGGTTATTTGCCTTTGGCATTGGCGATTTTTTGCTCGTTCATTCCGGCCTTCATCACGCCGGTGATCATCAAGCGGCTGTCGGTACGAATGAACGGGCGAAAAATGAGCAGCTGGTTTACGTTTTGTCTGGCCGGCCTCAGCCTGGTGGTAGGGGCAAGCCGAGACATCACCCTTGCGCTGCTAGTCGCCAACCTTTTTGTCTGGCTGGTTTTCATGCTGCTCGAAGCCAGCTTGGATATGTGGTTCACCCAGGTTCAGCGCGGTATGGATCAAGCCTCTGTCAGGCGCATCAGTGGTGCAACCACTGCAACCGGTCAAGCGGCCCTGATGATTGGGCCGTTGTTGGCAGCCGGCTTGATGCCGATCCTGCCAGGTATGGGGTTCTTCATTTTTCTGGGCGCTGGATTCCTGCTGGTATCAGCGATTTGCTACATCCGCCATGGTCGCTCGGTGGTGGCACAAGAGACTAGCGAGACAGTTGCGCCCGCCAAGCTTCCACTCACCCTGTTTGTGCCAATGGTACTGATCTGGCCAATCCTCGGTGCCTTCAACTTCATGCTCCCAGTGTATGTGTCGAGCCATGGCTGGGCGCTATTTGAGCTGGGTGTGCTGGATGCAGTGTTTGGCCTGGGGATGGCGTTGGTGGGCGTGCTGATCATTCTGAGTAATACCGGTCGCAATCTATCGATATTTCTCTCCGGGCTGATCGGGCTGGCCGTCATTTCCGCAGCGGTATGGTTTATGGTGCCAGATACCCTGGTGCTCAAGGCTCTGAGCCTGCTGATCCTTGGCATGGCCTTTGGCGGTGCGCGGGTGCATATCCGAGCCGCTATTGCCTACCGCTACAGCGAGGCTGCCGTGGGTGCATGTGTTAGCCGGGCGAATGCCCTCGCAACGCCGGTCTTGCTGTTAATCCTCAGCCTGCAACTGGCATTGATTGAGAGCGCGTGGCTGATACCGTTTCTGATGATTGCCTTGTCCATTGTTCTCTTGCTACAGACATCGGCGACTCGCTTTGCCCAAGGGCACACGGGTCCGATAACAGCAGGTGCCTGATCGTCTTGTTTTGTCTGTGTTCAGGGGTGGCGATCCAGCTTCTTGAGGAACACGGTCATTTCTTTTTCGGCTTGTTTGTCGCCGTGGGCGCGGGCGGCTTCCAGGCCTTGTTCCCAGGCTTGGCGGGCTGCGGCGGCGTCGCCTTGGCCTTGGTGGGCCTTGCCCAGTAGTTTCCAGGCGGCTGAATACTTGGGGTCGAATTCGACGCAGCGTTGGAGGTGTTCGGCGGCGCGGAGGAATTCGCCTAGGTCGAGGTAGCCTTTGCCGAGGCCGAAGCGCAGGAGGGGGTTGTCCATGCCCTTGGCGAGCATTTTTTCCAGGGAGTCGAGCATGGGGGCGCTTCCTTGGTGGTGTCAGTGATTGATCTGTTGGCCGTTGGACCGCTTTCGCGAGCAAGCCCGCTCCCACAGTAGATTTTTGTTGCTCACCATTGTCGTGAACAACAGCAAACCCTGTGGGAGCGGGCTTGCTCGCGAAAGCGGAGGAACAGGCATCGCAGATTCTGAATCAGAAGAAACTCAACCCCACATGAAACAGCTTCTCGACATCGCGAATGTGCTTCTTATCCACCAGGAACAGGATCACATGGTCGCCAGTCTGGATGACGGTGTCGTCGTGGGCGATGAGCACTTCTTCGTCGCGGATGATCGCGCCGATGGTGGTGCCGGGCGGTAGGCCGATGTCGCGGATGGCTTTGCCGATCACTTTGCTGGATTTGGCGTCGCCGTGGGCGATGGCTTCGATGGCTTCGGCCGCGCCGCGGCGCAGGGAGTGGACGCTGACGATGTCGCCGCGGCGTACGTGGGCCAGCAGGGTGCCGATGGTGGCCAGTTGCGGGCTGATGGCGATGTCGATGTCGCCGCCCTGGATCAGGTCGACGTAGGCCGGGTTGTTGATGATGGTCATGACCTTTTTCGCGCCCAGGCGCTTGGCCAGCAGCGAGGACATGATGTTGGCTTCGTCGTCGTTGGTCAGCGCCAGGAAGATGTCGGCGTCGGCGATGTTTTCTTCCAGCAGCAGGTCGCGGTCGGAGGCGCTGCCTTGCAGCACCACGGTGCTGTCGAGGGTGTCGGAGAGGTAGCGGCAGCGTGCCGGGTTCATCTCGATGATCTTGACCTGGTAGCGGCTTTCGATGGCTTCGGCCAGGCGTTCGCCGATCTGGCCGCCGCCGGCGATGACGATGCGTTTGTAGTTCTCGTCGAGGCGGCGCATTTCGCTCATGACCGCGCGAATGTTCGCCTTGGCGGCGATGAGGAACACTTCGTCGTCGGCTTCGATCACCGTGTCGCCCTGGGGCAGGATCGGCCGGTCACGGCGGAAGATCGCGGCGACGCGGGTCTCGACATTGGGCATGTGCTCGCGCAATTGGCGCAGTTGCTGGCCCACCAGCGGGCCGCCGTAGTAGGCCTTGACCGCCACCAGTTGCGCCTTGCCTTCGGCAAAGTCGATCACCTGCAAGGCGCCAGGGTGTTCGATCAGGCGCTTGATGTAGTTGGTGACCACCTGTTCGGGGCTGATCAGCACGTCCACGGGGATCGCTTCGTTGTCGAAGAGGTCGGCGCGGGTCAGGTAGGCGGCTTCGCGCACCCGGGCGATTTTGGTCGGGGTGTGGAACAGCGTGTGGGCGACCTGGCAGGCGACCATGTTGGTTTCGTCGCTGTTGGTCACGGCCACGAGCATGTCGGCGTCGTCGGCGCCGGCCTGGCGCAGCACGGTGGGCAAGGAGCCGCGCCCTTGCACGGTGCGGATGTCGAGACGGTCGCCGAGGTCGCGCAGGCGTTCGCCGTCGGTGTCGACCACGGTGATGTCGTTGGCCTCGCTGGCCAGGTGTTCCGCCAGCGAACCGCCGACCTGCCCTGCACCCAGGATGATGATTTTCATCCATTCACTCCTATCGAATCGGTTTTAACCGCGTGCGGCGGCGATTTTGATCAGCTTGGCGTAATAGAACCCATCGTGGCCGCCTTCCTGGGCCAGCAACTGCCGGCCGTGAGGCTGCTTGAGGCCGGCCTGGGTGGCGATGTCCAGCTCCCGGGCGCCTGGCGTGCGGGCGAGGAAGGCTTCGATCACGTCGGTGTTTTCGGTCGGCAAGGTCGAGCAGGTGGCGTAGAGCAGCATGCCGCCGACTTCGAGGGTCTGCCACAGGGCATCGAGCAGTTCGCCTTGCAACACGGCCAATGCGGCGATGTCGTCCGGCTGGCGGGTGAGCTTGATGTCCGGATGGCGGCGGATCACGCCGGTGGCCGAGCACGGCGCGTCGAGGAGGATGCGCTGGAACGGCTTGCCGTCCCACCACGCCGCCGTGTCGCGACCGTCGGCGGCGAACAGTTCGGCGTCCAGGCCCAGGCGTTCGAGGTTTTCCTTCACCCGCACCAGGCGCTTGGCTTCCAGGTCCACCGCCACGACGCCGGCCAGTTTCGGCTCGGCTTCGAGGATGTGACAGGTCTTGCCCCCTGGCGCGCAGCAGGCGTCCAGCACCCGTTGGCCGGGCGCCAGCTCCAGCAGGTCGGCGGCCAGTTGGGCGGCTTCGTCCTGGACGCTGATCCAACCTTCGGCGAAGCCCGGCAGTGCGCGCACATCGCCCGGGGTTTCCAGGATGATGCCGTCGCAGCTGTATTGGCACGGGATGGCCGGGATGCCCGCCTCGCCCAGCAACGCCAGGTAGGCATCGCGGGTGTGGTGGCGACGGTTGACCCGCAGGATCATCGGCGGATGGGCGTTGTTGGCGGCGCAGATGGCTTCCCACTGCTCGGGCCAGAAGGCCTTGAGGGATTTCTGCAACCAGCGCGGGTGGGCGGTGCGCACCACCGGGTCGTGTTCCAGTTCCGCCAGCAGGGTTTCGCTTTCCCGTTGGGCGCGGCGCAACACGGCGTTGATCAGGGCCTTGGCCCAAGGTTTTTTCAGCTTGTCGGCGCAGCCCACGGTCTCGCCGATGGCGGCGTGGGCGGGGACGCGGGTGTAGAGCAGTTGATAGAGGCCTACCAGCAGCAGCGCCTCGACGTCGGCATCGGCGGCCTTGAACGGCTTCTGCAACAGCTTGGCCGCGAGGGCCGAGAGGCGCGGCTGCCAACGGGCGGTGCCGAACGCCAGGTCCTGGGTGAAACCGCGATCGCGATCTTCGACCTTGTCCAGTTGGGTCGGCAGGGAACTGTTCAGCGAGGCTTTGCCGCTGAGGACGGCGGCAAGTGCCTTGGCGGCGGCCAGACGCGGGTTCATGAGGCGTCCGCCGCTTGGCCGAGGACGGTGCCGACGGCGAATTTCTCACGGCGGCTGTTGAACAGGTCGCTGAAGTTCAGCGCCTTGCCGCCGGGCAATTGCAGACGGGTCAGGCACAGGGCCTGCTCGCCACAGGCAACGACGAGGCCGTCCTTGCTGGCGCTGAGGATTTCTCCGGGTGCGCCCTTCCCTTCGGCCAAGTTGGCGGCCAAGACTTTCAGGGCTTCGCCGTTCAAGGTGCTGTGGCAGATCGGCCAAGGGTTGAAGGCCCGCACCAGGCGCTCCAGCTCGACGGCCGGGCGGCTCCAGTCGATGCGGGCTTCGTCCTTGTTCAGTTTGTGCGCATAGGTGGCGAGGCTGTCGTCCTGCACTTCGCCTTCCAGCGTGCCGGCGGCCAGGCCGGCAATGGCTTGGACCACCGCTGGCGAGCCGATCAGCGCGAGGCGATCGTGCAGGCTGCCGCCGGTGTCTTCGGCGCTGATGGGGGTGCTGACCTTGAGCAGCATCGGCCCGGTGTCCAGACCGGCTTCCATGCGCATCACGGTCACGCCGCTCTCGGCATCGCCGGCTTCCACCGCACGTTGGATCGGCGCCGCGCCGCGCCAGCGCGGCAGCAGCGAGGCGTGGCTGTTGATGCAACCCAGGCGCGGGATGTCCAGCACCACTTGCGGCAGGATCAGGCCGTAGGCGACCACCACCATCAAGTCGGGCTTCAGCGCCGCCAGTTCGGCTTGGGCTTGCGTGTCGCGCAGGGTCGGCGGCTGCAACACCGGCAAACCATTTTCCAGTGCGAGTTGTTTGACCGGGCTGGGCATCAATTTTTGCCCGCGACCGGCGGGACGGTCCGGCTGGGTATAGACCGCGACGATTTCATAGGGGCTGGCCAGCAGGGCCTTGAGGTGTTCGGCGGCAAACTCGGGAGTGCCGGCAAAGACGATGCGCAGTGGCTCAGTCATGGAAAACTCTCAATTACAAAGCAGTCGCAAAAAGAAAAAGGCTTGCCGCGGCAAGCCTTTGAAGAGGGGCATCAAGCGTTCTGGCGATGGATCTTTTCCAGTTTTTTCTTGATCCGGTCACGCTTGAGATTAGACAGGTAATCAACGAACAACTTGCCGTTGAGGTGGTCGCATTCGTGCTGGATGCACACCGCCAGCAGGCCTTCGGCGATCAGCTCGTAAGGCTGGCCGTCACGGTCCAGGGCCTTGATCTTGACCTTCTGCGGACGATCGACGTTTTCGTAGAAGCCCGGCACCGACAGGCAGCCTTCCTGGTATTGGTCCATCTCGTCGGTCAGGGTTTCGAACTCGGGGTTGATGAACACCCGGGGCTCGCTGCGGTCTTCGGAGAGGTCCATGACGACGATACGCTTGTGCACGTTGACCTGGGTCGCGGCGAGGCCGATGCCGGGCGCCTCATACATTGTTTCAAACATGTCATCGACCAGCTGACGCACTTCGTCGTCCACTACGGCCACCGGTTTGGCGATAGTGCGCAGGCGCGGGTCCGGAAATTCGAGAATGTTCAAAATGGCCATAAGCTTGATAAATGCACGTGTGAGGTAAAGTCGGGTGGCTGGCCTGGCGTGTGTCGGGATGCAGGCTACCGTTGTAAAACGTTGCTCTTGAACAGAGCGAGCCACGGGGGCTCTGGCGTTTTACGCGAACGCACATAATAAAGGGATTCACCGCATGAGGAAATCACTACTCGCCCTGCTGCTCCTGGCCTCGGCCGGTATCGCGCACGGGCAAGTGCAACTTCGGGAAGGTTTTCCCCAGCAATACACGGTGGTGACGGGGGACACGCTGTGGGACATTTCCGGTAAATACCTGCGCGAGCCGTGGAAATGGCCGGAGCTGTGGCAGGCCAATCCGCAGATCGAAAACCCCAACCTGATCTATCCGGGCGATACCCTGTCGCTGGTCTACGTCAACGGCCAGCCGCGCCTGACCCTCAATCGCGGCGCCTCGCGGGGCACCATCAAGCTGTCGCCGCGCATTCGCAGTTCGCCGGTGGCCGACGCCATCCCGAGCATTCCGCTGCAAGCCATCAACAGCTTTTTGCTGAGCAACCGCATCGTCGACACGGCGGAAGATTTCAACAAGGCGCCCTACGTCGTCGCCGGCAATGCCGAGCGGGTGCTCAGCGGCATGGGGGACCGGGTCTTCGCTCGTGGTGCATTCGATGAGAGCCAGACGGCGTACGGCATCTTCCGCCAGGGCAAGGTCTACACCGACCCCGAGACCAAGGAATTCCTGGGCATCAACGCCGACGACATCGGCAGCGGCGAAGTGGTCGCCAGCGAGGGCGATGTCACCACCCTGGCCCTGCAACGCACCACCCAGGAAGTTCGCCTGGGTGATCGGCTGTTCAGCGGCGAAGAGCGCTCGATCAACTCGACCTTCATGCCCAGCGCGCCGAAATCGGACATCCAAGGCCTGATCCTCGATGTCCCCCGGGGCGTGACGCAGATCGGCGCGCTGGACGTGGTCACCCTGAACAAGGGCCGGCGCGACGGGCTGGTGGAAGGCAACGTGCTGGCGGTGATGAAGACCGGTGAAACCGTGCGCGACCGCATCACCGGCGAGCCGGTGAAAATCCCCGATGAACGGGCCGGCCTGCTGATGGTGTTCCGCACCTACGACAAACTCAGTTACGGCTTGGTGCTGTACGCCTCGCGATCCTTGGCGATCCTCGACAAGGTGCGCAATCCATAACGGGTCTCACAAGTTACCAACAGAGTTATCCACAGCTTGTTCCCGTTTCAACGGGACGATAACGATCAAGGATTGATCACATGCCATTGCCTGAATCTGCTTCGGTTCCGCCTGCGGAACTGGAGGCCCGCCTGCGCTTGCATCGCTTGCCGGCGCTGGGCCCTAAACGTTTCATGACCTTGATGGAGGCCTTTGGCTCGGCGTCCAAAGCCATCAGCGCACCGGCCAGCGCCTGGCGGGCGCTGGGGTTGCCGGCCACGTGCGCCGAGGCCCGACGCGCCCCGGACATACGTGACGGCGCCGCCCACGCATTGGCCTGGCTAGACGGCCCGGCCCAGCATTTACTGATGTGGGACCAGCCTGATTACCCGGCGCTGCTGGCGCAAATCAGCGACGCACCGCCGCTGCTGTTCGTCGCTGGCGCCCCCTCGATCCTGGAAAAACCGCAGCTGGCGATGGTCGGCAGTCGTCGGGCATCGCGGCCGGGCATGGACACGGCGGCGGCGTTTTCCAGAAGCCTGGCCGGCGCTGGTTTTGTCATCACCAGTGGCTTGGCGTTGGGCATCGATGCGGCGGCCCATCAGGCGGCGCTGGACGTTGGCGGATGCACCGTCGGCGTGCTCGGCACTGGCCTGGAAAATTTTTATCCACAGCGCAATCGTCGGCTGGCGGACGCGATGATTGCCCAGGGCAGCGCGGTGGTTTCGGAATTCCCGCTGGACGCAGCGCCTAACGCCAGCAACTTTCCGCGCCGCAACCGAATCATCAGCGGTTTGTCCCTGGGGGTGCTGGTGGTAGAGGCGAGTGTCGCCAGTGGTTCGCTGATCACCGCCCGCCTGGCGGCGGAACAGGGTCGCGAGGTGTATGCCATTCCTGGCTCGATCCATCACCCTGGGGCCCGGGGCTGTCATCAACTGATCCGCGACGGTGCGGCGCTGGTGGAAACCGTCGAGCACATTCTTGAAGCGTTGCGCGGTTGGCAACGACTGCCGCTGGCCGCCGAGCCTGTGGCCGTGACCCATCCGCTGCTGCGCCTGCTGCATGCCGCGCCGCAGAGCAGCGAGGCGCTGGCCGACGCCAGTGGCTGGGGTTTGCCCAAGGTGCTGGCGGCGTTGACCGAGCTGGAAATGGAGGGGCGCGCCGCTCGTGACAACGGACGCTGGTTCGCACGCTAGGTTTTATGGGGAAGATCGGTAAACTGCCCACAGCCTTAATTGCGTTGCGGGAGAATCTTTCATGGTCAACAGTTGGCGTGTGCAACAAGCCGCGCGAGAAATTCGCGCCGGGGCGGTGATTGCCTATCCAACCGAAGCGGTCTGGGGCCTGGGTTGCGACCCATGGAACGAGGAGGCCGTGGAACGCCTGCTGGCGATCAAGTCGCGGCTGCCCGACAAAGGCCTGATCCTGGTGGCGGACAACATCCACCAGTTCGACTTTCTGTTCGAAGACTTCCCCGAAACCTGGATGGACCGCATGGCCAGCACCTGGCCAGGGCCCAATACCTGGCTGGTGCCGCACCAGAACCTGCTGCCCGAGTGGATCACCGGGGTGCACGACACCGTCGCGCTGCGGGTCAGCGATCATCCTACCGTGCGTGATTTGTGTTCGCTGGTCGGGCCGCTGGTGTCCACCTCGGCCAACCCGCAGGGGCGCCCGGCAGCGCGCACGCGAATTCGCGTCGAGCAGTATTTCCGCGGGCAGATCGACCTGGTGCTGGGCGGCAACCTGGGCGGGCGCAAGAACCCCAGCGTGATTCGCGACCTGGCGACCGGCAAGGTCGTGCGGCCGGACTGAGCCCGAACACAAACGTTGCATCTTGCATAAACCACTGTGGGAGCGAGCTTGCTCGCGATAGCGCCAGGACAGCCAGCATCAATGTTGACTGATACACCGCTATCGCGAGCAAGCTCGCTCCCACAGGGTTTTGTGTTGCACACAGTACTTATGAACACCACCGAACAAGTGTGGGAGCGAGCTTGCTCGCGATGGCGTCAGGTCAGCTGGCATTGATGTTGGCTGACCCACCGCTATCGCGAGCAAGCTCGCTCCCACAGGTACTGCATGTACCCTTGGGTACCCAATCTCAAGGCAGCAGAATGGTCGACCCCGTCGTGCGCCGCGCCGACAACTCGGTATGGGCCTTGGCCGCTTCCGCCAGTGGATAACGCTGGTTGATATCCACCGTGAGCTTGCCGCTGGCAATCATCCCGAACAATTCATCAGCCATGCGCTGCAGGTTTTCGGCGTTGTTGGCGTAGGTCGCCAGGGTTGGGCGGGTGACGTACAGCGAGCCCTTGGCCGAGAGAATCCCCAGGTTCACGCCGTCCACCGCGCCGGAGGCGTTGCCGAAGCTCACCACCAGGCCACGGGGCGCTGTGCAATCCAACGACGTCAGCCACGTGTCCTTGCCAACGCCGTCGTACACCACCGGGACTTTCTTGCCGTCAGTCAATTCCAACACGCGCTGCGGGACGTTTTCCTTGCTGTAGTCGATGACTTCCCAGGCGCCGTGGGATTTGGCGATGGCGGCCTTTTCCGCCGAGCTGACAGTGCCGATCAGCTTCACGCCTAGAGCCTTGGCCCATTGGCAGGCCAGGGAACCGACGCCACCGGCGGCCGCGTGGAACAAAATGGTTTCGCCGCCCTTGAGTTCATATGTCTGGCGCAACAGGTATTGCACGGTCAGGCCCTTGAGCATCACCCCGGCGGCCTGTTCGAAACTGATGGCTTCGGGCAGGTGCACCAGGTTGGCTTCGGGCAACACATGCACATCGCTGTAGGCCCCCAGCGGGCCGCTGCCATACGCCACCCGGTCGCCGACCTTGAACCGCGTAACATCGGCGCCGACCGCCTCGACCACGCCCGCGCCCTCGGCGCCCAAGCCAGAAGGCAGCGCTGGCGGCGGATACAGACCACTGCGGTAATAGGTGTCGATGAAATTCAGGCCGATCGCCTTGTTGCTGACGCGCACCTGCTGCGGGCCCGGCTCGGCCGGCGGGTAGTCGACGTACTCGAGCACTTCGGGACCGCCGTGGGAACTGAACTGGATACGTTTGGCCATCTTCACTTTCTCCTTGTCGCAGGACTTTTTACCAAGCCTGCTATCGGACTCCTAAGCTTGACCGTCGTCAACTGTGGCGTGGGCAAGTGCGGTGGTATCCTGTGCGCCCATTTGCCACCGGCCCGCTATACGCCGCGTAGCGTAGCCCTGATCAAGGTGATGTCATGTCCACTCGCACCGAGGCCGTGAAAGCCTACCTGCTCGACCTGCAAGACCGTATCTGCGCCGCCCTGGAAACCGAGGACGGCGGCAGGCGCTTCGTCGAAGACGCCTGGACCCGGCCTGCCGGCGGTGGCGGTCGCACTCGGGTGATCGAAAACGGCACGGTGATCGAAAAGGGCGGCGTCAACTTTTCCCACGTCTTCGGCAGCGGTCTCCCACCGTCGGCCAGCGCCCATCGGCCCGAATTGGCCGGTCGCGGCTTCGAAGCCCTGGGCGTGTCGCTGGTGATCCACCCCCACAACCCCCACGTGCCGACTTCCCACGCCAACGTGCGCTTTTTCATCGCCGAAAAGGAAGGCGAAGAGCCGGTCTGGTGGTTTGGCGGTGGCTTCGACCTGACGCCTTATTACGGCGTGGAAGAGGATTGCGTGCATTGGCACCGCATTGCCCAGCAAGCCTGCGAACCGTTCGGCCCGGACGTCTATTCGCGCTACAAGGCCTGGTGCGACAGCTATTTCCACATCAAGCATCGCAACGAGCCCCGGGGCATCGGCGGCCTGTTTTTCGACGACCTGAACGAGTGGGACTTCGACACCAGCTTCGCTTTCATGCGCGCCATCGGCGACGCCTACATCGATGCCTACCTGCCGATCGTGCGTCGTCGCAAGCACGATGCGTTCACCGCCCAGCAACGGGAGTTCCAGGAATACCGCCGCGGGCGCTACGTGGAATTCAACCTGGTCTATGACCGTGGCACCCTGTTCGGGCTGCAATCGGGCGGGCGTACCGAATCGATCCTGATGTCCCTGCCGCCGCAAGTGCGCTGGGGCTACGACTGGAAAGCCGAGCCGGGCAGCGAAGAAGCGCGGCTGACCGAGTATTTCCTGCAGGATCGCGATTGGCTGGCTACGGCCTGAACGGGGATTATCCATGGACCGCTACGTTGTAATGGGTAACCCGATCGGCCACAGCAAGTCGCCGTTGATCCATCGCCTGTTTGCCGAGCAGACCGGGCAACGCCTGGACTACAGCACGCTGCTGGCACCGCTGGAGGATTTTTCCGGGTGCGCCCAGGCATTTTTCCGCGAGGGGCGTGGGGCGAATGTCACGGTGCCGTTCAAGGAAGACGCTTTCCGCCTGGCCGACGATCTGACCGAGCGAGCCCAACGGGCCGGGGCGGTCAATACGTTGAGCAAGCTGGCCGACGGGCGCCTGTTGGGTGACAACACCGACGGCGCCGGCTTGGTCCGCGACCTGACCGTCAACGCCGGCTTCAGCCTCAAGGGCACGCGCATTCTCTTGCTCGGCGCCGGCGGCGCGGTGCGCGGCGCCCTGGAACCGCTGCTGGCCGAAGCCCCGGCCTCGGTGATCATCGCCAATCGCACGGTGGAAAAAGCCGAATTGCTCGCCGAGTTGTTCGCCGACCTGGGCCCGGTTTCGGCCAGTGGCTTCGACTGGCTGCAAGAGCCGGTGGACCTGATCATCAACGCCACCTCCGCGAGCCTGTCAGGGGATGTGCCACCGATTGCCGCCAGCTTGATCGAGCCCGGCAAGACGGTTTGCTACGACATGATGTACAGCAAGGAACCGACTTCGTTCTGCCGTTGGGCCCGTGAGCACGGGGCGGCGGTGGCGATGGATGGCCTGGGCATGCTCGCCGAGCAGGCGGGCGAAGCCTTCTACCTGTGGCGCGGGGTACGCCCGGACACCGCACCGGTGCTGGCCGAGCTGCGCCGCCAGTTGGCGCTATGAACGGTGAACTGAACTGTGAACTGTGAACTGTGAACTGTGAACTGTGGCGAGGGAGCTTGCTCCCGCTCGGGTGCGAAGCGCCCGCCTGACTGACCGCACGACACTTAAGGTTGGCAAGCCCTCTAGGACTGCTTCGCAGCCCAGCGGGAGCAAGCTCCCTCGCCACAGGGGATGCCTGCCTTGAGCACAGGTATGTCTGCCTTGAGCCCTAGTCTTCGAAATGAATCGGGCACGCCTGCGCCCCTTCCAACTTCAACAACTCCTCCACCACCTGCGGCCGGGCCATGCGCAAGGTCAGGCTACGCCCCTGGCCGCGCAGGCGCCGGGCTTCCTGATGGAGCATTTCCACCCCGGAATAATCGATGAAGTTGATCTGCTGGGCATCGATGACCACCCGCTGCGCCTGCAACCGTTGCAGGCGCACTTGCAGGTAATGGCTGGCGCCGAAAAAGATCGAGCCGCCGACCCGCAGGATCTCCGCCTCCCCTTCGCGAAAATGCTGTACCCGCGGCTGCGAGGTGCGCTTGAGGTAAAAGAACAGCGAAGCGAGCACGCCGGCATAAATGGCGGTTTGCAGTTCCAGCAGCAACGTGGCCAGGCAGGTCAGGCTCATCACCACGAATTCGGCGCGACTCACGCGGTACAACGCGCGGATACCCCGGTGATCCACCAGCCCCCAGGCGATCAGCAAAATGCTGCCGGCCATGGCGGGAATCGGGATGTGCGCGATCAGTTTCGCCCCGGCGACCGCAAACAGCGCCACCCACAAGGCCGAGAACACCCCGGCCAGGGGCGAGCAGGCCCCGGCTTCATAGCTGAGGCCGGAACGGGTGAAGGAACCGGCTGACAATGATCCGGAGAAAAATCCTCCGACAATGTTGGAAAGCCCCTGCGCCCTCACCTCCTGATTCGCATCGAGCAACTGCCCGGACCGTACCGACAATGAACGAGCGATAGACAGGCTGGTGACCAACCCGAGCATGCCCACCGCGACGGCACCGGGCAGCAGGCGCAGGATCAGCTCCAGGTCCAGCGGCAGCAAAGTGAGCGGCGGCAGGCGCCCGGCGAAAGCACTGACCAGCGCCACATGCCCGAACATCGCCGGCCACAACCAGACTACCAGGCTGCTGATGACTAAAGTTATCAACAGGCTCGGCCAGCGCGGCAGCAAGCGCTTGAGCACGACCCCCAGAATCAAAGTGCCCAATCCCAGCAGCAGCGATGGCTTATCCACAGCCCCGATGTGGTCGACCAGCATCAGCAGGCCCCTCAACGCCGTGGCTTCGTTCGGCAGGTCGAGGCCCAGCAGGTTCGGCAACTGCCCCAGGGCGATGACCACCGCCGCGCCCAGGGTGAAACCCAGCACCACCGAGTGGGAGACGAAATTCACCAGCGCCCCGAAACGCAGCAAACCCAGCAACCACTGGAAGATACCCGCCAGCACCGTCAGCAGCAGGATCAAGGTGATGTAGTCCTGGGATGCGGGCACGGCCAGCGGACTGACGGTGGCGTACAGGACAATGGAGATTGCCGCCGTAGGACCACAGATCAGGTGCCACGACGAACCCCACAGGCAGGCGATCAGCACCGGTACGATCGCCGCGTACAAGCCGTACTCGGGGGGCAGGCCGGCAATCAGGGCGTAGGCGATGGATTGCGGCAACGCGAGAATCGCGCCGCTGAGGCCGACTATCAGGTCACGGCCGACACTGGCCCGGGTCTGCCGGGGCAGCCAGCTCAAGAAGGGAAAAAGTGAATGGCGCGTGGGGATTGCCATGGGGCCTCAAGGAATGGGGTTTGGCGCAAGGGTATCAGGTGAACCCATGTGGCGAGGGAGCTTGCTCCCGCTCGGTCGCGCAGCGGCCGCAAAAAAAAACGGGGCCGCTTCGCCCGAAGCGTCGGACCGGCCCAGCGGGAGCAAGCTCCCTCGCCACAAAAGCCGCTCGCCATTATGCCTAGAGCTTGGCCTTCACCGCCGCCAACGCGTCTTTGCCATCCAGGGTCTTCACACCGTCCAGCCATTTATCCAGCACCGCCGGGTTGGCCTTGATCCAGGCCTTGGCCGCATCGGCGTTGCTGACCTTGTTGTTGACCACCTCGGCCATGATGCTGTTTTCCATTTCCTGGGTGAAGCTCAGGTTGGTCAGCAGCTTGCCCACGTTCGGGCAGGCCTGTGCATAACCTTTGCGCGTCAGTGTATAGACGCTGCCGGTGTCGCCGAAGTATTTCTCGCCGCCCTTGAGGTAGTGCATTTTCAATTGCACGTTCATTGGGTGCGGGGTCCAGCCGAGGAAGGTCACGAACTTCTGTTTTTTCACCGCCCGGGAGACTTCCGCCAACATCGCCTGCTCGCTGGACTCCACCAGTTTCCACTCACCCATGCCGAAGTCGTTGGTCTTGATGATTTCTTTCAGGGAGAGGTTGGCCGGGGCGCCGGAACCGATGCCGTAGATTTTCTTGTCGAACTTGTCGGCGAATTTGTTCAGGTCGGCAAAGTTATGCACACCCGCGTCCCAGACGTAATCCGGGACCGCCAGGGTGAACTCGGTGCCGTCCAGGTTCTTGGCCAGTTGCGTGACGTCGCCATTGGCCACGAACTTGTCATAGAAACCCTGCTGCGCCGGCATCCAGTTACCCAGGAATACATCCACCTGGCCATCCTTGAGGCCACCGAAGGTAATCGGCACGGCGAGGGTGTCGACTTTGGCCTTGTAGCCCATCCCGTCCAGCAGGAAACCGGTGATGGCGTTGGTGGCGGCAATGTCGCTCCAGCCCGGATCGGCCATCTTCACCGTTTCGCAGCTTTGCTCGGCCCAGGCCGAAACGCTGCTCAATGCCAACAGCCCAGCGGTCAGTACTGTGGATAACTTTTGCATGGCTTGCCCCTTACGTTATTGGTTTTGGCAGGGTTGTGGATAACGGGCCTTGCGCTCCAGATCGTCGAGGTCGATGTGGTTACGCATGTACTGCTGGCTGGCGTCCACCAGCGGCTGGTGATCCCAGCTCTTGAGTTTGCCCAGGGTCAGCGCCTGGGCGACGAAACGGCGGCGGCGCTGGCTGGCGAGCACCTGTTTATGAATAGTCGGAATATCCCACTTGGCGCGGGCTTCGGCGAGAAAATCGCTGAACAGGGACAGATTCTCGGCGGATTGGCTGAGATCTTCCAATTCCTTGGGATCGTTGCGAACATCGAACAGCAGGCACGGGTCATCTTCGCTGTAGATGAATTTCCACGGGCCACGACGGATCATCATCAACGGGCTGATGGTGCCTTCGGCCATGTACTCACCGAAGACTTCATCATGACCACCCTGCCCTTGCAGGTGCGGCACCAGCGAACGGCCATCCAGCGGCAAGCCCGGTTCCAGCGTGCCCCCGGCCAGTTCCACCAGGGTCGGCAGCAAGTCGGCGGTGGACACGGCCGCGCCCACCCGGCCGCTGGCGAACTGCCCTGGTGCGCTGATCAGCAACGGTACGCGAGCGGCCATTTCGAACCAGTGCATTTTGTACCAGAGGCCCTTTTCGCCGAGCATGTCCCCGTGATCGCCGGAGAACACGATAATCGTATCGTCCAGCAGACCGGTGTCCTCCAGGGTTTGCAGCAGCTTGCCGACGTTGCTGTCAATGTAGCTGCACGCACCGAAATAGGCGCGACGGGCATCGCGAATCTTATCCACAGGCAGCGGCTTGTCCCACAAGTCATAGACCTTCAACAGCCGCTGGGAATGTGGATCGAGGTCCGTTTGCGCCGGGGTTTGGGGCAATGGGATGTCGTTGTCGTCATACAAATCCCAAAAGGCCTTGGGAATTGTGTACGGGTCGTGTGGGTGAGTCATCGACACGGTGAGGCAGAACGGCTGGTCACCGTCCTCGCGGATGTGGTCGAACAGGTACTGCTGGGCCTTGAACACCACTTCTTCATCGAAATCCAATTGGTTGGTGCGCACGCAAGGCCCGGCCTGCAACACCGACGACATGTTGTGGTACCAACTGGGCCGCACGTCCGGCTCGTCCCAGTTCACCGCCCAACCGTAGTCGGCCGGGTAGATGTCGCTGGTCAGCCGCTCTTCGTAGCCATGCAGTTGATCGGGGCCACAAAAGTGCATCTTGCCGGACAACGCTGTGCGGTAGCCGAGGCGGCGCAGGTAATGGGCGTAGGTCGGCACGTCCGCAGGAAAATCCGCCGCGTTGTCGTACGCGCCGATCTTGCTCGGCAACTGGCCGCTCACCAGGGTAAACCGCGACGGCGCGCACAGCGGGCTGTTGCAATAGGCGGCGTCGAACACCACGCCCTCGGCGGCCAGGCGCGACAGGTTCGGCAGCTTGATCGGTGAAGGGCCGTAGATCGGCAACATTGGCGCGGCCATTTGATCGGCCATGATGAAAAGAATGTTCTTGCGCTTCATGTATTCGCGGCATTCCATAGTAGGCAGTTATGCGACATTGCTGCGATTGAGCATGTAGCCCCCGGGTTTTGGGGTAAAGCCCATGCAGGATAATGACTAGGATAAGCACAGCTTATGTATGACGCCTTGGGTAACCTATCCCTGGAACTGTTCCGAGCCTTTGAAGCCGCGGCCCGCCAACAGAGCTTTACCGCGGCGGCGATTGAGCTGGGCACCACGCAACCGGCCATCAGCCAGCAGATCAAGCGTCTGGAGGAGCAGCTGGGTACGCGGTTGTTCGATCGCATCTATCGTGGCATCGAACTGACCGAGGCCGGGACGATCCTGTTCGAGCAGGTGCAGGCCGGTTTGCAGAGCATCGATGCCGGGCTCAGCGCCATCACCGCCCAACACCAGCATGAGGTGCTGCAAGTCGCCACGGACTTCGCCTTCGCCGCCTATTGGCTGATGCCGCGCCTGCATCGCTTTCACGCCGCCAACCCGCAGGTCGACGTGAGCCTGGTGACCAGTGAACGCAACCACAACATGCTCCGCACCGATATCGACGTTGCCGTGCTATTCGGCGACGGTCGCTTCAAACAAGGTGAAAGTCGCTGGCTATTCAGCGAAGAAGTTTTCCCGGTGTGCAGCCCGCTGCTGCTCAAGGAACGTCCCCTGCCCTTGCCCGCCCAGGCCTTGGCGGAATTTCCGTTGCTGCATTTGCGCGCGAGCAACAGCAACAGCTGGTTTGACTGGAGTGGTGTATTCCGCGAATTGGGCATCACCTCGCCACCGGCGCCCGGGCAGTTGCGCTTCGACAACTACACGTTGCTTATCCAGGCAGCGATTGGCGGCCAAGGCGTCGCGATTGGCTGGCGGCACCTTGTGGATAACTTATTGGCCCAGGGCCTGTTGTGTCGTCCGATCGCGGAAACGGTGCTGTCGCGGCTGGGGTATTACGTGGTCTTGCCCCAGCGTAAACGGCGCGGTGTGTTGATCCGGCAATTCGTCGATTGGCTGATGGAAGAACAGGCCAACAGCGCCGAATCGCTCACGGGATTGCCGTTGCCGTCGATTGCTGTTTGAGTACGTGGCCGTCGTTTTAGGGCTGCTTCGCAGCCCAGCGGGAGCAAGCTCCCTCGCCACGGGATGTCCATCGCTAATTGGCGGGCACGAAGCTGACGTGCTCGCCCACGTGCAGGTTCAGGCGCAGCTCGTCGGCGATGCCGACCGCCACGCGGTTGAGCCGCTCCAAGGTTTCGGCCAGACCGGGTTCCAGGCTGGTACTGACCTGGCTGAAATGTTCGATGCCCAGGCCAGGCGCGGCGTAGGGCGCGTTGATCAAGGTCCACTGCAAGGCACTGCTCTTCAGGGCGTCGAGCATCTCTTCGGCGGCATGGCGCTGCAAATCATCGTCGGCCTGTTCTTCGTCCAGCATCGCAAAATCGCCCACCAGGAACAGCCGTGTCATGTTCACCGCCTGCATGCCGGCGATCAGGGCATCCACCGCCAAGACCTGCTCCACCGGGCCGGGAATCAAGGTGCGCTCCACCTGTTCGCTGTTCATCGGCAACCCTGGCGCGTTCAACAGGCACACCACGGCGCTGGCGCCGGCGACACTTTGCTTGACCCGCTCCGGGTCGAACAGATCGCCGGTCTTGGTCCGCAGGCCCGGGCGTGGGGCCAGGGCGGTGAGGTCGTCGAGAATGGCGATGACCTCATGCTGGCGCCGTAGCAGTTCAGCCATCAACGCACTGCCGAGGCTGCTCATGGCACCATAGAGCACCACTTTGATGACCGGGGTTTCGGCGTTTTTCATGGCTGTTTTCCTCGTTGTCCCGCCTGTAAAGGCTCTGACCCGCGGCAAACGGCGAGGGTTCGGCCTCTTTTCAAGGAGAAACAGATGCAGCGGATCAAGGGCTACCACGCCCACGTGTATTTCGATGCCAACACCCTCGACCAGGCGCGGGCGCTGTGTGAGGAAGCGGCGCAGTTGTTCCCGCTGAAAATGGGCCGCGTCCATCAACGCCCGGTCGGCCCCCACCCGGACTGGAGTTGTCAGCTGGCCTTCGATCCGCAGTACATCGGCGTGGTCCTGCCGTGGCTGGCCCTGAATCGCAAGGGGCTGGTGATTTTCCTGCACCCGGAGACCGGCGATGACCTGGCCGATCACACCGACCATGCGATCTGGATGGGGGCGGTGCGGCCGTTGAATCTTTCAGCCTTTAAAGCAAAAACCTGACTGCTTTTGTGGCGAGGGAGCTTGCTCCCGCTCGGTTGCGCAGCGGCCGCAAAATCCTGGGGCCGCTGCGCAGCCCAGCGGGAGCAAGCTCCCTCGCCACAAAAGCACAGCAGCACAGCAGCACAGCAGCACAGCAGCACAAAACAACACCGCAACACAGCTCGCTTGGCCAGTCATCAACCATTGCAGCGGCGAAAGGCTGCTGAAAGCTTGCGCGATTAGGATCGCCTCACCTACCGGCAACAGACCGGTGGCCTACAACGAGTCTTTCTGATGCTCGTTCGGCCTTTTTAACAACAACAATGGTGATTCTGATGTCCGCTGCTACCCGTCCCGCTGCACCCACTCCATCCGTCCGCCCCGTGCTTTGCATCCTGCGCTGACCTGTCCGGTTCGCCTTCCATAGCCGCGCCACGCCTGGAGTATTTCCCATGCTGACTTTCCTTGGCTTCGCCATGGTCATCACGTTCATGTTCCTGATCATGACCAAGCGCCTGTCCGCGCTGATTGCCCTGATCATCATCCCGATCCTGTTCGCCCTGTTCGGTGGTTTCGCGCCGAAGATCGGCCCGATGATGCTCGAAGGCATCACCAAGCTCGCCCCGACCGGGGTGATGCTGATGTTCGCGATTCTGTATTTTGCCCTGATGATCGACTCCGGCCTGTTTGACCCGGCCGTGCGCAAGATCCTCAAGCTGGTCAAGGGCGACCCGTTGAAAGTTTCGGTCGGTACCGCCGTCCTGGCGCTCGTCGTTTCCCTTGATGGTGACGGCGCGACCACTTACATGATCTGCGTGGCCGCGATGCTGCCGCTCTACAGCCGCATCGGCATGAGCCCGCGCATTATGGCTGGCCTGATCATCCTCGCCGGCGGCGTGATGAACATGACCCCGTGGGGCGGCCCGACCGCCCGGGCGGCCAGTGCGCTGCACGTGGACCCGTCCGACATCTTCGTGCCGATGATTCCCGCCATGCTGGCCGGTGTCGTGGCAATCCTGGCAATCGCCTACATGTATGGCAAACGCGAGCGGGCGCGCCTGGGTGAATTGCACTTGGCGAGCGACGAGATCGACCACAGCGAAATCAGCGTGTCCCAGTTCCCGGACGCTCGCCGTCCGAAGCTGATCTGGTTCAACGGCGCGCTGACCCTGGCCCTGATGTGCACTCTGATCGCCGGCCTGTTGCCATTGCCGGTGCTGTTCATGGTGGCCTTCAGCATCGCGATGATCGTCAACTACCCATGCCTGCAACAGCAGAAAGACCGCGTCGCGGCGCACGCCGGTAGTGTACTGGCGGTGGTCGGGCTGATTTTTGCGGCAGGGATTTTCACCGGCATCCTGTCCGGCACCGGCATGGTCGACGCCATGTCCAAGAGCCTGCTGGCGGTGATTCCGGAGTTCCTCGGTCCTTACCTGGCGGTCATCACCGCACTGGTGAGCATGCCGTTCACGTTCTTCATGTCCAACGATGCATTTTATTACGGGGTGTTACCGGTTTTGGCCGAAGCCGCCAGTCATTACGGCATCACCGCCGTCGAAATGGCCCGTGCCTCCATCGTTGGCCAGCCCGTGCATTTGCTGAGTCCGCTGGTTCCGTCGACTTATCTGCTGGTGGCCCTGGCGGGAATCGAGTTCGGCGATCACCAACGCTTCACCTTGAAGTGGGCAGTACTGGTTTGCCTGTGCATAATGTTCGCCGCCTTGCTGATGGGGATTTTTCCGCTGTTCAGCACTCTATAAAAGCAACGCCCGCTGCGTCGCCCCTTTCGGGTAACCGAAGGCGCGGCGCGGCCTAACACTCGCTCAAAGGAACTCACATGGAATGGCTGACCAACCCGGAAATCTGGGTTGCCTTCTTTACCCTGACCGCCCTGGAAATTGTCCTGGGCATCGATAACATCATCATGATCTCGATCCTGGTCAGCCGCATGCCCAAGCACATGCAGGCGCGCACCCGGATTTTCGGTCTGGCGCTGGCCATGATCACGCGGATCCTGTTGTTGCTGTCCATCACCTGGGTCATGCGCCTGACGGCCGATTTGTTCGAAGTGTTCGGCCAGGGCATCTCCGGTCGTGACCTGATCCTGTTCTTCGGCGGCCTGTTCCTGCTGTGGAAAAGCTCCCAGGAGATGTACCACGCGCTGGAAGGCGAAGATGAAAGCAGCGACGCGCCTTCGGGCAAGGGCGGCAACTTCATCTACACCATCATCCAGATCGCGATCATCGACATCGTGTTCTCCCTGGATTCGGTCATCACCGCGGTCGGCATGGTTTCCCATGTGCCGGTCATGGTCGCGGCAATCATCGTCGCCGTACTGGTGATGATGCTGGCTTCGGGCACCATCAGCACGTTCATCGACAAGCACCCGTCGCTGAAAATGCTGGCGCTGTCGTTCCTGCTGGTGGTCGGTACCGTGCTGATCGCCGAGTCGTTCGACGTTCACGTGCCAAAAGGCTACGTCTACTTCGCCATGGCGTTCTCCCTGGCGGTGGAAGCAGTCAACATCAAGATGCGCACCGCGATGGCACGCAAGCGCAAGCAACAGGATCCGGTGAAACTGCGCAAGGACATGCCGGGTCAGTAAGGTAGAGGGCAGTGAATGAAAGGGGCTCTTGGAGCCCCTTTTTCATGCCTGCGGGAAAGCGGCCGGATGCAATACCTGTGGGAGCGAGCTTGCTCGCGATAGCGGCCTGACAGTCGAAGAAGATGTTGGATGTTATGGCCTCATCGCGAGCAAGCTCGCTCCCACAGGGGTGTTTGAGGAATTTATTTTCATGACAGTTTTGTTTCAATCAATTCTTTAGCTGTGCAATGCTGGCGCCCGTACCGTTCGCCAACTACAGCTTAAGTACAAGAACGAAGAATGTGGCATCACCCATTTGTTCCTTTGGGACGCTAACAGGGGGCCTCTCATGCTGACCCTGCTCAATTTGCTCTCCGCCGTGGCCCTGCTGATCTGGGGCACGCATATCGTGCGTACTGGCATCCTGCGGGTCTATGGCTCGAACCTGCGCCACGTCATCAGCCAGAACATGTCCCGGCGCTGGCTGGCGTTCATCGCCGGCATCATGGTCACGGCCATGGTCCAGAGCAGCAACGCCACGGCCATGCTCGTCACCTCGTTCGTCGGCCAGGGCCTGATGGCGCTGACCCCGGCCCTGGCGACCATGCTCGGCGCCGATGTCGGTACCGCGCTGATGGCGCGGGTGCTAACCCTCGACCTGTCGTGGCTGTCACCGCTGCTGATTTTCCTCGGGGTGATTTTTTTCCTCTCGCGCAAACAGACGCGCGTCGGGCAAATGGGCCGGGTCAGCATCGGCCTGGGCCTGATCATCCTCGCCTTGCAGTTAATCGTCGAAGCCGCCGCGCCCATCACCCACGCCCAAGGCGTGAAAGTGATCTTCGCTTCACTGACCGGCGACATCCTGCTCGATGCGCTGGTCGGCGCGCTGTTCGCGATGGTCTCCTACTCCAGCCTCGCTGCCGTGCTGCTCACCGCGACACTGGCCGGCGCTGCGGTGATCAGCCTGCCGGTGGCCATCGGCCTGGTGATCGGCGCCAACATCGGCAGCGGCATCCTGGCGTTCCTCAGCACCAGCATGCAGAACACCGCCGGACGCCAGGTGGCGCTTGGCAGCCTGCTGTACAAGCTGATCGGGCTGGTGTTGATCATTCCGGTGCTCGATCCGCTGGTGGGCTGGCTCGATAGCCTGGATTTCAGCCCCCAGGAAACCGTGATCGGCTTCCACCTGCTCTACAACGCCGTGCGGTGCCTGGTGTTGCTGCCCAGCGTCGGCCCGATGGCCAGGCTTTGTGCCTGGCTGCTGCCGGAGCGGCCCGAGACCAACGGCACGGCCAAGCCCCGCCACCTGGACGCCACCGCCCTCGCCACTCCGAGCCTGGCCCTGGCGAACGCGGCCCGGGAAACCTTGCGCATCGGCGACCTGATCGAAAACATGCTCGAAGCCATGCTGGACGTGCTGCGCGGAGCGCAAACGGCGGTGACCCAGGACGTCCGGCGCATGAGCGATGACGTCGAAGCGCTGTGCAGTGCCATCAAGTTGTACATGGCGCAAATGCCCCGTGAGGACCTCAGCGAACAGGACAGCCGCCGCTGGGCGGAGATCATCGAACTGGCGATCAATCTCAAGCTGGCCAGCGACCTCATCGAGCGCATGTTGCGCAAGGTCCAGCAGCAGAAAACCTCGCAACGTCGTTCCTTTTCCGAGGTCGGCCTGGAGGAATTGGCGGGGCTGCACAGCCACTTGATCGCCAACCTGCGATTGGGCCTGTCGGTATTCCTCAGCGCCGACCGGGAAAGCGCCCGGCAGTTGTTGCGTGAGAAACGTCGCTTTCGGGCGCAGGAGCGGCGCATGGCCCACGCCCATGTCAGCCGTTTGCAACGCAAAGTCGTACAAAGCATGGAGACCAGTTCCCTGCACCTGGAGCTGATCGCTGACATGCGACGCCTCAATTCGCTGTTTTGCGGCAGTGCCTACGTGGTGCTGGAAACGTCCGAGATCGGCGCCCTGGCGGCCGATGAAATTTCCGACATTACCCATTCGCCGTGAACGACTGGCGCATTGGTCAGTCAGTAACAATGTCAGTGAAAAACGTCAGTCAAAAACAATGGCTAGGGCCTGAAACCGTTCACCGGCCCGCCTGCTCCCGTTGTCATGAACACCGCATAGATTCGATAGGGGGAGCGAGCCGACTCCGGGCGACACTCCGCCGTTGACGGCCTGCCCGACACCATGGACCTCCACCCAGCCGCCAGGAAGCCTTTATGCGTTGTCTGTTGCTCGCCTTTCTTTTGCTCGGTTCATTGCCCGTGGTTGCCCTCGACCGGTTCCAGGTCGAAGGCTATACGCTGCCCAACGGCCTGCAATTGCTGCTCAAGCCGGGCACCGAGCGCGGGCACGTGGCGATCCGGCTGGTGGTGGGCGTGGGCCTGGACGACTTCAGTTGCGCCGACAAGGAACTGCCGCACCTGCTCGAACACCTGCTGTTCAGCGGCGTCGACGAAAGCGGCGAAGGCGGCCTGGAAGAGCGCATGCAAGCCTTGGGTGGCGAGTGGAACGCGTTCACCAGCAACGCCGACACCACGTTTGTCATCGAGGCGCCGGCACGCAATCAACGCAAGGTCCTGGACCTGCTGCTGGCGCTGTTGACCCGCACCCGCATCGATGAAAAAGCCCTGGAAGCGGCCAAGCGGGTGGTGGAGCGCGAAGACGGCGGCCACTACACCCACCTGCAACGCTGGCTCGATCGCCAAGACCTGGGCCACAAGGCCAGCAATCAGTTGGCGGTTGAGTTGGGCCTGCGCTGCGCGGAACGGCCCGAGGTCCAGCGCCATACCCTCGCCCGCCTCGAACAAGTGCGCAAGGACTGGTATGCGCCGAACAACATGACGCTGATCATCGTCGGCGATCTCGACCGACTGCTGCCGGCCTACCTGGAACGCGCCTTTGGCGAGCTCGAACCGGTGGAGCCCAGTGTCCACGAGGCGCTGCCGCAGATCCGCTACAAGGCGGTCACCAAGCGCAATCTGATCCGTGGCCTGGTCGGCGACAGCGCCAAGCTGCATTGGCTGTTCCCCGAGCCGGTGCTGGACGAGCAACATGACGAGACGTTCGACCTGCTCAAGGATTACCTGGATTGGGCGCTCTACCGTCAATTGCGCCTGGCCCGCAGCCTGTCCTACGGGCCGTGGACCGAGCGCGAAGTGTTCGGCGGCGTCGGCTTCTTCAGCCTGAACGCCGACCTGTCCCGCGAGGACCTGCCCGAAGCCGAACAAGCCCTCGAAGAACTGCGCAAGACCTTGCTCAAGGATGGCCTGGACCCGGCCAGTTTCGTGCGCATCAAACGCGCGGCCATCGCCCATCAGTCCTGGGCGGTTCAAGGCAACAGCGCCCTGGCCGATTACTACTGGAGCGCCCTGGGTGACTACGAAGACGGCCGCTTCGCCAACCCGGCGGTCCGCCTGCAGGGGGTGAGCCTGGAACAGGCCAACACGGCCCTGCGCGAACTGCTCAAGGACCCGGGGTATTTGCGCATCGAGAAGCCGTTGCTCAGTGATGATGAGCTTGTCTGGGGGCTGGCTGGTTTGCTGGGGTTGCTGCTGGTGGGGATTGGGTGGCGATGGAGTCGCAGGGCGCGACCGACGTCTGATTGAGCGAGCTTGCTCGCGATAACCCTCGCTCAGGAGCACTCAAATCCCGTGGCGAGGGAGCTTGCTCCCGCTCGGCTGCGCAGCAGTCGCACCCCCGGGCAATGCGGTCTGTCTGAGGAAATGCAGGGGCCTGCTTCGCAGGCCAGCGGGAGCAAGCTCCCTCGCCACAAAAGATAGCCACGGTAGGCGTCGCGCTCCTCGCCTTGTCATCGTCCTGGCGATACTCTGTCAGGGATATTTCCTACGACTTACTGTGAAACCACTGAATGCAAAACCTGACGGTCTATCTCCAGCGCATCCTTGAATTGATGAAGCGCTATCCAGGGGTCATTGCGCTCGGTGGTTTCATCTCCGGGGTCGGCAGTTTCATGCTGGTGGACCGCCAGCAGGGCCTGGCGACCTGGATCGCCATCATGATGCTGGTGAGCTGGCTCTGGCTGATGGTGGAGAACAGCATGACCCGGCTGTTCACGCGGATTTTCAAACGGGAAATCCCTCAGCCGCTGTTGCGCTATGCCACGCAGATGATTCACCAGGAAAGCCTGTTTTTTGTCCTACCGTTCTTTTTTATCACCACCACCTGGAACAGTAGCCAGCTGCTGTTCACCGGGCTGCTGACCATCGCGGCGCTGATTTCGATCACCGATCCGCTGTACTACAAATGGCTGGCGCCCCGGCGCTGGGCGTTCCTGGCGCTGCACACGCTGACGCTGTTCGCCGCCCTGCTCACCGCATTGCCGGTGATCCTGCACCTGACCACCGACCAGAGCTTCAAGCTGGCGCTGGGCACTGCCATGTTGCTGTCGTTTCCCAGCCTGGCCTCGATCTTCCCGATCCGCACCGTGCGCAACGCCCTGGCGATCCTCTGCATCACCGTGGGGATTGGGGCCGCTGGGTGGATGCTGCGCTCCTGGGTGCCACCGGCCACGCTGTGGATGACCGAAGTGGCCATCAGCACCCAGCTGGAGGACCGCACGCCGGGCGCCAGCCTCAAGCAGGTCAGCGCGGCGCAGATTCGCGGCAACGGCCTGTACGCCTACACGGCCATCAATGCGCCGCGAGGGCTCGATGAGCGGATTTATCATGTCTGGCAGTTCAACGGCAAAGAAGTCGACCGCATCGCCCTGGACATCCATGGCGGGCGCAAGGAAGGCTATCGCGCCTGGACCCATAAGCAGAACTTCCCGGAAAATTCGACCGGCAAATGGCAAGTGCGAGTGCTCACGGAAAACGGCCAGATGATCGGCGTGCTGCGTTTCGAGGTGACGGACTGAAGGTCCTTCGGACCTTATCGCGAGCAAGCTCGCTCCCACAGGGATTCGCGGCGTTCATGGCTTTGGGAGGAGCAAGCCAAGCTTGCTTGCCTTCACAGGGAATTGGCGGTGTTCATGGCTTTGGGCAGGACACTTGTCCTGTGGGAGCCGAGCTTGCTCGCGATGACGGTGTGTCAGCCAACCTCAATGCTGACTGATCCGACGCCATCGCAAGCAAACTCACTCCCACCGCTTAGCCAAAGAACCAGTAGCAAACGCCAATCGCCGCCACGACCCCGGCCAATTCCGCCAGCAGCGCGCAGCCCACGGCATGGCGCGCCCGCTGGATGCCCACGGCACCGAAATACACTGCCAGCACGTAGAACGTGGTCTCGGTGCTGCCCTGGATGGTCGCTGCCACCAGGGCCGGGAAGCTGTCCACGCCGGAGGTCTTCATGGTCTCGATCAACATGGCCCGGGCGGCGCTGCCAGAGAACGGCTTGACCATGGCGGTCGGCAAGGCATCGACGAACCGCGTGTCCAGGCCGGCCCACTGCACCAGGTGGCGGATACCGTCCAGGCCGAAATCCAGCGCGCCCGAGGCCCGCAGCACGCCGACGGCGCAGAGCATGGCCACCAGGTACGGCAGCAGGCTCTTGGCAACGTCGAACCCTTCTTTCGCGCCTTCGACAAAGGCCTCATACACCTTGACCTTGCGCAGTGAGCCCACCACCAGGAACAAGATGATCAGGCCGAACAGCGTCAGGTTGCCGAGGATCGATGACAGCCCCGCCAGCGCCGTGGCCGAGAGCGTCGCCAACAGCGCCATGAAGCCACCCAGCACCAGCGCACCCGGAATCAGGTAAGCCAGCACCACCGGGTCCCACAGGCGCAGGCGTTGCATGAACGCCACGGACAACAGCCCCATCAGGGTCGAGGCGCTGGTGGCGAGCAGGATCGGCAGGAACACCAGGGTCGGATCCGGCGCGCCTTGCTGGGCGCGGTACATGAAGATGGTCACCGGCAGCAGGGTCAGCGACGAGGCATTGAGCACCAGAAACAGAATCTGTGCGTTGCTGGCGATGGTCGGGCTGGGGTTGAGGTCTTGCAGGGCGCGCATGGCCTTGAGGCCGATGGGGGTGGCCGCGTTGTCCAGCCCCAGCCCGTTGGCGGCGAAGTTGAGGGTGATCAGGCCGATCGCCGGATGGCCGGCAGGCACTTCCGGCATCAAGCGCAAGAACAGCGGGCCGAGGGCCTTGGCCAGCCAGTCGACGATCCCGGCCTTTTCGGCGATGCGCAGGAAGCCCAGCCACAGGGTCAAGGTGCCGAACAGCAGGACCATCACCTCCACCGACAGCTTGGCCATGGCGAAAATGCTTTCCACCATGGCCGCGAAGATCCCGGCGTTGCCACCAATCAGCCACTGCGCCAGCGCCGATACGGCTGCCACGATAAAGAAGCCAAGCCACAGGCCATTGAGCATCGGTTAAGTCCCCCGGAAGATGCCGCGAATGATAGCGGGGCTGGCAGAAACGACAAACCCCGGATTGCTCCGGGGTTTGGTTGGCATCATGTACAAGTGCCGCGATTTTCGCGAGCAGGCTCGCTCCCACAGAAAATCATCCGTCATTGTGGGAGCGAGCCTGCTCGCGAAGGCGGTCTCAGCGGCTGGAAGTTTCCCCCGCTGGCAACGGCTCCTTGCTGCGCCAGTGCGGCAGGGAGTTCCAATAGCGCTGCCCCTTGGCATCGTCGTACATGCCTTCCCAACGCGCGATGACCAACACCGCCAGGGCGTTGCCAATAACGTTCAGCGCAGTACGGGCCATGTCCATGATGCGGTCGACACCGGCGATGAAGGCCAGGCCTTCCAGCGGAATGCCCACGCTGCCCAAGGTGGCCAGCAGCACCACGAACGACACGCCCGGCACGCCGGCGATGCCCTTGGACGTGACCATCAGGGTCAACACCAGCAGCAATTGCTGGCTGATGGACAGGTCGATGCCGTACAGCTGGGCGATGAAAATCGCCGCGATGCTCTGGTACAGGGTCGAACCGTCGAGGTTGAAGGAATACCCGGTCGGCACCACGAAACTGCAGATGGCTTTCGGCGCACCGTAGGCTTCCATCTTCTCGATCACGCGCGGCAGCACGGTTTCGGAACTGGCGGTGGAGTAGGCCAGCACCAGCTCATCCTTGAAGATGCGCATCAGCTTGAGCACCGAGAAGCCGAACAGGCGGGCGATCAGGCCCAGCACCACGAAGGCGAAGAAGGCGATGGCGACGTAAACCAGGATCACCAGTTTCGCCAACGGCAGCAGGGAGGCGAAGCCGAAGTTGGCGACTGTCACCGCGATCAGGGCAAACACACCGATCGGGGCGTATTGCATGATCATGTGGGTGACTTTGAACATGCTCTCCGATATGCCCTGGAACATTTTCACCAGCGGCTCGCGCAGGTCCGATTGCAGGCTGGACAGGCCCAGGCCGAACAAGACGGAGAAGAAAATGATCGGCAGCATTTCGCCACGGGCGACGGCGGCAAAGATGTTCGACGGGATCAGGTTGAGGATGGTCTCGATGAACGCATGTTCATGCTGGACTTCCGCCGCCGTGGCCTGGTACTTGGAAATATCCACCGTGCCCAGGGTGCTCATGTCGATGCCAGTGCCCGGCTGGAAGAAGTTGGCCAACAGCAAGCCGACGACGATGGCAATGGTGGTGACGATTTCGAAGTAAAGGATGGTCTTGAGACCGATACGCCCGAGCTTCTTGGCATCACCCACCCCGGCGATACCGACGATCAGCGAGGAAATCACGATCGGGATCACGATCATCTTGATCAGACGGATAAAGATATCGCCCGCCGGTTGCAGCACGTTGCTGATCCACCAGGCCTTCTCGGCACTGAAATGGTTGAGCAGCGCGCCCAATGCAATCCCTAGCACCAGACCGATGAGGATCTGCCAGGCGAGGCTTAGTCGTGCCTTCTTCATATCGTTACCCTTACTTCAGTTGGACTCGGGCAGGGGCGCGAATGCTCGTCGATGACGAAAAACATTCACGCCCCTGCCCCCGTATAAGGTCACCCCGAGCGCGCGCGAGCGGCTTACTGGCAGGCGAAAAAAGGCGCAACTATTGCGATGCCAGGGGGGATCGTCTAATGCCGTAAACGCCTACCCCATGCCGAATCGGCATGAGATTTTCCAAACGAAACCCGCCTTGCAAGCGGTTCGAATGCGCCATTTGTGCAGGCATAAGTGCCGTGAAGCGGCCATTTCAGCGTAGCTGGGCTGATTCCGCCTGGGTTGGGAAACCGATGAAATGGCGACGCAACGAGGCGCAGCCCACGAGACAATTTATCTCGGCATTCTCCGATATACGGTCGGGGAAAGGGCAATAAATTGGTGGGAGGAGACAAAATGCCGCATCGCGGCCGGCGTATGACGCCAGAAGAACCCAATCGCTCTGGCTCACGCATTGTGCGACACGAAGCTCTACGCAAGTTCGCCAAGCCGTGCGGCTTTGCGAACTTGCGTCGCAGCTTTTACCTGACCCGGCCCTTTCGCAGGCACCCCTTGTGCCCGTAGGTCACTCCGACGCTCATCCGTCAGAACATCCCGGCCCCTTGGTCATGCACCGGCCCTCCTCGGGCTGTGCAGCAGGGAAAAGCAGGGCTGCTTTTCCCATTTTCAGAATCAGTACCAGTTCGGATCTTTCTTGAGTTGTTCCATCAACAGTTCTTGCATACCTTCATTGGGATTACCGAGGAAACGGTAATCGGCATGACGGGTCGGGGACTTGTCGGCGGGCAGTCCGGCAGGGACTTCCACCAACATGGCATAGGCCTCGTCCTTGTCGAAACTGAAGGCAACGATCAGACGCTGATTAAGACACGACGCCTCAAGCTCACAGAGCGGGCCCACCAAATACTTCTCGCCGTCTTCCTCGACCGCATTCATCTGTTGTTCCGACTTGCCTGAGAGGTTCATCACCCATTCCGGCAAGCGTTCTTCTTTTTTCACGACGTGCTGCCAAGTCTCGCGGTATTGCGGGTCCGCCTGCAGCACTTGGTTGACGCGCATCTGTCCGTCATTGGCAGCCATTGCCATGGCACTGCCGCCCAGCAACAGGGCGGCGGCCAGTCCTTTGAATGAAACGCTCATGGTCAGCCTCGGCCACGACGGCCAAAGAAGAAGGAAGCAATGAACATCACCAGGAACACGACAAAGAGAATCTTGGCGATGCCCGTGGCGGTGCCTGCGATACCACCGAAGCCCAGTACGGCGGCGATGATGGCAATGATCAGGAAGGTAATTGCCCAGCTCAACATGGTGATTCTCCTTACGCTTTTCTATTTAGTGAGGGTCTGGCGGTGATGGTTCCGGCGCAGTGGACGACCGGTACATCGGGTTAAAACACCCAGCGCTCTTCACGCGGCATGTCGGTCACTGGTTGAACCTGATCGACATCCATCATGCGCATGGCAGCGGACGCTTCCTTGAGGTTGCTGACGGCGCTGAAGTGGGTTTGTGGGGCGCGATGAATCGAAACTTGCGGCGCTTCGGGTTGCTGGCGCTCTTGCCAGAGCAACCATTGCTGGCCAATCACGAGCGTGACCAACAGGGCCAGGGCAGCCCACAAGCCCTGCTGGAAGTGCAGAGAAGAGAGTCGAAATTGGGCGGCGCTTTTAAATTGGGCGGCACTTTGACGATTCATCCTGAAATTCCTCCCCACCCGGGTGTGGTGATCTGGTTTGAGGCGCTCTTACGCCACGTTGACCAGAACATTGCAGCCGGCGTGCCAGGAACTTTATTGATTTAAATTCCTTTAAAATCAACGTGTTATGAAATATTTGCGAAGCATGAGGAGCGCATCCTGCACGATGGCCCGCGCGCACGTCGTGCGTATTGCACGACGGGAAGGAAAAAGGCGTTAGGTTGTTTTGGAATGGCCTGTCAGAAACAGCCGTCGGAATCAGCGATACGAACCGTCCGACCCGTAGGAAGCAGAAAAAAAGGAACTCAAATCAGGCTTTTAGGAGTCAGACATCCACAGAGGCACGCTCGGTGGGTAATATCCCCTCAGAATCGACCATGCAACTTGCCCGATTTTTCTGACACTAACCAACATCATTCATTAAAGGAGCGTAGGAAAAATGGAATCCGCCACTGAGCACCAAGGCCGCATTCTGCTGGTAGACGACGAGTCCGCCATCCTGCGTACGTTCCGTTACTGCCTGGAAGACGAAGGCTATACCGTCGCCACGGCCAACAGCGCTGCCCAAGCCGACGCACTGCTGCAACGCCAGGTGTTCGACCTGTGTTTTCTCGACCTGCGCCTGGGGGAAGACAACGGCTTGGATGTCCTGGCACAAATGCGTATCCAGGCCCCGTGGATGCGAGTGGTGATCGTCACCGCCCACTCGGCCGTCGACACCGCGGTCGATGCCATCCAGGCCGGCGCCGCCGATTACCTGGTCAAGCCTTGCAGCCCGGATCAGCTGCGCCTGGCCACCGCCAAGCAACTGGAAGTGCGCCAACTGTCGGCAAGGCTCGAAGCCTTGGAAGGCGAGGTGCGTAAACCCAAGGACGGCCTCGACTCCCACAGTCCGGCGATGAAAGTCGTGCTGGAGACCGCGCGCCAGGTGGCCAGCACCGACGCCAACATCCTGATCCTCGGCGAATCCGGCACCGGTAAAGGCGAGCTGGCTCGAGCGATCCACGGCTGGAGCAAGCGCGCGAAGAAATCCTGCGTCACCATCAATTGCCCGTCACTGACCGCCGAATTGATGGAAAGCGAGTTGTTTGGCCATAGCCGAGGGGCGTTCACCGGCGCCAGCGAAAGTACCTTGGGCCGGGTCAACCAGGCCGACGGCGGCACACTGTTTCTCGACGAGATCGGCGATTTTCCGCTGACTTTGCAACCCAAGTTGTTGCGTTTCATCCAAGACAAGGAATATGAGCGGGTAGGGGACCCGGTCACTCGCCGCGCCGATGTGCGAATTCTCGCCGCCACCAACCTCAACCTCGAAGACATGGTGCGCGACGGGCGCTTTCGCGAAGACCTGCTGTATCGCCTGAATGTCATCACCCTGCACCTGCCGCCGTTGCGTGAGCGCGCCGAAGACATCCTGACCCTGGCTGATCGCTTCCTGGCCCGCTTCGTCAAGGAGTACGCGCGCCCGGCCCGGGGCTTCAGCGACGAGGCGCGTGAAGCGCTGCTAGGCTATCGCTGGCCCGGCAACATCCGCGAACTGCGCAACGTGGTCGAGCGGGCCAGCATCATCTGCCCACAGGAAAAAGTCGAAATCAGTCACTTGGGCATGGCCGAGCAGCCGGTCAACAATGCGCCGCGCATCGGTGCCGCTTTGAGCCTCGATGAACTGGAAAAGGCCCACATCGGTGCAGTACTGGCCACGGCCGACACCCTCGACCAGGCGGCCAAGACCCTGGGTATCGATGCTTCCACGCTGTATCGCAAACGCAAGCAGTACAACCTGTGAGCGACACCTTATGAAACTGGCGATGAAGCTGCGCACGCGACTGTTTCTCAGCATCTCGGCGCTGATCACCGTGGCCTTGCTGGGGCTGGTGCTTGGCCTGGTCAGCGTGATGCAGATGGCCAACACCCAGGAACAATCGGTACGCGACAACTTCATCCTGCTGGACCTGGGCCTCAAGCTGCGCCAGACCCTGGGCGATCAGTTGATAATCATGCTCGACGACAAGCCCGACCTGGCTGCGCTGGAGGCATCCAAGCAGCAATACCTGGCGTTGATCGACGAGGGGATTGCCCACGAACGGAAACTGGACGATGCAGCGGTCAGCTTCAGCCGGGCCAAGGCCGACTATGTCGAGTTTCTCGAGGCTTTCACCGCGGCTCGCCAGCAGGCGAGCCAGCTCACCGGCATCAAGGCGCTCACCGAGAAATTCAACGTGCTGCGTAACGGGTTGATCGAGGGTTATCGCGAGGCCTTGAGCAACATCAGTGAAACCCAGGACCGCGCCCGGAAACGTGCGTTGTGGATTTCCGGGCTGCTGGGCCTGGTGGGGCTGGCGGTGCTGATCATCGGCTTTATCACGGCCCACGGCATTGCCCGGCGTTTCGGCGCGCCGATCGAGGCGCTGGCCGCGGCGGCGGATGACATCGGCCAGGGCAATTTCGAGGTCACGCTGCCCATTTCTTCCGCCGCGGAGTTGAATCTGCTGACCCGTCGCTTCGGGGTCATGGCCCAGGCACTGCGCGAACACCAGGCCACCAATGTCGATGAACTGCTCGCCGGCCAGCAGCGTTTGCAAGCCGTGCTCGACAGCATCGACGACGGCTTGCTGATGATTGACCGCCAAGGCCAGTTGGAACACCTCAACCCGGTGGCCCAGCGCCAATTGGGCTGGGATGAGGCGCGCCTGGGCCAAGGGCTGGGCGAGGCCTTGGGACGCCTGGAACTGGATGAAGAATTGCACCTGGTATTGCGCGGTGGAACCCTGGAGCGCGCGCCGGAAGACCTGAGCATCGAGGTCGACGGCGAGTCGCGGGTGCTGACCTACAGCCTCACGCCGGTCAGTCATACCCAGGGCCACATCCTCGGCGCGGTCATGGTGCTGCATGACGTCACCGAACAGCGCGCCTTCGAACGGGTGCGCAGCGAGTTCGTCCTGCGTGCCTCCCACGAGCTGCGCACGCCGGTGACGGGCATGCACATGGCATTCGGCCTGTTGCAGGAACGCCTGCACTTCCCGCCGGAGTCCCGCGAGGCGGACCTGCTTAACACCGTCACGGAAGAAATGCAGCGGCTGATGCAACTGATCAATGACCTGCTGAATTTCTCTCGCTACCAGAACGGCCTGCAAAAGCTGACCCTGGCGCCTTGCTCCATCGACGACCTGCTGGAGGACGCCCGGTTGCGGTTCGCCGAACAGGCCCACGCCAAGGGTATCGAGCTGCTCGTGGCCATCCAGGGTCCGTTGCCACGGCTGCATGCCGACGCCGGGCAACTGGATCGCGTGCTCGACAACCTGATCGACAACGCCATGCGCCACACCGGCGAAGACGGCCAGATCCGCTTGCAGGCCCGACGCCATGGCGAGCGGGTGATCATCAGCGTGGAAGACAACGGTGAAGGCATTGCCTACGGCCAACAGGGACGGATCTTCGAGCCTTTCGTCCAAGTCGGACGCAAGAAGGGTGGCGCCGGCCTCGGCCTGGCACTGTGCAAGGAAATCGTCCAGCTCCACGGCGGCCGCATGGGCGTGTATTCAAGGCCGGGGCAGGGCACGCAGTTCTACATGGCGCTGACGGTCTGACTCACGGCTTAGGCTTCATCATCAAGGCGACGTCCGCGCAGGCGTCGGCCGCGGGTAATCAATTCGATGAGCTGCACCGCGCTAAGGGCATGGGCGAACAGCCAGCCCTGGCCGAACCTCACCCCTTCGCTGCTCAAATAGGAGGCTTGGGCTTCATGCTCGATGCCTTCGGCGATCACTTTGAGTTCCAGGGCGTGGGCCATGCGAATGATGTGCGGGGCCACACCGCTGCTGGCGGCGTCGTGGCCCAAGGCGTCGATGAAAGCCTTGTCGATTTTCAGGCAGTCCACCGGCAGAGTCTGCAGGTAGGCCAGGCTGCAATAACCGGTGCCAAAATCGTCGATCAGCACCTGATGCCCGACATCACGCAGCGATTGCAGGTTATCCCGGGCGACCAACACATCGATCAGCCCGCGCTCGGTCACTTCGAAAGCTATCTGGTTCGCCGAGACCCGATGCAGGGCCAACAGGCGCGCAATGACTTCGCCTATACGCGGCACCATTACATCGCAGGCCGCCAGGTTCACCGAGATATACAACTGCGGATTGGCTCGCAACAGCTGGCCCAATTGGTCGAACAGTCGTTGCAGCACGAAATCGGTGATCTGGCGGATCTGCCCGGTGTTCTCGGCCATCGGGATAAACAAGTCCGGGCTGGTCAGGGTGCCGTCCGGTCGTCGCCAGCGCAGCAAGGCTTCGGCGCCGACGCAGTTGCGGCTGTCGAGGTCGAAAATCGGCTGGTACAACACCTGTAGTTCACCGCGCCGAATGGCCCCATGCAGTTCGGCATCCATGGACTGGCGGTGGCGTGCCAGCAGAAACACCTGGAAACCAATCCCCAGGCCCAGCACCAGGCTGACGGGCAACATCCACCAAGCATAGGGCGGAACCTTGAAACCGTTGCGCTGGGCAATCAGCACTAGCTGATATTCCGGGCTGTCGGTGGGCATCCGATAGATCAACCGGGTCTGCGTCACCTGCAGGGCATTTTGGCTTTTCGGCGGCCAAGGCTCCGCGGGCGGCCAGCGTTGTTGGGTGCCCAACACGGGAATGGCTCGCTCGCCATGATCCAGGACCACTAGCAGGCTGCTGCCGGGTGGCAGGTCGACCACGTCGGCCAGATGTCCACGGGAGGTCGCGACGCGGAAATTGCCACGCCCTAGCATCAACGCCGCGCGGTCTTCATCGGGTTCGGTGGTGGTATTGAGCCAATAACTGTAGGTCGGGCCCCGGAGGTCGGGCGGGCGGGTCACCGACAATCCACTCGGGCGCGGGCGATTGGTACAAACGCCGCTGCCATCGATGTACACCGCTTCATAAACGAAACGGTAGTTGAAGCTGACCTCGCGCAAGGTCGCGATCATGTCATCGTCGCAGCCGCGCAAGGGCTGGTTTTGCAGGTCGTCGAGGCTTTCACGCAGTTGCCCGAAGAGCTGTTCCAGGCGGAGCAGGAAGCGCTCGCCCTGGGCATTCATCTGGTCGCTTTCACGCTGCTGGATCTGCTGCACGACCACGAACAGACTGCCCGCCAGCAGCAGGACGGTACTCAAGGCAGCCGCTATCATCGCCAGGAAAAAGGGGCGATGGAGCCAGCTCTGTAGGTTTTCGCGGGCAGCCGTCATCATCGGTAATCCGAAAGTTACCAATGAGTTATAGCCTCTGATTTGGATTTGGCCCGATTCGTCGGACGGGCGTCATTATTTTGTCTGGTTGAGCACCTGCAGAATCGCCGCGCTTTGCGCGTCCGGTGTGCCGTCGAAGCGGGTCGGACGGTAGTGCATCTGGAAGGCGGCCAGCACCTGCTGGGTGGCCACGTCCCATTCGCCGGTCCGGGGCGTTGGGTAGCCCAGGCGGGCCAGTTCGGCCTGGAACCAGCTGGCGGGCGGTAGCTGTGCTGCGAAGAGCACCTGCTGGCGCGCGACGGCCTGCTCGTCCGGCCATACTCCCAAGCCCGCCTGCGCCAGGCGCTTCCAAGGGAACAATGGCCCCGGATCGAGCTTGCGCAGGGGCGCGATGTCGCTGTGGCCGATAATGCTGCGCGGGTTGAGCCCGTTGCGCTTCAGGATGTCCTTGAGCAACACGGTCAGCGCTTGGACCTGGGCTTCGCTGTAGGGATACCAGAGACGCCCGGTGGGCGTGTCGATGAAACCCGGATTGACGATTTCGATGCCAATGGAACTGGAATTGAGCCAGGTCCGACCTTCCCATTCACTTTCCCCGGCGTGCCAGGCACGTCGGCTTTCATCCACCAACTTGTAGATGGTTGCGTCCTTATCGTCGCCAATCAGGTAATGGGCACTGACTTCGCCGTGGGTCAGCAGGGCCAGGGAACGTTCCAGGGAAGCCGAGGTGTAGTGCACCACCACGAATTGGATGCGGTTGTCATGGTTGACGGAAGGGTGACTGGTGTCGAACCGCGGGCCGCTGGTGCAGCCGGCCAGGACAATTAAAGCAACGATGAGCGAAAGAAATTTCATGGCGGAAGGCATTACGTGCTGGAAGTAATGCAACAGTGTAACGTATCGCCCCGCGATGATCCGGTGCGCGGGACGATAATAAACAAATTGGAACAATTAGCCCTCAGCCCAACTCCACGCGGTTGCGCCCGGCATTTTTCGCCCGGTAGAGCGCCTGATCGGCTCTTTTAAGCACTGAATCGCTGTGTTCGCCCGGCTTGAAGGCCGTCATGCCCACCGATACCGTCACGGTCACCGGCTCGCCCTTGAAATGGAATGGGCAAGCTTCGATGGCCAGGCGCAGCGCCTCGGCCAGCTTGGCGCCAGCGGCCAGGGGCGTATCCGGCACCAGCAGGACAAACTCTTCGCCACCGAAACGTGCAATGAAATCGCCGCCACGCAGGCGCTTGCGCAGGACTGAAGCGATCAATTTCAACACCCGGTCGCCGGCCAGATGGCCGTAGTTGTCATTGATGCGCTTGAAATGATCGAGGTCGAGCATGGCCAGCAGCAAGCTGTTGCCGTGTTGCTGCCACTGGCCAACTTCATGTTCCAGCCGCTCGGACCAGGCAGCACGGTTGGGCAACCCGGTGAGCGGATCGACCAGCGCTTTTTGCCGTTGCTCTTCGAGATTTTCCCGCACGACCTGGGCATCCTGCTCCATCAGCGCGACACGATCGGCCAGGCTTTTCAGGCGCGTCGAAACTTCCTGCTCGCGCTGATCCCGTTGTTGGCGGTGTTGGTCCATTGTGCCGAGCAAGCCTTCGAGATGATTCTCCAGCACCTGCTTGAGGCCTTCCAGGTCATCGGCTTGTTGCACGCTGCTTTGCAGCCCGTCCACCTGTTCGCGAATCTGGGTGTCCATTTCCCGGGAGGCCGACAGGTTGTCGGCGTGGTCTTCACTGGCGGCTTGCAGGCTGCTCTGGAAGGACTCCAGCCGATCATTGAGGCGCTGCAAGTACGCTTCGAATTCATGCTGGCCGGTGTCGGTGATGGCCAGCATCAATACCGCCAGATCATCGAGGATCGGCAGCAGTTCGTACCAGTTCAGCCCATTTCGCAGCCGCTCACGCATGGCTTCGGCTTGTGGGCGATGGCGTTCGGGCAAGGTCAGGTCGCCCAACAGGCCCAACAAGGTGTCTTCAATGTGTTTGGCGACCGAGCTGTAGGAAGGTTCCGGCGAGTCGGGCAGGGCGTACTGGGCGTCTACGATATCGGCTGCGCCCAGGGGTTCGTCGGGCTCGACTTCTGTTGGAGGCGGCGAGGGGGCGGCGAGGGCCTGTGGCTCCTCCTCGGGCATCAGTTCGTCGGGATTCTCCGGGCTGGACGCCGCTACCGGGAGCTCGTGGGCGACCGGGGTTTGCGGCGGGACGGGCTCGGTTGCTTCGTCCAGCTCGCTGGTTGGCTGAATCACTTCGGCTACAGGCGTCGGAGTGGGGGACGGCGCGACTTGGATCAGCGGCGCAACCGGGCCGACCGGTTCGGGCATCGCCTCGGGTGCTTGCTCCGCGACCAATGGCTGCGGTGCTGGTGCTGGTGCTGGTGCTGGTGCTGGTGCTGGTGCTGGTGCTGGTGCGACGGAGGCTGCATCATCTGCCGGCTCAACGACTACCGGCAGAGTCGTTTCTGACGCAGGCGCCACGCTGGCCTGGGCGGGCTCGTGGGACTGGGGTGCCGCTTCCTCATGGCCTTGGCCGCCAAACAGTCGTTGCAGCAGGCCGGGGCGATTCGGTTCGACAGGGGCGTCCAGGGCGCTCAGTGCCTTGCCTTGCAAACCGCTCAATTCGCTGAGCAGCAGCGGAATCTCCCGGGCCTGGCCGGCCCGCTCCTCCAGTTGCTTGGCAAACTTCTTCAGCGGCCGGCTGACTTCTTTGGGCAACGGCAGCCTCTGCAACTGGGCGACCAGGGCCGTCAACGCAGCGCTCGTCTGCTCGACCCGGGTTTCGCGGCGTTGCTCGGAATCGAGTACGGCTTTCTCCAGGCGCGGCAGCAGGGCAGCGAGGCCGGCATCCATGTCATCGGTGCGCACCACCTCGCGCATCTCTTTCATGCATTGATCGACAGCTCGGTCAGTGCCCTCGGCGGCCAGGGTGCTGCGCACCAGGCCACGACGCAGCAAGTCGAGCCGGGCATCCCAACGGCGCTCGAGCTTTTCCTGCTGTTCGATGCTCTTGAGGTATTTCTCTCTCCAACGTTCGGCGTCGTCGCTCATTCATTCGGATCCGCGAGGGCAGTACTCAGCGCGGGGAATGCATCGGCCGTGAGCGAACCCGGCAAACGAATGTCTACCGCGACCGGCAGGTGATCGGAAATGGGTTGGGCCAGCACCTCGACGCGTTCGAGGGTCAGGGTCGGGCTCAATAGAATATGGTCCAGGCAGCGCTGTGGGCGCCAGCTGGGGAATGTCGCTTCCAGTTGCGGGGCGAGCAAGCCGAGATCGCGCAAGGGCGAGGTCTGCAGCAAGTCAGTGGCGTGAGTGTTCATGTCACCCATCAGGATCTGATGTTTGTAGCCGCCGATCAGCTCGCGAATATAGGCCAGCTGCATTGTCCGGGTACGCGCCCCGAGGGCCAAATGCATCATGACCACGACCAGCGCCTCCGGCCCTTCGCCGAAACGCGCCAGGATCGCCCCGCGGCCCTTGGGGCCCGGCAGCGGATGATCTTCGATCGCCCACGGGCGCAGGCGACTCAACACGCCATTGCTGTGCTGGCCGAGGCGTCCGAGGTTGCGATTGAGTTGCTGGTACCAGTAGGGAAAAGCGCCCAGTTGGGCCAGGTGTTCCACCTGATTGACGTAGCCTGAGCGCAAGCTTCCGCCGTCGGCCTCTTGCAAGGCCACCAGGTCGAAGTCCTTGAGCAGGTCGCCGATTTTCTGCAGGTTGCCGGCACGCCCGGTGTGCGGCAGCAAATGTTGCCAGCCGCGGGTCAGGTAATGCCGGTAGCGTTCGGTGCTGATGCCCACCTGGATATTGAAGCTGAGCAGCCGCAAGCGGCTGTCGCCAGGCAGGCCCGTGGACGTGACATGATGCTCGTTGACCCGTGGTTCATGCAGGCCAACGATGCGTTCGGTACTCCAGCGGGCCATGGGCGTGGGCCGCGCTTAGTTGGCAGCAGCCTTGGTGGCCGCTCGCTCTTTGGCGATCAACTGGTCGGCCAGTTGCAGGGCTTGTTCGGCACCGCCGGCAGAGCCGATGTCAAAGCGGTATTTGCCGTTGACGACCATAGTCGGTACGCCGGTGATTTCGTATTTCTTCGCCAGCTCGCGGGCCTTCTTGATCTGGCCCTGGATAGCGAAGGAATCGAAGGTGGCGAGGAACTTGTCCTTATCGACGCCCTGGGTGGCGAGGAAGTCCGCCATCTCATCTTTCTTGACCAGCTTCTTGCCTTCTTTCTGGATCGCGTTGAATACCGCCGCGTGAACCTTGTGCTCGACACCCATCGCTTCGAGGGTCAGGAACATCTGGCCATGGGCGTCCCATGGGCCACCGAACATGGCAGGAATGCGGACGAAATTGACGTCCGAAGGCAGTTTTTCAGCCCATGGGTTGATCACCGGTTCAAAAGCGTAGCAATGCGGGCAGCCGTACCAGAACAGCTCCACGACTTCGATCTTGCCAGGCGCTGCCACCGGAACGGGGTTGGTCAATTCGACATAGGGGGCGGCGGGATTTTCAGCCGCTTGGGCAGTCATGCCGAACAGGCTGGCGGCGACGAGCGCGGCGCTGATGATCAGATTACGCATGCTTTACTCCTGGACAATGAGGGGGCCTGGCAAGGCCTGTTTCTAAGACAGACCGTGGCGGGTTCAAGTTCTCTAGTGTAACGGCAGCGGCCACAAAAAAGGGCGGCCAAAGCCACCCTTTTGATGCTCGCATCGACAGATTAATCGAGCGTTAACGTTGCAAGAGGTGTATCCCCTCGCAACGGCCTTAGTGCAGGCCCTGGATGTAGCTGGAAACGGCGGCGATATCTTCGTCGCTCAACTTGCGGGCAATGGTGCGCATGGTCATCGCGTCACCGTCGTTGGCACGACCGCCTTCTTCCTTGCGGAAATCGGTCAGTTGCTTGGTGATGTACTGGGCATGCTGGCCGCCCAAGTGTGGGAAACCGGCAGCGGCGTTGCCCTTGCCGTCAGGGGAATGGCAGCCAGTGCAGGCTGGCAGGCCTTTTTCCAGGTTGCCGCCGCGGAACAGCGCTTCACCACGAGCCACGAGTTTTGGATCGGCGGCGCCAACGCTGCCCTTCTGGCTGGCGAAGTAGGCCGCGATGTCCTCCAGGTCCTGATCGCTCAGGTTGGTCAGCAGGCCGGTCATTTCCAGCACGACACGCTTGCCGTCCTTGATTTCCTTCAGCTGCTTGGTCAAGTAGCGCTCGCCCTGGCCCGCCAGTTTCGGAAAGTTGGGCGCCATGCTATTGCCATCCGGGCCGTGGCAGGCCCCGCATACGGCCGCTTTCGCCTGACCGGCAGCGGCGTTGCCAGCGGCGTGGGCTACGCCGGATATCCCCAAGGTCAACAGCAGACTCACGATCAGTTTGTTCATCAGCTAATCCAACTACGGCTAAGGGTTAAAGAGTTATGGACCGGGTTCACTCGCTCATCCACTGGATGATGGCTCGGTAATCCTCGGCACTGCAGTCCATGCACAAACCACGCGGCGGCATCGCCTTGAAACCCTGGGTCACGTGTTGCACCAGCGTCTCCATACCTTTCGCCAACCTCGGCGTCCAAGCTTCCTGATCGCCCTTGCGGGGCGCCATGGGGAGTTGGCCGGAATGACAGGCACCACAAACACGGTTGTACACAGCTTCCGGATCCTGTGTAGCCTGAGCGCTGTAAAGCGGCATCAAGACACCGGCAGCTAGCAGCCATTTCGTCATAAAACGACCTTTTCAGGGTTGGGAACGAGCTGCGTTCTAATGCGCAATTTCGGTCGGTCGCTCCCGTGAGCTTCATCCTACGCTGGGACAAAGCGCACACAAAATCTGCGGCATTATATACTGGCGTCACTGAAACGGAAACGACACAGCTTGCCGCGTCCATTCCCGACGCCGCCCACATCGGAAATCCCATGCAACTGAAGAACCCTATCCTTGGCCTGTGCCAACAGTCCACCTTCATGCTCAGCGCCGCCAAAGTCGATCAATGCCCAGACGACGAAGGCTTTGAAGTGGCGTTTGCCGGCCGTTCCAACGCCGGCAAATCCAGCGCGCTGAACACCTTGACCCATGCGAGCCTGGCACGCACCTCGAAAACCCCGGGTCGTACGCAGCTCTTGAACTTCTTCAAGCTAGACGATGAACGGCGTTTGGTCGACCTGCCCGGCTACGGCTACGCCAAGGTACCGATCCCGCTCAAGCAACACTGGCAGCGTCACTTGGAAGCCTACCTGGGCAGCCGCGAGAGTCTGAAAGGCCTGATTTTGATGATGGATATTCGCCATCCGATGACCGACTTCGACCTGTTGATGCTCGATTGGGCGGTCGCCAGCGGCATGCCGATGCACATTCTGCTGACCAAGGCCGACAAGCTCACCTACGGCGCGGCGAAAAATACCTTGCTCAAAGTGCAATCGGAAATTCGCAAGGGCTGGGGCGACGCGATCACCATCCAACTGTTCTCGGCACCCAAGCGCATGGGCTTGGAAGAAGCCTATACCGTGCTGGCGGACTGGATGGAATTGGCGGACAAGGGCAGCGAAGAGGCCGAATAAGCCAAATCGCAGGCAAAAAAAACCCCGGACTTCTTATGGGGAGGGGGAAGTTCGGGGTCCAAGTTCCGGACCGCTAGGGCGGGGTCCAGATATCTGCCAACACTTAACACAACATAGGAGCATTGAAGGGCTTCACCAGCCATTCAGAATCTCTGAGTGGCGATTCACGGGTTTAGTTCAGATTTTTTTGGAAATAACCGTAGGAATTTTCCGAGCTAACGAAGCCATACCTGGGTTTGCGGTGATTCAATGCGGCATCGATTGCCTGGGCTGACGCTATCGCGAGCAAGCTCGCTCCCACAGTGGGGTAGGTGTTGGGCTCGATCTTCGGCTCGACACAAACCCCATGTGGGAGCGAGCTTGCTCGCGATGGCCATCTCCCTATCCTGACACCAATCCCCTGTGGCGAGGGAGCTTGCTCCCGCTGGCCTGCGCAGCAGGCCCCTGCATTTTTCCAGCAGACCGCATCGCCCGGTTTACGGCTGCTGCGCAGCCGAGCGGGAGCAAGCTCCCTCGCCACAGAAGCCCTAGGCCTCAGGACGTGGGAATCAGTGCGCCTCGTCCCAGTTATTGCCCACGCCCACTTCCACCAGCAGCGGCACGTCCAGCGTGGCGGCGGCGCTCATGTGCTGGCGGATCTCTTCGCGCACCTGGTCGACCAAGTCTTCACGCACTTCCAGCACCAGTTCGTCGTGGACCTGCAGGATGACTTTCGCATCCAGCCCTGACGCCGTCAGCCAGCCATCCACGGCAACCATGGCTTTCTTGATGATGTCAGCCGCCGTGCCTTGCATCGGCGCGTTGATGGCGGTGCGCTCGGCGCCTTTGCGCAGGGCCGGGTTTTTCGCGTTGATGTCCGGCAGGTACAGGCGACGACCAAAAATGGTTTCGACAAAACCTTGCTCGGCCGCCTGGGCGCGGGTGCGCTCCATGTAGGCCAGCACACCCGGGTAGCGGGCGAAGTAGCGGTCGATGTAGGCCTGGGACTGCTTGCGATCGACGCCAATCTGCTTGGCCAGGCCGAACGCGCTCATGCCGTAGATCAAGCCGAAGTTGATCGCCTTGGCGCTGCGGCGTTGGTCATGAGTGACGGCTTCCAGGTCGACGCCGAACACCTCGGCGGCCGTGGCCCGGTGCACGTCCAGGTCATTGCGAAAGGCGTGGAGCAACCCTTCATCCTTGGCCAGGTGCGCCATGATCCGCAGTTCGATCTGCGAATAGTCCGCCGCCAGCAGCTTGTAGCCTTTCGGCGCAACGAACGCCTGGCGGATGCGCCGGCCTTCGGCGGTCCGAATCGGAATGTTCTGCAAGTTCGGGTCGATGGATGACAGCCGCCCGGTCGCGGCGACGGCTTGCTGGTAATTGGTATGGACGCGGCCGGTGCGGCTGTTGATCTGTTCCGGCAGGCGATCGGTGTAGGTGCTCTTGAGCTTGCTCAGGGAGCGGTACTGCATCAGCACCTTGGGCAGCGGGTAATCCTGCTCCGCCAATTCGGCGAGCACCGCTTCGGCGGTGGAAGCCTGGCCCTTGGCGGTTTTGCTGAGCACCGGCAAGCCGAGCTTTTCGTACAGGATCACGCCCAATTGCTTCGGCGAACCGAGGTTGAATTCCTCACCGGCGATGGCAAACGCCTCACGCTCCAGCGCCACCAACTTCTCGCCCAACTCAACACTTTGTACGCCCAGCAGGTTGGCATCCACCAGCGCGCCCTGGCGCTCGATGCGCGCCAGGACCGGCATCAGCGGCATTTCGATGTCGTTGAGCACCGGGCCCAGGCTTGGCGTGGCGGCCAGCTTTTCCTGCAAGGCCTGGTGCAGGCGGAAAGTCACGTCGGCGTCTTCGGCGGCGTAAGGGCCGGCCAGTTCCAGGGAGATCTGGTCAAAGGTCAGTTGCTTGACCCCCTTGCCGGCGATGTCCTGGAAATCGGTCTTGCTTTGGTCCAGGTACTTGAGCGCTAGGCTGTCCATGTCGTGACGGGTCGCAGTGGAGTCCAGCACGTAGGATTCCAGCATGGTGTCAAAGGCGATGCCCTGGACCAGGATGCCGTTGTTCTGGTCACCCCCAATGGCGCAGTTGGCCAGGATGTTGGTTTCGAACTTGGCGTGCTGGCCGACCTTGAGCTTGTCCGGGTTTTCCAGCAGCGGCTTGAGCGCCTTGAGCACTGTGTCGCGGTCCAGTTGCTCCGGCACGCCCATGTAGGAATGGGTCAGCGGGATGTAGGCCGCCTCGAACGGGGCCACGGCGAACGACAAGCCGACGAGTTGCGAATGCTGGGCATCGCCGCCGTTGGTTTCGGTGACGAAGGCAAACAGCGGCGCTTTTTCCAGTTTCGCCAGCCACGCGTCGAAGCGCGCCTGGGCGAGGATGACTTCGTACTTGGCCTCGGCAGCGCCGGGCTGTTCTTCGGCCACTTCGAGGATCTCCTGGCCGGCACGCTTGGCGTCCCGCTGGTTTTCTTCGAACCAGCTCTTGAACTCTAGCAACGTATACAGCTCGGCCAGTTTCTCGTGGTCGGGCGTGCCCATTTGCAGGTCGTCGAGACCGACATCCAACGGTACGTCGGTCTTGATGGTCGCCAGTTCGTAGGACAGGAACGCCATTTCCTTGTGCTCTTCGAGCTTGGCGGCGAGGGTCTTGGCGCCACGGATCGGCAAGGTGGCGACGATGTCCAGTTGCGCGTACAACTCGGTCAGGCCGCCGTTGACGCCCACCAGCAGGCCGGAAGCGGTCTTCGGTCCGATACCCGGGACGCCCGGGATGTTGTCGGACGAATCGCCCATCAACGCCAGGTAATCGATGATCTGCTCCGGAGCGACGCCAAACTTCTCCTTCACGCCAGCCACGTCCAGGGCGCTACCGGTCATGGTATTGACCAAGGTAATGTGCCCGTCGACCAACTGCGCCATGTCCTTGTCGCCCGTGGAGATCACCACCGGACGGTCGGCCGCCGCGCTGCTGCGGGCCAGGGTGCCGATCACGTCATCGGCCTCGACGTTGTCCACGCACAGCAACGGAAAGCCCAGGGCCTTGACGCTGGCGTGCAGCGGTTCGATCTGCACGCGCATGTCGTCGGGCATGCTCGGGCGGTTGGCCTTGTATTCGGCGTACAGTGCATCGCGAAACGTCCCACCCTTGGCGTCGAACACCACGGCGAACGGACTGTCCGGATACTGCTTGCGCAGGCTCTTGAGCATGTTCAGCACGCCCTTGACCGCACCGGTCGGCAGGCCTTTGGACGTGGTCAGCGGTGGCAGCGCGTGGAAGGCGCGGTACAGATAAGAAGAACCGTCCACCAGGACGAGGGGGGCTTGGCTCATGAGCAGGATCAACCTTTTCGGCGGGTCCGGGGCTAGAATAGCGGGACCGTTGACGACAAAGGGACAAGGTTATCATGCGTACACTAAATCGCCTGTTACTGGCTGGCTTGTTTGCATTCACCCCGGTGGCCGTCATGGCGGCGGATGACGCGCCCTCGGCGGACCCGGATGTCACCATCCGCACCGAAGGCGATAAAACCATTCAGGAATATCGGCAAAACGGCTTTTTGTACGCGATCAAGGTCACGCCCAAGAACGGCAAGCCTTATTTCCTGGTACGCGCCGACGGCACTGATGCAAACTTCATCCGCTCGGACCAGCCGGATATGCTGATCCCTTCGTGGAAAATCTTTGAGTGGTAATACCGCTCGCGACTTCAACCGGCGCCCGCTGAAGGGCGCCCGTACTGGCAGTTTAACCATGTCTGTGTTCACGCCCCTGGCTCGGCCCGAGCTGGAAACCTTTCTCGCCCCTTACGGGCTCGGCCGCTTGCTTGATTTCCAGGGGATCGCCGCTGGCAGCGAAAACACCAATTTCTTTATCAGCCTGGAGCAGGGCGAATTCGTCCTGACCCTGGTCGAGCGCGGCCCGGTGCAGGAAATGCCGTTCTTCATCGAACTGCTGGACGTGCTGCACGACGCCAACCTGCCGGTGCCTTACGCCTTGCGCACCACCGACGGCGTCGCGCTGCGGGAGCTGGCGGGCAAACCGGCGCTGCTGCAACCGCGCCTGGCCGGCAAGCACATCAAGCAGGCCAACGCCCAGCATTGCGCCCAGGTCGGCGAATTGCTCGCCCATCTGCACCTGGCGACCAAAGGCAACATGATCAAGCGCAAGACCGATCGCGGCCTGGATTGGATGGAGGAGGAGGGCGGCAAGCTGCTTTCGCACCTCGACGCCGAACCGCGTCAGCTGCTGGAGGCTGCGCTGGAGGAAATTTCGTTAAAGAAGGTCGGCATCCTGGCGCTGCCCCGGGCCAACATCCATGCCGATCTGTTCCGCGACAATGCGATGTTCGAAGGCACGCACCTGACCGGGCTGATCGACTTCTATAACGCCTGCTCCGGGCCGATGCTGTATGACGTCGCCATCGCCCTGAATGACTGGTGCTCGGATGACGACGGCGTGCTCGATGGCGCCCGGGCCCGGGCGTTGCTGGGTGCTTATGCAGCGTTGCGGCCGTTCACGGCTGCCGAGGCCGAGCTATGGCCGACCCTGTTGCGCGTGGCATGCGTGCGGTTCTGGCTGTCGCGGTTGATCGCCGCCGAATCGTTTGCCGGGCAGGATGTGTTGATCCATGACCCAAAGGAGTTCCAGCAGCGGTTGGCGCAGCGGCAGACGGTTCATACGGTGTTGCCGTTCGCCCTCTGACACCTAGTGGATCTGAATGCCTTTGTGGCGAGGGAGCTTGCTCCCGCTCGGTTGCGCAGCGACCGCAAGATTTTTTAGGGCCGCTTCGCGGCCCAGCGGGAGCAAGCTCCCTCGCCACAAGAGCAGTGGGGTTATAACGACTCCAGGCACCCCGCCAAATCATTCCCCAGCTTTTCCAACAACTGCTCATACCCCTGCGCCGTCGCCGGGGTGTAGCCGCCCAGTGCATCCAGTTCCGCCAGTTTCACCGGCAACCCGGCCACCAGGGTTTCGGCCAGGCGCGGGCGCAGGGGCGGTTCGCTGAAGACGCAGGTCTTGCCCACCGCCTGCAAGCGCGTGCGCATCGCCGCCACATGCTGGGCGCCGGGCTGGACTTCGGCAGCCACGGCGAACACCCCGGCGTGCTTGAGGCCGTAGTTGTCTTCGAAATAATCGAACGCCTCGTGGAAGACGAAGTACGGCTTGCCCGCAACCCCGGCCAGGCGCGTCTTGAGGCGCGTGTCCAAGGCATCGAGGCGCTGGTTGAAGCCCTTGAGGTTGTTTTGATAGCGGGCCGCATTCGCTGGATCCGCCGCGCTCAGGTCAGCCGCCATCCTGGCAGCGATCACCCGCGCATTGTGCGGCGACAGCCACAGGTGGGCGTCCACGGTGCCGGGGCGATGGTCGTGATCGTGATCATCGCCCTCATCATGGTCATGATCCTCGTGGGACGCGCTGTCCTGGGCGAAGTGACGCAACTTGAGCCCGGGCAGCTCCTGCACCGCAACGGAGGGCAGGGTACGACCATTCAACACGCGCGGTAGGAAACCTTCCATGTCCGGCCCAATCCAGTACAACAGGTCCACCGACTGCACCTTGCGTACATCGGAGGGCCGCAATGCGTAGTGATGCGGCGAAGCCCCCGGGGGCAGCAACACTTCCGGAACGGCCACGCCGTCCTGCACGGCGGCGGCGATCAGTTGCAGCGGCTTGATGCTGGTGAGGACCTTGACGTCGGCCTGGGCCGGGCCGATCAGTAGAAAACTTGCGACAAAAGCGACAAAGAGCGAAAAAAATCGGGACACGATGACCACTCGTAGAGGCGAGAACGGGTAACATAATAACGTCTCTCACTAAACTCGTCGCTGCCCATGCCTATTACACCCCTTGCCAGTCGTCCCCACGATCACTCCCACTGCGTGCACAGCGCGCTGTCCGAGGCCGACGCCATCTGCGCGCGCCAAGGGTTGCGCCTGACCGCCCTGCGGCGGCGCGTGCTGGAACTGGTCTGGCAAAGCCACAAGCCACTGGGCGCCTACGACATCCTCGCGGTGCTCAGCGAGCAGGACGGCCGCCGCGCCGCCCCGCCAACCGTTTATCGGGCGCTGGATTTCCTCCTGGAAAACGGCCTGGTGCATCGCATTTCGTCGCTCAACGCCTTCGTCGGCTGCAACCATCCGGAGCACGCCCACCAAGGCCAATTCCTGATCTGCCGCGAATGCCACGCCGCCATCGAACTGGAACAGAAATCCATCAGCGATGCCATCGTCGCCAGCGCCAGGGAAGTCGGCTTCGTCGTCGACACCCAGACCGTCGAAGTCGTCGGCCTCTGCTCCGGCTGCCAGGGGGCCTGATGAGCAACGCGCTGATCCGCCTCGAGCAGGTGGCCGTGACGTTCGCCGGGCAGAACGTGCTGGACAACATCCACCTGAGCGTCGAGCCGGGGCAGATCGTGACCTTGATCGGCCCCAACGGCGCCGGCAAGACCACCCTGGTACGCGCCGTGCTGGGTTTGCTCAAGCCCGACAGCGGCAGCGTCTGGCGCAAGCCCAGGTTGCGCGTCGGCTACATGCCGCAAAAACTCCACGTCGACCCGACGCTGCCACTGTCGGTGCTGCGTTTCCTGCGCCTGGTGCCTGGCGTGGACCGCGCCCGGGCCTTGGCTGCGCTCAACGAGGTCGGCGCCGAACAGGTGATCGACAGCCCAGTGCAAAGCGTGTCCGGTGGCGAGATGCAACGCGTGCTGCTGGCCCGCGCCCTGCTGCGCGAACCTGAATTGTTGGTGCTCGATGAGCCGGTGCAAGGCGTCGATGTGGCGGGGCAGGCCGAGCTGTATAGCCTGATCACGCGCCTGCGCGACCGCCATGGCTGCGGCGTGTTGATGGTGTCCCACGATTTGCACCTGGTGATGAGCACCACCGACCAGGTGGTCTGCCTCAACCGCCACGTTTGCTGCTCCGGGCATCCCGAGCAGGTCAGCGGCGATCCGGCCTTCGTCGAGCTGTTCGGAAAGAACGCACAAAGCCTGGCGATTTATCACCACCACCATGACCACGCCCATGACCTGCATGGCTCGGTGGTCAGCGCCCCTTCTGCTTCCAATCATGTTCATGGAGACGGCTGCAAGCATGGCTGATTTTCTGTTGTACGCCCTGCTCGCAGGCTTGGCACTCGCCCTGGTCGCCGGTCCGCTGGGTTCGTTCGTGGTCTGGCGGCGCATGGCCTATTTTGGCGACACCTTGTCCCACGCGGCACTGCTGGGCGTGGCCCTGGGTTTTCTGCTGGATGTCAGCCCGGCCATCGCGGTGACCGTTGGCTGCCTGTTGCTGGCGGTGGTGCTGGTCACCCTGCAACAGCGCCAGCCACTGGCGTCCGACACGCTGCTGGGCATCCTCGCGCCGAGCACGCTGTCCCTCGGGCTGGTGGTGCTGAGCTTCATGCGTGACGTGCGGATCGACCTGATGGCCTATCTGTTCGGCGATCTGCTGGCAATCAGTCCGACGGACCTTGCCTGGATCCTGGGCGGCAGCGCGGCGGTGTTGCTGTTGCTGGTGGCGCTGTGGCGACCAATGCTGGCGGTCACCGTCCATGAAGAACTGGCGCGGGTCGAGGGTTTGCCCGTGGTCAGCCTGCGCTTGGCGCTGATGCTGCTGATTGCGGTGGTCATCGCCGTGGCGATGAAGATTGTCGGTGTGTTGCTGATTACGTCATTGCTGATCATTCCGGCGGCTGCGGCACAGCGTCACGCCCGCTCGCCCGAACAAATGGCCTTGGGCGCAAGCCTGCTGGGCATGCTCGCGGTGTGTGGCGGCCTGGCCCTTTCCTGGTTCAAGGACACCCCGGCCGGCCCGTCGATCGTGGTCAGCGCCGCTGCGTTGTTTCTGCTGAGTTTTGTCCTGCCCCGTCGAGGGGTGTAGACTTGCTCGCTTTTTGCGCAAATAGAGAGTCGCAGGAATGAAGCCGTTCGCCTCCCGTTATCTGCTCCTTGTCGCATTTTCCCTGCTGCTGGGCGCGTGCCAGAGTACTCCGCCGGTCACCCAGGCCCCCGATACGCGGGGCCCGGCCATCGCGCAGCTCGAACAAAGCCTGGCCAGCAATGAGCTGGCCACCGCTGAAGGCCAGCTGGCCGCCTTGCAAGCCCAGTCGCCCGAAGACCCGACGCTGGAACCCTACCAGCGGCAATTGGCCGAGGCGTATCTGCGCCGCAGCCAGATCGACCTGCAAAAAGGCGATGTCAACGCCGCCGCCACCGCCCTGAGCCGTGCCCGAGCGTTGATGCCCAAGGCCCCAGCGCTCACTGGCGAGGTCAACAGCGCCATCGCCGAAGCCCGCAAGGCCGACCTGGAAAAAGCCGAGGCCGACCTCAAGGCCGCCGAAGCCAAACCGGTCGCCAAGGTGATCGACCCGAGCGCACCGAGTACTACCGTTGCGCTCAACATAGCCGATATCCAGCAAATGCGTCGGCAATTGGACGCCATCGCCGCCGATGTGGTGAATTACCAATGCGACGTCAGCATCCAGGCGCCGCGTACCGATGATTATCCGTGGTTGGCGACGTTGTTGAGCAAACGGGTCAAGAAACTGGATCCGGGGTTTGACCTGAAGCTGCAGAAGCAGATTTTGCGCAGTGTGCCGGCGCAGGTTGTGCTGACGCCGCGTAAGCACTAAAAGCATCGCGAGCAAGCTCGCTCCCACATGAGATTTTGTGATCGACACAAAACCACTGTGGGAGCGAGCTTGCTCGCGATAGCGCCCTACCGGACAACAAATCCCTTTCAGGCAGCCATCAAGCCGGAACCGCCTTCGCCTTGGGCTCCCGCGCCCAAACCCGATGCTGAGCAATCGCCGCGAAAAACCGCGAAAAACCGCTCGCATCCGCATCTTCGATCAACCCCGCATCCACCTCCAGCTTCAACTCCACCAACAACTGCCGGGCCTCACCATGAAGCCCGATGGCTTTCAGATGCTTGTAGGCCTCCAGCACGTAATGCAACGCCACGCCGTCGCGACTCAAGGCCTTGATCGACTCCGCGCCACCGGGCACGAACACCGCGTCAAAGGCAATCGACGGCAAGCCTTCCATGGACGCATCCACCGCCAGGGTTTTCCCATCGGCCGTGGTAACCGGCGCCGAAGTCGGCCCCAGCACTTTGGCGTGGGCGCCCTCAGCCTCCAGAGCCTGCTTGAGCTTATCGATGATCGCGCCATCGACACCGTTGGCCACCAACACCGCCACTTTGCGCGTCTTGATGTCACCGGACAGCAGGTTCGCCTGGCTCAAGGCCGGGGATTGTTCCAGCGAAGGCGTCGGAACATCGACAGTACCTGCGGTCGGTGCCGGCAAGCCGAGGTTTTTTGCTACCCGCCCGGCCAGTTCCAAGTCGATGTTGGCCAGGATCTCATTGACCTGCCGCGCCCGGATGAACTCCCGCTCGACCTTGCCCAACTCGAAGCTGTAGGCGGCGATGATGTGCTCTTTTTCGTGGGGGCTCATGCTCTTGTAGAACAGCCGCGCCTGGGAGAAATGATCAGAGAACGAATCGCTGCGTTGGCGGATCTTGTAGGCATCGATACGCTCTGGGTAACTTTCGAAGCCACCGTCCTGCGGACCCGGCGGAGTTTCCTTCGGCCAACCACCGTCGATGGAGTTCGGCTCATAGGACGCCCGCCCCTTGTCGATGGTGGTGCGGTGCATGGCATCGCGCTGGCCGTTGTGCACCGGCGTAATCGCCCGGTTGATCGGTAGCTCATGAAAATTCGGCCCACCGAGTCGGCTGATCTGCGTATCGGTGTAGGAAAACAGCCGGCCTTGCAGCAGCGGGTCGTTGGAAAAGTCGATGCCCGGCACGATGTGCCCAGGGCAGAAAGCGATTTGCTCGACTTCGGCGAAGAAGTTATCCGGGTTGCGGTTCAGTACCATCTTGCCCAACGGGGTGATAGGCACAAGTTCTTCGGGAATGATCTTGGTCGGGTCGAGCAGGTCGAAGTCGAATTTGTGCTCGTCCTCCTCGGCAACGATCTGCACGCCGAACTCCCATTCCGGGTAGTCGCCCATCTCAATGGATTCCCACAGGTCGCGACGGTGGTAGTCGGTGTCCTTGCCCGCGAGTTTCTGGGCTTCGTCCCACACCAGGGAACAGGTCCCGGCCTTGGGTCGCCAGTGAAACTTGACGAAGCTACTGCGGCCTTCGGCATTGATCATACGGAAGGTGTGCACCCCAAAGCCCTGCATCGTGCGTAGGCTTTTTGGAATGGCCCGGTCAGACATCGCCCAGATCACCATGTGGGCCGATTCCGGCACCAGCGAGACGAAATCCCAGAACGTGTCGTGGGCCGAGCCACCTGTAGGAATCTCGTTATGGGGCTCGGGTTTTACCGCGTGGACAAAGTCCGGAAACTTCACCGCGTCCTGAATGAAAAACACCGGCATGTTGTTGCCCACCAGGTCGAAGTTGCCTTCGTCGGTGAAAAACTTCACGGCAAAGCCGCGCACGTCCCGCACGGTGTCACCGGAACCCCGTGGACCTTGCACGGTGGAAAAGCGCACGAACACTGGCGTCTTTTTACTCGGGTCTTGTAGGAAACCAGCCTTGGTCAGGGCCGCATGGGACTCATAGGCCTGGAAGTAGCCATGGGCGCCGGTGCCGCGGGCGTGCACGATGCGCTCCGGGATCCGTTCATGGTCAAAGTGCGTGATTTTTTCACGCATGATGAAGTCTTCCAGCAGCGAGGGCCCGCGTGGGCCGGCGCGCAAGGTGTTCTGGTTATCGGCGATCTTCACGCCCTGGTTGGTGCGCAGCGCCTGCTCGGTGGCGTCGGAGCGAAACTGTTCCAGGCTTTCGAGCTTGGCGTTAGTGTTACCGCGGTCCAGGGTGTCGGTCCCGGCCAGTTGGCTCTTGTCGACCGTGGGCTTGTTGATACTCATCAGGCATGACTCCTCTTTGCGTTCCTCGCTGTGGCCAGGACTCTTGAGTTCGATGCCGCAGGTGCAGGACCCGGGCATTTGGAGTGGCTTAATGAGTGACCCATGCCGTTTGGCTGTGTTCCTTTTTTATGGCCTTTGATCGCGTTATTGCCAAATGACTGGTCCAATCGCAAATAAATGCTAAGAACCTCTATACGGACAGGCTAAAATGCGCGCCCGGCTAACCGCTGATCCTTTTCAAACGCGCCCCACAAGGTTCGCTACGTGATCGAGTTTCAAAACGTCCATAAAACCTACCGGGTTGCCGGTAGGGATATCCCCGCCCTGCATCCGACCAGTCTGACGATTGAGAACGGTCAGGTCTTCGGCCTGATTGGCCATTCCGGTGCAGGAAAAAGTACCCTGCTGCGCCTGATCAATCGCCTGGAAGATTCCACGGGCGGCAAGATCATTGTCGACGGCGAAGAAGTCACCGCCCTGGACGCCAGCGGCCTGCGACGCTTCCGCCAGCAAGTCGGGATGATCTTCCAGCACTTCAACCTGCTGGCGTCCAAGACCGTGGCCGACAACGTGGCACTGCCGCTGACCCTGGCCGGCGAGTTGTCCCGCAGTGACATCGACCGCCGCGTCGCCGAGTTGCTGGCGCGGGTAGGGCTGTCCGACCACGCCCGCAAATACCCGGCGCAGCTGTCCGGCGGCCAGAAGCAGCGCGTCGGCATCGCCCGCGCCCTGGCGACCAAACCGAAGATCCTGCTGTGCGACGAGGCCACCAGCGCCCTCGACCCGCAGACCACCGCCTCGGTGCTGCAACTGCTGGCAGAGATCAACCGCGAGCTGAAACTGACCATCGTGCTGATCACCCATGAAATGGACGTGATCCGCCGCGTTTGCGACCAAGTGGCCGTGATGGACGCCGGCGTGATCGTCGAGCAAGGCCCGGTGGCCGAGGTGTTCCTGCATCCGAAGCACCCGACCACCAAGCGTTTCGTCCAGGAAGACGAGCAGATCGACGAAAGCGAACAGCGCGACGATTTCGCCCACGTCCCAGGACGCATCGTGCGTCTGACGTTCCAGGGCGACGCGACCTACGCGCCATTGCTCGGCACCGTCGCCCGGGAAACCGGCGTGGACTACAGCATCCTGGCCGGTCGCATCGACCGCATCAAAGACACCCCCTACGGGCAACTGACCCTCGCCATCACCGGCGGTGACATGGAGGCGGCGTTTGCCCGCTTCACCGCGGCTGATGTCCACATGGAGGTGCTGCGCTGATGGAATTTTTTGCAAACGTCGACTGGCTGGAAATCTGGCTGGCCACCGGCGACACCTTCCTGATGCTGTTCGGCTCGTTGCTGTTCACCGTGCTGCTCGGCCTGCCCCTGGGCGTGTTGTTGTTCCTGTGCAGCCCGCGCCAGCTGCTCGAAGCCCGCGGCGTTTATGCGCTGCTGTCGCTGATCGTGAACATCCTGCGTTCGCTGCCGTTCATCATCCTGTTGATCGTGATGATTCCGTTCACGGTGTTGATCACCGGCACCTCCCTGGGCGTGGCCGGCGCGATTCCACCGCTGGTGGTCGGCGCGACACCGTTCTTCGCCCGCCTGGTGGAAACCGCCCTGCGCGAAGTCGACCGCGGCATCATCGAAGCCACCCAAGCCATGGGCGCAACCACCCGGCAAATCATCGTCAACGCCTTGCTCCCAGAAGCCCGTCCGGGCATTTTTGCAGCGATTACGGTGACAGCGATTACGCTGGTGTCGTACACGGCCATGGCCGGTGTAGTCGGCGCCGGTGGTCTGGGCGACCTGGCGATCCGCTTCGGCTACCAGCGTTTCCAGACCGATGTGATGGTGGTCACGGTGGTGTTGCTGCTGGTGCTGGTGCAAGTCCTACAGACCGTGGGCGACAAACTGGTTGTGCATTTCTCTAGAAAATAAGGCCTCGGGCCAATAAACATGAGCCGGCCATTCGCTGGCAGGCGCCAAGAGCAGGCGCCCCACAAGGAGTTAGCTGAATGAAAAAACTACTGGTTGCCTTCGCTGCCGCCGCCGCGTTTTCCGCCCACGCCGCCGACACCCTGACCGTCGCGGCCACCCCGGTCCCGCACGCGGAAATCCTCGAATTCGTCAAACCGGCCTTGGCCAAAGAAGGCGTGGACCTCAAGGTCAAAGTCTTCACCGACTACATCCAGCCGAACGTCCAGGTCGCGGAAAAGCGCCTGGACGCCAACTTCTTCCAACACCAGCCGTACCTGGATGAGTTCAACAAGGCCAAGGGCACGAACCTGGTGAGCGTCGCGGGTGTGCACCTGGAGCCACTGGGCGCGTATTCCAGCAAGTACAAGGCACTGACCGAACTGCCAGGCGGCGCCAACGTGGTGATCCCAAACGACGCCACCAACGGCGGCCGTGCGCTGTTGCTGCTGGCGAAGGCTGGGGTGATCACGTTGAAGGACTCGGGCAACATCCTGTCCACCACCAAGGACATCACCGAGAATCCAAAGGATCTGAAATTCCGTGAGCTGGAAGCGGCGACTATTCCGCGGGTGCTGACTCAGGTGGATTTGGCGTTGATCAATACCAACTATGCGTTGGAGGCCAAGCTTGATCCTTCCAAGGATGCGCTGGTGATCGAAGGTAACGACTCGCCTTATGTGAACATCTTGGTGGCCCGTCCGGACGACAAGGACAGCGAGGCGATGAAGAAGCTGGTGGCGGCGCTGCATACGCCGGAAGTGAAGGCTTTTATTCTTGAGAAGTACAAAGGCGCGGTTTTGCCGGCGTTTTGAGCTGATTAGGTGGTGAAAAAACGGGGCTGCGTGGGAATGCAGGCCCGTTTTTTTATGCTCGGAAATATGCGGCGTCACGGAAAGACCCGCAAGATCACGGGCTATCGCGGATCAACGTTATCCAACACCCGATTCGCCAGCAACGAACTCAATTCAATCAACTGCTGAATGCCTAGGAGGATATGGCGCCGCTGGCCTTCCAAGTCGAAGGCCAGGTTGCTGACCATCGCATCAGCTGCCGCCAGGGTTTCGCTGAGGTTGGCGAGGAGGGATTCGTTGTCGGCGTTTTTTGCGACGGTGAAGAGTTGGCCCGGTTGGGACGCATCTTCGGATTTTTCCGGTTTCGGTAGCAGATAGTGATCCAAGACGCGCTTGGTGGCTTCGTCGTGCTTTTTTGCCTTGGATTTGGCGTGGCCTGTCTCTGGAGGGTTCGGAGTAGGTTTGAACATTGGGACTTTCCTATATAGGGCCGCCACCATCTCGCTACTAAACGAAAGGAGGCAGCTGTGCGCAAGTTAGTAGACCGGTAAAGTCACCAAACCCGGCGCGCCCGAAGGCGCCTCGCGCACAGCCACCATCAAGTGCAGGCAAACGCCTGACTGGATGACACTCATGCAACCGTAGATGACTAACCGAGCTACTAAACCCGACCACTGATGGGCAGTGGCAGGAAAACAATAGAACCCATGGTCAAGGCGCACAAGCGGGCGGATTCTGGCGTAGTTGTAGGCAATGGCGCAAGGATTCGTAGCTTGACGGAAGGATCGCGCCAGCGGAATAAACAGGGCTTGGTTTTGGCCCGTAAATTGGGCTAGACGGGTTTGTCTGTAGGTATTTTTCGGGGTGGGTGAGGGCAGCTTTGCAGCCCAGCGGGAGCAAGCTCCCTTGCCACGTTTGACCGGTTGGGGATTCGGCGAGGGCGGCGGGAACGACGCAGGCTTTTTCAGCAATCACTGGCTCCCGAACCTCTATCCGCATTTGCCCAGTGTTCGGGCCGAATGAACCCTAGGATCCGCTTCATTGTTCTACGACCCTCATGATAAATTCCCGCCGCGACCTCTAATCAATAGAGGGCATTCAGGGAGAGAAATCAGTGATCAAGTCTTTGTTGGTTGGGGCATTGCTGGCAATGGCATCCGCATCGGCATCTGCGATGAGTTGCGATAACCCTAGAAACGCCTATGACAGAACCTATTGCGCGTCGCTGAAAATGGTTCAGTCGGATCAGGACATCAACGATCAATATAAAAAGACGATGAGTGCCCTGAACCCGGATCAAAAGAAAAAGGTGAAAGCCGCTCAAATCCAGTGGATCAAAAATCGTGACAGCGCCTGTTCCAACGATGGCCTGCTCTACCTGGACTGTGCCAACGAGAAGACCGAGGCGCGTATCGTCATACTCAAGGCTGTCGAGCGCGAGTGCCGTGCTGCCGGTTGCGACGACGCCAAGCTGTCGCAAGTCGAGTAACCCGTAAACAACTTGCCCTCGCTGAAAAACCCGACGTAACGCGTCGGGTTTTTCTTTGGCGGGTTCGATGATCTGATTTTTGAGCTACCGGGAGGCAGGATTGATTCCGGCCTGGTTCCCGTAAAGAAGATGATGCAGTTTGTCTGTAGGAATGGTTGGGGCTGCTGCGCAGCCCAGCGGGAGCAAGCTCCCTCGCCACGGGGTTTCGGTTCAATCGGGGCCTTGGGTGTAATTCAGTTGTTTGCGTTGGTGGCAGGGTGCCACAATCGCCGTTTTCGTTGCGTCACGATCAGGTGGATCAAATGGATGGCCCAAGATCTCGGAACGGCCAGGCTTCTTTCATAGCCGAGCAGGTGCGAACGGACCTATTGCAGCAACTGTTTCGCCAATCCGTTTCTGCGGTTTTCGGCAGTTACCTGGCGGCCATCATGCTGAGTTGGCTGTGTTGGGACCGGTTTGAGCACAGCGTCATTCTTTGGTGGATTGCCATCCTGACCGCATCGACGCTGTTGCGTATCGCGATGTTTGTCGCCTATTTCCGCAGCGACGAAAGTGAGCGTACACCGCAACGCTGGGAGCGCCGATACTGGGTCACGCTGGTGCTGTCTGCCAGCATCTGGGGCGGCGGGGCGTTTGTGCTCATGCCGGCGGACGATCTGTTGTCCCAGGCGTTGGTCATGCTCTTTACCGTCGGAATGTCCGTCAGCGCGGTGTCCTGCTATTCGGCTTACCGCGACATGACGCTGGCTTCCATTGGCGTGGTGCTGTTCCCGTGCACCGCCTGGCTGCTGTTTCAACCGTCGCCGATCCAAGTTGGCATGGCCCTTTCGATCCTGGTGTTTGCGGCATTTGCCGCCCGGGCCACGCACAAAATGTCCCAGGCACTGGAAATCGCCTTTCGACTCACCCGTGAAATGGAACAGGCGAACAGCATTTCGACCCGTGCCGCACAAACCGATGAACTGACCGGCCTGAAGAGTCGGCGGGCTTTTTTCGAGCATGCCCAGCAGCTTTATGACGAATGTAAGAGCAGCCGGTTAGGGTTGTGTGCCGTCATGTTGGACATGGATCACTTCAAGCACATCAACGACACCTACGGCCATCAGGTGGGGGATCAGGTTTTACGCGAGATGGGGACGGTGATCAGTTCATCGTTTAGGGCAACCGATATCCACGGACGACTCGGTGGGGAAGAGTTCGCCATTCTGCTTCCGGATACGTCCATCGAAGTCGCGACCCAAATTGCAGAACAGCTCATCGATACGATTTCGGGTTTGATGATCGAGCCTGTTCAGGGCATATCCGCCAGCCTTGGCGTGGCGTCGACGGGGGCCTGTAATAAGGACCTTCACAGCTTGATGAACGATGCGGATAAGGCCCTGTATCGAGCGAAGGCGTTGGGGCGTAATCGAGTGGCGGTTGCTTAGTTGGGTTGGCTTTGCATCATCCGTTGAATTTTTATCGTTCCCACGCTCTGCGTGGGAACGATCGAAAAACCCATCATTCTGCTTTATGAATTTTCCTCTCTATGAAGGCCTGCCACTGCGCTGGCCCTGCTGATTTCCCTGGAAACTCCTTCTCCTTGGCTTACCTTGCGGCCCACGCGGGCTAGCGATACCGCAGAGCCTAAAAAATAAATTTCCTTTTAGATCAATTGTTTAATCCAAAAACGACAAATCTTTGAAAATTTATCTTGCGCGCTAATTATTCATCCGTTAACTTTATCTCAACTGGTTAGCGCACAAACATTTAGCGCAGACCTAAATTGATCAAACCCATCAGCAAGCGAGGAAACACCATGAACGTTCTCTACACCGCAGTCGCAACCTCCACCGGTGGCCGTGATGGCCGTGCTGTTTCCAGCGACAAGATTCTCGACGTGAAACTGGCCACTCCAAAAGCCCTGGGCGGCGCTGGTGGTGAAGCGACCAACCCTGAGCAGTTGTTCGCCGCCGGCTACTCGGCCTGCTTCATCGGCGCATTGAAGTTTGTCGCCAGCCAGAGCAAACGCAGCATTCCTGCTGACGCCTCGATCACGGCACACGTCGGCATCGGCCAGATCCCTGGCGGTTTCGGCCTGGACATCGACCTGCGCATCAGCCTGCCAGGCCTGGATCAAGCCGATGCTCAAGCGCTGGTCGACGCGGCTCACCAGGTTTGCCCGTACTCCAACGCGACTCGCGGCAACGTCGACGTCCGTTTGCACGTCACCGTCTAACTCACTTCATCTACGAATTAAAAGGATCAGGACATGAACACTCTCGGCAAAACTCTCGTTGGCTCGCTTCTGGCTCTGTCGCTCAGCAACGCGTTTGCGACTACTTTTGTTCAACCTACGTTCGCTGAGGGTGGTTCGGATCGCCTGATCGAAAGCCGTGTCGCTGAAGGCGGTTCGGATCGACTGATCCAAAACCGCGTCGCCGAGGGTGGCTCGGATCGACTGATCCAAAACCGCGTAGCCGAGGGCGGCTCGGATCGCCTGATCCAAAACCGTGTCGCCGAGGGTGGTTCGGATCGACTGATCCAAAACCGCGTGGCCGAAGGCGGCTCGGATCGTCTGATGGAAAACAGAGTGAGCTGAACGATCCCTTCATCACTCCGAAAGCCGGTCGAACCCACCCATGTTGCTTCCAAAACAAAAGCGCCGCTTATCTCTCACGACGAAGCGGCGTTTTTTTTCAACGTGTCATAAGTCCTAAACGATGCTATCCACCACACCGCCATCGACGCGCAACGCCGCTCCGGTGGTGGCCGAAGCCTGTTCCGAACTGGCGTAGATGATCATGTTGGCGACTTCCTCGACACGCGCCGCGCGCTGGATGATCGAGGTGCTGCGGTGCTCGTTGACGAAATCTGCCGCGACCTTTTCCAGGCTTTCCCCGCTGCGCTCGACGTCTGCCTGGAGCATCTGGGCAACGCCTTCGGAAAGGGTCGGCCCTGGCAACACCGAGTTCACCGTCACACCCGTGCCGGCAAGGCGCTTGGCCAGGCCGCGAGCGATGGACAGTTGCGCGGTTTTGGTGAAGCCGTAGTGGATCATGTCAGCAGGAATGTTCACGCCCGATTCCGACGAGACAAACACAATCCGCCCCCAACCGCGCTCGACCATGCCCTGGGCGTAGGCCCTGGAAATTCGCACGCCGGACATTACGTTGGTTTCGAAGAAGCGCTGCCATTCGCTGTCTGGCGTTTCGAAGAAGTCTTGCTGTTTGAAAATGCCCAGGTTGTTGATGACGATATCGAAGCTCGGGTGTTTGGCGATCAGTGCCTGGCAGCCAGGCGCATTGCTCAGGTCGCCCACAAAACCGGTGGCATTTGAAGCAAGGGCGCCCAAGCGCTGCAACGCGTCCTCCACGCTGCTCTCGCTGCGACCGTTGATGACCACGTGGGCGCCAGATTCGAGGAAGCCTTTGGCTGTGGCAAAACCGATACCGCTGGTGGAGCCAGTGATTAGGACGTGACGGCCGGTGAAGTCGATTTTCATGGGATGACTCCTTAGTAATGGATCAGAGGGCTGAGCGATATTTGTGAGTGCGGATACCTCCGAACAGTATGAGATGAGTTTTTACCATCTCAAATAGTCGTCCATCCCAACGTCTTCATATCGCCGGAGGTTAATCATGGACGCGATTTGCGCTTTTCGCTGGTTTGAGATCTGCTGAAATGGACTACTGAACGCTGAGATGCCAAAGCAAGAGAGAAAGGGAGAAGCATTCAGCCCCCTGGGAAATAAATCTGTTCTTGCTCACAGTAACGACAGAAACAAATGGTTCTTTTTCGGCTTTCCTAGCATTCATTTCCTAAAAACTTGCCATTAGAACCATTTTAAGATTATCTGTAGACAACTATGATGTCAAAATGGTAGCCTCCAGACCAAAATAATTTTCGAGCAAGTTACAGCGTCGTAGCTAGTCTGGTCAGTGTTAAATTAGTCATCCCGTCCAAAATTGGGCCGCTGATCAATTTAAAGATTACTCATCTAAAAAAACCATAACAAATAGCCTTCAACTAAGGCGAAAAAGGCAGAGATGCGTCATATGAAAAAAACATTGTTTGTGTTTTTGCTAACTTACCTTCTCACTGGCTGCCAATCAACAGCTCAAAACACCAACAGCTCTGGCCAGAAAAAATTCGTTTTTTCCGAGTTCAGCAGATGAAAAATATTCTGTTGGCAGGATCTTTGGCCGTAGTTGGACTTCTTGGAGGCTGCGCAGCAGACAAAAAAGAACCCAACCCGGCTTTCTCACAAGCCCAACCTTCACCCGCAACTTCGGAAGCGAGACGTGTTTCCATGCAGCGGTTTCAAGAAGATCAGGCGGGTGCTACAGCATTGGTTATGATGGGGTGCGCAGAGAAGCTGCACATCCCACCCGAGCATCCTCCGGAGTATGAGGCTGCTGCTGTACAGTGCGCGAGCGATCAGATGAAGGTCATCAGCAATGAAGCGCTGGCCCGTATAGATGCTCGAGAACTGGCTTATAACGAAGCGGGTCAATTCTTGCTCAATCAAGCAGTGAGCTTTTTAAAGGCTAACAGCGAGGCAGCGAGAATCCAGGATTCCGCAGAGCTTATTAGAGTTGCGGTACAGGAAGGGCGTAGAGTGCTTCTTTCCAAACGTAAATGATCTCCCCTAGCGCTCGTTTCTTGGTAGTGGGCTAGTACCACCTCTTACCTCCAGCCTCCTAGCCTCACTTCGGTATGCAGCAGTTAAGAGGAAACAACAGTTCAATAAAGCAAACCAAATGCAAAGTGTCAGGCTGCTTTATTGGGCGGATGTTTACCTATTATCGAGCTTCGACATTATCCAACACCCGATTCGCCATCATCGTACTCAGCTCAATCAGCTGTTGAATCTCCAGCGCGGAATGACCTCGCGAGCCATTCAGGTCAAACGCCAGATCGGCAATCATCGCCTCGGCCGAAGCCAGGGTTTCACTGAGGTTGGCGAGCAGGCATTCGTTGTCGACGTCTTTGGCGACGATGAATATCTGGCCGGGTTTGGGTACATCTTCGGGCTGTGCCGGTTTTGGCGACAGGTAGTGATCCAGGACGCGCTCGGCGGTTTCGTCGAGTTTCCTGGTATTGGATTTGGCTTGCGAGGAGGCTTGGTCCGCCTTGGGCGGATTGGGCGTTGGTTTGAATATAAGCTGAAATCCTTCAGTTAGGCCGCAACCTCTTCCCTACTAAAAGAAGGGGTGGCGGCTGTACGCAGGTTAGTAGACCGGAGATTCCAGCATTGCGGCGCGCCGAAGCGCCCTGCGCACAGCCACCATCAAAGGACAGGAATTGGGATACCTGCCTGAGTGGAGAACTCATGCATCTTGCGGGAAAACCACGGGCTACTAAACCCGACCGCTGATGGGCAGTGGCAGGAAGACAATAGAACCCGGGGCAAGGCGCACAAGCGGGCGGGTTCTGGCGTAGTTGTAGGTAAAGGCGCAAGGATGTGTGGGTGGGTGGAGGGATTTGGGCATAGGGATAAACAACAGACGATGTGTAGGGATTGTCTGTAGTAATGGGCGGGCTGGGTGGGGACTGCTGCGCAGCCCAGCGGGGATAAATCCCCTCGCCACAATGGTGAGCTTTGGGCCCATTTGGGGCACCTCAGGTCAGATGGGCTGAAGTGGCGAGGGGCTTTGATCGAGGGTGATCAGGCAGCCGACCACACCGCCAGCTCGTAGCCGTCCGGGTCGATGAAGTGGAAACGTTGACCGCCTGGAAAGGCAAATACGTCACGGCTGATGGTAGCGCCTGCGTTCTTGAGCCTGAGTTGGGTCGCTTCGAGGTCATCGGCGTACAAGATGATCAACGGGCCGCCCGGGCGCACCGGTTCGCCGGTCGTGAAGCCACCGGTCAGGCGACCGTCGCTGAATTCGGTGTAGGTCGGGCCGTAGTCGACGAAATTCCAGCCAAACACACCGCCATAGAAGGCTTTGCTTCGGGCGATGTCGTTGACATTGAACTCGATGTTATCGATCTGACGGTCTTTTCCGCGAATGCCCATTGATGCTTCCTTGGCGAGTGGGGGACAAGCAAGCTTAGGGCATCAGCCGACATTCATGTAAATGTGCCGGCCTCTTCGCGAGCAAGCTCGCTCCCACAGGGGTTGGGCAAGATTCGGTAGCCCCAACCTTTCAGGCCTGCGCGCTGAATCGCTGCGCAGCACGCCGTGCAAGCATCGCGGCTTCCGTCTCTCGCGTCGCCCGTTCGCCTTTGTAGGCCAATTGGTTGAAAAACAACCCGTCCGAAAACTCCTGGGGAGACATAGAGCTTCTGCTTTTGAGCATCGGCGCCAAGTCGATGGTGCCGGCGAAGTTTTCCTTGGTCAGGTTGTACAGGCCCAGGTAGCTGCCGGACCAGGGCGAGTCGGCGTCGACCATGTCGATAGAGGCGTCGCGGAACGCAACGGCTGAGGCTTTCAGGTCGCTGGATTCATTGAGCAAATCGGTCAGCCGCTGGGTGTCTGCGCTGCTGAGTTGGCCGGCCGTGTTGAGCACCTTGAGTCGGCCATCGGCCTCGACGGTGAAGCCGTATTTCTTGCCGGCCAGGTCCGGATGGGTTGCCGACAGCGTTGACTGGAAGGTCTCGAAAGAAGTCTTCAGGGTGTTTTTCGCGCTCTCGGCAAGTGCGGCGAATCGAGGGAAGTCTGGCGATTGGGAGCGACCGATCCAGGTTTCGATGACCACTAGCGATTCCACCATGACCTGGGCGTCGTCGCTGGGGTGGTAGATCGCCGCAGGGCCGGCGTTTGCCAACTGCTTTACGGCGTCTGCTGGCGGATGGGTTACCAGCTTCTGGTCGGAGCGGGTGAGGTTGGTGTTGGCGGGAGCGATAGCGGCAGAGCTAACAGAGAATTCCATTTCATCGGTCCATGATTGGCGGATACATCGGGTTATCGACAGCGGGGGACCGAGCTTTAGGAGCAAGGGCTGCTGCGCAGCCCAGCGGGAGCAAGCTCCCTCGCCACAGGAGGGTGGGGCCAGTTGGTTAAGCGGTGGCTGTCAGGAGCGCTATCGCGAGCAGGCTCGCTCCCACAGGGGTTGGGGATGGATGCGATGTCTGTGAGCTACCTGGAAAAACTGTGGGAGCTGAGCTTGCTCGCGATGGCGGCGGCACATTCAACATCGACGCAAGCAGACCCACCGCTATCGCGAGCAAGCTCGGCTCCCACCGGGGGCTTGGGTGTTCACAGTTTCTGCATCCACCACAAATCCCAAGCAGCCTCGCTCATATGAAGCAACAGGCCCTCAGTACCACCGCGCCTCGCCCGGTGGGCGTTTCTTGAAGCGTTTCATGCTCCACATGTACTGGCTTGGGTAGGCCCGTACATAGCGCTCCACCACTTGGCTCATGGCTGCGCACGAGGTTTCGGTGTCGGTGCTGTACATCGCGTCCGGGGCGGCTTCGAGGATGACTTTGTAGCCCGAGCCGTCCGGCAGGCGCAGGGCATGAAGGAACACGCCGACTGCTTTGCCGCCGGCAAGCATGTTCGGTACGAACTTGCTGGTCAGGGCCTGGGTGGCGAAGAAGGGCACGAAGATACCGGCGGACTCGGACGGTTCCGGGTCGGCGGGAATGCCCACCTGGCCGCCTTTGCGCACTTCCTTGATGACGCTGAGGATGCCTTCCTTGGTCGACGCCGCGACTTTGTTGCCCAACTGTACGCGTTGTTTTTGCAGCAGTTCATCCACCGCCTTGAGCTTGGGCGGACGGTAGAAAATGATCGGTTTGCACTGGCTGCAATAGAAGTGGTTGAGCACTTCCCAATTGCCCAGGTGGCTGGTGATGCCAACCACGCCTTTGCCGGAGGCCAGGGCTTCTTTCAGCACGTCCAGGCCTTCGACTTCGCGCACCAGTTCGATGGAGCGCTGGGCCGGCCAGATCCAGGCGCAGGCGCTTTCGGTCAGGGATTTGCCGATGTCCTTGAGGCTCTGGCCCACCAGGCGTTCGCGCTCGGCCGGGTCCATCTCGGGAAAGCACTTGGCGAGGTTGATCCGCACCACGTCGCGGGAACGGTTGGGAAATTTCCACATGAGCCAGCCAATCGCCGAGCCCACTGCCTGCACTGCCCTCCAGGGCAGCAGCGCAAACAACCGCAGAGCGCCGACCAGCAAGGCGCCTTTCAACTTATCCACAGGTCACTCCTGAATGTATGGGCCGTGTTGCGAGCCGGCTATTCTAACCGCCGTTTACCAACTCGGCGTAGCGGTCGCAGTCCTGGGTGTGGTCCATGACCATGCCCGAGGCCTGCATCAACGCATAACAAATGGTCGGGCCGACAAAAGTGAATCCGGCTTTCTTCAGGCCTTTGCTCATCGCCACTGCCTCGGGCGTGATGGCCGGCACTTCGGTGCGGTCCTTGAAATGATTGATGATGGGTGTGCCGCCTACGTACGACCAAAGGAACGCCACCGGGTCTTCCAGGGCCAGCCAGGCCTGCGCATTGCGGCGGGCGGCCTTGAGCTTGAGACGGTTGCGGATGATGCCGGGGTCGAGCATCAGTTCATCGATTTCCGCATCGCTCATCTGCGCCACCCGCTGCACATCGAAGCCGTACAACACTTCCCGGTAGCGCTCGCGTTTGCGCAAAACGGTGATCCAGGACAACCCGGCCTGGAACCCTTCGAGCAAAAGCAACTCGAACAAACCCTGCGCATCGCGCAGCGGCGTGCCCCACTCCTGATCGTGATAAGCCATGTACAACGGATCGTCAGAACACCAAAAGCAGCGTGGCATAAGGCTCCAGGGGGCGTGCGCACGAACGAATCGGGTATACTCCCGCTCTTTAAATCGCAGCCCAAGAAACAGGTGAATTTCGTGAGCCAGCCTACGCCAGCCGTGCGTACCTTCCAAGACTTGATCCTCGCCCTCCAGCAATACTGGGCCGAGCAAGGTTGCGTGGTACTTCAGCCCTACGATATGGAAGTAGGCGCCGGCACTTTCCACACTGCCACGTTTCTGCGTGCCATCGGCCCGGAAACCTGGAACGCCGCTTATGTGCAGCCCAGCCGCCGCCCGACTGACGGCCGCTACGGCGAAAACCCGAACCGCCTGCAGCACTACTACCAGTTCCAGGTCGTGCTGAAGCCGAACCCGGAAAACTTCCAGGAACTGTACCTGGGCTCCCTCAAGCACGTCGGCCTCGACCCGCTGGTGCACGACATTCGTTTCGTCGAAGACAACTGGGAATCGCCAACCCTGGGCGCCTGGGGCCTGGGCTGGGAAGTCTGGCTCAACGGCATGGAAGTGACTCAGTTCACTTACTTCCAGCAAGCGGGCGGCATCGAGTGCTACCCGGTCACCGGCGAGATCACCTATGGCCTGGAACGCCTGGCCATGTACCTGCAGGGCGTGGATTCGGTCTACGACCTGGTCTGGGCCGACGGCCCGTTCGGCAAAGTGACCTACGGCGACGTGTTCCACCAGAACGAAGTGGAGCAATCCACCTACAACTTCGAACACGCCAACGTCGAGAAGCTGTTCGAGCTGTTCGATTTCTATGAGAGCGAAGCCAAGCGCCTGATCGAGCTGGACCAGCCGCTGCCGTTGCCGAGCTATGAAATGGTGTTGAAGGCGTCCCATACCTTCAACCTGCTGGACGCACGCCGGGCGATTTCCGTGACCGCGCGCCAGCAATACATCCTGCGTGTACGCACCCTGGCACGTTCCGTTGCGCAAGCCTACCTGCTGGCCCGTGCCAAGCTGGGCTTCCCGATGGCGACCCCGGACCTGCGTGATGAAGTGTTGGCTAAGCTGGAGGCTGCACAATGAGTGCTCAAGATTTTCTGGTTGAACTGGGCACCGAAGAACTGCCACCCAAAGCCCTGAACACCCTGGCCGATGCGTTCCTGGCCGGTATCGACAAGGGCCTGCAAGCCGCCGGCCTGAGCTACGAAGCCAAACAGGTGTACGCCGCGCCGCGCCGCCTGGCCGTGCTGATCACCGCCCTGGCGACCCAACAACCGGACCGCAGCATCAACCTCGATGGCCCGCCACGCCAGGCCGCGTTCGATGCCGACGGCAACCCGACCCAGGCCGCCCTGGGCTTCGCTAAGAAGTGCGGCGTGGACCTGAGCGAAATCGACCAGAGCGGTCCGAAGCTGCGCTACAGCCAGAGCATCAAGGGCAAGCCGACCGCCAGCCTGTTGCCGACCATCGTCGAAGACTCGCTCAATGACTTGCCGATCCCCAAGCGCATGCGCTGGGCTGCGCGCAAGGAAGAGTTCGTACGTCCAACTCAATGGCTGGTCATGCTGCTCGGTGACCAGGTCATCGATTGCACGATCCTGGCCCAGAAGGCCGGTCGCGATTCCCGCGGTCACCGCTTCCATCACCCGCAAAGCGTGCGCATCACCTCGCCGGCCAACTACCTGGCCGACCTGCGTGCCGCCTACGTGCTGGCCGACGCCAACGAGCGCCGCGAACTGATCAGCAAGCGCACCGAAGAGCTGGCCACCCTGCAGGAAGGCACCGCCATCGTGCCGGCCAACTTGCTGGACGAGGTGACCGCGCTGGTGGAATGGCCGGTGCCGCTGGTGTGCTCGTTCGAGGAGCGTTTCCTTGAAGTGCCCCAGGAAGCACTGATCACCACCATGCAGGACAACCAGAAGTACTTCTGCCTGCTAAACGCCGAAGGCAAGTTGCTGCCGCGCTTCATCACGGTCGCCAACATCGAAAGCAAGGACCCGCAGCAGATCATCGCCGGTAACGAAAAAGTCGTTCGCCCGCGCCTGACCGATGCCGAGTTCTTCTTCAAGCAAGACAAGAAACAACCCCTGGAAAGCTTCAACGAGCGCCTGCGCAACGTGGTGTTCCAGGAGAAACTCGGCAGCGTCTACGACAAGGCCGAGCGCGTGTCCAAACTGGCTGCGTTCATCGCCCCACGCATCGGCGGCGATGCCCAGCGCGCCGCCCGTGCCGGCATCCTGTCCAAGTGCGACCTGTCCACCGAAATGGTCGGTGAGTTCCCGGAGATGCAAGGCGTCGCCGGTTACTACTACGCCCTCAACGATGGCGAGCCGCAAGATGTGGCCCTGGCACTGAACGAGCAGTACATGCCTCGCGGTGCCGGCGCTGAGCTGCCGACCACCCTGACCGGTGCGGCCGTGGCGATCGCCGACAAGCTCGACACCCTGGTGGGCATCTTCGGCATCGGCATGTTGCCCACCGGCAGCAAAGACCCGTATGCCTTGCGTCGCGCGGCGCTGGGCGTGTTGCGGATCCTGATCGACAAGCAATTGGACCTGGACCTGAACGACGCCGTGGCGTTCGCCGTCAATGCGTTCGGCAGCAAGGTCAAGGCCGCCGGCCTGGCCGATGCGGTGCTGGAATTCATCTTCGACCGTCTGCGTGCGCGTTATGAAGATGAAGGCGTCGAGGTTGCGACCTACCTGTCGGTGCGTGCCCTGAAGCCGGGCTCCGCCCTGGACTTCGACCAGCGCGTACAAGCGGTGCAGGCGTTCCGCAAGTTGCCGGAAGCGGCAGCGTTGGCGGCGGTGAACAAGCGGGTGTCGAACCTGCTGGGCAAGGCCGAAGGCAACATCGCGGCCACCGTCGAAGCCAAGTACTTCGACAATGCCAACGAGTTCTCCCTGTATTCGGCGATCCAGCAGGCGGACCAGGCGGTCCAGCCAATGGCGGCAGCGCGTCAGTACAGCGAAACCCTGGCACGCCTGGCGGCACTGCGCGAGCCGGTGGATGCGTTTTTCGAGGCGGTGATGGTCAATGCCGAAGACGCCAAAGTACGGGCCAACCGTTACGCGCTGCTGGCGCGTCTGCGTGGGCTGTTCCTCGGCGTCGCCGATATTTCGCTGCTGGGGTAACGCTTGAAACTGCTGATTCTCGATCGGGACGGGGTGATCAATCACGACTCCGATGCTTACATCAAATCGGTGGAGGAGTGGCTGCCGCTGCCCGGTTCGATCGAAGCCATCGCGCAGTTGAGCAAGGCCGGCTGGACGGTGGCAGTGGCCACCAACCAGTCGGGCATTGCCCGCGGTTACTATGACCTCGCCGTCCTCGATGCCATGCACGAGCGCTTGCGCGCCCTCGTGGCGGAGCAGGGCGGGGAAGTCGGCTTGATCGTCTATTGCCCGCACGGGCCGGACGACGGCTGCGATTGCCGCAAGCCCAAGCCGGGCATGTTGAAAACCATTGCCGCGCATTACGATGTGGCTTTGGCAGGTGTGTGGTTCGTCGGTGACAGTCTCGGTGACCTGGAGGCGGCCAAGGCCGTCGATTGTCAGCCAGTTTTGGTAAAGACCGGGAAAGGCGAGAAGACTCTGGGCAAGACCCTGCCGGTGGGCACCTTGATTTTTGACGACCTGGCGGCGATTGCCGCTGAACTTATCCACAATTAGAGCTCCCAAGACATCCTGATCAAGGACTGTTCGGGAAGCGCTTAAACAGGCGGGCAGTGCCCGCAACGGTAAACGCCGCTATGTCGATATTGCAGGCCATCAGAAGCTTCCTCTTTTACCTGCTGCTGGGCACCAGTTCCTTGTTGTGGTGTTCCTTGAGTTTTTTTATCGCGCCTTTTTTGCCGTTCCGGGCGCGCTACCGTTTCATCAACGTGTACTGGTGCCGCTGCGCACTGTGGCTGAGCAAGGTGTTCCTGGGCATTCGCTATGAAGTGAAGGGCGCCGAGAACGTGCCGGACCGGCCCTGCGTAATTCAGTCCAACCATCAGAGCACCTGGGAGACGTTCTTTCTCTCGGCCTATTTCGAGCCGTTGAGTCAGGTTCTCAAGCGTGAACTGCTGTTCGTACCGTTCTTCGGCTGGGCCATGGCGATGCTGCGCCCGATTGCCATCGATCGCGACAACCCCAAACTGGCGCTCAAGCAAGTGGCGAAGAAGGGTGACGAGCTGCTGAGGGACAACACCTGGGTGCTGATCTTCCCCGAGGGCACCCGTGTTCCTTACGGGACGGTTGGAAAGTTCTCCCGCAGCGGTTCCGCATTGGCGGTGAACGCTGAACTGCCGGTGCTGCCGATTGCACACAATGCCGGCAAATTCTGGCCAAAGGCTGGCTGGATCAGGACGCCGGGCGTCATCACCGTGGTGATCGGCGCGCCGATGTATGCCGAAGGCACTGGCCCCCGCGCCATCGCCGAGCTCAATGACCGCGTACAAGCCTGGAATGAACAGGCACAACGGGACATGGGCTCGCTTCCTCCCGGCCCTGTGGCGGAAGTCCCCACGGAACAAGCCGCTGTTTGAGATCTGTGGATAACCTGTGTACCGTTTTTTCGGAATTCGTTGTTTTTATGCTCTATGTATTTGTTTTTAATACATATTTCCTAAACACATAAAAGCCGTGTTCAGGTGCATAAGTTTTTATAGCACTCAAAAGATCGCAGCCTTCGGCAGCTCCTACAGGACCTATCCAATCCTCGTAGGAGTTGCCGAAGGCTGCGATCTTTAATCTTCCAGCAACGGGAAGCGCAGGCTGAACGTCGTCCCCTTGCCCACTACGCTGTGGCACTCGATTTTCCCCTCGTGATGGTCCACCACCGCCTTGACCATCGATAATCCCAGGCCAATGCCATCCACCCCTTGGGCCGACGAAAATCGTCGGTACTGGCTGAACAGGTCCGGCAGTTCTTCGGCGCTGATGCCTTTGCCCTGGTCGGCGACATTGCAGATCAACCAGCCCGACGCACAATGCACCTGCAGGGAAATGCAGGCGTCGGGCGGGCTGTATTTGATGGCATTTTCCAGCAGATTGAACAGCGCACGGGTCAGCAACGATTGATCCGCCCTCACCATCGCCTCTTCATCTTCCAGTTCATGAACCAACTGGATGCGCTTTGCCTGGGCGATGGGTAGCGCTTGGTCGAGCACATCCAGCACCAGCATCGCGAACAGCGTGGGCTGGAACTGATACGCCTCGGATTCCGCCTTGGCCAATTGCACGAAGCCCTCGGTCAGGTCCAGCGCGCGACGTACCTGGCGCTCGATCTGGTCGAACAACGGATGATCGCCGCCCGCCTGGTGCCGCTGCACATCGAGCAGCGCAAGGATTGCCGAGTGAGGCGCGCGCAAATCATGGGAGAGGAAACGCAGCATGACGCTACGCTGTTCTTCCGCCTCACGTTCGGCGCTCAGATCCGTGAGGCTCAGCAACCAGCCAATCGGCGCATCGCCATCAACCGGGAACAGTGCCGCCCGTTCCAGGCGCAAGCTGCGCTCGCGAATATCGCGAAACTCCACCAAGGGCAGTGTGGATAACCGGTGATGCGCCCCATGCTCCAACCCGGGATAACCCAATTGCGCGAGATGCTCGAGCACATCCCCGCCCGCCAGGCCATGGCCGAACAGCTCACGGGCCTTGCGATTACCGAGCAGCAACTTGCCTTGAGGATCGCTGATCATGGTCGCCACGGGCAGGTATTCCAGGCCGTCGGCGATGAAGCGCCGGGTGTCGCGGGTTCGGCTCATGGCTTGTTCCAGGGCCATGATCTGCCCCTGCAAACGATCGCTGCCGGTGTATGAAGTACGACGACGTTCCGGAAAAACCTTGGGCTCCGCGTCCAGACGCGCCAGCTCCCAGCCGAAATAGGCCAGCACCACACTCAGGCGTCGCCAATTCCAAATCAAGTAGCCGAACATGATGCCCAGCACACTGGCCATGGGCGACCACCACCAACCCTGCGCGCCCAGTACGGCGCTGATCAGCAAGGCCAGGCTCATGCCGCCCACGGTTGTCCACAAGGCCAGGCGCGGGCGCAGCAGCAACAAACCCAATACGCCCCCCACCAGGCATACCGACAACAACGCAGCACCTGAATGGTCGCCCGTTGATTGGCTGCTCAATGACAGCAAGGCCGTCAACGGCAACAGCAGCAGACTTATCCACAACCACTCCCGCACCAACTGGCGGAACAACCGCTGGACCTGGGTGGGCTCACGACTCTCACGGCGACGCTGGTTACTCATAGGCCTCCTGGCCGAACTCAAGAACTGGGGATCTCTTCACAGGTCTGTATCAAGCCCACGACTATAACGAACTCGATGGGTGGCGCGCTGCTGCCTTTCCCTGCGGGCGGCGAGCCGGTATTGTCGCAGCCAGCGACAGGTCAATGGATCAGCCCCTGGCGGCCTTTCATTCCCACCTGAAGATGTCCGTTATTTTCGAGATCAAGGAATCGCATTCCATGCGTGTCGCCATACTGGACGATGAACCGGCCGAGTTGCGCCGGGTAGAGCAGACCTTGCAACAAATCCCCGGCAGGAACGAGCCAGCCTGGACGCTGCACAGCTTTGAGCGAGGCGAAGACCTGTTGCGGCAATTGCGCCGGGAAACCTTCGACTTGTTGATCCTCGACTGGCAACTGCCCGACCTCAGCGGGCTCTCGCTACTGCGCTGGACCCGCGAACACATGGATTCGCCACCGGCCGCCATCATGCTGACCAGCCGCGACGGCGAACACGACATCGTCCAGGCCCTCAACGCCGGTGCCGACGACTACGTGAGCAAACCCTTCAGGCCCAACGAGCTCAAGGCCCGGGTCACCGCTGTGCTGCGCCGTCATAACCTGCAACGCGCGCCCGCCAGCGACGTGCTGGTGTTCAATGACCTGGCATTCGACGACGCCGAACTGACCATCACCCGCGCCGGCATTCCCATCAGCCTGACCGAACGGGAATACCGCCTGGCCCGGTGCCTGTTCGCCAACCTGGGCCGGCCGCTGTCCCGGGAATACTTCTACGAACGCTTCTGGACCCATGAGGAAATGACCTCGTCCCGCCCGCTCGACACCCACATCTACCGTCTGCGCAACAAGCTCGGGCTGACGGCGGATCGGGGTTGGCAGTTGCTGACGATTTATGGGTATGGGTATCGGTTGGAGAGTGTGGCAGCGGGGAGTGAGGCGTCTGTCGCAAGTTAAAAAAGGTCAGTTGGATACCTCTGTGGCGAGGGAGCTTGCTCCCGCTGGGCTGCGCAGCAGCCCCTTTTTTGTGAGTGCTCCGTCCTCAAGCGGGAGCAATCTCCCTCGCCGCAATGGATATCAGCTGACCGTCCGCACCAAGCCCCCAGCCTTTGCGATCCGGCGGCGCTGTATCAGCAATCCGGACACGACCACCAGCATGCTGAGCAGCCCCGTCGCCAGGATCTCCACACGGTGGGCTTCCTGGAACAGCATGATGGTCAAGGCCCCGACGATGAAGAGAATCACCGCGTAGGTCAGGCCAGGGAACAGCCACATGCTGAAGGCGATTTTTTCACCACGGGCTATACGTTGCTTGCGCATACGCAGCTGCGAAACCGCGATGACCAGGTACACCAGCAACGCAATGGCACCCGAACTGGCCAGCAGGAATTCAAAGACCGCCGCCGGTGCCACGTAGTTGGCAAACACCGCGAGGAAGGCCGCACCGGTCGACAGCATCACCGCCCAATAAGGCGTACCGCTCTTGTTAGTGCGCTGGGAAACGGCCGGCGCATCACCGCGCTTGCCTAACGAGAACATCATCCGGGAGGCCGTGTACAGCGCCGAGTTCAAGCAACTGGTGACCGCCACCAACACCACGATATCGACGATCAGCTTGGCATTGGGAATGCCCATGCGTTCCAGCACCGTCTGGTAGGAGCCGACGCTGGCCAGGAGCGGGTCGTTCCAGGGCACCAGGGCCACGACGATGAAGATGGAGACGAGGTAGAACAAACCAATCCGCCAGATCACCGAGTTGGTCGCCTTGGAAATCTGCTGGCCTGGGTTCTTCGATTCGGCCGCGGCGATGGTCACGATCTCGGTGCCCATGAACGAAAACATGGTGGTCAGGATCGCCCCCAGCACCGCGCCCATACCGTTGGGCAGGAAGCCCTGGGTGTCGAACAGGTGCGAAACGCCGCTGACCTGGCTAGTGGGCAGCCAGCCGAATATTGCCATCACACCCAGCCCGATGAAGCCGATGATTGCCAGCACCTTGACCAAGGCGAACCAGAATTCGAACTCGCCGTAATTCTTCACGCTGAACAGGTTGGTGACCGTCAACAGCAGGGTAATGACCAGCGTGAAGGCCCAGATTGCAATGTCCGGGAACCACGCATGAAGAATCGTTGCGGCAGCGTTGGCCTCCAGCGGAATCACCAGGACCCAGAACCACCAGTAAAGCCAGCCGATGGTGAAACCGGCCCAGTGCCCAATCGCTCGGTCCGCATACGTCGAGAAGGAGCCGGTGTCCGGCGAGGCTACTGCCATTTCGCCGAGCATCCGCATCACCAGCACCACCAAGGCACCTGCGGCAGCGTAGGCCAGCAGCACGGCGGGACCGGCCGCAGCGATCGCGTGACCGGAGCCGACGAACAGGCCGGCACCAATCACACCGGCGATGGAAAGCATCGTCACATGACGGGGCTTGAGCCCTTGCGTCAGATTATCGGAAGTTTGCGTACCACTCATTGAGACAACCCTTGGCATTTGGATTTATTCGTACCACCTCGATCCCATCGTTTCCTGTAAATTTAAAAAAACGATGTGTAAGTTATTAAACACGCAAGTTTTACGCCAGAAAACCTGAGGCCCGCGGTAACCGGGGCTCTTCACAGATTCCTAACCCATTGAGAATGAAGGCTTTATGCCAGGTTGTTACCCAGCTACCCTGTTTGTGACCGATGGGTCTTAAGGACGCGGACATTTCAAGCGTAAAAAAAAGCCAACGCATGTGCGTTGGCTTTTTGTTGGAGCGGAGCGCTGCAGAAGAATCAGAAATCCAGGTTGGATACCGCCAGCGCGTTGCTCTCGATGAAGTCACGACGAGGCTCGACCGCATCACCCATCAAGGTGTTGAAGATCTGGTCCGCGCCAATGGCGTCTTCGATGGTGACTTTCAGCATCCGGCGCGAGCCCGGGTCCATGGTGGTTTCCCACAGCTGATCCGGGTTCATCTCACCCAGACCTTTGTATCGTTGGATGGTGTGGCGCTTGGTGCTTTCGGCCATCAGCCATTCAAGGGCTTCCTTGAACTCGGTCACGGCTTTCTTGCGTTCGCCACGTTGGATGTAGGCACCTTCGTCCAGCAGCGTGCTCAGTTGCGCGCCGAGGGATACCACGGTCTTGTAGTCGTTGCTGCCGAAGAAGTCGCGGTTGAAGGTGACGTAGTTCGACAGGCCGTGGGAGATCAGTTCGACCTCCGGCAGCCAGACGTTACGCTCACGGTCTTCACGCAGGCTGGCTTTGTAGACCAGGCCGGATTTCTCGACAGTGCGCAGGCGTACTTCGTACTGGGCCAGCCAATCCTGCATTGCTGCGTGATCGGACAGTTGCTCCAGGCTCACGGCTGGCAGGTAGATGAAGTGCTCGGTCAGTTCCTGTGGGTACAGGCGCGACAGGCGCTTGAGGGTCTTCATCACCAGGCGGAAGTCGTTGACCAGGCGCTCAAGGGCTTCGCCGGAAATGCCTGGGGCATCTTCGTTCAGGTGCAGGCTCGCGTCTTCCAGGGCCGACTGCGTCATGTACTCTTCCATGGCGTCGTCGTCTTTGATGTATTGTTCTTGCTTGCCTTTCTTGACCTTATACAGCGGCGGCTGGGCGATGTAGATGTAGCCGCGCTCGATCAGCTCGGGCAACTGACGGAAGAAGAACGTCAGCAGCAGGGTACGGATGTGCGAACCGTCGACGTCAGCATCGGTCATGATGATGATGTTGTGATAGCGCAGCTTGTCGATGTTGTACTCTTCGCGGCCGATGCCACAGCCCAACGCGGTGATCAAGGTGCCGACTTCCTGGGAGGAAATCATCTTGTCGAAGCGCGCCTTCTCCACGTTGAGGATCTTGCCCTTGAGCGGCAGGATGGCCTGGGTGCGGCGGTTGCGGCCCTGCTTGGCGGAACCGCCAGCAGAGTCACCTTCCACGAGGTACAGTTCGGACAGGGCAGGGTCCTTTTCCTGGCAGTCAGCCAGTTTGCCCGGCAGGCCGGCGATGTCCAGCGCACCTTTACGGCGGGTCATCTCACGGGCCTTGCGCGCGGCTTCACGAGCACGGGCGGCGTCGATCATCTTGCCGACCACCAGCTTGGCTTCGTTCGGGTTCTCCAGCAGGAAGTCGGAGAAGTACTTGCCCATCTCCTGTTCAACTGCGGTCTTCACTTCGGAAGACACCAGCTTGTCCTTGGTCTGGGAACTGAACTTCGGATCCGGCACCTTCACCGAAATGATCGCGGTCAGGCCTTCACGGGCATCGTCACCGGTGGTGGCGACTTTATGCTTCTTCGCCAGGCCTTCCTGTTCGATGTAGTTGTTCAGGTTACGGGTCAGCGCCGAACGGAAGCCCACCAGGTGGGTACCGCCGTCACGCTGGGGAATGTTGTTGGTGAAGCACAACAGGTTCTCGTTGAAGCTGTCGTTCCACTGCAGGGCGATTTCCACGCCGATGCCGTCTTCACGCTGGACGTTGAAGTGGAACACCTGGTTGACCGCAGTCTTGTTGGTGTTCAGGTATTCAACGAACGCACGCAGGCCGCCTTCGTACTTGAACAGTTCTTCCTTGCCGCTGCGCTCGTCCTTGAGGACGATGCCGACACCGGAGTTGAGGAAGGACAGTTCACGAATCCGCTTGGCCAGGATGTCCCAGCTGAAGTGGATGTTCTTGAAGGTTTCGCTCGAGGCCTTGAAATGGATCTGGGTGCCCGTGGACTCGCTGTCGCCAACGATTGCCATCGGTGCCTGGGGCACGCCGTGGACATAGGTCTGTTCCCAGATCTTGCCGCTACGGCGAACCGTAAGAACAAGCTGTTCGGACAGTGCGTTCACTACCGATACACCTACGCCGTGCAGACCGCCGGAGACCTTGTAGGAGTTGTCGTCGAACTTACCGCCTGCGTGGAGGACGGTCATGATGACCTCGGCGGCGGAAACGCCTTCCTCTTTGTGCACGTCTACCGGGATGCCACGGCCGTTGTCGCGAACGGTGATGGACTCATCCGGGTGGATGATGATGCTGATGTCGTCGCAATGGCCGGCGAGGGCTTCGTCGATGGAGTTGTCGACCACCTCGAACACCATGTGGTGCAGACCGCTGCCATCGTCGGTGTCACCAATGTACATACCGGGACGTTTGCGTACGGCATCCAGGCCTTTCAGCACTTTAATGCTCGTTGAGTCGTACGTATTTTCTTCGCTCAATGCCTTCACTCCCGATGGTCGTGGGTCTGGGTGATACGGCCCTGTTCCACGTGGAACAGGGCGACTGGCGTTTCCGTCTGCCAGCCTTCCCTCAATAATTCGTGGTCTACACAGGTAATGAACACCTGGCAGCGTAAGTCTTCCAGCAAGCGGCACAGGGCGCGACGGTGGGCTTCGTCCAGCTCGGACGGCAAGTCATCCACCAGATAAATACACTGACCGCGACGGGCCTGGCTAACCAGATGCCCCTGGGCGATACGCAAGGCACACACCACCAACTTCTGCTGCCCCCGGGACAAGATGTCCGCGGCATTGTGTGCGCCCAATCTGAGGCGCAAGTCAGCGCGTTGTGGTCCAGCCTGGGTATGGCCCATCTGCTGGTCTCGTTGCAGCGAGCCAGCCAGCACGGTGCTCAGTTCCCGGTCCTTGTCCCAGCCTCGGTAATAGCTGAGCGTCAGGCCCTCAAGCTCAACCAGTTCGCTCAAGGTCTGCTCGAAGACCGGTTTCAAGGCTTTGATGTAAGCGCGGCGGTATTCATCGATTTCAGCGCTGGCCTGGCACAGTTCCCTGTCCCAAACCGCTTGCGAAACGGCGTCAAGTGTACCATGCCGCAGCCAAGAGTTTCGCTGGCGCAGCGCCTTCTGCAAGCGTTGCCACGTCGACATGAAACGCGGTTCCACGTGGAACACGCCCCAATCGAGAAACTGCCGGCGAATCTTCGGTGCGCCTTCCAGCAGACGGAAGCTGTCCGGGTTGATCAGCTGCAACGGCAGGATCTCGGCCAGCTGCGCCGCACTGCGAGCGTTCTGCCCATCGATGCGGATCTGAAACTCGCCTTGCCGATCTCGCGATATCCCCAGGGCGCTGTGGCCGCCTTCCGCCAGCTCCACCTGGCCAAACACCGTGCACGCCAACTGATCGTACTGGATGACCGGTAACAGGCGGGTGCTGCGAAACGAACGAGCAAGCCCGAGCAGGTGCACGGCTTCCAGGACGCTGGTTTTGCCGCTGCCGTTGGCGCCGTAAAGGATATTGATGCGGGGGGAAGGGGAGAAGGTCACCGGGTGCAGATTGCGCACCGCGGTGACCGAGACGCGACTTAAGGACATCTAGCTGATTCTGATTACAGACGCATCGGCATGACAACGTAAGCCGAGTCGTCGTTGTCGGACTCTTGCACCAGCGCACTGCTGTTGGAGTCGGACAGGATCAGACGCACTTGCTCGGTGGTCATCACGCCCAGTACGTCCAGCAGATAGCTGACGTTGAAGCCGATTTCCAGAGAGCCGCCGTTGTACTCAACGCCTACTTCTTCTTCCGCTTCTTCCTGCTCCGGGTTGTTCGCCTGGATCTTCAGCTGACCATTGGCCAGTTGCAGACGAATGCCGCGGTACTTCTCGTTGGACAAGATCGCGGTACGGCTGAAGGCTTCGCGCAGCGCTTGGCGATCGCCCAGCACCAGCTTGTCGCCGCCTTTTGGCAGCACACGTTCGTAGTCCGGGAACTTGCCGTCCACCAGTTTCGACGTGAAGGTGAACTCGCCCGTGGTGGCGCGGATGTGGTGCTGGCCCAGCACGATGCTGACATTGCCGTCCGGCTCGGTCAGCAGGCGGGCCAGCTCCAGGATACCTTTACGCGGCACGATCACCTGGTGGCGATCCGGCTGACCGATATCGGCCTGCATCGAGCACATCGCCAGGCGGTGCCCGTCGGTGGCAACAGCGCGGATAACGCCAGCCGACACTTCCAGCAGCATGCCGTTGAGGTAATAACGCACGTCCTGCTGGGCCATGGCGAAACTGGTGCGTTCGATCAAGCGACGCAGTTTGCTCTGGTCCAGGCTGCAAGTCAGCGAACCCGGGCCTTCTTCAACGGTCGGGAAATCGTTGGCTGGCAGTGTGGACAAGGTGAAGCGGCTGCGACCGGCCTTGACCACGAGCTTCTGCTCATCGACCTTGATGTCGATCAGCGCGTCGTTGGGCAGGCTCTTGCAGATGTCCATCAGCTTGCGCGCCGGCACGGTGATGGAACCCGGATCCGCCGGTTCCTCAAGTTGCACACGACCGACCAGCTCGACTTCCAGGTCGGTACCGGTCAGCGACAATTGCTGGCCTTCGACAACCAGCAGCACGTTGGAAAGTACCGGCAAGGTCTGGCGGCGTTCGACGACGCCTGCGACCAGTTGCAGGGGTTTCAACAGGGCTTCGCGTTGAATGGTGAAATGCATGGTCTAGTCCCTTGCCTTAAAAGCTGCGCTGGTGGTCATCAAGTGGTCAGTGTACGCAGCAGGTTCTTGTAGTCCTCGCGGATGTCCGCGTCGGATTCCTTAAGTTCGTTGATCTTGCGGCAGGCGTGCAACACGGTGGTGTGGTCGCGTCCGCCAAACACATCGCCGATTTCCGGCAGGCTGTGGTTGGTCAGTTCCTTGGACAGGGCCATGGCCACCTGGCGTGGACGTGCCACCGAACGCGAACGGCGTTTGGACAGCAGGTCGGAGATCTTGATTTTGTAGTATTCGGCAACCGTTCGCTGAATGTTATCCACAGAAACCAATTTGTCCTGGAGCGCTAGCAGGTCCTTCAAGGATTCGCGAATCAGCTCGATGGTGATATCGCGGCCCATGAAGTGCGAGTGAGCGATCACCCGCTTGAGGGCACCTTCGAGTTCACGCACGTTCGAGCGAATACGCTGGGCAATGAAGAAGGCGGCGTCATGAGGCAGCTCGACCTTGGCCTGGTCGGCCTTCTTCATCAGGATCGCGACCCGGGTTTCCAGTTCCGGCGGCTCGACGGCCACCGTCAGGCCCCAGCCGAAACGCGACTTGAGGCGTTCCTCGAGGCCCTCGATCTCTTTCGGGTAGCGGTCACTGGTGAGAATGACCTGCTGCCCGCCTTCAAGCAATGCGTTGAAGGTGTGGAAAAACTCCTCCTGGGAACGTTCCTTGCGGGCGAAGAACTGAATGTCATCGATCAGCAAGGCATCCACCGAACGGTAGAAACGCTTGAATTCATTGATGGCGTTCAGTTGCAGCGCCTTGACCATGTCGGCCACGAAACGCTCGGAATGCAGGTACACGACCTTGGCATTCGGGTTCTTCTTTAATAAGTGGTTGCCCACGGCGTGCATCAAGTGGGTCTTACCCAAGCCTACGCCGCCATACAGGAAGAGCGGGTTGTAGCCGTGCTTGGGGTTATCCGCCACCTGCCAGGCCGCCGCGCGGGCCAGCTGGTTGGATTTACCTTCGACGAAGTTCTCGAAGGTAAAGGTCCGGTTCAGGTAGCTGGTGTGCTTGAGCGCGCCTTCGACCTGGACGGTGCGCTGTTCGGCCCGCACCGGTGCCTGCTGGGAGCTGGCGCCGGCCATAGGGTCGAAGCTGTCCCGGGAAGGCTCTTCGCTGACTTCGGCAACCTTTTGTGTATTGCGCTTGCTCGAGGCAGGCGCGGGCGCCGGGGCGGCATGGTTGTTGACCGGTGCCGGCGCAGCCTGCTGGGCCTGTGACGCGGCGGCAGCCAGCGGCGCATTGGGCGCGGCGCGGGGTGCCGAGCTGCGTTTGCTGCCTATTAATAAGGACAACGCAGGCGCCATGCCATTGCCATGCTCGTCGAGCAGTTCCATGACCCGGCCCAGGTACTTTTCGTTGACCCAGTCGAGAACGAAACGGTTCGGTGCATAGACACGCAACTCGTCGCCTTCGGCTTCGACCTGTAGTGGACGGATCCAAGTGTTGAATTGTTGGGCAGGCAGCTCATCGCGCAAAAGCTCCACGCACTGCTGCCAAAGTTCCACTGACACGGATATCCCCTAAGTTGAAAGCCGGTGAGGCAAAAACAAGCGGCCATTGTAGCGAGCAGACGTGCACTTATCCACACGCAGCTTGCTCATCGGCCATGATTTATCAGTACGTTAACCGAGAGAAAGACGACCAGCGGTCGGTGGATAAGCTCTGTGGATAACCGCGCCTGAGGTCGTTGCACAACTGGGGGAGAAACTCGGTGGATAACCGGCCTGTGGATAACCAGGCATTTCACCCACAGCTTATCCGACAGCGCAGCACAGGCTGGCCACTGCTTTCCCGTGTAGTTGTCATTCTCTGTACATGGCGGATTACAAGGTCTTGGCATGGTTATCCACAGACAAGTGGCGGCCTAGCTTTTATAAGCTTTACAGAAAAGCTTTAAATAATTCCCTTCTTTATATCTATATCTAGCGCTCGGTGATGAATCCGCGAAAAACGGCCTGGATATCTATTTAAAGGAAACGCTGGTTGGAAATTGACCTAGAGGCTTGCTTTCTCTAGAATCCCCGGTCTCTTAAAACGGGGGCCATTCCGGCCCGTTGTGGACGAACCAGGTAACACGACAATGAAACGTACTTTCCAACCAAGCACTATCAAACGCGCTCGTACCCACGGTTTCCGTGCTCGCATGGCTACCAAGAACGGTCGTGCCGTCCTGTCGCGTCGTCGCGCCAAAGGTCGTGCGCGTCTGGCAGTTTGATAATCCGGCACTGGAGGTGAGTCAGGACTTCAGTCGGGAAAAGCGTCTGCTTACCCCCCGGCATTTCAAGGCAGTCTTTGACTCCCCTACCGGCAAGGTTCCGGGGAAAAATCTCCTGCTCCTTGCGCGCAGTAACGATCTCGATCACCCCCGACTAGGGCTGGTCATCGGGAAAAAGAGCGTCAAGCTCTCCGTTCAGCGCAATCGCCTCAAACGTCTGATGCGCGAATCGTTTCGCCTGAACCAGGATTCACTGGTCGGATGGGACATCGTTATCGTCGCGCGCAAAGGTTTGGGTGACGTAGAAAACCCCGAATTGATTCAGCATTTCGGCAAGCTCTGGAAGCGTCTGGCACGCAACAAGCCAGTACCAGCAGTCAACACCGAAACTGTAGGGGTAGACAGTCCCGATGCGTAAACTGGCACTCGTTCCGATCCAGTTTTATCGCTATGCCATTAGTCCTTTGATGGCCAGTCACTGTCGTTTCTACCCCAGTTGTTCCTGCTACGCGTACGAAGCCATAGAAAATCATGGCCTCCTGCGCGGTGGCTGGCTGACCTTTCGTCGTTTAGGTCGCTGTCATCCGTGGAATCCCGGCGGTTATGACCCGGTTCCGCCTATCCCTACCTCCCGTTCTTCTTCGATGGCCGAGTAATCATGGATATCAAACGCACGATCCTGATCGTCGCCCTGGCAATCGTGTCCTACGTCATGGTCCTTAAATGGAACCAGGACTATGGCCAGGCTGCCCTGCCGACTCAGAATGTTGCAGCCAGCAATACCGCACCGAGCCTGCCGGATGCTCCAGTTGGCAACAACGCTGCCAGCAATGACGACATCCCACGCGCGGCAAGCGATACCAGCGCTCCTGCCGAAGCCCCGGTGGCCGTAAGCAAAGATCTCATCCAGATCAAGACGGACGTGCTCGAGCTGGCAATCGATCCACAAGGTGGTGACGTCGCCCAGCTGAAGCTGCCGCTGTACCCACGTCGCCAGGATCATCCGGAAATCCCGTTCCAGTTGTTCGACAACGGTAACGAGCGCACCTATCTGGCCCAAAGTGGCCTGATCGGTACCAACGGTCCGGATTCGAACCCGGCCGGTCGCCCGATCTACTCTGCCGAGAAGAAGACTTATCAACTGGCTGATGGTCAGGACCAACTGGTCGTGGACCTGAAGTTCAGCAAGGATGGCGTCAACTACACCAAGCGTTTCACTGTGAAACGTGGCATGTACGACGTAACCGTCTCTTACCTGATCGACAACCAGAGCGCCCAGCCTTGGTCCGGTGCGATGTTCGCGCAACTCAAGCGTGACGCCAGCGACGATCCTTCTTCCAGCACCGCCACCGGCACCGCGACTTACCTGGGCGCAGCCCTGTGGACAAGTTCGGAACCGTACAAAAAAGTGTCCATGAAGGACATGGACAAGGCTCAGCTGAAGGAAACCGTCCAAGGTGGCTGGGTTGCCTGGCTGCAGCACTATTTTGTAACAGCCTGGATCCCGCAGAAAGGCGACAGCAACGTCGTCCAGACGCGTAAAGACAGCAAAGGCAACTTCATCATCGGTTACACCGGCCCGACATTGACTGCCGCGCCCGGTGCAAAAGCCGAAACCAGTGCCGTCCTGTACGCCGGTCCAAAAAGCCAGGCCGTGCTGAAAGAGTTGTCCCCAGGCCTGGAACTGACCGTTGACTATGGCTTCCTGTGGTTCATTGCCCAGCCTATCTTCTGGCTGCTGCAACATATCCACAGCCTTGTCGGCAACTGGGGTTGGTCGATCATTTTCCTGACCATGCTGATCAAGGGGATCTTCTTCCCGTTGTCGGCCGCCAGCTACAAGTCGATGGCGCGCATGCGTGCAGTGGCACCGAAACTGGCCGCCCTGAAAGAACAACATGGCGATGACCGGCAGAAAATGTCCCAGGCCATGATGGAGCTGTACAAGAAAGAGAAGATCAACCCGCTGGGTGGTTGCTTGCCAATTCTTGTCCAGATGCCGGTTTTCCTCGCGCTTTACTGGGTTCTGCTGGAAAGCGTGGAGATGCGCCAGGCGCCGTTCATGCTGTGGATTACCGACCTGTCGATCAAGGATCCGTTCTTCATCCTGCCGATCATCATGGGCGCGACCATGTTCATCCAGCAGCAGCTGAACCCAACGCCTCCGGATCCGATGCAGGCGAAGGTCATGAAAATGATGCCAATCATCTTCACCTTCTTCTTCCTGTGGTTCCCGGCGGGTCTTGTGCTGTACTGGGTTGTGAACAACGTGTTGTCCATCACTCAGCAGTGGTACATCACGCGTAAGATCGAAGCGGCGACGAAAAAAGCCGAGGCGTAACTTGCTCTGTGGATAACCACACAAAACGCCCCCTAGTGGGGCGTTTTGCTATCTGCCACTTTTGTCTGGATACCGGTTTATGAGCGCACCGCGTGAAACCATCGCCGCTGTTGCCACCGCCCAAGGTCGCGGTGGGGTCGGCATCGTCCGTATTTCCGGGCCGTTGGCCAGTGTCGCGGCCAAGGCCATCAGCGGCCGTGAGCTCAAGCCGCGGTTCGCCCATTACGGCCCGTTTTTCAGTGATGACCAACAGGTGCTCGACGAAGGACTGGCCTTGTATTTCCCGGGGCCGAATTCGTTCACGGGCGAAGACGTGTTGGAACTGCAAGGGCATGGCGGCCCTATCGTGCTGGACATGCTGCTCAAGCGTTGCCTTGAACTGGGCTGCCGCCTGGCCCGGCCGGGGGAATTCAGTGAACGCGCCTTTCTCAACGACAAGCTCGACCTGGCCCAGGCCGAGGCGATTGCCGATTTGATCGAAGCCAGTTCCGCACAGGCCGCCCGCAACGCCTTGCGTTCCTTACAGGGGGCGTTTTCCCAGCGTGTGCATAACCTCACCGAACAATTGATCGGCCTGCGGATCTACGTCGAAGCCGCCATCGACTTTCCGGAGGAGGAAATCGACTTCCTCGCCGATGGCCACGTGCTGAGCATGCTCGATAAGGTGCGCGATGAGTTATCCACAGTACTGCGCGAAGCCGGGCAGGGTGCCTTGTTGCGCGATGGCATGACCGTGGTGATCGCTGGACGACCGAATGCCGGCAAATCCAGCCTGTTGAATGCCCTGGCCGGTCGCGAGGCGGCGATTGTCACCGAGATCGCCGGCACCACCCGGGACATCCTCCGTGAACATATCCACATCGACGGCATGCCGCTGCACGTGGTGGATACCGCCGGTTTGCGCGACACCGAGGACCAGGTGGAAAAAATCGGCGTTGAACGGGCACTCAAGGCCATTGGCGAAGCCGATCGGGTATTGCTGGTGGTGGATGCCACCGCACCGGAAGCGGACGATCCCTTTGCCTTGTGGCCGGAGTTCCTGGAGGTGCGCCCGGATCCGGCGAAAGTCACACTGATTCGCAACAAAGCCGATTTGACCGGGGAAGCGATTGCCCTCGACGTCAGTGATGACGGGCACGTGACCATCAGCCTGAGCGCGAAGTCTGCAGGTGAAGGCCTGGAGCTGCTGCGCGAGCATCTCAAGGCCTGCATGGGCTATGAACAGACCTCGGAAAGCAGCTTCAGCGCTCGCCGGCGGCACCTTGAAGCGTTGCGCCATGCCAGCGCGGCCCTCGAACACGGTCGCGCGCAGCTGACCTTGGCAGGGGCAGGGGAGTTGTTGGCTGAAGATTTGCGCCAGGCGCAACAGTCCCTGGGGGAAATTACCGGCGCATTCAGCTCCGATGACTTGCTGGGACGAATCTTTTCCAGCTTCTGCATCGGTAAATAACCCTACCGGACTGACGACGAACCCGTGGCGAGGGAGCTTGCTCCCGCTGGGTCGCGAAGCGGCCCCAAAAGCTGTCGAATGCGGATTATCTGATACACCGCACCCGCCGGTTTACGACTGCTTCGCAGGCGAGCGGGAGCAAGCTCCCTCGCCACAGGCCTATCGAGCGCAACACAAACCCGCTACCTCCTCTCTTTTTTGAACGGATTGCCCTTAATGGCGGCTTGCCTGTGGGCGCTTCGGCGACCCCTTGCCGGCTGTTTTCTGTGGATTAAGCCCTGTGAATAACTGCCATTGAGGTCGGTTGATAAACCGCCTTCAAAACTGAAGATAACCGCCTCTGTGGATAACCACCTCATTCATCCACAGGCTTACACCGGTTATCCAAGCCCCTCAGTGGCACATGACCACAGGGTTTTGAATCTCTGTACACATTGAAAATAAAGGCCTATAGGAGGTTATCCACAGATATTTGGCTCAGTAAGAATAAACATAAAAACAAAGATTTTATAAATTTCTTTCTTTTTTATTTTTTTAACCGCGAGTTCTCCACAGCTGGTTAAATTTTGTGCAAAGGGTTCTTTAGAAAGGGCGAAGTCCCTATACTTGCCGACCTGGTTCGAAAAACGCCCAGGGCCAGACTCAAAACCTAATTCCGAATTACCTGAATAAAGCAGGCACGAGGTGCGTGGTGGATTTCCCTTCCCGTTTTGAAGTGATCGTCATCGGCGGCGGTCATGCCGGTACCGAGGCAGCACTTGCATCAGCGCGCATGGGGGCAAAAACCCTGTTGCTGACGCATAACGTGGAAACCCTCGGCGCCATGAGCTGCAACCCTGCCATTGGCGGGATCGGCAAAAGCCACCTGGTCAAGGAGATCGATGCCCTTGGGGGCGCGATGGCCATGGCCACCGATAAGGGTGGTATCCAGTTTCGCGTATTGAACAGCCGCAAAGGCCCGGCCGTGCGCGCCACTCGCGCCCAGGCCGACCGAGTCCTCTACAAGGCCGCTGTCCGCGAAATCCTGGAAAACCAGCCGAACCTGTGGATATTTCAACAAGCGGCCGATGACCTGATCGTCGAGCAGGACCGGGTACGTGGTGTCGTCACACAGATGGGCCTGCGTTTCTTCGCCGATTGCGTGGTGTTGACCACCGGGACCTTCCTCGGCGGACTTATCCACATCGGTTTGCAGAATTTTTCCGGCGGTCGCGCCGGTGATCCGCCATCGATCGCTCTGGCTCACCGTCTGCGTGAGTTGCCATTGCGTGTCGGGCGCCTGAAAACCGGTACGCCACCTCGCATCGATGGCAAGTCCGTGGATTTCTCGGTGATGACCGAGCAGCCTGGCGATACGCCGATCCCGGTGATGTCGTTCATGGGCAACAAGGAACAGCATCCACGGCAAGTCAGTTGCTGGATCACCCATACCAACGCCCGCACCCACGAAATCATCGCGGCGAACCTTGATCGATCGCCGATGTACTCCGCTGCCGGTGAAATCGAAGGTGTCGGCCCGCGCTATTGCCCGTCGATCGAAGACAAGATCCATCGCTTTGCCGACAAGGAAAGCCATCAGGTGTTTATCGAACCGGAAGGCTTGACCACCCATGAGCTGTATCCGAACGGGATATCCACAAGCCTGCCGTTCGACGTGCAGTTGCAGATCGTGCAATCGATCCGTGGCATGGAGAACGCGCACATCGTGCGTCCGGGTTATGCGATCGAGTACGACTACTTCGATCCGCGCGACCTGAAGTACAGCCTGGAAACCAAAGTTATCGGCGGTTTGTTCTTTGCCGGGCAGATCAACGGCACCACCGGTTACGAAGAAGCGGGGGCCCAGGGTTTGCTCGCCGGCGCCAACGCCGCACTGCTCGCCAAGGGCAAAGAAGCCTGGTGCCCGCGCCGCGATGAGGCGTACATCGGTGTGCTGGTGGACGACCTGATTACCTTGGGTACCCAGGAACCGTATCGGATGTTCACCTCCCGCGCGGAATATCGCCTGATCCTGCGGGAAGACAACGCGGACCTGCGCCTGACCGAGAAAGGTCGCGAACTGGGGTTGGTGGATGACGCGCGCTGGGCCGCGTTCTGCCAGAAACGCGAAAGTATCGAGCTGGAAGAGCAGCGCCTGAAAAGCACCTGGGTGCGTCCCGGTACCGAGCAGGGCGATGCCATCGCGGCGAAATTCGGCACGCCGCTGACCCACGAATACAATTTGCTCAATCTCTTGAGCCGCCCGGAAATCGATTACGCCGGGCTGGTGGAAGTGACCGGCCAGGGCGCGGAAGATCCACAGGTCGCCGAGCAGGTCGAGATCAAGACCAAATACGCCGGTTACATCGACCGCCAGCAGGACGAAATCGCCCGTCTGCGCGCCAGTGAAGACACCAGGCTTCCTGTGGATATCGATTACACCGGCATTTCCGGGTTGTCGAAAGAAATCCAGGGCAAGCTCGGTGCGTCCCGTCCAGAGACCCTGGGCCAGGCTTCGCGCATTCCCGGCGTCACGCCGGCGGCGATTTCGCTGTTGATGATTCATTTGAAAAAACGCGGCGCGGGCCGCCAGTTGGAGCAAAGCGCTTGAGTTCGATGGTCACCTCGCAACACGCTGAAGAGTTATCCACAGGTGCCCGTCAGCTCGGTATCAGCCTGACCGAGGCCCAGCACGCCCAATTGCTGGGCTATCTGGCGCTGTTGATCAAGTGGAACAAGGCCTACAACCTGACCGCCGTGCGCGATCCGGATGAAATGGTCTCGCGGCATCTGCTCGACAGTCTCAGTGTCATGTCCTTCATCGAAAACGGTCGCTGGCTGGATGTTGGCAGCGGCGGTGGCATGCCGGGGATCCCGCTGGCCATCCTGTTTCCCGACTCGCAAGTGACCTGTTTGGACAGCAATGGCAAGAAAACCCGCTTCCTGACCCAGGTCAAACTCGAACTCAAACTGGATAACCTGCAAGTTATCCACAGCCGCGTCGAAGCGTTCCAGCCTGCCGAGCCGTTCAACGGGATCATCTCCCGGGCGTTCAGCAGCATGGAGAACTTCAGCAACTGGACTCGCCACCTGGGCGATACCAATACGCGCTGGCTGGCAATGAAGGGCGTTCATCCGGCCGATGAGCTGGTAGCATTGCCGGCAGACTTCCACCTCGATAGCGAACACGCCTTGGCCGTACCCGGTTGCCAAGGCCAACGCCATCTGCTGATACTGCGCCGCACGGCATGATTGGGAACACAAGCAAGAATGGCTAAGGTATTCGCGATAGCGAACCAGAAAGGTGGTGTGGGCAAGACCACCACCTGCATCAACCTCGCAGCATCCCTGGTCGCGACCAAGCGCCGGGTGCTGTTGATCGATCTCGATCCACAGGGCAACGCCACCATGGGCAGCGGTGTGGATAAGCATGGCCTGGAAAACTCCATCTACGACGTCCTGATCGGCGAATGCGATCTGGGCCAGGCCATGCACTTCTCGGAACACGGCGGTTATCAACTGCTGCCGGCCAACCGTGACCTGACGGCAGCCGAAGTGGTGCTGCTGGAAATGCAGATGAAGGAAAGCCGCCTGCGCAGCGCCTTGGCACCGATCCGGGAAAACTACGACTACATCCTGATCGATTGCCCGCCGTCGCTGTCGATGCTGACCCTCAACGCCCTGGTGGCCGCCGATGGGGTCATTATCCCCATGCAGTGCGAGTACTTCGCCCTGGAAGGGCTGAGCGACCTTGTGGATAACATCAAGCGCATCGCCGAACTGCTGAACCCGGAACTGAAGGTCGAAGGCCTGTTGCGGACCATGTACGACCCGCGCCTTAGCCTGATGAACGACGTTTCGGCCCAGCTCAAGGAACATTTCGGCGAGCAGCTCTACGACACCGTCATTCCGCGAAACATCCGTCTGGCCGAAGCCCCTAGCTACGGCATGCCGGCCCTGGCCTACGACAAACAATCCCGTGGTGCGCTGGCTTACCTGGCCCTGGCGGGCGAGATGGTTCGCCGTCAGCGCCGCAACCCACGCACCGCTGCAGCCCAGCCAACTTAAGGAAACCCCATGGCCGTCAAGAAACGAGGTCTCGGACGTGGACTGGATGCACTGCTCAGCGGTCCGACTGTCAGCTCGCTGGAAGAACAGGCCGTGCAGGCCGACCAGCGCGAGTTGCAGCACCTGCCCCTGGACCTGATCCAGCGCGGCAAATACCAGCCGCGCCGGGACATGGACCCGCAGGCGCTGGAAGAACTGGCCCAGTCGATCAAGAGCCAGGGCGTGATGCAGCCGATCGTGGTCCGGCCGATCGCCAATGGCCGCTTCGAGATCATCGCCGGAGAACGTCGCTGGCGCGCCAGCCAGCAGGCCGGCCAGGAAACCATCCCGGCAATGGTCCGCGACGTCCCGGATGAAACGGCCATCGCCATGGCGTTGATCGAGAACATCCAGCGCGAAGACCTCAACCCGATCGAGGAAGCCGTGGCCCTGCAGCGCTTGCAGCAGGAATTCCAGCTGACCCAGCAACAAGTTGCCGAGGCGGTGGGCAAATCCCGCGTGACCGTGGCCAACCTGTTGCGCCTGATTGCGTTGCCGGAAGTCATCAAGACCATGCTGTCCCATGGCGACCTGGAAATGGGTCATGCCCGGGCATTGCTCGGTTTGCCGGAAAATCAACAGGTTGAAGGGGCGCGACATGTTGTCGCACGCGGACTTACTGTGCGCCAAACCGAGGCACTGGTTCGTCAATGGTTGAGCGGTAAACCCGCCCCTGTCGAAGCGCCAAAACCTGATCCGGATATCGCCCGTCTTGAACAGCGCCTGGCCGAGCGCCTGGGCTCTGCGGTGCAGATTCGCCACGGAAAGAAGGGCAAAGGGCAATTGGTGATTGGCTATAACTCTCTCGATGAGCTGCAAGGTGTTCTTGCGCACATTCGCTGAAACAATTGCTCTTGTAGCGCGCAGTCGGAAATCACTACCTGAAGGTTGAATAGGGGCAGAACCGCCCCTATACTCTGCGCGCATTTTGTCGGCACAAATTATGCCAAGTTATTGAATTATGGCGGCCGACTATTGGAGAGCAAAAGCGATGGAAACCCGCACGCCAAACCGCTTGCCGTTCCATCGTCTGGCAGTTTTCCCGGTTCTGATGGCTCAATTTACCGTCGTACTGATCGCCACATTGGCGCTCTGGCAATGGAAAGGAGTCGTCGCCGGATACTCAGGGCTTTGCGGAGGCCTGATAGCCTTGCTTCCCAATATTTACTTTGCTCACAGGGCCTTTCGGTTTTCCGGCGCCCGAGCAGCCCAGGCTATCGTCCGGTCTTTTTATGCCGGCGAGGCGGGGAAACTGATTTTGACGGCAGTGCTGTTTGCATTGACGTTCGCAGGTGTGAAGCCATTGGCGCCGCTGGCTGTATTCGGCGTCTTCGTGCTGACCCAACTGGTCAGCTGGTTCGCTCCCCTGCTAATGAGAACAAGACTTTCGAGACCTTAGGGCGTTTGAGGCAACCATGGCAGAGACAACCGCTTCGGGCTATATCCAGCACCACTTGCAGAACCTGACCTTCGGTCAGCTACCCAACGGCGGCTGGGGCTTCGCCCATACCGCAGCAGAAGCCAAGGAAATGGGCTTCTGGGCTTTCCACGTCGATACCCTCGGCTGGTCGGTCGCACTGGGCCTGATCTTCGTTCTTCTTTTCCGCATGGCGGCCAAGAAGGCGACTTCCGGTCAGCCAGGTGCACTGCAGAACTTCGTTGAAGTACTGGTCGAATTCGTCGATGGCAGCGTGAAAGACAGCTTCCATGGGCGCAGCCCGGTGATTGCACCGCTGGCACTGACCATCTTCGTCTGGGTGTTCCTGATGAACGCCATCGACCTGGTACCGGTCGACTGGATTCCTCAGCTGGCCATCCTGATCTCCGGCGATGCACACATCCCATTCCGCGCCGTGTCGACCACCGACCCGAACGCGACACTGGGCATGGCGTTCTCGGTTTTCGCACTGATCATTTTCTATAGCATCAAGGTCAAGGGCATCGGCGGCTTCATCGGCGAACTGACCCTGCACCCGTTCGGCAGCAAGAACATCCTCGTTCAAGCCCTGCTGATCCCGGTGAACTTCCTGTTGGAATTCGTGACCCTGATCGCCAAACCGATTTCTCTGGCACTGCGTCTGTTCGGCAACATGTATGCCGGCGAACTGGTGTTCATCCTGATCGCTGTGATGTTCGGCAGCGGCCTGCTGTGGCTCAGCGGCCTGGGTGTAGTCCTGCAATGGGCGTGGGCTGTGTTCCACATCCTGATCATCACCCTGCAGGCGTTCATCTTCATGATGCTGACCATCGTCTACCTGTCGATGGCGCACGAAGAAAACCATTAAGACCAGTCTCGACTAGTCTGATGTCCTTCCCGGTCAAACGGGAAGGAGCCCGAACCGGGCTGAGAAACGATTTGTTTTACCGCTTTAATCTAAAAAACCTAAACCATACGACGTAAAAGTCGGGAGGAAAGATGGAAACTGTAGTTGGTCTAACCGCTATCGCTGTTGCACTGTTGATCGGCCTGGGCGCACTGGGTACCGCAATTGGTTTCGGCCTGTTGGGCGGCAAGTTCCTGGAAGGCGCAGCGCGTCAGCCAGAAATGGTTCCAATGCTGCAAGTCAAAATGTTCATCGTGGCCGGTCTGCTCGACGCCGTGACCATGATCGGTGTTGGTATCGCGCTGTTCTTCACCTTTGCGAACCCGTTCGTTGGTCAAATCGCTGGCTAATTACTCGGATGTCTCGAGTAGATTGGTGTGATGGACAACGTAACTGCGAGGTGTTGGCGTGAACATTAATGCGACCCTGATTGGCCAGTCCGTTGCGTTCCTGATTTTTGTACTGTTCTGCATGAAGTTCGTATGGCCTCCGGTCATTGCGGCATTGCACGAACGTCAAAAGAAGATCGCTGATGGTCTGGACGCTGCCAGCCGTGCAGCTCGCGACCTGGAGTTGGCCCATGAGAAAGTGGGTCAGCAACTGCGCGAAGCGAAAGCTCAGGCAGCTGAAATCATCGAGCAAGCCAAGAAACGCGGTACCCAGATTGTCGACGAAGCCCGTGAACAGGCTCGCGTCGAAGCTGACCGTGTGAAGGCTCAGGCTCAAGCCGAGATCGAACAGGAACTCAACAGTGTCAAAGACGCGCTGCGTGCCCAAGTGGGTGCCCTGGCCGTTGGCGGTGCTTCGAAGATCCTGGGTGCCACAATCGATCAAAACGCGCACGCAGAGCTGGTTAACCAACTGGCTGCTGAAATCTAAGCGAGGGCGATCATGGCAGAACTGACCACGTTGGCCCGACCTTACGCTAAGGCGGCCTTCGAGCACGCTCAGGCCCACCAGCAACTGGCCAATTGGTCAGCCATGCTCGGCCTGGCTGCAGCGGTGTCGCAAGACGACACCATGCAGCGCGTGCTCAAGGCCCCGCGACTGACGAGCGCAGAAAAGGCCGCCACGTTCATTGACGTGTGCGGCGACAAGTTCGATGCCAAGGCACAGAATTTCATTCACGTCGTTGCCGAAAACGACCGTCTCCTGCTTCTGCCGGAGATCGCCACTCTTTTCGACCTGTACAAGGCCGAGCAAGAGAAGTCGGTAGACGTGGAAGTGACCAGTGCTTTCGCATTGAACCAAGAACAGCAAGACAAACTCGCCAAGGTTCTCAGTGCACGACTCAACCGGGAAGTGCGCCTGCAAGTCGAGGAAGACAAGTCCCTGATAGGGGGCGTTGTAATCCGCGCCGGCGACCTGGTTATCGATGGCTCGATTCGCGGCAAAATCGCGAAACTTGCCGAAGCATTGAAATCTTGAGTTTGAAGGGGCAGCAGAGCAATGCAGCAACTCAATCCTTCCGAAATAAGTGAAATTATCAAGGGCCGCATCGACAAGCTCGATGTGACCTCCCAAGCCCGTAACGAAGGCACTGTCGTCAGCGTATCTGACGGTATCGTGCGGATTCACGGTCTGGCCGACGTCATGTACGGCGAGATGATCGAGTTTCCGGGCGGCGTCTACGGTATGGCCCTCAACCTGGAGCAAGACTCCGTTGGTGCCGTTGTACTGGGTTCCTACCAGTCGCTGGCCGAAGGCATGAGCGCCAAGTGCACCGGCCGCATCCTCGAAGTTCCGGTTGGTAAGGAACTGCTGGGTCGCGTCGTCGACGCACTGGGCAACCCTGTTGACGGCAAAGGTCCGCTGAACAACACCGAGACCGACGCGGTCGAGAAAGTTGCTCCTGGCGTGATCTGGCGTAAGTCGGTAGACCAGCCTGTACAGACTGGCTACAAGGCTGTCGATGCCATGATCCCTGTCGGCCGTGGCCAGCGTGAGCTGATCATCGGTGACCGTCAGATCGGTAAGACCGCTCTGGCGATCGACGCGATCATCAACCAGAAGAACAGCGGCATTTTCTGCGTCTACGTAGCCATTGGTCAGAAGCAATCGACCATCGCCAACGTGGTTCGCAAGCTGGAAGAAAACGGCGCCCTGGCCAACACCATCATCGTGGCGGCCAGCGCATCGGAATCTCCTGCGCTGCAGTTCCTGGCACCGTACTCCGGTTGCACCATGGGCGAATACTTCCGCGACCGCGGTGAAGACGCGCTGATCGTTTATGACGATCTGTCCAAGCAGGCAGTGGCTTACCGCCAGATCTCCCTGCTGCTGCGCCGTCCACCAGGCCGTGAAGCCTACCCAGGCGACGTGTTCTATCTCCACTCCCGTCTCCTGGAGCGCGCATCCCGCGTTTCGGAAGAGTACGTAGAGAAGTTCACCAACGGCGCAGTGACCGGCAAGACCGGCTCCCTGACCGCTCTGCCGATCATCGAAACCCAGGCTGGCGACGTTTCCGCGTTCGTTCCGACCAACGTGATTTCCATCACCGACGGTCAGATCTTCCTGGAATCGGCCATGTTCAACTCCGGGATCCGTCCTGCTGTGAACGCCGGTGTTTCGGTATCCCGTGTGGGTGGTGCCGCTCAGACCAAGATCATCAAGAAGCTGTCCGGTGGTATCCGTACCGCCCTGGCCCAGTATCGTGAACTGGCGGCATTCGCCCAGTTCGCTTCTGACCTGGACGAAGCGACCCGTAAGCAACTTGAGCATGGTCAGCGCGTTACCGAGCTGATGAAGCAGAAGCAATACGCACCAATGTCGATCGCTGACATGGCGCTGTCGCTGTATGCCGCTGAGCGTGGGTTCCTGACTGACGTTGAAATCGCCAAGGTCGGCAGCTTTGAACAAGCGCTGATTGCTTACTTCAACCGCGATCACGCCGACTTGTTGGCCAAGATCAACGTGAAGGGTGACTTCAATGACGAAATCGACGCTGGCATGAAAGCCGGTATCGAGAAGTTCAAGGCCACCCAAACCTGGTAAGCCGCAGCGGGAGTCGCAAGGCTCCCGCTTGCTAACCTGATAGGTGTTACATGGCAGGCGCAAAAGAGATTCGCAGTAAGATTGCGAGCATCAAAAGCACGCAAAAAATTACCAGCGCCATGGAAAAAGTGGCGGTCAGCAAAATGCGCAAGGCTCAAATGCGCATGGCTGCTAGCCGCCCTTATGCGGAGCGCATCCGCCAGGTTATTGGTCATCTGGCCAACGCCAACCCGGAATATCGCCACCCGTTCATGATCGACCGTGCTATCAAGCGCGTCGGTTACGTCGTGGTGAGCAGTGACCGTGGTCTGTGTGGTGGCTTGAACACCAACCTGTTCAAGGCCCTGGTCAAGGACATGGCTGTAAACCGCGAACAAGGCGTCGAGATCGATCTGTGCGTGATTGGTAGCAAGGGTGCGGCTTTCTTCCGCAACTTCGGCGGCAACGTCGTCGCTGCTATCAGCCACCTGGGTGAAGAGCCGTCGATCAATGACCTGATCGGCAGCGTCAAGGTGATGCTGGATGCTTACCTGGAAGGCCGGATTGACCGTCTTTCCGTGGTATCCAACAAGTTCATCAACACCATGACGCAACTGCCAACCGTGGAGCAATTGGTTCCACTGGTGGCGACCCCGGAACAGGAACTCAAGCACCACTGGGACTACCTCTACGAACCGGATGCCAAGGAGCTGCTCGACGGCTTGATGGTCCGCTACGTGGAGTCGCAGGTCTACCAGGCGGTGGTCGAGAACAACGCAGCTGAACAAGCGGCGCGGATGATCGCGATGAAGAACGCTACCGACAACGCCGGTGATTTGATCAGCGATTTGCAGCTGATCTACAACAAGGCGCGTCAGGCTGCGATCACCCAAGAGATCTCGGAAATCGTCGGCGGCGCTGCCGCGGTTTAACGGTTCAAATATTCAGAGGATCCAGCTATGAGTAGCGGACGTATCGTTCAAATCATCGGCGCCGTTATCGACGTGGAATTCCCACGCGACAGCGTACCGAGCATCTACAACGCGCTGAAAGTACAAGGCGCGGAAACTACCCTGGAAGTTCAGCAGCAGCTGGGCGACGGCATCGTTCGTACCATTGCGATGGGTTCTACCGAAGGCTTGAAGCGCGGTCTGGACGTTGTCGACTCTGGCGCTGCCATCTCCGTACCGGTCGGTAAAGCGACCCTGGGCCGGATCATGGACGTACTGGGTAACCCGATCGACGAAGCGGGTCCGATCGACACCGAAGAGCGCTGGGGCATTCACCGTCCTGCGCCATCCTTCGCTGAACAGGCGGGCGGCAACGACCTGCTGGAAACCGGCATCAAGGTTATCGACCTGGTTTGCCCGTTCGCCAAGGGCGGTAAAGTCGGTCTGTTCGGTGGTGCCGGTGTAGGCAAGACCGTAAACATGATGGAACTAATCCGTAACATCGCCATCGAGCACAGCGGTTATTCCGTGTTCGCGGGTGTAGGTGAGCGTACTCGTGAGGGTAACGACTTCTACCACGAGATGAAGGATTCCAACGTTCTGGACAAAGTGGCACTGGTCTACGGCCAGATGAACGAGCCGCCGGGAAACCGTCTGCGCGTAGCCCTGACCGGCCTGACCATGGCCGAGAAGTTCCGTGACGAAGGTAACGACGTTCTGCTGTTCGTCGACAACATCTACCGTTACACCCTGGCCGGTACCGAAGTTTCCGCACTGCTGGGCCGTATGCCTTCGGCAGTAGGTTACCAGCCGACCCTGGCTGAAGAGATGGGCGTTCTGCAAGAACGTATCACTTCGACCAAGGAAGGTTCGATCACTTCGATCCAAGCGGTATACGTACCTGCGGATGACTTGACCGACCCGTCGCCAGCGACCACCTTCGCCCACTTGGACGCCACCGTCGTTCTGTCCCGTGACATCGCTTCCCTGGGTATCTACCCAGCGGTTGACCCACTGGACTCGACTTCGCGCCAGCTGGACCCGAACGTGATCGGCCAGGAGCACTACGACACCGCTCGCGGCGTCCAGTACGTGCTGCAGCGCTACAAAGAGCTGAAGGACATCATTGCGATCCTGGGTATGGACGAGCTGTCGGAAGCCGACAAGCAGTTGGTATCCCGCGCTCGTAAGATCCAGCGCTTCTTGTCGCAGCCGTTCTTCGTGGCTGAAGTCTTCACCGGTGCCTCGGGTAAATACGTTTCCCTGAAAGACACCATTGCTGGCTTCAAAGGCATCCTCAACGGTGACTACGACCACCTGCCAGAACAAGCGTTCTACATGGTCGGCGGCATCGAAGAAGCGATCGAGAAAGCCAAGAAACTGTAATCCCGGCGCCCGGCAACGGGCGCTAATTTAGGTTGAGGCAATCAGATGGCTATGACAGTCCATTGCGATATCGTCAGTGCGGAAGGGGAAATCTTCTCCGGTCTGGTCGAGATGGTGATTGCGCATGGTGAGCTGGGGGATCTTGGTATCGCTCTGGGTCACGCACCGCTGATCACTAATCTGAAACCGGGTCCGATCCGCTTGATCAAGCAGGGCGGGGAAGCCGAGGTGTATTACATCTCCGGTGGTTTCCTCGAGGTTCAGCCGAACATGGTCAAGGTCCTTGCCGACACTGTGCAACGTGCTGCCGACCTGGACGAAGCCTCCGCTCAGGAGGCCGTCAAGGCCGCCGAGAAGGCCCTGCACGAGCGAGGCGCGGAGTTCGACTACGGTTCTGCTGCTGCACGTCTGGCAGAAGCCGCAGCCCAGCTGCGTACGCTTCAGCAGATCCGCAAGAAGTAAGCGGCTAAGCCGTCTGCTTTCTGTGCGATTGATTAAAAAGGGTAGCCTCGGCTACCCTTTTTTCTTTTCCCGACATTCATTACCTGGTCGCAGCCGCTGACCACCCAGGATTGGTAGCCAGTCATGTCTCTTGAAATCGTTATCCTCGCGGCCGGCCAAGGCACCCGCATGCGTTCGGCGTTGCCCAAGGTCTTACACCCGATCGCCGGCAATTCCATGCTCGGTCATGTTATCCACAGCGCCCGGCAACTTGATCCACAGCGCATTCACGTGGTGATCGGCCATGGTGCCGATGCGGTGCGCGAGCGCCTGGCGGCGGATGACCTGAATTTCGTCCTGCAGGACAAGCAACTGGGCACTGGCCATGCCGTGGCCCAAGCCGTGCCGTTCATCACGGCCAATACGGTGCTGATTCTCTACGGCGATGTGCCGCTGATCGAAGTCGAGACCTTGCAGCGCTTGCTCAAGCAGGTCGCGCCACAACAGTTGGGCTTGCTGACCGTCGAGCTGGATGATCCCACCGGTTATGGCCGCATTGTGCGCAACGCCGACGGCCAAGTGACGGCAATCGTCGAGCAAAAAGACGCCAACGAAGCCCAGCGCACGATTACCGAGGGCAACACCGGGATTCTCGCAGTGCCGGCCGAGCGCCTGGGTGACTGGATGAGTCGTCTGTCGAATAACAACGCCCAGGGCGAGTACTACCTGACCGATGTGATTGCCATGGCCGTTGCCGACGGGCTGGTCGTCGCCACCGAGCAGCCGCTGGACGCCATGGAAGTGCAGGGCGCCAACGATCGCCGGCAACTGGCCGAGCTGGAGCGCCACTACCAGCTGCGCGCCGCCCGCCGCCTGATGGCCCAAGGCGTGACCCTGCGCGACCCTGCCCGTTTTGACGTACGCGGTGAAGTCAGCGTAGGTCGCGACGTGGTCATCGACATCAACGTCATTCTCGAAGGCAAGGTCGTTATCGAAGACGACGTGATCATCGGCCCGAACTGCGTGATCAAGGACAGCACCCTGCGCAAAGGCGTGGTGATCAAGGCCAACAGCCATCTCGACGGCGCGGTCATGGGCGAAGGCAGCGATGCCGGCCCGTTTGCCCGCTTGCGGCCAGGCTCGGTGCTGGAAGCCCGGGCCCATGTGGGTAACTTCGTCGAGCTCAAGAACGCTCATCTGGGCGAAGACGCCAAGGCTGGCCACCTGACCTACCTGGGTGATGCTGAAGTCGGTGCGCGCACCAATATCGGCGCTGGCACCATCACCTGCAACTACGATGGCGCCAACAAGTGGAAGACTGTGTTGGGTGACGATGTGTTCATTGGCTCCAACAACTCTTTGGTGGCGCCTGTGGATATCTCCAATGGTGCAACCACGGCCGCCGGATCCACCCTGACCCAGAATGTGGATAACGGCCAATTGGCAGTCGGACGTGCCCGCCAGCGCAACATTGATGGCTGGAAGCGACCAGAGAAAATAAAGAAGCCCTGAAGTTATCCACATCCCCCTTGTGGGAGCGGGCTTGCTCGCGAAAGCGGTGGTTCAGCCAATTAATTCGTTGCTGACCCAACGCATTCGCGAGCAAGCCCGCTCCCACATTCGATTTGCGTGATTTCTGAATTTTTCTATCGGCGCCTTGACGATATCGCTGCAATAGGTTTTGATTGCTTACGTTATCTTTCGAATCGAAACTTAAGCCGCCATGTCGAAACGCAACACGCCACAGCGCCGTCACAACATCCTTGCTTTGCTCCAAGAGCAGGGCGAGGTCAGTGTGGATGAGCTGGCCAAGCGCTTCGAAACCTCGGAGGTTACGATTCGCAAGGACCTCGCCGCCCTGGAGACCAATGGCCTGCTGCTGCGTCGCTACGGTGGCGCGGTGCCGATGCCGCAGGAGTTGGTGGCCGATAACGGGCAAACCGTTTCCAAGTACAAACTCGCCATTGCCCGGGCCGCTGTGAAGCGGATCCGCGAACATGCGCGGATCATCATCGACAGCGGCAGCACGACCGCCGCCATGATCCCTCAACTCGGCCAACAGCCGGGCCTGGTGGTGATGACCAATTCCCTGCATGTCGCCAATGCCTTGAGCGAACTGGAGCACGAACCGGTGCTGTTGATGACCGGCGGTACTTGGGACCCTCACTCCGAGTCGTTCCAGGGGCAAGTGGCCGAGCAAGTGCTGCGTTCCTACGATTTCGACCAGTTGTTCATCGGTGCCGACGGCATCGATCTGGTTCGAGGTACCACCACCTTTAACGAACTGCTGGGCCTGAGCCGCGTGATGGCTGAGGTGGCCCGGGAAGTGATCGTGATGGTGGAGGCCGACAAGATCGGCCGCAAGATCCCCAACCTGGAACTGCCGTGGAGCAGCGTCCATACCCTCATTACCGATGATCGCCTGCCCGTAGAGGCCCGCGATCAGATTCAGGCCCGCGGCATTACCGTGATCTGCGAGCCTGTCAGCCAGGAGAAATAGCATGTGTGGAATTGTCGGCGCCGTTGCTGAACGCAACATCACAGCAATCTTGCTCGAAGGCCTAAAGCGCCTCGAATACCGCGGCTACGACAGCGCGGGTGTAGCGGTGTTTACCCAAGACGAGAAGCTCGAGCGCATGCGTCGCCCAGGCAAGGTCAGCGAGCTGGAACAGGCGCTGGACGCCGAACCGCTGCTCGGTCGCCTGGGCATCGCTCACACCCGTTGGGCCACCCATGGCGCGCCATGCGAGCGTAACGCTCACCCGCATTTCTCCGGCGACCTGGCGGTGGTGCACAACGGCATCATCGAAAACCATGAAGCCCTGCGTGAACAGCTCAAGGCGCTCGGTTATGAGTTCACTTCGGACACCGACACTGAAGTCATTGCCCATCTGCTCAACCACAAGCTCAAGGATCTGGCAGACCTGACTGTCGCCCTCAAGGCCACCGTCAAGGAACTGCACGGTGCCTACGGCCTGGCGGTCATCAGCGCGAAACAACCTGATCGCCTGGTGGCGGCCCGCAGCGGCAGCCCCTTGGTGATCGGCCTGGGCCTGGGGGAAAACTTCCTCGCTTCCGATCAGTTGGCGCTGCGTCAGGTAACCGACCGCTTCATGTACCTGGAAGAAGGCGACATCGCCGAGATTCGCCGCGACAGCGTGCAGATCTGGGACCTGGATGGCAAAAGCGTGGAGCGTGAAACCGTCCAGTACCGCGACGGTGCCGAAGCCGCCGACAAGGGCGAGTTCCGCCACTTCATGCTCAAGGAAATCCACGAGCAACCGGCCGTGGTGCAACGCACCCTGGAAGGCCGCATGAGCCAGAGCCAGGTGTTGGTCCAGGCGTTCGGTCCACAGGCGGCCGAGTTGTTCGCCAAGGTCCGCAACGTGCAGATCGTCGCCTGCGGCACCAGTTACCACGCCGGCATGGTCGCCCGTTACTGGCTGGAAGAGCTGGCGGGTATTCCGTGCCAGGTCGAAGTCGCCAGCGAGTTCCGTTATCGCAAAGTGGTGGTGCAACCCGACACGCTGTTCGTCACCATTTCCCAATCCGGCGAGACCGCCGACACCCTGGCTGCCCTGCGCAACGCCAAGGAACTGGGTTTCCTCGCCAGCCTGGCGATCTGCAACGTGGGCATCAGTTCGCTGGTGCGTGAGTCGGACCTGACCTTGCTGACCCAGGCCGGCCGTGAGATCGGCGTGGCGTCGACCAAGGCGTTCACCACGCAACTGGTGGGCCTGCTGTTGCTGACACTGTCCCTGGGCCAGGTCCGCGGCACGCTGGGTGAGGGCGTCGAGGCCAAGCTGGTGGAAGAACTGCGTCGCCTGCCGGCCCGCCTGGGCGAAGCCTTGGCCATGGACAGCACCGTGGAAAAAATCGCCGAGCTGTTCGCCGAGAAGAACCACACCCTGTTCCTGGGCCGTGGCGCGCAATTCCCGGTGGCGATGGAAGGAGCCCTGAAGCTCAAGGAAATCTCCTACATCCACGCCGAGGCCTACCCGGCCGGCGAGCTCAAGCACGGTCCGCTGGCGCTTGTGGATAACGACATGCCCGTCGTCACCGTCGCGCCGAACAACGAACTGTTGGAAAAGCTCAAGTCCAACCTGCAGGAAGTGCGCGCCCGTGGCGGCCAGTTGATTGTCTTTGCCGACGAGAAGGCCGGCATGACCAACGGCGAAGGCACCCACGTGGTGCACATGCCGCACATCCACGACATCCTGTCGCCGATTCTCTACACCATCCCGCTCCAACTGCTGTCCTACTACGTCGCCGTTCTCAAGGGTACCGACGTGGACCAGCCGCGTAACCTGGCAAAATCGGTAACGGTTGAGTAAGGACGTCGCGCGCAGGAACAGCCTCCCAGCTCGACGGTTTGTGGCTAGCTTTCTGGCCAAACTAACCCCCTGAGTCCAGGGGGTTTTTTATGGGCGCAGCTAAACGCTCTGGCGATTTGGATCAGCGCTCACGCTGGACCCGGCGGGGCTGATGAATCCTGGCAAGGTCTTTACTGGTGGGCTGGAGTGACTGAAGGTATTTCTCGATTATTCCCGCAATTATGAAAAAATACTTTCATATGATGATCTGACCGACATTCACCGAGAGCTGGAAAGCGCTAGAACAACAGCGTTCATTGCAACTGGTGGCCGATGGCTGGCAGCGATACGAGGCCTTGCAAGAGAAATTACATGAATGAAGCGACAGCGCTGCAAGTGTCAACAGCTTTAGAATCAGAAAAAACTGGCGCTGGGAAGGTTCAGGGGAACAGTCTATAGTCGCTCTATAATTGTCTATAATTCCCAAGGAGAAGCCGAAATAATTGGTCTATAGTCGCTCTATAATTTTCTATAGAATCCCGCCAGAGGTACCCAATGGTCGAGATCGTTTATCACCGTCCCGTTTTGGCTGCCCGCCTTTCAAAACTGATCATGCAGGTTGCCATTGGTAGCGCTGCCAGTTCGGGCGTCTTTCTGGCTGCTCCTCGGCGTACGGGAAAGTCGACCTTCGCTCGAGAAGATTTGCGGCCAGCATTGGAGGCAGCGGGAGCGATCGTACTGTATGCCGATCTTTGGAAAGACCTGACGAAAGATCCTGGCTTGGTCATCGTAGAGGCTGTCCGAGAAGCCGTTGGCCAGAGCGAGGGATTCGTGACCCGTCTGGCGAAAAGTGCTGGCATGGAAAAGGTGACTGTCGGCGGCCTGAGTTTCAGTCTGGACAAGATTGGGCTGGGCAGGGATATCGACTTGACCACCGCGCTCGCGGCGCTTTCGGATGAGTCGAAGAAGATCATCGTCCTGATGATCGACGAAGCTCAACATGCGATCACCACGGATGAAGGCGTTGCGGCGCTTTTCGCACTGAAAGCGGCAAGGGACGAGCTAAACAGTTCGAAGCACCACGGTCTTCGCATCGTGTGCACCGGATCGAACCGGGACAAGCTCGCCATGCTCCGCAACAGTAAGGACCAAGCTTTCTTTGGGGCCTCCATGGTTCAATTTCCAACCCTGGATCAGGATTTCATAAACTGGTTCTGCGCGAATATCGATCTCTCCTATCCGCTCGATCCCTCTAATGTGTTCGAGTTGTTCAAGGAGAGTGGTTATCGCCCTGAGTTGCTAGGTGCCGCGGCCGATGAGATCAGGTTCGATTTTGCGCTGGATCCTGCAACCATCCCCGAGCGATTCGCAACGTTGGTTCGGGCGCAAGCTGACGAGCTCAACGCAAACCTCAAGAAAGTGATTCATAGCCTGACCCCTATCCAGTCCGCCGTTATCCGCGTCATGAGCGCCAAAGGCGATAACTATGCGCCTTTCGAGGCTCCTACCATGGAGCTCTACGCGAAAGCGATGGAGCAGGCCGGTATCGCAGAGCGCGATATAAAGGTCGAAGTACCGGGTGTTCAGCAAGCACTCATTGCCCTTCAGGAAAAGAAGCTGGTCTGGAAAGCCTCTCGTGGTGTCTACGCGGTTGATGAGCATGTCATCGTGGATCTGCTGGGTGAGGCCGGATTGCTCGAAGGCCTCTCCTAGGCTGTTCTCGAATCCGGCAGAGACCCCATAGCCTTTGGTGTCGGGGTCAGGAAGGTGTGCTGGCCGCACGCACAAGTCACTCCAGAAAACACCGATCAAAAAGATAAACGCTGGCCGGTTTGAGATTTTCCACCGTGCGTTGCGGGCGTCCGCCGTCGCCGGCTTTTTTGCGGCCGGTTTCCTGCAAATAGCCCGCCTCGGTCATCTTCAGCAAACGCTGGCGCATGCTGGTCTTGAGCACCGGGCGGTCGAGTACTACGGAGAAGATGTTCACCGCTTCCGGCGCGCTGAATTCCGGGCCCAGGAACATCAGCGGCAGGCTGCTGTAGAGGGCTTTGGACAACAATCGCTCCTGTACCGCCGCCACCAGGCTGTTGTGATCGAAAGGAAGTTTGATCGAGGCGTTCGCGACGTCCTTGAATGGGAGAAAGCCCTGGTGTTCAGCGAGCTGGACCGCTTCGCTGACAATCGCCAGGTAGAACGTCGAGGACGACCAGCAGCGCGGATCGCGGAACGCGTCGCCGACGGTGCCGACCTGTTCGATCCACGCCAGCGGCATGCCGACCTTGTTTGAATTGCGCAGGCGCTCCACGGCGTCGTTCAGCGTGAGGTCTTCGACGTCCCCGTTGACCACGATCCCGGGCAGCGCCCAATGGCCGGCGAACGGCTCGGCTTCCCGTCTGTTCAGGAGGATTTCCAGCGCCTGGGTTTCCCGGCAGAAGCGCAGCACACAGAGGTCGATAGTGTGCAGATAACCGCGCGCAGGGGCTGTGCTAGTGGGCATGTCGATTTCCGTGGGTAGCGTAAAGGTCATAGTTTAACGGGTTCATGCCGGGTGCCATCCAGTCGGTGGGAAGCGGCTTGCCCAAGGCCAGGCGTTCGCGAACCCCCGTGCTGCGCACGTGGATCTTTTCCTCCACGCGAAGGATGGAAAACCGCTCCAGCAATTCCTGGCCGCGATAGAAGGTCGGCAGCGAATCCGCGACATCCTGGCCCACCACCAACGCGATCCGCTTGCCGTTCAGGGCCAGGCTGTCGGCGAGGTGGGCGAGCAGGGTGTAACTGTAGATAGCGCCTTCCACGCCACGGGCCACGACTTGCTCCACCCGGCTTGCACGTACTTCGGCGCAACACAGCGGCTGCACGTTCTCGACGATCGATTCCAGCCAGTTCAGGCGCACCTCATAGTCGACCATTGGCTTGCCATAAGGATGCCGGAAGCTGGGGACCACCAGAACGCGCCTGGCCTGGCGTGAGGCCTCGATCATCACTTGGGCGTGGCCGGCGTGAGGGGGATTGAAGGCGCCGCCATACAGGGCAATCTCGAACATGGCTTATCCTCTTTTGGTACATGACATGTACTCTAGCAGCAAAGTCTTTCTGATGAAAACCTGCTTTTGCTCGCTAAACTTAATTGGTCAAGAATGACTCATCAAAAATATTTCTCCGAATGGCTTGTTATGAAAGTACACCTTATGTACTCTCGTGGCCATGAAGAGGAGAAACCCAGCATGAACAGCCTGACCCGGAAAACCGCTTCCTTCGATGTCGATGCGCAAAAGAGCTTCACGCCGCTATGCCCCGATGAGCTTCCGGTGCCGGGCGGTGACCAGATTGCCGGTGAGCTGAATTTCATCGCGTCCCTGGCCAGCCTCCGCATCGGCAGCAAGGACGCCCATTCGCCCAAAGCCCCTTGGGTGGTCGCCGATCACGCACAGATGTTCGTGCCGACCGGGCTGGAGCACGCCGACATAACCTGGGTCAGCCACTGCGTTCCCGGCACCGAAGGTTTCGCCTTGCTGGACCAACTGCCGATCCCCTACGACTACGACTATTTCGTCTGGAAGGGCGTCGAGCCGGATTTGCACCCGTACGGCGCCTGCTACCACGACTTGCACGGCAAGCTGTCCACCGGGGTGATCGAGTACCTCAAAGGCCAGGCTGTGGAGCAGGTCATCGTTGGCGGGCTGGCGCTGGACTTCTGCGTCAAGACCACCGCGCTGCAACTGGCCGCCGCTGGCTTCAAGGTGATCGTTCACCTTCCGGCCTGCCGGGCCATCAGTGAGCAGGGGGCCGTTCAAGCCACTGCCGACATGCAGCAAGCGGGCATCTTGGTCGCCGCGACACGCGAAGACATCCTCCGCCTGGCAAACGCATAAGGAACAGACATGGACAGTGCATTCGATACAAACAGCGGCACCATCCAGAGTCTTCTGGATACCGACTACTACACCTTCACCATGATGCAGGCGGTCTTGCACCAGCACCCGAATGTCGAGGTGGAATACCAGTTCATCGTGCGTTCCAAGGAGCGGCTCGGTCACCTGATCCCGGACATTCGTGTCGAACTGGAAAAACTCGCCGGTTTGCAACTGCGTGAGGGAGAGCAGCGGTTTTTGTTCAACAAGCGTTTCCGTGAGTACCTGACACCGGACTTCGAGCAGTTTCTCGGCCTGTTTCGCTTCAATTTGCGCTACATCCACGTTTCGGAAGTCGACGGCCAGCTGCACATCCGCGTCCGTGGGCCGATGCTGCACTGCATCATGTTCGAGCAACCGGTATTGGCGATGGTCAGCGAACTGCGCAACCGCGAGAAGTACCCCGAAGTCGAGTTGGCCGACGTCACTCGCAAGCTGTACCAGAAGTTCGAATGGCTGGAGAAGCATGCCAGCCGCGAAGAGCTCGCCGAGTTTCGCGTTTCAGACTTCTCCACCCGGCGGCGGCTGTCGTTCAGGGCCCAGCGTGAAGTGGTGAACGTCATGCGCAGCGATTTCCCTGGCGTCTTTGTCGGCACCAGTAACGCGCACTTGGCTTACGAGTTCGATCTCCCCCTGATCGGCACCATGGCCCACCAATGGCTGATGGTTCACCAGCAACTCGGGCGTTTGCGCGAGAGCCAGAACGCGGCGTTGGAAAACTGGGTGCGCGAGTATCGCGGCCGGCTCGGTATCGCCTTGACGGACTGCATCAGCACCGATTTTTTTCTCAAGGATTTCGACCTGTACTTTGCCAAGCTCTATGACGGCCTGCGCCAGGATTCCGGTGACCCGATCGTCTGGGCGGACAAGGTGCTGGGGCGTTACCAGGCGCTGGGCATCGACCCGCTCACCAAGGACCTGATGTTTTCCGATGGCCTCAATTTCGAGAAGTGCCTGCCGATCCTGCGTCATGTTCGCGGCAAGGCCAAATTCGGTTTTGGCATGGGCACCAGCCTGGCCTGTGATGTCGACGGTGTCGAACCGCTGAGCATTGTCATGAAACTGGTGCGGGTCCACGGCGAACCGGTGGTGAAGTTCTCCGACGATCCGATCAAGAACGTCTGCGAAGATGCCTCGTTCCTGCGCTACGCCGCCCAAGTGTTCAACGTCGCCCTGATCAATCCACAAATGGGAGCCTGATATGACTACGCTTGTGCAAGAACGCATTGCCCGGGAACTGGGCATCGACCGCCAACTTACCCGGGGTGGCGAAGCCACTGAGATTGCCCGCCGGGTCGAGTTCATCAAGCAAATCCTGCGCGAGTCGGGCTGCCAGTCCCTGGTGCTGGGGATCAGCGGCGGCGTCGACTCGCTCACCGCCGGCCGCCTGTGCCAGTTGGCGGTGGAGCAACTGCGAGGGGAGGACTACGCGGCGCGGTTTATCGCCGTCCGACTGCCGTACAAGGCCCAGGCCGATGAGCAGGACGCCCAGGCGTCCCTGGACTTCATCCGACCGGACGCGATCACCACCAGCAACATCGCCGCGTGTGTCGACGGGCTGATGGGCAGTATCGCCATCGACGGCTTGCAGCCTTCGGCCGAACTCACCGACTTTACCAAAGGCAACGCCAAGGCCCGGGCACGGATGCTGGCGCAATACGCCATTGCCAACTTGAGCAATGGATTGGTGGTGGGAACCGATCATGGGGCGGAGGCGGTGATGGGGTTCTTCACCAAGTTTGGCGACGGCGCGTGCGACCTGGCACCGCTGTCCGGGCTGACGAAAACCCAGGTGAGATGGTTGGCGGACGCGATGGGTGCCCCCGCGCACCTGGTGCGCAAGGCGCCGACCGCGGATTTGGAAGACCTGGCACCCGGTAAGTTGGATGAAGTGGCGTATGGCTGTAGCTATGAGGAAATCGATGCGTACCTGATGGGCGAAGAGGTGTCGCCGCAGGCGCGACAGATCATTGAAGGCGCCTACCTCAAGACAGCCCACAAACGAGCATTGCCACGCGCCCCTGCATCGTTGTAATAGGGTCCTAATGCAATGCCGTTCACTTAAGGCAACCGACAAACCCGTGGCGAGGGAGCTTGCTCCCGCTGGGCCGCGAAGCGGCCCCAAAACCTGCCCAATGCGGAGCATCAGGCATACCGCCTCCGCCGGTTTACGACTGCTTCGCAGCCGAGCGGGAGCAAGCTCCCTCGCCACAGGTCCATCATTTCTCTTAAGTGAACAGCATTGAGTTCCAAAGGGGACCTTTGACCTTGAACGGAGTGGGTAAATGACACAGGCAATGGGCATCAAGGATCGCGTACGCATCAAGCACGTCGAAGTGCTCTCGGACGATTGGTACGTGCTGCGCAAGACCACCTATGACTACCTCGGCCGCAATGGCCAATGGCGCGAACTGACGCGCGAAACCTATGACCGCGGCAACGGCGCCACCATCCTGCTGTACAGCAAGGCCAAGCAAACGGTGGTGTTGACCCGGCAATTCCGTTTCCCGGCCTTCGTCAACGGGCACGATGACCTGCTGATAGAAACCTGCGCCGGCCTGTTGGACAACGACGATCCACACACCTGCATCCGCAAGGAAACCCAGGAGGAAACCGGCTATATCATCCAGGACGTGCGCAAGGTGTTCGACGCCTTCATGAGCCCGGGTTCAGTGACTGAGCGGGTGCATTTTTTCGTCGGCGAATATTTCGACGAAGACAAGCAGCACGAAGGCGGTGGCCTGGAAGCCGAAGGCGAGGAGATCGAAGTGTTGGAGCTGTCCCTCGACCAGGCTTTGGGCATGATCGAGACCGGAGAGATTTGCGACGGCAAGACCATCATGCTGTTGCAGTACGCCAAGCTGCATCGGTTGCTGGATTAGCCCCGGGCTGCTGTGGGCGGGGCGCGCCGCTGCCGAATCGTTCGCGATAGGCAGTGGGCGGCAAACCCATAGCGTTGCGGAACGCGGCACGGAAACTTTCCACCGACCGATAGCCACAAGCCTGGGCGATGCCGGCCGTGCTCTGGTCGGTGCTTTCCAGCAACTCCCGGGCTCGGTTCAAGCGTTCCTGTTGCAGCCAGGTCTTGGGCGGCAGGCCGGTGGTCTCGACGAAGCGCCGCAGGAAGGTGCGCTCGCTCATGGCGACGCGGGCCGCCATGTCGCAGACGCTCAAGGGTTGATCCAGGTGCTCTCGAAGCCACTGCAGGACGCGGCTCAGTTCGTTGCGTGGTGACTTGCTTACGGGGGCGACGATGAATTGCGCCTGGCCACCGGTCCGTTGCGGCGCCATGACCAGGCGACGGGCCACGGAGTTGGCGACATGCGTGCCGAAGTCCCGGGCGATCAGGTGCAGGCAGGCGTCAATGCCCGCCGCGCTGCCGGCTGAGGTGATCAACGGTCCGGAATCGACATACAGCACGTTTGGATCAACCTTGATCAACGGGAATCGCTCGGCCAGTTCCACGCAGAATTGCCAATGGGTGGTCGCTGTCTTACCGTCGAGCAGCCCGGTGGCGGCCAGGGCAAACACCCCCGAGCAGATCGACAACAGGCGTGCGCCGCGGGCGTGGGCGCGGCGCAGTGCTTGCAACAACGCCTCGGGCGGTGGTTCGTGGTGGCTGCGCCAGCCGGGGATGATGACGGTTCGCGCGCTGTCCAGGGCTTCGAGCCCCGCGTCGACGGCTATCCGAAGGCCACCCAGCGCATGCATCGGTCCTGGATCGACGGCGACGATTTGGTGGTCATACCACGCTACATCCAGTTCTGGGCGCGGCAGGCCGAAGATCTCCAGGGCGATGCCAAATTCGAATACGCACAAGCCTTCATAAACCAGGATCGCCACGGTTCCGGGGTGAGCGTGCATTTGGCGCGATTCCACCGTTTATTGTCTTGTGCCGCACTGTAGCGGACGGGCCCGTCTCCCTACAATCGATCGCAGGCAATCAGGGACACCAAGACGGTTGAGCCTTGCAAAGGTGGATAAGGGACGGAAAATGAAGAAAGTCGCCGTGGTGGGCTGCACCGGTGCAGTGGGCATGACCATGCTGCAGTTGCTTGAAGATACCGACTATGAAGTGGTCTGCATGGCTTCGGGGCGTTCGGCCGGCAAGCGCTTGGCGGTGGGGCGGACGCGACATCTGATCGAGCCTTTTTCCCTTGAAGGTTGCGCCGCGTGCGATATCGTTTTCCTGTGTGTTTCCGGGGCCTTTGCCTTGGAATACGGTGAGCGCTTGGCGGAAAATTCCTACGTCATCGACAACTCATCGGCGTTCCGCTATCACAACGAGATCCCTTTGCTCGTACCGCCCATCAATGGGCAGCGCTACAGGGACGAGAAATTGGTCGCCAATCCCAATTGCTCGTCAGCCATCGCACTGATGGTGCTGGGTCCGCTGCATGACGCGTTCGGGCTGCAGAGCGTGATCATTTCTACGTACCAGGCGGCCAGTGGGGCGGGACAGCCGGCGATGCTGGAGCTGCGGGAGAAGGCCAAGTCCTTCAGCGACTATGGCGATCGCGATGACAGCGAGCACTTCGCCCATAACCTCGCCTTCAACGTGATTCCCCAAGTCGACTCGTTCGAAGCCAATGGTTACACCCGTGAAGAAATGAAAGTGGTCTGGGAGTTGCGCAAGGTGCTTGATGAACCAGCATTGGCGATCAGCACCACCGCAGTCCGGGTGCCGACCTTGCGTTCCCATGCCGAAAGTCTCAGCCTGCGCTTCAACACCCCCATCCAGTCGCTGGAGCAGGTGCGTGAGCTGTTACGCAACGCGCCAGGGGTTGAAGTGGTGGATGAGCCGGAATACGGCGCTTATCCGATGCCCATGACCTCGACCTACAAACACGCGGTGGAAGTCGGACGGATTCGCTACAACCTGATCTACGGCGAGTACGGGTTGGACTTGTTCATCAGCGGCGACCAGCTGCTGCGCGGAGCGGCATTGAATGCATTTGAAATCATGCAATTGATCAAGCATTGATCAAATCCAACCCGAACATTGAGACGCGCAGCCATGGCTGCGCGTTTTTTGTTCAGCTGGATTGGGCCTCGCTGTCTTCCTGCATATCGTCCAGGTATTGCGGCTGGTCCGTCTGGCCTGCCTGATCCGGCAGTTCGGTCACGACGCTGAAGTCGCTGATCTCTATGGCGCCGACCCCATGACCGAGCAGATGGAAGGAAAACGCCTTGCGCTGCTGCGGGTTGTCGAAGCTGATGTTCATCACCAGCGGCTGGTCGGGTGTCACCGCCACCTCGGTCGGCAGGTCCATCGGCACATCCTGCTCGAACTCCTTGGCCTTGAGGGAAATGTAGGCGGCATGGTCAGCTTCCACGGCTCGGATGGTCAGGCTGACACGGGTCTGCGAGCCCTTGGGCATTTCCAGGTACTGGGCACCGATCAGGTTGTCGGCCCAGTCGTCGATGACCTGGGCCGGCAGTGGGATTTTATCGGCGCTGCCGAACTGATAATGCTGGTTCAAGGGCGTGCGCAGCAGTGTCTGGTCCAGGGCGGTGGCCCGGGCGCTGATCAATCGGGCGCGCTGGCCGCTGTATTGCCCGCCATAGATGGCGCGGTCGGCGATGAAGCCTTCGCTGGTGTAGTCACGGCAATGCTGGAGGAAATCGCATTCGGTAAACGTGCGCTTGCCATCGTGGTAGCGCAGCTTGCCGTTGGTGAACGACATGATTTCCCGACCCGTCGGGTAATCCCTGAACATCGAGCGGCCGGACAACGATTTGGGCACCGCAAAGCCGAAGTAATCGAGGATCGAGGCGGTCAGGTCCACATGCCCGTAGGTGCCTGACTTGATCCGGGGCAAGGGGTCCGGCGCCAGTGTCAGGTTGAACCCCCAGGACGAGGCCAGCCGCACATCGTCGATGCCATGGGATTCGTCCGAGGTGATGACCACCAGGGTGTTATCCAGGATGCCCTGGCGTTCCAGGCCCGCCAGGAAGTTCGCCAGTGCGTCGTCCAGGTAACCCACCGCCGCCTGCTTGGCCGTGTCGTAGCGTTGCAGGTAGTCGTCCGGCGCGGAGTAGGGCTGGTGCGTGCCCACGGTCAGCAGAGTCAGCATCCAGGGCTTGTCCGCCTGTTGCAGTTGCCCGACGTAGTCCAGCGCGCCTTCGAAGAACGTCTTGTCGTCCTTGCCCCAAGGAAATTCCAGATAGGCGGGGCGCGTGAACCACTCCATGCCCAGGGTCGTGTCGAAGCCGATATGCGGCATGATCCGGTCCTTGGCCATGAAGCGCAGGCCTGCGCCCTGCAGGAAATGCGTGGAAAAGCCGTTCTGGCGCAACTGGGCCGGCAGGCAGGCTTGGTTGCGCTGGGTCTGGTTGAGCATTTCGACGCCTTTGGGCGTGCCGTCGTCGAGCTTGTCGTAATCGCCACACAGCATTGCGTACAAGCCACGAATGGTCTGGTGACTGTGCAGGACGTAATCGGGGGTGTTCATGCCGCGCTCGGCCCAGGCGCTGAGGTGTGGCATCAGGTTTTCCTGGTAGCTGCTTTTCAAGGCCTGGCGATTGGCACTCACATAGGCGCCGGGAATGCCTTCCAGGGCGATAACCAGCACGTTGCGCGCACGCCCCGGTTCGGCCAGCAATTTGCGGCCATCGAGGTCCAGGCGGGTCAGCCCTTCCATGGGCGGGATTGGATCTACGGTGTCGCCATCGAGCCATTGCCGGGCCTGGTCCTGCCCGGCGGCGATCCCCGCCGTGACGAGTTGGTGGGGCAGGTTGAAGACATTCCATTGATCCGCCTCACTGGGGCGCCAGGCTTGCAGTGCGCCGTGGCTCAGCAGGAGCAACACCGGCACGGCCCAGGCGCGGCGCGGCAAGCGTGGCGCATGGTGGGGGCGGCAGGTCCATTGGCTCACCAGCCACAACGCCAGTGCTGCCAACTGGATCGCAGCCAGCCACGGATGGGCGAAGCCGCCGCTGGTGGAGTTTTCAACGAACTGCGGGTCGGTCAGGTAATGAATATCCGAAGGACTGGGCATCCGTCCCACCGCGCTGACCAGCTCGATGCTGGCCAGGGTCAATGCGCTCCAGGCCAGTAATATCGGGAATGCCAGCCACCCGGGACGGCGATGGAGCAGCACGATCAACAACCCGCCGATACCCAGGTCCGAGAGATAACCCAACGGGTCGGACCAACCCAGGGCGAGACGCAGGCCAATGGGGACCATCAATACGCAGCCAATCAGGGCGATGAGCGAGGCGCGGGGATGGGTTGAAGCGCGATAAAGAACGTTCACAAAAGCAGGCCTTTCGGTTGAAATCATTCTACTGAACGGACACTGCCCCTGTGGGAGCGAGCCTGCTCGCGATAGCGCCGGATCAGCTGAGTTCATAGTGACTGACACACCGCCATCGCGAGCAGGCTCGCTCCCACAGGGTTCTTCCGTCGGTCATGAAACTGTCATGAAAAGAGATGGTAGCAAGGCCCGTCGCCCCTGGCCGGGCCAATGGCCCGGTGTTCGGCTGCGCTACGCTGTGGTTCACTGGCGCAGGCCCCTACAATGGCCGTGTCGCGTTGCTTTGAGGCGCGCAGAAAACTTGTATCAGGATTTCTCATCGGGGGATGGATGGACAGGTTCCAGGAAATGCAGGTTTTTCTCGCCGTGGCCCAGGCGTCGGGGTTTTCGTCGGCGGCGCGGCGCCTGGGCCTGTCGGCGGCCAGCGTTACGCGGGCGGTGGCGGCGTTGGAGCAACGCATCGGCACGCCACTGCTGGTCCGTACCACTCGCAACGTGTACCTGAGCGAAGCCGGCCAGCGCTTTCTCGAGGACTGTCGGCGGATCCTGAACGATTTGCAGGAGGCCGAGGATTCGGCGGCTGGCAGTCACGTCCAGCCCCGCGGGCAGTTGACGATTACCGCGCCGGTCCTGTTCGGGCAATTGTTCGTCACGCCGCTGCTGGTGGATTACCTGAACCGATTCCCCGAGGTCAGCATCAACGCCTTGTTGTTGGACCGCACGGTCAGTCTGGTAGAGGAGGGCATCGACGTTGCCCTGCGCATTGGCGAGCTGCCGGATAGCAACCTGCACGCCGTGCGGGTCGGTGAAGTGCGGCGGGTGGTGTGCGGCTCCCCGGATTTCTTCGTGCGCCACGGGCGGCCCCGGCATCCGGATGACCTGGAGCGAATGCCCGTGGTGGCGTCATCGGCCATTGGCCAGGTCAAAAGCTGGACCTTCATCGATTCAGGCCAACCGTTGGCCGTCCGGCCCGTGCCGCGGTTGGTAGTGACGGCCAACCAGGCGGCGATTACCGCCGCTTGTCAGGGGCTGGGGATGACGCGAATCCTGTCTTATCAGGTGGCGGGCAACGTGGCCGCCGGTGAGCTGGAAATCGTCCTGGCCGATTTCGAATTGCCGCCGCTGCCGATCCATGTGGTGTACCAAGGCGGGCGCAATGCGCCGGCGCGGGTCCGCAGTTTTGTCGATTTTGTTGTCAGTGCATTGCGCGAACATCCCGCCTTGAGCGGCTGAAGCATTGTTTCTCTGGCTGAAACAATGGATTGCATCTGCAGGTGATTCTCTTGTTTTTGCCTTGGGCGGAAGATGACCCCATCGACGCCGTTGTGCTGATGGCGTCACTTGCAGCGGAGTCGACCATGAACCCGATCAAGCACTATCACTTCCCGCTTTCCGGCCATTCCCATCGCGTTCAACTGATGCTGTCGTTACTTGAACTGCCGGTCGAGGAGATCTTTGTCGACTTGGCCAAGGGCGCGCACAAACAGGCGGATTTCCTTGCGCTCAATGCGTTTGGCCAAGTACCGGTCATCGATGATAACGGTGTGGTGCTGGCGGACTCCAACGCGATCCTCGTGTACCTGGCGCAAAAATATGGCCAGGGCCGCTGGCTGCCCACCGATCCAGTCGGTGCCGCCCGGGTGCAGCGCTGGTTGTCGGCGGCGGCCGGGCCGATCCATGCGGGGCCGGCCACGGCGCGCTTGATCACGGTGTTTGGCGCGGCCTACAACGCTGAGGACGTGATTGCCCGGTCCCACACTGTGTTGAGCGTCATTGATCAAGAATTGAGCGCCCGTGCTTTCCTGGCGGGTGACGCGGCGACCGTCGCGGACATCGCCGGCTACAGCTACATCGCCCATGCACCGGAAGGCAATGTGTCGTTGGAGGACTACGCCCATGTGCGGGCCTGGCTGGCGCGGATCGAAGCCTTGCCCGGGTTCGTGGGCATGCCGCGTACGGTTGTCGGGTTGCAAAAGCACGCCTAAGCATTTGAGTGGGTAGGCTGTGTGGCGAGGGAGCTTGCTCCCGCTGGGTTGCGAAGCAACCCCCTGAAAAGGGCGCGCGGTGTGCCTGGCATGGCTGCGGTGTCGGCTCTGGGGCTGCTGCGCAGCCCAGCGGGAGCAAGCTCCCTCGCCACAGGGGTTAATGATGTCCCGGTCTAAACAGGGATTTCATTGGAATATCAGGCGTAGGAAAGCGCCTTTTCCTCCAGCAGTTCCTCATACAACCGCACCCACTTGTGGCCCATCTCTTCGGACGTGAATAACTGGCGGTAGCGGGCTTCGGCCCTGGCACCCATTACCTGAGCCTGCGCCGGGTTTTCCCACAGGGTACGCATCGCTTCGCGGAAGGCCTCTGGGTTGCTCGGTGGCACCACCAGGCCGGTTTCGTCGTGGATGTTGATGTAGCTGGTGCCGGTGCCGATTTCGCTGCAGATCATCGGCTTGCCGAACATCGCGCCTTCAAGCAGTGAAATGCCAAAGGCTTCAGAGCGCAAATGCGAAGGGAATACGATGGCATAACTCAGTTCCAGCAATGCAACCTTGTCTTCGTCCCCGAGGCGGCCGAGGAAATGCAAATTGCGCAAGCCCAATGCCGCGGCTTGGGCATGCAGTTGTTTTTCCAGAGGCCCGGCACCCACGATGACCACGGGGTAATCCACGCCTTTGAGGGCGTCGAGCAGAATGTGCAGGCCTTTGTAGTACCGCATCACCCCCACGAACAAAAAGAAGCGTTCGCCCAGTTTTGCCTTCCATCCCGCCATGCGCTCGGCATCAGGCTGTGGATAACTCGTCTTGTTCAGGCCGTAGGTGATGACCCGGGTCTTGGCGCTGTATTCCTTGAGCACATCGCTGGTATGCACATAGTTAGGCGAGGCCGCGACGATGCGATCGGCGCCGTCCAGGAAACGTTTCATCAGCGGCCGATAAAGCTTGAGCAGTTGCCGCTGGCGAACGATGTCCGAATGGTAGGTTACGACGTAGGGTTTTTTCACGGCACTGCAAAAGTGCACCAAGTCCATGAATGGCCAAGGGAAGTGGAAATTGATGATGTCCGCTTCGGCGGCCAGCTCACGGAATTTCTTGAACACGCTGTAGGAGAAACCCGTGGACGCCAGTTGGAAGTCCATTCGGGCTTGATGGACGACATGCTGTCGAAGCTGGATCGGACCCGGTGCGGGATGTTCGCTCAATGTGAGCACGGTGTTATCGATACCCAGTTGGTCGCTGCTGTCGCACAGTTGGAAAATGACCTGTGCGATACCGCCCATGGAGTCAGTCAAATAACTTTTGTAAAAGTGCAGGACTCGCATTCAACCTCCCAAGACCTGGCGATACGCCTGAGCCGTGACCTTTGCACAGCGCTCCCAGGAAAACAGCGCAGCCTGTTGTAAGCCTGCTTCCCGACACGCCTGCCAGTGCGGGCGATCCTCAATCAACCGCTGCATGGCGTCGCGCATGCCTTGTGGATCGTCGGGCTCGCAATAAATGCCAGCCGCCCCGGCCACTTCAGGCATCGCCGAGCAGCGGGTGGTCATCACCGGCGTGCCGCTGGCCATGGCTTCAAGCACCGGTAGGCCAAAGCCTTCGTAGAACGACGGGAAAACCAATGCCCGTGCCCCCGCCAACAACTGGGCGACCTGTTCGTCAGGCAGGTAACCCGCCAGGCAGACATGACCATCAGCCAGGGCGCGTTTCAACTCATCATTGAGCTGTGCCTGTTGCCATCCGCTCATTCCTACAATGAACAAAGGAAAAGCCTGACGTATGGACTCAGGAAGCCCGGCATGGGCGCGCAAGGCCAATAACAGGTTCTTGCGTGGCTCCAGGGTGCCGACACAGAGAAAATATCGACCGTGCTCCAGCCCATGGGCCTTGAGCACGTTGTCGATCGCTTCCGGTTCGCGCGGGTGGAAACGTGCCGCCACCCCAAGCGGCGCGACCCTCAGGCGCTCGGCGGGAACGCCGAAATATTGCTGGGCTTCATCGGCGATGAACTGCGAATCGGTCAGAATCAATTGGGCCTGTTCCACTGCGCGGCTGAGCCGTCGCTCGATTTCCTTCAGGCGTGCCGGTGGCTGCGTCTCGGGGTAGCGCAGGTGCGTGAGGTCATGGAGGGTGATCACCGTCGGCCCTTCGAAAGCCAACGGCCACAGGCTGGGTTCGTGATACAGGTCGATAGCCTTTGAACGGCCTTGGTCGAAGCGTTTCTGCTCCAGCCAGCGCCGCGCTTGGTAGGCGCCCGGAACCCGTCGCAGCAACGGGCTCAGCTTGGAATAGCCTGGCTTGGCTGTTGGTGGCAACTGCGGGCTCCAGCCCCAACCGTGGAACAACGACAACTGTACGTCCGGCTCCCGCGCCAAGGCAGTCGCCAGTTCCGCTACGTAGTGGCCGATGCCCGTGCGGGGCGCCTGGAGAATGCGTGCGTTGAGGGCTATCCGCATGTTGTTTCCCTGTCGACGATCGCTGCACCAATAATGTGGCCCTCGATTCGCTCCACCAATTGCGCACTGGCCTGGCGCCAGCTCAGCCATTGCCATTGATCCAGATTGCGCTTGGCCGGGAATAGCCCGGTGTGTTCCATGTCGATGACCAGGTTCGCCAGGCTTTGGGGGTCGTCAAGATCGAAGTAGGCCATGAAATCACCGCCGATTTCCCGAAACACTTCAATGTCGCTGCCCATCGCTGGCAAGCCGCGTTGCATGGCCTCTACCAATGGCAGGCCGAAGCCCTCCACATAGGACGGGAACACCAGCGCAGTGGCGTGTCGGTAGGCGTGTTCCAGGCTTTGGTCCGCCAGGTTGTTGAACATGAACAGGCGGCTGTCGAGCTGCGGATGGCGTTGAATGCGCTCGATCAGGGCTTCGCATTTCCAGCCGATCTTGCCGACGATGCAGAGCCGCGCTTGTGAACCGGCGGCCCAGGCCCGCTCGAATGCATCGATCAGGTAGGCGTGGTTTTTCCGCGGCTCGATGGTGCTGACCATCAAGAACACTGGCTCGGGGCGCTTGAACAGCCGCAGCAAGTCCGGGTCGAGGGCCTGAGTGGCGTCAACCAGGTCCAGTTCGCTGCCCAGGTGGAAATAGTCAAACCAGCGCTTGCGCACCTCTTGCTCGCCAATGCGCCGGACCATTTCCTGGCGAAGCTGGTCGCGGATGGTGGTGGAGATGGCGATGTAGCCGTCGGCGGTGCGGGCGATCCAGTCGAACCAATGGTTGAACACCTTGACCAGTCCGGCATCGCAGAATTGCGGATGGGTCAGGGGAATCAGGTCGTAGACCACTGAGATGATCCCGACGCCATCACGCTTGAGCTGTTCGGCCAGGGGGAAGAAACCTGAGTGCCAGGAAGAGTCCAGCAACACCAGTTGATCGCCGGCCCGATGTGCCAGCGGTACGCTGCGTGCCGGGACTGGCTTGCGCTTGAGGAGACGATCGAGGATTCGAATGGGGAGGCTCAAGCACGCCAGGGCGAACAGTCGGCAAGCCACGTACAAGAAGCGGCGAGCCCAGATCGACTGGCTGAAGGGGCGCCGTTGTTCGAGGGTCCGCTGCCTGAGCCAGAACAGGTTGGCGAACTGTACCAGCCGTGCTCGCAGACTGGCCAGATCCAGTCCGTTCGTGGGCAGAGGGGCCAGGCTTTTCACTTCGTACAGCTTGCCCTGCAGCATCACCACGGGAATGCATTCGCGCCCCCGATCCTTGGCCGGCAATTCACGAATGACGTTGCGCACCACTCGCTGGATGCCGGAGTTGTCATTCGGGTGGTCATATACATAGGTGCAATCCACCAACAGACGGCTCATGGCAACTCCTTTTGCGGCACCGCCTCGACGGCCGTCTGGCTCGAACGCTGGATACTGGTCCGGGCCTGGAGCCAGGAACAGCCGACGAAATCTTCCTGGCGATTATTGATCACGTGGAACACCAATCCGTAGTCGCGCCATTCGAAGTTACGGTCCAAGTGCGAGTCCAGCCGCGACAGGCTGAGCGCGACGGAGTAATTGCCCTTGCCCAGGCGCATGTCGAAACTGAAACGGAAGGTGATCTGTTCGCCGGCCTTGAGGTCGGTCACGGCCTTGTCCTGGCGATGGGTGTTGATGCCGTACATGGGCTGGCCAAGGCGGTCCTTGATCAAAAAGCCCAGCACCAGCCGCTCGATGTCCTGGCGGATTTCAATCCGCACTTGCAGCACCATCGGCTGGCCGATCTCGGCCACTTCCACCGATTGCCCTTGGTTGTTGAGCAAATGCACATCGACGATGCCGGCCTCGCCGGTGCCGGAAATGGTCCGCACCTGACCGTTGGCGAGCATTTCCTGGCGGACCACTTGGCCTTCGCGCTGGGCCAGCATCGCATTGTAGTAATCCATCACCTCTTCCGGTTTGCCGCGCATGGCCATGCGCCCGTGTTCGAGCAGGATCGCGGTGTCGCAGATCGACTGGATCGCCGAGCGATCATGGGACACGATCAGCAGCGTGGTGCCGGCCTTGCGGAAGCTGCGGATGCGCTCGAAGCTCTTGTGCTGGAAGTAGGCATCGCCCACGGACAGCGCTTCGTCGACGATCAGGATGTCCGGGCGCCGGGCGGTGGCGACACTGAACGCCAAGCGCATCTGCATGCCGCTGGAATAGGTGCGTACCGGCTGGTCGATGGCCTCGCCGATTTCGGCGAAGCCCTCGATCTCGGGCATCAGGGCTTCGATTTCCTCCACCTGCATGCCCAGCAACTGACCGGCCATGAACGCGTTCTGGCGACCGGTGAAGTCCGGATGAAAGCCCATGCCCAGTTCCAGCAACGCGGCAACGCGGCCTTGTAGCTGGATGTGGCCGCAGGTGGGTTGGGTGGTGCCGGTGATCATCTTGAGCAACGTACTTTTGCCGGCACCGTTGACCCCGACGATGCCGACGGCTTCCCCGGGCTGGATCTCGAAATCCACGCCCTGGAGGATCCAGTGCAGTTGATGGCGCTGGCGGGAAAAGGGAACCAACCACTCCAACAGCCGGCTCCAGCGGTTCGGATACTGCTTGTAGGCCTTGCCCAGGCCGGTGACACGCAAATGTCCCATCAGAGTTCATCCACCATTTCACCGCCGCGCCGGCGAAACATGCGCAAGCCCAATACGCACAACAGCAGGGCGAGCACCAGCAACGGCACCAGCGAACTCCAGACCGGCCACTGGTTATAGAGAAACAGGTTCTGGTAGCTCTGCATCAGGGCGGTCATGGGGTTGAATGCGAGCAGTTGCTGGATCGACGGCGGCAGGATCGTCATCGGGTAGACGATCGGCGTGAGCCAGAACCAGAATTGCAGGCAAATGCCGAACAGTTGCCCGACATCGCGGAAAAACACATTGAGGATCCCCAGCAGCATGCCCAGCCCGGCGGCGAACATCACTTGCAAGACCAGCAGCGGCACCAGGGCCAGCAAGGTGACGCCTGGCCAGCGTCCGGTGATCAACAGGAAACCGAGAAACAGCCCAAGGATGATCGCGAAGTTGATGCCCGCGTTGAAGAGCACGATCACTGGCAGGCAGATCCGGGGGAAGCTGATCTTTTTCAGCAGGTTGGCGTTTTCCAGGAACATGCCCTGGCTGCGGGTGGTGATCTCCGCGAACAAGCCCCAGGTCAGCAGCCCGGCGCAGAGGTAGACGCTGTAGGCCATGCCATCTTCGACCCCCGGCAGGCGGGCACGCATGATGTGGGAAAAAATCACCGTGTAGACGAGGATCATCGACAACGGGTTGAGCACCGTCCACAACGCGCCGAACAACGAGTTGCGATACCGCGCCTGGAATTCGCGCTTGACGCTGCCCAGGACGAAGCCGCGGTAGTTCCACAGGGAGTGGGGCAGGCTCAGCAACATGCGTCGACCCTGCCGTAGTGGTCTTCGAAGCGAACGATGTCGTCTTCCCCCAGATATTCGCCACTTTGCACTTCGATGATCACCAGATCGATCACGCCGGGATTCTCCAGGCGATGCTTGTGTCCGGCCGGGATGAAGGTCGATTCATTCTTGGCGACCAGGTGCGAACCCGAGCCATTGTTGGTGACCTTGGCCATGCCTTCGACCACCACCCAGTGTTCGTTGCGATGGTGGTGCATTTGCAGCGACAGCGACGCGCCAGGCTTGACCACGATGCGCTTGATCTTGAAGCGCGGCCCCTCTTCGAGCACGGTATAACTGCCCCATGGACGGCTGACCGTGCGATGCAGGCGATAGGCTTCGTGCGCCTTGTCCTTGAGTTGCCGGGCGACGCGGCGCACATCCTGGGCGCGGTCGGCATGGGCCACCAGCACGGCGTCGGCGGTGTCGATGATGATCAGGTTTTCCACGCCCAGGGCCGCCACCAGACGGCCTTCGCTCTGGACGAAGTTGTGCTGGCTGTCGATGAACAGGGCCTCGCCGGTGGCGCGGTTGTTCTGCGCGTCGGCGGGCACCAGGCCGGCGACGGCGCTCCAGGAACCAATATCGCTCCAATCGAATGTGGCCGGGATCACCACGACATTGGCGGAGCGCTCCATCAAGGCATAGTCGATGGAGATGTCTGGCATGTCGGCGAAATGCGCCGCGGACAATTCCTGCTGCACGCACCCTGAGGTTTCCACCGCCGTGCTGGCCGCGACACAGGCGCGCGCCTGTTCCAGCAGCTCGGGCGCGTGGGCTTGCAGCTCCGCCAAGAGGGTCTTGACCGAGAAGCAGAACATTCCTGAGTTCCACAAGAAACGGCCGCTTTCCAGATACTGCGTGGCGGTCGGCAAGTCGGGCTTTTCGACGAAGCGAACGACCTTGGCTGCGCCCTTGGTGTCCAGCGGCTGGCCCCGTTCGATATAGCCGAATCCGGTTTCCGGCGCCGAGGGCAGCACGCCGAAGGTCACCAGGTGACCGCTCTTCGCCAGTTCCACGGCGTGCGCCACCGATGCCTGGAAGGCCGCCTCGTCCTGGATCAGGTGATCGGCCGGCATGACCACCAGGATCGCCTCGTCACCATGCAAGGCCTGAATGGCGAGGGTGGCCGTGGCAATGGCCGGCGCGGTGTTGCGGCCCGTGGGTTCGAGGACGAAGTGCCCACGGTGACGCTCCAGGTGAGCACTTTGATAGTGATCGCGGCTCTGGAAATAGTATTCGCGATTGGTGACCGTGACGATATCGCCCCGGCCATCGAACAACCCCGCGGCACGCCGGTAGGTTTTGCCCAGCAACGATTGGCCGTCGGGCAAGCGCATGAAAGGCTTGGGATGACCCTCGCGGGACACTGGCCACAACCTCGTCCCGGCTCCGCCGGAGAGAATCACAGGGATGAGCATGGCCTACTCCTTGGCGACGCGTTTCATGTCCGCATCCATCATCATGCGGATCAGGGTGTCGAGGTCGGTCCGGGGCTTCCAGCCCAGGACCCGTTGGGCCTTGGTCGGGTTGCCGAGCAAAACCTCGACTTCGGCCGGGCGGAAAAACGCCGGGTCGATCTTGACGAAGTCACGGTAGTCCAGTCCCACGTGTTCGAAGGCGATCCTGCACATCTCGCGCACGGTGGTGGTGACGCCAGTGGCCACTACGTAATCGTCGGGGGTGTCCTGTTGCAACATCAGCCACATGGCCTCGACGTAATCGCCGGCAAAGCCCCAATCGCGCTTGGCGTCGATATTGCCCAGGCGCAACTCCTGCTGCTTGCCCTGCTTGATGCGCGCGGCGGCGTCGGTGACCTTGCGGGTCACGAACTCGATGCCGCGCAGCGGTGATTCGTGGTTGAACAGGATGCCGCTGCTGGCATGCAGGCCGAAGCTTTCCCGGTAATTGACGGTGATCCAGTGGCCGTACAGTTTCGCGACGCCATAGGGGCTGCGCGGGTAAAACGGGGTGTGCTCGTCCTGTTGCTCGGCCTGGATCAGGCCGAACATTTCGCTGGTGGAGGCCTGGTAGAAACGGGTCTGCGTACTGAACTGGCGAATGGCTTCGAGCAGGTGAGTGACCCCCAGCCCGTCGACGATGCCGGTGGTCACCGGCTGGTCCCAGGAGGCCGCGACGAAACTTTGCGCGGCCAGGTTATACACCTCGTCCGGCGCCGACTTGATCACCGCCCGCTGCACCGAGCAGGCGTCGGCCATGTCACCGTCCAAGTAAACGATGTCTTGTTCGATGCCGATCTCTCGCAGCCGCCAGCGCGAGTCGCTGCTGCGTCGCGCTACCAGACCGTGGACTTTGTAACCCTTGTCGAGCAGCAACTTGGCCAGATACGCGCCGTCCTGGCCGGTGATCCCTGTGATCAATGCACTTTTCATTCTTGTCGTACCCGTATCTCCCAGTCGGACAGGATCGCCCGCAAGGATTGTTGTGTTGTTGTTTCGGGCGTCCATCCGGTGGCCTGTCGTAGCTTGGCAGGGCTACCACAGACGCGACGCTGTTCTGCGCGGCGAAGACGCGCAGGGTCCTGGATCAGTTGCACGTCGACCTGGGCGATATCGCCCAGTTGTTCGATCAGGCTGCGAATGCTCTGCTCGCGACCCGAACAGATGTTGTAGACCTGCCCCGGGGCGCCTTTTTCCAGCAGCCCCAGGTAGGCCGAAATCACATCGCCGACATCGAGGAAGTCGCGGGTCACGTCGATATCGCCCACCTGCAACCGGGCCGGTTGCAGGCCCAGCTTGATCCGGCTGATTTGCCGGGCGGCGCTGGCAATGACGAAGCTGTCCTTCTGGCCGGGGCCGATGTGATTGAACGGGCGAGCCACCAGCACCGGCCAGCCTTCGCTCATGCCCCATTGCAGGCTCAGCAGCTCGGCCGACAGCTTGCTCACGGCGTACGGGTTGCGCGGGGCGGGTGCTTGCAGTTCGGTAATCGGCAGCCGGTCTTCGCTGACCTGACCATAGACGTCACCGGAGCTGACATACAGGAACGTGCCGGTGAACCCCCGGGCCTTGAGGGCCTGGAGCAGGTTCAAGGTGCCCAACAGGTTGATGTTCAGGGTGCGTGCCGGGTCGCGGAAGGCTTCAGGGACAAAGGTCTGGCCCGCCAGGTGGATCACGGCGTCGGGAACCTCGGGCCAGAGACCCTCCAGGGTCTTGGCATCCGTCAGGTCGTAGCGCGCGGCGACAGGCATCACCTGCCAGGCCGAATCATGACCGCTCAGTCGAAATCCGAGGTGACGTCCAACGAAACCGCTGAGGCCCGTAACGAACAGACGTTTTTTCAAGCACCAGCCCCCTTGACGGTGACCTCGTCTATCGCGAATTGAGTAGGAAATTTCCGTAAGATCGGGGAAATGTCACTCAACAATCAGCTTAGCGAAGCATTTGTTGTAGTTGTTTGGTTGCCAATCTGTGCCAATTTCGCAGCAATTTCAACAGCGCAAACCGTGACTGACCAGTTCTCATATTTATAGCGGGTTTATTCACATCGAGCGGTTCACGAACCCTTGGCGGATGTGTTTAGAATGCCCCTCGTCACACTTGCCCCTGGTTCCGATCTTCGGATCAAACCGCAAGGGACGGGACCATAAAAAAACAAGAACGAGACGGGTAGCAAGATTAACGACGCGTGGCGGCTCCCGGGCCGGCTCGATGCGTGACTCGACCGTCATGAAGTTGGGGCTGCCGGGATGGCGGCGCCATGATGGGATGCCATGAATTTCATTCTTTACTCGGATGTAAACGATCACTCCATCAGTCAGAGCCTCGGTCGCCCTGAGTACAGCTATTACTTCGTGCTCAAGGCCTATCGCCCCGTGCTGGAAAGCCTGGGACCCGTGCATGTGGTGTCGTCGGTCGCAGAGGTCGATCCGCTTTATCAAACGTTGCGGCAGGCCGGACAGGACTGCTTGTTCCTTTCGTTTTCCCCCCCGCACAAGACCCCGCTCGACCTGCTGTGCCCGATGGTCTGCGTAGTGGCCTGGGAGTTCGATTCGATCCCGGCCGAGCACTGGGATGACGACCCGCGGCATGACTGGAGCCGCACGCTGGCCCGTCATGGCCGGGTGATTACCTTGTCCAGCCACACGGCCGAGGCGATCCGTCGGACGTTGGGTGAGGATTTCCCAGTGCTGGTGTTGCCCACGCCACTGTGGGAGCGTTTCGCGGCGGTTCGTGAGCAACACCCAAGCCGGCCGGTCAACCCCGGAACGACCTTGCAGATCAAGGGTTGCATCATCGACAGTCGGCCCCTCGGGTTGTCGGCGGATGGCTTGATCGCGCCGATTTTCGAAGGTGAGCCGGAACCAGAGCCTAGCGTTGATCCAGACATCGTACCGCCGCCGCTGACTTGGCGGCGGCGGGCATTCATTTCCCGTCATTACCTGCGCGAAGTCGTCCGCGCCTTCACCGGCAGGAGCGAGCAGGGCCCCGTCTGGCTGTTCAAGCACAACCTGCTGTGCTGGTATCGCGAGGCGGTCCGCGACCTGATTCCGGTGCCGGTACGCGTTGCCACCAGCCGGGTCCTGAGGGGGCCACCGCCGCCGTTAGTCGTCGAGCCCGTTCCTGAGCCCGCGCCACCGGAACATCCCCAAGCCGTCCTGCCGGACACCAGCCAGATGGCGGGAACCGACGTCAGCGGGGTGGTGTACGTCAGCGTGTTCAACCCTGATGACGGTCGCAAGAACTGGCATCAGTTGATCACCGCCTTCTGTTGGGCGCTACGCGACGTCGAAGACGCCACGCTGGTGCTGAAGATGACCCAGAACGATTTGTCGACCTACTACGTCGAGCTGCTGACGCTGCTGTCCCAGCTATCGCCATTCAGTTGCCGGGTGGTGGTGATGCACGGTTACCTGGAGGACGAACAATTCGCCCGGCTGTATGGCGCGGCGAGTTTCTACGTCAACGCGTCCCGTTGCGAAGGCCTGTGCCTGCCCCTGATGGAATTCATGTCCTGCGCGCGCCCGGCTATCGCGCCGGACCACACGGCGATGCGCGACTACATCGACGCGCAAGTGGCCTTCATCGTCAAATCCAGCCGCGAACCCACGATCTGGCCGGAAGACTCGCGCATTTTGTATCGCACCCTGCGCCATCGGCCCGACTGGGGATCATTGAAACTCGCCTATGAGCAGAGCTACGCCATGGCCAAGCAGCAGCCGCAGGCCTACCAGGCCATGGCCGTTGCCGCAAGCGAGCGGATGCGCCGCTATTGCGGGTTCGCCCCGGTGCAGCAGCGCCTGGCGGATTTCCTGGCGGCGCCAGGCTGTGATGAAGGGCTGTCGCGGGTGGCCCAGGCAGGTACCGCCTCATGTTGATCATCATTTATTCGGAAACCAACCAGAGCAACATCCTGGAAAATCTCGGCAAGCCCGAGTACAGCTATTACTTCGTGCTCAAGGAGTTCCGCCCGGTGCTGGAGCGGTTGGGGCAGGTCGTCGAAGTGACTCGACCTGACGAAGAGGTCGACGAGCTTTATGCCGATTGCCTGGGGCGCGGCGAGGATTGCGTATTCCTGTCGTTTTCACCGCCGCACCGCACCGCCGCCCACTACGCCTGTCCGACGATCCCGGTGTTTGCCTGGGAGTTCAGCACCATTCCCACCGAAAGCTGGCAGGGCGAGCCCCGGCACGATTGGCGGGTGGTCTTGGGCGCAACCGGCATGGCGATCACCCATTCCAGCTTCACGGTCAAAACCGTTCGCGAGGTGATGGGGGCGGACTTCCCCATCGCCGCCGTCGCCGCGCCGGTATGGGACCGCTTTGCCGCCCGTGGGGCGGCGCTGGCCCAGCGGCCGACAGTGGATCACATGCGCCTGCAATTGCACGGCCTGTTGATCGACAGCCGCACCACCGACCTGCGGCCGTATGGCCCACCGGCGCATCAGGCCGGTATGCCGCTGGTGCTGGACGGCCCGGCCGAGGATTGCGAGTTACTGCTGGACGGTGTGATCTACACCTCCGTGTTCAATCCTTACGACGGTCGCAAGAACTGGAAAGACATGATCAGCGCATTTTGCGCGACGTTTCGCGACGTTGCCGACGCAACCCTGGTGCTCAAGTTGACTCACCATGATGTCACCGCCGCGCTCACCGACATGCTTCACCACGTCTACAAGAACCAGTCGTACCGCTGTCGCATTGTGCTGATACACGGTTACCTGGCAGACGCGGACTACGAACGACTGGTGGAAGCCACCCGGTATGTGGTCAACAGTTCCTACGGCGAAGGGCAGTGCCTGCCGTTGATGGAGTTCATGTCTTGCGGCCGTCCGGCGATTGCGCCGCTGAACACGGCGATGGCCGACTACATCGACCCTGACAACGCCTTCATCGTGGAGTCGACCGAGGAATTGACCGCCTGGCCCCACGACCCGCGTGCCGCGTACCGCACCCTGCGGTATGTCACCGATTGGGACTCGCTGTGTTCGGCCTATCGCGCCAGTTATGACGTGGCCAAGAACGACCCCGAGCGTTATCGCCGGATGTCGGCCCACGCCGTGCGCAGCCTGGAAAAATTCTGCAGCCAGGCCAACGCCGAGCAGCGTTTGCGGGCGTTTTTCGAAGCCATACCCGAGCGGCGCCGGAACGCGCAGCAACCATGATCCGCCGATGGCTGGCCGGGCTCAGGCCACCGGTCGAACCCTCGCCACCGCCGACGGCGGCCGTTTCGCCCCGGGATGCCGGCCTCTACGACGCGATGCTCGACGGTTGGTTTTGCAGTGAAACCGGTGAGTTGCTCAAGGGCTTTGCTATCACGGCCGAGGATACTTTGCTGGATGTCGGCTGTGGCGAAGGCGTGGCGACCCTGTTTGCAATGCGCCAGGGCGCGTCCGTGATCTTTACCGACAGCGAACAGGACAAGGTGCGCGACCTCGCCCGCCAGGTCGAAGCCCAGGCCGCCGCGCCGTTCCTGGGCCTGGTCAGCAACAGCCTGCCGCTGCCCCTGGCCGATGGCTGTGCGAACAAGATCGTCTGCATGGAAGTGCTCGAGCATATCCCTGATCCAGCGCCGTTCATGGCCGAACTGGTGCGCATGGGCCGGCCCGGGGCGCAGTACCTGCTCAGCGTGCCGGCCTCGGTGGGCGAGCATTTGCAGCAAGGCATCGCGCCGCCGGGCTACTTTCAAGCGCCCAACCATGTGCAGATTTTCACTGCCGAACGATTCGCTGCGCTGGTGGAAGACGCCGGGCTGGTGATCGAGCATCGTCAGGCCAACGGATTTTTTTGGGTCATGGGCATGATTTTCTTCTGGGCTAGCGAGCGAGCGGCGGGCCGGGACCTCGAGGGGGCCGTGCGCGACCGTATCCAGGCGCCGTACCCACCGTTGATGGAGCGCTGGGCGAGCCTCTGGCAGGACTTGCTGGCGCAGCCCGACGGCTTGGCGATCAAGCAGGGGCTGGACCGGTTCATGCCCAAGAGCCAGGTCATCATCGCGCGTAAACCCGATCGTTCTTCCGGGAGTCCTTCATGAGCAGCAAGCGGATCATGGACATCGAGTTGTTGCGCGCCGTTGCGGTGATCGGCGTGTTGTTCCATCACCTGCAAGGCATGCCGTTTCCGGGCGGATGGCCGCGCCTGGCGGCCCTGGCCGACAGTTTCCAGTTGTGGTGGGGCGTGGACCTGTTCTTCGCGATTTCCGGGTTCGTCATCGGACGCAGCCTGATCCCGCAATTGCGGCGCTGCGATAACCCCCGGCAATTCTGGGCCGTCACCCGGGACTTCTGGATTCGCCGCGCGTTTCGCCTGTTGCCGTCGGCCTGGCTCTGGCTGCTGCTGGTGCTGTTCGCGGTGTTCTTCCTGAACCGCTCCGGGGCGTTTGGCAGCGTGCAGGCCAACCTGCAGGCGACGCTGGCCGGTTTCCTGCAATTCGCCAACCTGCGTTTTGCCGATGCGTTCATGCAGTATGAATACGGCGCAAGCTTCGTGTACTGGACGCTGTCGCTGGAAGAGCAGTTCTATCTGATCCTGCCGTTGCTGGTGTTCGTCTCGCGTCGCTACCTGGTGTGGGTGTTGCTGGCGGTGGTGCTGGTGCAATTCTTCACTTGGCGGGCGCTGTGGTTGTCGGTGATCCGTACCGATGCCTTGGCGCTGGGTGTGTTGTTGTCGATCTGGAGCCTGCGGCCCAGCTACTGGCGCTTCGAGCCCACGTGGTTGCGCCGCCCGCCCTTGGGCGTGCTGCTGGTGCTGGGCCTTGGCAGCGTGATGGCCGGGATCGCCACCGAGCACTTCAATTTGTCGTTCTACCGTCTCGGGGTCATTGCCGTGCTCAGCGCCGTGCTGGTCTGGGTGGCCTCGTATGATCGGGATTATCTGTTGCCCCGCGGTCGACTGAAAACGGCGCTGACTTGGGTGGGCAGTCGTTCCTATGGGATCTACCTGATCCACATCCCGGTGTTTTTCCTGCTGCGTGAGTTGTGGTTTCGTTTCGCCCCCTTGGGCTCGCCGGACCCTGCAAGCCATCCCTGGCCGGCGCTGGTGTGTGCGTTGTTATTGATCGGGCTGTTGAGCGAGCTCAATTACCGCTGGGTCGAAATGCCCATGCGCAACCGTGGTGCCCGGCTGGTTGAACGCCTGTCCGCCGCCCGAACCGTCCTTCCTCTCCCTGGAGCCCCGACATGCTGAGCCTTTTGAAGAAACTCACCACGGGCATGCCCGCGCCCGCCGAGCCGGCCGCCGAGAAAGTCGACCCGTATATGCTCGGGCTGCACGATGCGATGCTCAGCGGCTGGTTCAACCAGCGAACCGGCGAACTGTTCACGGGTTTCCCGGTGACGCCTGAAGACACGCTGCTGGACGTGGGCTGCGGCGACGGCGGCAACGTGCATTTTTGTGGAATGCGCGGGGCGAAGATCATCATTGCCGACATCGACGCGGCCAAGGTCGAAGCCACTCGCCAGCGCTTGAGCGACACCCCCGCGCGCGAAGTCGAGTGCCACGTGACCGACTGCAACCCGCTGCCGATTGCCGACGCCACGGCCACCCGGGTGGTGTCCACCGAAGTCATCGAGCACGTCGACGACCCGGCGCAATTCCTCGCCGAGCTGGTGCGGGTCGGCCAGCCCGGTGCGCTGTACCTGCTGAGCGTGCCGCACCCCAGTTCCGAAGACCTGCAAAAGGACATCGCCGCGCCGGAGTACTTCCGCAAGCCCAACCACATTCGCATCATCAGCGAAGAGCAGTTCAAGGCGATGGTCAGCGAGGCCGGCTTGGAAGTGTTGAGCCACAGCCAATACGGATTCTATTGGTCGATGTGGATGCTGTTGTTCTGGGAGGCCAAGGTCGACTTCAGCAACCCCGACCACCCGTTGCTCAATCATTGGGCCGACACCTGGCAAGCCGTGCTGAATTCGCCGCGTGGCGCGCAGATCAAGCAGGCGCTGGACGCGGTGGTGGCCAAGAGTCAGGTCATTATTGCGCGTAAGCCTGGCGCGCTCTCCTAGCAGCAAGGGCGCCTTTTGTGGCGAGGGAGTCCCCGCCGCGTCGCCGACGCTGCGCTGTCGCGCAGCAAACAAGTGCTCGGCTTAAGATTGGGTGCGCGCGGGGAAAGAGGCCGTAGCTATCACTGGTGTGTCCGCACCCGCGAGGGAGAGTGGCCGGCACGGTATCGGCGTGGAGTCGTTGTAGGCACAGCAAGCTGTGACCACGTATGAGAGAGTGAATCCGTTCGCCACCGTGTTCCCCGCGCGCCATTCAATCCTGCGAGGAATTGTCATGGCGCGCAAGAAGCAGCAGAAACGATTTGAAGTGATTCACCCTCATTGTGCCGGTATCGATATCGGCAGCCGCGAGCACTGGGTTGGCGTCAATCCCGATCAAAGCGACAAGCCTGTTCGCTGTTTTCCGGCCTTCACTGAGGATTTGGTGAGGCTGGCCGAATGGCTGGAATCGCTGAAAATCAAGGTCGTGGCGATGGAGGCCACTGGCGTTTACTGGATACCCCTGTTCGAGCTTCTCGATTCAAGGGGCTTTGAGGTGTACCTGGTCAACTCCCGTGCAACTCGTCAGATAAGCGGGCGTAAATCCGATGTTCTGGATTGCCAGTGGATCTGGCAACTCATGACCCATGGCTTACTCAGAGGTGCTTTCCGACCCGCTGATGATATTTGCTCGATGCGATCATTGGTTCGCCAGCGGGCCATGAAGGTTCGTGATCAAGCCAAGACCATCAACCGCATGCAAAAAGCCCTGACGCAGATGAATATTCAGTTAGCCAATGTCATCAGCAATATTGCTGGCGTGACAGGGATGAAAATCATCAAGGCCATCATCGATGGCGAGCGTGACCCTCAAGTCTTGGCCAACTTCCGAGACGGCCGTATCAAGGCCGATCACCAAACCATTGCCCGCAGCCTGCACGGTAACTGGCGAGTCGAGCATCTGCATGCTTTGGCTCAGGAGGTGGCTGCTCATGATTTCCTTGAGAAGCAGATTGCCGAATGTGATCAGGCCATCACTCAGGCACTTGATCGACTCCCAGTGCTGAACCATGAGCCCCCGCAACCCACCAAGCCACTGCGTAGCCCGCATCGCTCGGCAGATGAACAGGCCAGCTTGCACCAGGCACTTGTGAGAATCATGGGCGTGGACCTGACCGCGATTCCCACCATCGGAATCGAATCTGCCTTGGTTCTGGCGAGCGAAGTCGGACCTGATTTGTCGCGTTTTCCGACTGAGCAACATTTCAGTTCTTGGTTGGGGGTAGCGCCCTCAACCCGAATATCGGGGGGAAAACCCTTGCCCGGTCATGTCCCCAAGGTATTTAACCGGGCGGCACAAGCGTTGAAGCAGGCGGCCTCTAGCGCCCGCACCGATAAAAGTTTTATCGGTGCCAGTCACCGCGCCCGATTGGCTCGCATGGATACGGCCTGCGCCATTAAGGCTACGGCTCACCAGCTGGCCCGCCTGATCTACGCCATGCTGACCAAGGGACAGCCTTACGTGGCGCAGGATATGGACGAGTACGAGGCCAAAAGTCGTGATCGTCAGCTTAGAGCCTTACAGCGTAAGGCTACAAAGCTGGGTGTTCGATTGGTCGCGGCTTAAAAAGCTTTGGAGAACAAGGGGATGGATTTTGTTTGATGAGAGCTTGCTCCCGCTGGGTTGCGAAGCGACCCCCATTCGGTGGGCGCTGCGCACCCAAGCGGGAGCAAGCTCCCTCGCCACAGATATTCGCCAGGATCCGGGGGGCGTAATCTGCCAGACTTTTATGGATGGTAAGGCTTCATGACGTTTCTTTCCCGGCTCACCCTGGCCCTCGCCGCGTTGCTTCTAGGGGGCTGCGAACAATCCCCGGCGCCGGCCCTCGATCAACAACTCTATATCTGGCAACGCCAATGGACGCCGGCCCACGGGCTGGCGCTGCGCCAAAGCCAGGGTGACTTTTCCACGCTGCGGGTGCTGGCGTTGCAGGCGTTCCCCGGGGCGGGCTGGCGTCGTGCGCGGATCGATCCGGCCTTGGTCAAGGCGGACGGTCGTCCGCTGATCGCCGTGATTCGCCTGGACGGCCAGCTCAAGGCCCTGGACCAGGACGAAGTCATCGGGCAAATCCAGCAAGTGCTGGGCGATTGGCAAGCCCAAGGCCTGACCCCGGTGGGCGTGGAGATCGACCACGATGCTGGCAATGCGCGGTTGCCGGCCTATGGACAATTCCTCGGCCAACTGCGGCACAGCCTGCCGGCCAATCTGCGGCTCAGCATCACGGCGCTACCGGCCTGGCTCGACAGCCCCGCATTGCCGGGGTTGCTGGAAGCGGTGGACAGCAGCGTGCTGCAGGTCCACGCGGTGAGTGATCCACGGCAAGGCCTGTTCGATCCGAAACAGGCCCGACGCTGGGCACAACGCTGGGGTGAACTCACCTCGCGACCGTTTTACCTGGCCCTGCCGGCCTACGGCGTGGCGCTGCTGACCCAGGAGAGCGGCATGCCGGTGGTGGAAAGCGAAGTGCCGATCGATCGCGGCGGCGAGCGTCAGGAGTTGCTGGCCGATCCGCAACAAGTGGCCGGGCTTGCGGCAGATTTGCGGGCGGACCCGCCGCAACATCTTGCCGGGCTGATCTGGTTTCGCCTGCCCCTGGCCGGGGACCGACGGGCATGGAGCCTGACCACCCTCGGTGCTGTCGCTCGGGGCGATCATCTGGACAGTCGCCTGGCGTTGCAGTGGGAGCAGCAGGACGGCTTGTACGATATCCGCCTGGTCAACCAGGGCAATCTTGACAGTCCCTGGCCCCAGCGCCTGACGCTGACGGTCGGCGCCTGTGACGGTGTCGATGCCTTGGCCGGTTATACGTTGCAACAAACCCCCGGACTGCTTACCTTCACCCGCATTCAGGAAGGCCGCTTGGCGGCGGGTAGCCAACGGGCAATCGGCTGGGCGCGCTGTACGAAAATCGACCAAGGAGGTTTCAATGTTTACCCGTGAGTGGCCTCGTCATCTGCTGTGCCTGAGCCTGTGCCTGCCGTTGGGCCCGGCGCTGGCCTGCGGGCCGGATTTCCCGATGCGCCTGCTGGATAACCGCGCCCAGACGCTGGCGGAATTGCCCGAAGGCAGCTTTCGCTTCGAGGTCAGCCGTCTCGGCCAGGCGATTGCCGGGCTCAAGCCGGCCACCGAGGCGACGCGCAACCCGGACTACAGCTATGACGACCTGCCTTCCTACGTGGAGCAACGCACCAAGGCCGAACAGATTGGCCTGACCCCGCCGCAACAAGCGGTGGTGGAGCGCTTGCGCGCGTTGACTGACATCGACCAGGTGGCGGCTGAAGCGGCGAATCTGCCGGACGAGCTGCGCCTGTATGCGCTCGGCGCGGCGGCTTTTAATGTCGGTGAACATCAGCGCGCCGTGGAGGCCTTCCAGCAATTGCTGGCATTGCCCGCTGATCAACGTCGGTTGCGCAGCACCTGGGCCGCGTATTCCCTGGGACGGGCCTTGTTCGCCGTGAGCACCGAGGCGGGCAGTGGCGACCCCGTGGCCTTGCAGGACCAGGCGCGCGCAGCGTTTCGCCAGGCCCGGGAAATGAGCATTGCCGGCTTCAGCGATCCGTTGGAACTGGGTATTGCCAGCCTCGGTGAAGAAGCCCGGGTGGCCTACACCGCAGACGACTGGGACAGCGCCATCGGCCTGTACGCGATCCAGAACCTGCAAGGCTCACCGGTCGGCTACAGCTCGTTGCTGCAATTGGCACAAGGCTTGAGCGTCCAGCCAGATGAACGCTTGAGTGAATTGCTCAAGACCAAGTCGGTGCAACGGCTGGTCACCGCCTATCTGCTCAGCCGCGTCGGCTGGTGGGACGGTGAAGAACCTTCGGGTGAGAAAAGGCTGGTCAAGCTGTTACAGGCCAACGCTCGGGACAACCTGGACGATGCCGACCGTTTGGCGGCGGTGAGTTACCAGCACGGCGATTACGCCAGCGCCCAGGCATTTGTGCAAAAGGCTGCCGACACAGGCCTGGCCTGGTGGGTGCGCGCCAAGCTGGCCTTGCGCGAAGGCGACAAGGTGGCCGCGGCGGCAGCTTATGCCAAGGCTGCCCAGGCCTTTCCGAACGATGAGTCCTGGGGCAACCGTCGCACACCGGATTGGAACTACGAGTCGGTGCAACCCAAGTGCCGGGTCGAGGGTGAAAGCGCAATCCTGGCCTTGCAGCGCGGTGATTATCTGCAAGCCTTCGATCAGCTCTATCGCGGCCAGGGCAACTATTGGTATGACGCCGCCGCCGTCGCTGAGCGGGTGCTCACGGTGGAGGAGCTCAAGCAGTACGTCGACGCCCAAGTCCCGGCGCCACCGGCGTTGAGCCAGGCGGATCGAGACAACTACGTGCCGCTGCCCGTGGCCGCGAGCCTGCGCAATCTGCTGGGTCGGCGTTTGCTGAGGGAAGGGCGCTTTGATGAGGCGCCGGCTTATTTCGATAACCCGGACCTGCAGAACAAGGCCCGTGCCTATGGGCAGTTGCGCCAGGACGCGGAGTCCAAATGGTGGCCAACCCGGCGGGCCGAGGCGTATTTCGATGCGTCCCGGATGGCGCGTAAATGGGGCATGGAACTGCTCGGCTATGAGATGGCGCCGGATTACGCCAGCCTGGGCGGCAACTACAGCCTGGAACCGGTCGAGCTGAAGGTCGGGCCGCTGGTGGCCGAAGGTGAAGTGCAACGCCAGCAGGCCAGCGCCGCGCAGCCGGACGTGCGTTATCACTATCGGTTTGTCGCTACGGCGCTGGCGAGCCAAGCGGCGGATTATCTGCCCCATACCAGCCAGGCGTTTGCGGCGGTGCTGTGCAAAGCCGTGGGATACAACTCCAGCCTTGAAGAGCAAAGCGTGTTGTACCAGCGTTATGTGAAGGACGGTCCGTATGTGGTTTGGGCCGGGGATTTCGGCCATCAATGCCAGGAACCGGATTTCAGCTCGGCGAACAAACGCTACGTGACCCAGGCCTTGGACCCGATCCGCTCGACGCTGCGGCCTTACAAGGTTTGGCTGCAAGTGGGCGGGGCCGTGCTGGTGGTGGCGATGGCGTTGGGGCTGATCAGCCGGCGCCGGCGCAAGGCGCGGATGTCGGCCAGCTAAACTAACGGCCAGCCGAGCACAAATTGTGGCGAGGGAGCTTGCTCCCGCTCGGCTGCGCAGCAGCCGTCATTTTGCGAGTCCGCTGCCTGACCTGGGAAACGATGGGGAGCGCTTCGCGGTCCAGCGGGAGCAAGCTCCCTCGCCACAAAAGATTGTTCGCTCCAGCTTTGCGTTGTTCCTACATCTGCGTCGCCATCCCCTCCACGTTCATGGCCGCCTGGCGCAACGCCTCCGAGCGGGTAGGGTGGGGGTGGCAGGTCAGGGCAATATCCTCGGCCGAGGCGCTGAACTCCATGGCCACGCAGTACTCACCGATCATCTCGCTGACGCTCGGGCCCACCAGGTGCACGCCAAGGATTTCATCGGTGCGTTCATCGGCCAGGACCTTGGCGAACCCTTCGGTCTCGTGGTTGATCTTGGCCCGGCTGTTGGCGGTGAACGGAAACTTGCCGACCTTGTAGGTCCGGCCTTCAGCCTTGAGTTGTTCCTCGGTCTTGCCGACGCTGGCCAGTTCCGGACGGGTGTAGATGACGCTGGGGATCAGCCCATAATTGACCTCGGCGGCCTTGCCGGCGATCTGTTCGATGCAGGCCATGGCTTCGTCTTCAGCCTTGTGGGCCAGCATCGGTCCGGCCGTCACGTCGCCAATCACCCAGACGCCGGGCGCTTCGGTGCGGTGACGCTGGTTGGCGAGCATGCCGCGTTTGTCGGTGCTCAACCCGACGTTCTCCAGTCCCAGCCCTTGCGTGTAGGGCCGACGACCGATGGCGACCAGCACATAGTCGGCGTCCAGGGTCTGTGCTTCTCCGCCTGCCGCCGGTTCGACCTGCAATTGCACGCCGCTGGCCGAAGAAGCGGCGCCGGTGACCTTCGCACTCAACTTGAATTGGATGCCTTGTTTAGCCAAGGCCCGTTGCAAGGTCTTGCCAGCTTCGGCGTCCACGCCCGGGCAGATGCGATCCAGGTATTCCACCACGGTGACCTGGGCGCCCAGGCGCCGCCAGACCGAGCCCAGTTCCAGGCCGATCACGCCGGCGCCGATCACCACCAGATGCCGGGGCACCTCACCCAGGGACAAGGCACCGGTGGAGTCGAGGATGCGTTGGTTATCGATGGTCACGCCCGGCAGCGACATGGGCTCCGAGCCGGTGGCGATGACGATGTCCTTGGCGCTCAGTTCGGTCTTGGTCCCATCGTCAGCGGTGACGGTCACCTTGCCCGGCCCGTCGATGTGGCTCCAACCTTTGATCCAGTCGACTTTGTTCTTGCGAAACAGAAACTCGATGCCTTTGGTCAGGCTCGCCACGCTGTCGTCTTTCTGCTTCATCATTTGCGCAAGGTTGAGGGTGGGGCTGACCTCAATGCCCAGGTTGGCGAACTCCGCGCCCGTGGCCGCTTCGTACAGTTCCGAGGCATGCAGCAGCGCCTTGGAGGGCATGCAACCAACGTTCAGGCAGGTGCCGCCCAGGGTGGCTCGACCTTCGACGCAGGCGGCCTTCAGTCCCAACTGCCCGGCCCGAATCGCCGCGTTATACCCGCCAGGGCCGCCGCCCAGAATGACCACGTCGTAGTTGCTCATCGCTGTTCTCCCGCTTGGCCTGATAAAAAATTATGGCTGTAATATGAGCGTTTCCAGAGATTTCGGTCAAGGCTTAAGTCAAGCGGCCAGCGGGGGCCTTGCCATGAAGAATTCAAAACGGAAATTTCACAGCAATCGTTATAAGGTAACGACCTATAACAGCGTGTCGGTGGCGTCTGCCCACGGGCCCGGATTTTGATCGCCACAAGAGCTGGGGTGGTATGCAAGTCGATCTAGCTATCGAGGGGGCACAAGTCGCCGAATGGCCGCGTTTTCAGCGAGCGTCGTTCCAAGGGCGCCGCTTGAAACGGATCGCCTTCGCCTTGGGAAGCGTGGCGGGCGTGGGCCTGGTACTGGCGTTTTTTATCGGGGTGTTTTCGCCGCAATCGCTATGGCCAGCCTTGTTGGTCAGCCAAAGTGCGGGGCTACTGGTGCTGGTGGCAGGCTTGCAATCGGCCTGGTGGGTAACGTTATGGCGCAGCAAAGCGCTGTTGCCGGTTGTGGATAACCTGCCGATTGAAAACGTGCCTGTTGATAACCTGGGTTGGTATGAGCGGTTGCTGGACCGCATCGGCGCACGCTCGGTCGGCCTGCTCAAGCAAATCGGTGCGCCTACGCTGTGGCTGGCCGGTTGGGCGGTGCTGGCATTATTGAGCCTGGAGCAAGCCTGGGACTTGCAACTGCCCGCCGCCGTCCTCGGGGTCTCGGCCAGTGTGGGGGCGGTGCTGTCGTTGTTGTTGGCGTTCGGGTTATTGGTATTCGAGCGGCAATTGGCTCAGCAATCCACGGCGCAATGGCCGGAAGCGCCGGCGCTGGCGCAACTGACCCGAGTGGCGATCATCGTGCTGGTGCTCGGCGCCTTGTGCTTGCTGTTCGCCACCGAAACGTCGCTCTGGCCGATGCGCCTGGCGGTACTGATGGGGCTATTGCCGGGGCTGGTGGCGGCGGAGTTGTTGCTGCGCGCGGTGCTGTCCTTATTCATTCCGCGCCGGGACAGCCTGGAACCGACGCTGTTGGGGCGCAGCGTCATCGCCGATCTGCTGCGCTGGCCGCCGCAACCGTTGCTGGCCTTGCAGCATGAGCTGCACAACCGTTTTGGCATCGACCTGCGCCAGATCTGGGCCTTCAGCTACATGCGCCGGGCTTTTTTGCCGGTGTTGGCGCTGGTGGCGCTGGTGGGCTGGTTGTTGACGGGCGTACATGAGGTGCCGCTGCAAGGGCGGGGCATCTATGAGCGTTTCGGTAAACCGGTAGAAGTATTCGGTCCCGGTTTGCACGTCGCGTTGCCTTGGCCGTGGGGCAGGGTGCTCAACGTCGAGAACGGTGTTGTGCATGAACTGGCGACCAGCGTCGCGGATAACCGGGCGGTGGTCGAGGCTGCGCCGGCGGAAGGCCCGGCGCCGGCCATTGCCAATCGGTTGTGGGACGCCAGCCATGTGAACGACAAGTCCCAGGTCATTGCCAGCCGTCGTGCCAACCAACAGAGCTTCCAGATCGTCAACATGGACGTGCGGTTTGTCTATCGCATCGGCCTGACTGACGCCGCGGCATTGGCGGCGACCTACAACAGCGCCGATGTGCCAACGCTGATCCGCAGCACCGCTAGCCGCATCCTGGTGCATGAATTTGCTTCGCGCACGTTGGATGGTTTGCTGGGTGCGGACCGTGTCAGTCTGGCCGACGAAATTGGTCGCGCCGTGCAGGCGGATTTGCAGTCGCTCGACAGCGGTGTGGAAATCCTGGCGACGGTGGTGGAGGCGATTCATCCGCCGGCCGGTGCAGCCAATGCCTACCACGGCGTGCAGGCAGCGCAGATCGGCGCCCAAGCATTGATCGCCCGGGAGCGTGGTGCGGCGGCGGAACAGACCAACCAAGCGCAGTTGCAGGCCAGCATCGCCCATGACCAGGCCACTGCCACCGCCCAGGAAATCAACGCGACCGCCCACGCTGCCGATTTGCGTTTCAGCGCCGACCGCAAAGCCTACGCCACGGCGGGGCACGCTTTTATGCTGGAACACTATCTGAGCCAACTGAGCCAGGGCCTCGGCAATGCCCAGTTGTTGATTCTCGATCATCGCCTGGGCGGCAGCAGCAACGCGCCGACCATCGACTTGCGTACCTTCACGCTGCCGGCCGACCCCGCGTCGCCGCGTAACCCTGCCTCACCAGGAGCTGCCCATTGAGCCAGTCCTCTTCACACGGTCACCACGACCACGCCGGTCACGATCACGGCCATGGCGGTCATCACCACGGCCATCATCACCACCATCACGGCGATCCGCAGCAAGCCGGTCCGTTTCCTTGGCGACGGATGGGCTGGGCGGTGTTGCTGGTGACGTTCGCCGTCGCGGCCGCGAGCCTGGTGCAGGTGCGTTCGGGGGAGGCCACGGTCATCACCCGTTTCGGTAATCCGGCCCGGGTGTTGCTGCAACCCGGCCTGGGGTGGCGCTGGCCGGCGCCGTTCGAGGCGGCGATACCGGTGGACCTGCGATTACGTACCACATCCAGCGGCCTGCAGGACGTCGGCACTCGCGACGGACTGCGGATCATCGTCCAGGCGTATGTGGCTTGGCAGGTGCAGGGTGATCCGGACAACGTGCAGCGTTTCATGCGCGCAGTGCAGAACCAACCGGACGAAGCGGCGCGACAGATCCGCACGTTTGTCGGCTCGGCGCTGGAAACCACGGCCGCCAGTTTCGACTTGGCGAACCTGGTCAACACCGATGCCAGCCAGGTGCGCATCGCCGATTTCGAAGCCCAGCTGCGTCAGCAGATCGATCAACAATTGCTCACTACTTACGGCGTGCGTGTGTTGCAAGTCGGCATCGAGCGCTTGACCTTGCCCTCTGTGACACTGACCGCAACGGTGGATCGCATGCGAGCCGAGCGCGAGACGATCGCCACCGAGCGCACCGCCATCGGCAAGCGGGAAGCGGCGCAGATTCGCTCCGCCGCGGAACGTGATGCCCGCGTGATGCAAGCGGATGCGACGGTGAAAGCTGCCGATATCGAAGCGCAGTCCCGGGTAGAAGCGGCCGAGATTTATGGTCGGGCATACGCTGGTTCCCCGCAGCTCTACAACTTGCTCCGTTCGCTGGACACCTTGGGCACCATCGTCGGCCCTGGCACCAAGCTCATTTTGCGCACCGATGCCGCGCCATTCCGTGTGCTAGTGGACGGCCCTGCTTCCGTGGAAGGCAAAGGTGGAACACAACCATGAGTGTGGTTCCACGTGGAACAAACGAGTTATCCAGTCCGTGGATCCAGGCCGGGCGCCTGGCGTTCCTGGCGCTTTACGCCGTGACGGTGTTGGCGGCGTTGGCTTGGGTCTTTTCCAATGTGCGGCAAATCGATCCGCAGAATCGCGCGGTGGTCCTGCACTTTGGCGCCTTGGATCGAGTCCAGAATGCCGGTCTCTTACTGGCGTGGCCGCGTCCCGTGGAACAAGTGATCCTGCTGCCTGCCGCGGATCGGGTGCTTGAGCGGCGGGTGGAAAATCTGCTGCGCTCGGATGCGGCCTTGCAAGCCGATCGTGTCGCCAGTTTCGCCACGCCGGTCAGCGATGCGTTGGCCGGTTCTGGTTATTTATTGACCGGTGATGCCGGCGTGGTGCAACTGGATGTGCGCGTGTTTTACAAAGTCACCGACCCTTACGCTTTCGTCTTGCAAGACGAACACGTCCTGCCGGCACTGGATCGGCTGACGACTCGCAGTGCCGTGGCGCTGACGGCGGCCCGGGACCTCGACACTATTCTGGTGGCTCGCCCCGAACTGATGGGCAGCGATAACCAGGCCGCCGAACGGCGCGAGCGCTTGCGGGGTGATCTGGTGCAAGGCATCAACCGACGCTTGGCTGATTTGGCGGCGACGGGGCAGGGGCTGGGTATCGAAGTGGTGCGGGTCGATGTGCAATCGAGTCTGCCGGGACCGGCGGTGAGTGCGTTCAACGCGGTCCTGACCGCCAGCCAGCAGGCCGACAAAGCCGTTGCCAACGCCCGCACCGAAGCGGAAAAACTCACCCAGGCCGCTCGCCAAGACGCAGACCGTGCCGTGCAAGTCGCTCACGCCCAGGCCAGCGAACGGCTCGCCAAGGCTTCGGCCGACACGGCCACGGTGCTCGGCCTGGCGAAGACCCAAGGCAGTGATCCGCAAATGCTGCTGCGCCTGTATCGCGAACGCATGCCTGCCATCCTTCGACAGGCCGGTTCTGTGACCACGGTCGACCCGAAAGACGATTCTCGTCTGATCATTCAGGGAGCTGGCCAATGAGCGCCCAAACCCCCGCAGCACCGATATTGTCCTCGGCGGAACAACGCACCGCTGCTCGGCAATTGACCTTGGCAATGGTCGCCCTCGGCTTGCTCGCATTGGGCCTGGCATGGCGCGGCTGGTCGCCGGAGCAGAGCGGTGTCAGCCAACTGCTGTTGGGGGTCGCCTCGCTGCTGGTGGCCGTGCCGGTGATGCGTTCGGCCTGGTACAGCTTGCGTTACCCAAGCCTGCACGGGATCACTGACCAACTGATCGCCCTGGCGATGCTCGGCGCCTGGGCCACTGGCGATCTGCTGACGGCGGCGTTACTGCCGATCATCATGATCTTCGGTCATGTGCTGGAAGAGCGCAGTGTCATTGGTTCCCAGGAAGCGATCCATGCCCTTGGCCAATTGACCCGCAGCCAAGGTCGCAAAGTGCAGGCCGATGGCTCGATCATTGATGTCGACAACGCGACTCTCCAGCCTGGCGATGTCGTCGAGGTGCGCGCCGGCGACCGAGTGCCGGCCGATGGCCGGGTATTGTCCGGCCAGGCCAGCCTCGACACCGCGCCCATCACCGGTGAATCGGTGCCGCTGGAGGCAGTCGTTGGCACCGAGATCTATGGCGGAGCGATCAATCTGGACGGCCTGCTGCGCCTGGAAGTGACCCGCACCGGCGAAGCGTCCACCCTGGGCAAAGTCATTGCCCTGATGCAAAACGCCGAACGTTCCAAGCCACCCATTACCCGTTTGTTGGAGCGCTATGCCGGCAGCTACTTGGTACTGGTGCTGTTGCTGGCAGCCGTGACCTGGTTCGTCACCAACGATGCCCAGGCGATGTTGGCGGTATTGGTGGCGGCGTGTCCTTGCGCGTTGGTGCTGTCGGCGCCAGCCACGGCCATTGCCGGCATTGCGGTGGCGGCGCGCCACGGGATTCTGATCCGCAGCTCGGCCTTCCTGGAAGAGCTGGCGGACCTGACCTCATTGGTGGTCGATAAGACCGGCACCTTGACCTACGGCGTGCTGCGCCTGCAATCCATCGAACGTGCCCAGGATGCCCACGCATCGTTGTTGCTGCCATTGGCCGCCAGCCTGGGTTCGGCCAGCAGTCATCCGGTCAGTCGTGCATTGGCGGGGTTGGTGGAACAGGAAAACGGCCTGCCGCTGTCGGATATCCGTGAGCGCCAAGGGTTGGGTGTGGTCGCCATGACCGCACAGGGTGAAGCGGCCCTCGGTCGGCCGGAATTGTTTACACAACTGGGCATTCAAACATCGGCGATCCCTGAGCACGACGGTCCGATTGCCGGGCTGGCCTTGGACGGGCAATTTCTTGCCTGGCTGTTGCTGGCCGACAGCGTCAAGCCGGAGGCGCAGATGGCCATGGCTGAACTGCGGGACTTGGGTCTGGGCCGCCAGCTGCTGTTGACCGGCGACCGTCAGAGCGTGGCTGCGACCCTGGCCCGGGACGTCGGCATCAGCGAGGTGCAAGCCCAGGCCTTGCCGGAAGACAAACTTGAACGGGTCATGGCTGAAATCGACCATGGGTTCCGCCCCATGGTGGTAGGCGATGGCATCAACGATTCCCTGGCGCTCAAGGCCGGGGTGGTAGGTGTGGCCATGGGCGCGGGCGGTGCCGACATCGCCCTGGCGTCGGCGGACATCGTGTTGATCGGCAGCGACCTGCGGCGCCTCGGCACCTGCGTGCGGTTGAGTCGCCAGTGCCGTCGCACGTTGCAGGTCAACGTGATCATTGGCTTGGGTTGGACGTTGGCCATCGTTGCGTTTGCCGCTTTCGGTTGGCTTGGCGCGGCGGGGGCAATGATCGCAGCGTTGCTGCACAATTTGAGTACGCTGCTAGTCTTGGGTAATGCCGGGCGCTTGCTGCGCTTCCATGAGCCATTGCTCAAGGTCCAAGCGAAAGGCACCGTTGGATAGCTCCAGGCGAACTGTGCGTTCCACGCGCAGTCTGCTGTTGGAGAGGGCATACCGCCGCGGGACTTACCCGTCACAGGGAGTGTTATGGGACAGCGATAGAAAAAGGCTATAAATTCGATAGCCAGCTATTTTTCTAACATGGTCTACCCTCATTTCAGACGTCTGAAACAAGGGGGATTATCCATGCTCGCGCAACTTCCACCGGCCTTACAGAATCTGCATCTCCCGCTTCGGCTGCGGCTCTGGGATGGCCATGAATTTTCATTGGGTGCCGATCCCAGCGTCACGATTGTGGTCAAGGACCCACAAATGGTCGCGCAATTCACCCACCCCAGCCTGGACGCATTGGGGGCGGCGTTTGTCGAAGGTAAGCTGGAACTCGAAGGTTCGATCCACGAAGTCATTCGGGTCTGCGATGAATTGAGCCAGGCATTGGTGGCGGATGATGCCGGTAACCAGCCGGTACGTTCGGTCCACGACAAGGAAACCGACGCCAAGGCGATCTCCTACCACTACGATCTTTCCAATGCGTTCTATCAGCTGTGGCTCGACAGTGACATGGTCTATTCCTGCGCTTACTTCGAGACGGGCAGCGAAACCCTCGAACAAGCCCAGCAGGCCAAATTCCGTCATCTGTGCCGCAAGCTGCGATTGCAGCCAGGCGATTACCTGCTGGATGTCGGCTGCGGCTGGGGCGGTCTGGCGCGATACGCCGCGCGGGAGTTCGGTGCCAAGGTCTTCGGTATCACCCTGAGCAAGGCGCAGTTGGCCCTGGCCCGGGAACGGGTCAAGGCCGAAGGCCTGGAGGGTCAGGTCGAATTGCAACTGCTGGATTACCGCGACCTGCCCCAGGACGGCCGCTTCGACAAAGTGGTCAGCGTCGGCATGTTCGAGCATGTCGGCCATGCCAACCTCGAGCAGTATTGCAAGACGTTGTTCGGCGCCGTGCGAGAGGGCGGGTTGGTGATGAACCATGGCATCACCGCCAAGCACACCGACGGGCGTCCGGTCGGTCGCGGCGCTGGCGAGTTCATTGAGAAGTACGTATTCCCCAACGGTGAGTTGCCGCACCTGTCGATGATTTCCGCGCAGATCAGCGAAGCCGGGCTAGAGATTGTCGATGTGGAAAGCCTGCGCATGCACTACGCACGCACCCTCGATCACTGGAGTGAACGCCTGGAGGACAACCTTGAGGCGGCGTCCAAGGAAGTGTCGGAGCAGGCGTTACGGATCTGGCGACTGTACCTGGCCGGCTGCGCCTACGCGTTCGCCAAGGGCTGGATCAATCTGCACCAGATCCTGGCGGTGAAGGCGCACGCCGACGGCAGTCACGAGTTGCCCTGGACCCGGGACGATCTCTACGTCCCTTAAAGAATCGGCGAAATAAGCCGGGCGATCCGCATGCCGATCTTCTGCAGGCGGTGGGTCTCCCGGCTTTCCTGTTTGTCGATTTCCTGGGCCTGGGCGAAGTCTTCTTCAAGCATCTGCTCGACCTCGCTGGCGAACGGAATATCCACGGTGAGCAGCATGACTTCGAAGTTCAAGCGGAACGAACGGTTGTCCAGGTTCGCACTGCCGATGGCGCTGATTTCCCGGTCAATCAACACCACTTTCTGGTGCAGGAAACCCGGCGCATAACGGAACACCCGCACGCCGGCCCGAACCGCTTCAAATGCATACAGGCTGGACGCTGCGTAGACGATCTTGTGATCGGGCCGCGAGGGCAGCAGGATGCGCACATCCACGCCGCGTAGTACCGCCAGGCGTAAGGCGGCGAACACGGCTTCATCGGGGATGAAGTATGGCGTAGTGATCCACACGCGTTCGCTGGCGGCGTGAATGGCCTCGACAAAAAACAACGAGCAGGTTTCATAGTCATCGGCCGGGCCGCTGGCTAGCAACTGGCACAGTACGCCGTCGTCTGGGTAGCTGTCTGGCAGGATCAATGGAGGCAGCGAACGGGCCGCCCAGAACCAGTCTTCGGCGAACGACTCCTGCATGCTTGCCACCACCGGCCCGCGCACTTGGATGTGGGTGTCGCGCCACGGCGCCAAGGGTGGTTTTTCGCCCAGGTATTCGTCACCGACGTTGTGCCCGCCGACGAACCCCAGCACGCCGTCCACAACGACGATCTTGCGATGGTTGCGAAAGTTGACCTGGAACCGATTGAGCCAGCCACTGCGGGTGGCGAACGCTTTTACATGGACGCCGCCGTCGCGCAAGGCTTGCACATAACGGTGGGGCAGGGAGTGGCTGCCGATACGGTCGTAGAGTAGGTATACCGCCACGCCTTCGGCGGCTTTTTTCAAGAGCAGTGTTTGCAGGCGTTGACCGAGGCGGTCGTCATGGATGATGAAAAACTGAATCAGCACGGCCTGTCGTGCCTGCTCAATGGCCTGAAAAATCGCTTCGAACGTGGCATGGCCGTTGACGAGTAACCGCACCTGGTTATTCGCCAGGCACGGTGCGCGCCCCAGTTTCGGCATGGCCCGCAATGAAGCGTAGGCCTGGGAGGCGCGAGCGGTCAGGGCTTCTTCGACCCACGGTCGCCAGTTCAGCTCGGAGATCGCCTTGCGCATTTCCTCGTTGGCTTGCCGGCGCGCCTTGATGTAGCCATCGAAGGTGCTGCGGCCGAACACCAGATAAGGAATCAACGTCAGGTAGGGAATGAAGGTCAGCGACAGGGCCCAGGCAATCGAGCCTTGGGCGGTGCGCACCGTCAGTACAGCATGGACAGCGGCGATGGAACCCAGGGTGTGGAGCAGCGCGATCAGGTAACCGAAAACATGCGGGCCGAAATAATCCATGGGGCAGCCTTGCTCCTGAAGTTTCAATGCTTAACAGACCATGTTCCAAGGTGAATGTCGCTATTTAATTCACAGGTCTTGGCCCTGAACCGAAGCCTGTCGGTGGCGTCTAACGGCCACTTGTCCTCTGGAGTTTGTGCAATGAATGTTCGTCTGCTGGGTGTGGCCTTGGCGATGGGTTTGTCGGTTCCGATGGCGGCTCAGGCGCAGATGCTCCAGCCGGGTTTGTGGGAATTGACCACTAGCAACATGAAGGTCGATAACCAGAACCTGCCGGACCTGCAACTGATCCTCGGCCAGTTGCAAACCCAGATGACCCCGGAGCAACGGGCGATGCTGGAAAAGCAGGGGATCACCATGGGCGGTCAAGGCATTCGCGTGTGCCTGACCCCGGCGCAGGTGCAGACCAATGATATTCCGCTGCAAGACCCGCAATCGGGTTGTAAACAGGAGATCACCGAGCGCACCGGCAATCAGTGGAAGTTTCGCTTCAGTTGCCCGAAAGCCAAGGGGAATGGGGTCGCTACGTTCCAGAGCGATCGTGAATTCACCACCAAGGTTAACGGCACCTTTAACGCCACCGGCATCCAGCAGAACGGCAGCCTCGACACGCGCGCGGTGTGGCTGGGGCAGGATTGCGGAACGGTCAAGCCGAGGGCTTGACCATTTCAGGCGACAGCAACCCTGTGGCGAGGGAGCTTGCTCCCGCTGGGCTGCGCAGCAGCCCCCATGCTCCCCACCCATTACACAACCTGATCACGGCCGACTCAGCGCTCCATACAACGTATTGAGGTTGTACTCGAACAGGCCAGTGAACGTACTGGCCGGTCCGCTGGCGGCGAGTGCATCGGAGTACAGCGTGCCGCCGATGTGGGCGCCGCTCTCGTCGGCGATCTGCTTGAGCAGGCGGGCGTCCTTGATGTTTTCCATGAACACCGCTTTGACCTTCGCCTGACGAATCTGGGTAATCAACGCCGCGACTTCTGCCGCCGAGGGTTCACGCTCGGTGGACAAACCCTGGGGCGCCATGAACTCGATGCCATAGGCCTGGCCCAGGTAACCGAATGCATCATGGGACGTCACGATCTTGCGATTACCGGCAGGCAATGCGCCGAGCTTGGCCTTGGCTTCGGCGAGCAGGGCGTAGATCTTCTTCAGGTACGCCTGGCTGTTGCGTTCGTAATCGGCTTTGTTGGCCGGGTCGGCCGCTTCCAATGCCTTGGTGATGTTGCTGACGTACAGCTCGGCGTTCGCCAGGTTGTGCCACGCGTGCGGATCGGGAATGGTCTCGCCATCCTCATCCAACGACCGCGGGATAACGCCGCGGCTGGCGCTGATCACCGGGGCGCTGGTTTCGGTGCTGGTCACCAGGCGGTCCAGCCACGGCTCGAAGCCCAAGCCATTCTTGATGATCAGTTTTGCCTTGAGCAATGCCTTGGCGTCGTCTGGCGTGGGTTCGTAGGTGTGTGCATCGGCGTCCGGCCCGACCATGTTGGTGATTTGAATATGCTCACCGCCGACCTGCCGGGTCATGTCGGCGAGGATGCTGAAGCTGGTCACGACCTGGAGTTTTTCGGCGGCGGACAGGGACATGGACAGCATCAGACTGAGTAGCACGAGCAGAACGCGCATCGGGAGACACCTCATTGGGATGTGAGCAAAGGCGGGCGGCGCAGCAAACCGTGCACCGGACCGAATACCACCGACAACAGATACAACACGCCTGCCACCAGAACGATGGACGGCCCGCTGGGCAGTGAGTAATAGAAGGACAGCAACAGGCCAAGCCAGACTGAGAGGCAACCGAGCAGTCCGGCGATGAGCATCAGCAGCGGCAGGCGACGGCTCCAGAATCGCGACGCGGCGGCCGGCAGCATCATCAGGCCGACCACCATCAGTGCGCCGATGGCCTGGAAGCCGATCACCAGGTTCAGCACCACCAAGGTCAGGAACACGCCATGGGCCAACGGGCCGAGACGACTCACGGTTTGCAGGAACAGCGGGTCCAGTGTATCGAGCAGCAACGGTCGATAGATCAACGCCATCGCCACCAGGCTGGCGCCGGAAACCCACAGCATGCCGTTGAGCGTCGGGCCGTCCACCGCCAAGGCCGAGCCGAACAGCAGGTGAAGCAAGTCCAGGCGTTTGCCCGCCATGCCAAGGATCAGCACACCCGCGGCCAAGGAAATGGGATAAATCGCCGCGAGGCTGGCGTCCTCTCGCAGGCCGGTGCGGCGGGTAATCCAGGCGGCGAGTCCGGCCATGCTCAAGCCCGCGCCCAGGCCGCCGATGGTCAACGCTGGCAGGCTTAGTCCGGCAAACCAGAAGCCCAAGGCAGCACCAGGCAGGATGCCGTGAGCCACCGCGTCACCGATCAAGCTCATGCGCCGAAGAATCAGGAACACACCCAACGGCGCCGTGCTGCACGCCAACACCAGGCCGCCCAGCAAGGCCCGACGCATGAAGACAAACTCCAGGAAGGGTTGCCAGAAATGCGTGGCTGTGAGCATCAAGCCACCCACGTTTGGGGTTGTTGGGCAATCAAGTCGATACTGCGGCCCAGCACGCAGCCAGTGTTTTTGATCAGCAGCGTATGGGGGACATGTTGGCGTACCGCCGCCAAATCATGACACACCACCACGATCGTTCTCCCCGCGGCATGCCAGCGTTGAATGTGTTTCCACAGTAGCGCCTGGCCTTGTTCGTCGAGGGCGGCATGGGGTTCGTCGAGCAACAGCAAGGGCGCTTCGGCCAGGCTCAGGCGAGCGAGCAGGGCGCGTTGCAACTCGCCCCCGGACAACGCCATCAATGGACGATGTTCAAGGCCGCTCAGTGCCCAATCCTTGAGTACGGTTTGCAGCAACTGTCTTCGCATCGCAGGCGTGTGCCGATTGCCCCAGGAGCCGGCGGCCACCAGTTCTTGCAAGCTGATGGGAAATTGCCGATCCAGATGTTGCTGCTGTGGCATGAATGAAACGCCACCACGTCGTGGAACATTCAGGGTGACCTTGCCGGAGAGCGGTTTTTGCAGGCCTGCGAGCACTTTCAGCAAACTGCTTTTGCCCGAGCCGTTGGCACCGATGATGGCTGTGAGGCTGCCTTCCGGCCGCTCCATGGCGAGCGGCGGCGTGAGCGGTTGGCCGGAAATGCCCCAGCGCAGTGCTTGGCAGTTGATCATGATGGGTCTCGGGTCCAGCGGCTTTGAGCCACGGCGTCATGGGCATGGAGGCTTTCGGCATGAACGACGCGTACCTCCAGGGCAGTGATCCCGGGGGACCGGGCCAGGGCCGTGCTCAGTCGCCGCGCAGCGTCTTCGCAGAACATCAGGTTCTGGCCGTTGGCCAAAGCGAATGCTTGTTCATCGGCGCGTTTGACGGCGGTCTGCACAGCGGTGCCGAGCGCTGCTTCGGCTTCGTCGATGAACGACTGTAGAGGCAATTCCTCAACATCGGCGTCCAGGCGCAGGGTCAGGGTTGCGGTGCTGCGCTGGCTATGTGGGGTGGCGACGATGCCCTTCGATGAACCCAACCAAGCCAGGATTTCAGCGTGCTCGAGTTTTTTGTTGGCGAAGTCGTCGACGAATTGCTGCTGAATCAACTGCCGGGAAAGGGCTGCCGAGCATGGGCAAGTCGAGGAATAGGGAATCTGGATTTTCAGTTCCACGTGGAACATTGTGTTTTTCAAGCGAGCTTCAACGCTCACCGGATAGCCTTTCCAGCCCATCAACGGGCTGATTAACGCCGGACGCTTGAGCAGCAGATCGGTGTGCACGCTGAGCGAAGCCGCAACGGACAAACCTTCATGACTGTCGAGAAATTGCTTCAGGATTTGGCGCATTAGCGATGGTGAAAGTGGCCTTTCCTCAAGCAACCCTAGCGCCAGGTATAAACGTGACATGTGGATACCGCGCGCTTCACCGTCATCAAGGCTGACGCCGGCGTCGGCCGTTGCACTTAGACGCTGACCGTCAATCAACACCGGTGTGGAGATGCCGCACATACCCACCCAATCAAGGGGCAGGGTTTGACGTGAAACCTGCGCAGCCACGTCGGGCAGCGTTAACGCATTCATGGTTAAGGCCCATCGAAGGTTCAAAATTAGATGTTATATTATAACAGTAAAATTAAAGAAGCCTTTTTCCATGAAAGGAGTTTCATCTTCCTAAACGTTCACGTTCCACGTGAAACATCAGCGCGATAAGTCCTCGCAACCTTTCATGCGACCGCATGTAAATGCGCCGACGCTCCCGCCCGAACTTGAAAAGCGATTGAGCGTGGTCCAGCCCACACGCCGACTGTAGCCAACCCAACTCTCTCCATCCGAGGCCAAGCCGGTAAAGAACGTGAGCTGGCCGTAGCGACTGTTCGTTTGCGCCCAATAGCGGCGACTGACGGCTTCAAAACCGCGTAAATAAATCGTATTTCCCGCCGTTGCGACGCTGTAGGCATTGCCTTGGCCATCCACACAGGTCAGCAAATTCGCGCTTCGGGTGCAGTTCGCCAATAGTGGACTTTGGGCCGCCGCACTCAGCGCCCATAGCAAAAGCGGACCCGCCAAAACAAATTTCAGATGGTTGCGCATGGATTGATCTCGGGCCAATGAGAGCCGGCGGGGCTGGTTGAATAGTGTTGTTATACTATAACATAAAAAGAACCAGGCCCTGAACCCAGCCAAACCCTGGAAACGAGCCGTCGTCGAAGCGGCCGCCCGATGAGGATATACCGATGCCCAATCGCCTACCCGTAACCGTGCTTTCCGGATTTCTCGGTGCCGGTAAAAGCACGCTGCTCAACCACGTCCTGCGTAATCGCGACAATTTGCGGGTCGCCGTAATCGTCAACGATATGAGCGAAATCAACATCGATGGCAGCGAAGTCCAGCGAGATGTCACCCTGAGTCGTTCCGAAGAGAAATTGGTCGAGATGAGCAACGGCTGCATCTGCTGCACGCTGCGTGAGGACTTGCTTGAAGAAGTCGGGCAGCTCGCCAGGGAAGGGCGTTTCGATTACCTGTTGATCGAATCCACGGGAATCTCCGAGCCGTTGCCCGTGGCGGAAACTTTCACGTTTCGTGATGAAGAAGGCCGAAGCCTGGCCGACGTGGCGCGACTCGACACCATGGTCACGGTGGTTGATGGGGTGAACTTCCTGTTGGATTACCAAGCTGCCGAAAGCCTGGCCTCAAGGGGCGAAACCTTGGGAGACGAGGATGAGCGCTCGATCACCGATTTGCTGATCGAACAGATCGAGTTTGCCGACGTCATTCTGATCAGCAAAATCGACTTAATCAGCCAACACGAGCGGGAAGAGTTGAGCGCGATTCTGCGGCGCCTCAACGCCCAGGCACAGATTATTCCCATGGTCATGGGGCAGGTGCCCCTGGGCCGAATTCTCGACACGGGGCTTTTTGATTTTGAACGCGCCGCCCAGGCGCCCGGCTGGCTACAGGAACTGCGTGGTGAGCATGTGCCAGAAACCGAGGAATATGGCATCGCCTCGACTGCCTACCGTGCCCGCCGGCCGTTCCATCCCCAACGGTTCTTCAGCTTCATCGACCGTCCGTGGCCCAACGGCAAGCTCCTGCGCTCCAAGGGTTTTTTCTGGCTGGCCAGCAAGCCTGAGGAGGCGGGCAGTTGGTCCCAGGCGGGAGGCTTGATGCGGCATGGTTTCGCCGGGCGCTGGTGGCGGTTCGTGCCGAAGAATCAATGGCCGCAGGATGAAGAGAGCACGGCGACAATCATGAAGAACTGGCTGGCCACCACGGGCGATTGTCGCCAGGAACTGGTCTTCATTGGCCAGGACATCGATTTTGCCCAACTGACCGCTGAGCTGGACGATTGCCTGCTCACCGATGCGGAGATGGCCCTCGGCGCCGAAAGCTGGCGGCTGTTGCCCGATCCGTTCGGCCCATGGCATGAAGAGGTCGCAGCGTGATGCTGGCGCCGACTCTGAAAAGAATGATGCAGATCCGGCAGGTCCAAGGCGACACGCCAGGCATCTTCACGAAGATCCTGCAGGACGGCACCAACCTGGCGGTCTGGCAGCGGCAGCTTCCTGCACACATCGGCGATTTTGCCGCCATGGTGCTGGCGATGGACCAGCCACTGGCCGAATCCCGTGTGCTCGACTTGCCAGAGGAAGACACCCAGCCGGCGCTGCACGGCCTGGCTGCGGGTTTCAGCGACCTGCAAGGCTATGAAGGCTTTATCGCCGATGTTTCCTGGCTCGTCAGTGCGTTTGCCTGCCTGCTGGGCGCCCAACGTGTCGGTTTGCGTCTACGCACCTTGGATAAGGCCATGTGCCCGCGCTTCCATGTCGACCACGTGCCGGTGCGGTTGCTGACTACCTATGCGGGTGTCGGCAGCCAGTGGCTCAAGGAGGAAGCCATGGACCGCCGGCGCCTGGCACAGCCTGAAGCCGGGCCGGTTGATCCGCGCGTGATCCAGCAGTTTGGTTGCGGTGATGTCGGCTTGCTTAAAGGCGAGAAATGGCACGGTAATGAGGGGTTTGGCCTGATCCATCGCTCGCCGGAGCCCGCGCCGGGAGAGCGTCGCCTGATTCTCACCCTGGATTGGCTGGTTTAAGGCTTGAACCAGGTTCCCTGGCTTTGCCCTTCGCAAAATGGCTGCAGGTAAGCGGCATCGGTCGCCACGCCGTAATAGTGAATATCCTGGCGGTAAGGCATATTGGCGACCTGGGCGTTGCTGCACACGCCGAACGCGCCGCCAGGACATTGATCGACGTATTGCACCTCGACTTTCTGACCGGCAAGGTTTGGCTGGCAGAAACCGTCGGCAAACAGCTTCTGCGGGATGTTGCGGTTCTGCTGGCAGACTTTCACATCCAGTCGTTCCGCCTGGCTGTGGACCACGCAAGCCTGGGCCAATGCCTGGTTCGAAGTCAGTGCCAGTAACAACCAACCGATCATTCGCATCTTCACCTCCATCGAAAGTCGTCGATTATGTTGCAGCACATTCCCACCCATGTCATCGCCGGTCCCTTGGGCGCTGGCAAGACCAGCCTGATCAAGCATTTGCTGGCCCAACGCCCGGCCAATGAGCGCTGGGCGGTACTGATCAATGAGTTTGGCCAGATCGGCCTGGATGCCGCGCTGCTGACCCAGGCTGGCGATGGTATCGCACTGGGCGAAGTGGCCGGCGGCTGCTTGTGCTGCGTCAACGGCGCGCCGTTTCAGATCGGTCTTGGGCGTTTGCTGCGCAAGGCCAGGCCCGATCGGCTGTTCATCGAACCTTCGGGCCTGGGTCATCCGGCGCAGTTGATGCGGCAGTTGAGCGAGGCGCCATGGCTCGGCGTGCTGGCGGTGCAACCCTGTGTGCTGGTGTTGGATGCCCGGGCGATGTTGGACGGCAAGCCCTTGCCCGATGCACAGCAACAAGCCTTGGCGGATGCCGGACTGCTGGTGCTGAACAAATCCAACACCCTCACCCAAGCCGACCGCGAACGGTTGACGGCGCAACTGCCAGGGCGGGCGTTGTACTGGACGCAACACGCGGCATTACCGATCGAGCGATTGCCAGGCCTGATGGCGCTGGGCCACGGGGCTGTGGATAACTTGACCCTGCCCAAGCGCTTGGGGCAGATACCGGCCATCTGGTCCGACCCAACTCAGCCAATCTGCCTGCATCAGCAACAGGAGGGTGGCTGGAGTATCGGTTGGCGCTGGCACCCAAGCCAACGACTCGATGCAGCGGCGCTGACACGATGGCTACAGGGCCAGGACTGGAAACGGGCCAAGATGGTTATCCACAGCCTCGACGGTTGGGTTTCAGCCAATGCGTTGGAAGGGACGGCGCTGGGCTGGCAGGCCAGCGAATGGCGCCAGGATTCCCGGATCGAGCTGATTTTCGATCAGCCGCAAGACGTCGATCACCTGCAAGCCGGACTGGCGAACTGCCGGTGTGCCTGAATCAACCCTGTTTCAAGGCTTCCACTTGTTGTGTTCCTGGCGCCACTGGCTCAACTCGATGACTTCGGCCCTGGGCCTGGTCTGGACCGGTTCAATAGGGGTTGGTGGTGTTTCTTCGAACGGCATCGGGTAGGGCGCCAGTTCTATGTGGGCGCTGTGGGCACCGAACTGAGTGATGGTGCCCGAATGGCGGCTTTCGCCGGTGACGGTGAACTCGAAGGTGTAGACGCGAGCCAGGCGTCGTCGACCATTGGCGTCCTTTACGAAGCCGATTTTTTTCAGCGCCACGTTGCCGTCCAGCAGCTCGATCTTGAGGTTGGCGCAATGCTGCATGACCCTCGCCAACGCCCGTTCGCGCAAGCCATGGTTGTGCCACAGCCAGGCGCCGCCGCTAGCCAGCAGCATCAGCACGAAAATGTTTCCAAGGGTCAGCATGAACGAAGTGCTCCGACAAGTTGCTGTCAGCTTAACTGTCTCGCCGGTCTGTCGTACAGGCTGCGTTTAGTCGCATACTGCGCGGCTTGAATTTCAATCGTTTTACGGAAACTTCCCGCATGAAACGTACGCCTCATCTGCTTGCCATTCAGTCCCACGTGGTGTTCGGGCACGCCGGCAATAGCGCCGCAGTGTTTCCGATGCAGCGGGTCGGCGTGAACGTCTGGCCGCTCAATACCGTGCAATTTTCCAATCACACCCAGTACGGCCAATGGACCGGCGAGGTGCTGGCGCCCGAGCAAATACCCGCATTGGTAGAAGGCATCGCCGCCATCGGTGAGCTGGGGCATTGCGATGCGGTGTTATCCGGTTACCTGGGCAGCGCGGCCCAGGGGCGGGCGATTCTGACGGGCGTGGCGCGGATCAAGGCGGCCAATCCAAAGGCGCTGTACCTGTGTGACCCGGTCATGGGGCATCCAGAGAAGGGCTGTATCGTGGCGCCCGAGGTGAGCAAATTTCTCTTGGAAGAAGCCGCTGCCGTGGCGGATCTCATGTGCCCGAACCAACTGGAACTGGACAGTTTTTCCGGGCGCAAGGCGCAGTCGTTGCTGGACTGCCTGGCGATGGCTCGCGCGCTGCTGGCCCGTGGGCCGAAAGCGGTGCTGGTCAAGCACTTGGCCTACCCCGGCAAACCCGATGACAGCTTCGAAATGCTGTTGGTGACCGCCGAGGGCAGTTGGCACCTGCGCCGTCCACTGTTGGCGTTCCCGCGCCAGCCGGTGGGTGTGGGTGACCTGACCTCGGGGTTGTTCCTGGCACGGATACTGTTGGGGGACAGCCTGGTGGCGGCGTTCGAATTCACCGCCGCTGCGGTGCACGAAGTGCTGCTGGAAACCCAGGCCTGCACAAGCTATGAACTTGAACTGGTCCGTGCCCAGGACCGGATCGCCCATCCACGGGTGCGGTTCGAGGCGGTGCCGATCAGCCTCTGATCGCCCCTGTGGAAATGCTGCAAAACCCCTGTGGGAGCGAGCTTGCTCGCGATAGCAGCCGATCAGTCAATACTGATGCTGACTGACACACCGCCATCGCGAGCAAGCTCGCACAGTTGATTTTTCATTGACCGATCAAGGCCCGTCTGCCTTGATCTCCTGGTAGCGCTTCTCCAGTTCCTGGCGAATCTGCCGCCGTTGCTGGGCTTGTTCGTAGCGGCGCTTTTCTTCGCTGTTTTGCGGCTGCAAGGGCGGCACGGCAGCGGGTTTGCGCTGGTCATCCACCGCAACCATGGTGAAGAAGCAACTGTTGGTGTGACGCACCGAGCGTTCGCGAATATTTTCGGTCACGACTTTGATGCCCACTTCCATCGACGTGTTGCCGGTGTAGTTCACCGAGGCCAGGAAGGTCACCAGCTCGCCGACATGAATCGGCTCGCGGAAGATCACCTGGTCAACCGACAGGGTCACCACGTAGCGCCCGGCATAGCGGCTGGCGCAGGCGTAGGCGACTTCATCGAGGTATTTGAGCAAGGTGCCGCCATGGACATTGCCAGAGAAATTGGCCATATCGGGGGTCATCAACACCGTCATCGACAGCTGGGCGTTTCCGGGTTCCATAACGTACTCACGGTTCAAGGCAGTCATTCGGGAGTGCACCTCTGCGGATGCTGGAGAGTGGCCTGCAAACAGGTCACCCCGTTTTAAAACCACCGATATCGGGACGCTGCGCCTGTGCTTGCCGTCACGCGCCGATGGATCTGTTTCCATATATTGCACCGTCTTTTTGTCGGAAGTCGCGGTGTTACCCTTCAAAAGCCCCTTGTGAGGGCAATTCCTACAGCGGAAACGGATTTCTCCAGCTCGGCAGTGCGTCATTTGAACAGGGAGCCCCGACATGCATGCCATCAGTTTCATCCAGGATCTGGCGATCATCATGATGGCTGCGGGGCTGGTAACCGTACTCTTTCATCGTTTCAAACAACCGGTGGTACTGGGCTATATCGTGGCCGGCTTCATCATTGGCCCGCACACGCCGCCGTTTGGTTTTATCCACGACGAAGACACGATCAAGACCCTGGCCGAGCTCGGGGTGATCTTCCTGATGTTTTGCCTGGGGCTGGAATTCAGCCTGCGCAAACTGTTCAAGGTCGGCGCCACGGCCTTCATCGCGGCGTTCCTCGAAATCGTGTTGATGATCTGGATCGGCTATGAAATCGGCCGCTGGTTCGAATGGAGCACCATGGACTCGCTGTTTTTGGGCGCGATCCTGGCCATTTCCTCCACCACCATCATCGTCAAGGCCCTCAACGACCTGAAGATGAAGAACGAGCGCTTCGCGCAGTTGATCTTCGGGGTGTTGATCGTCGAGGACATCCTCGGTATCGGCATCATCGCCTTGCTGTCGAGCATTGCCGTCAGCGGCACCGTGAGCTCCGGCGAGGTGTTTTCCACCGTTGGCAAGTTGTCGCTGTTCATGATCGTCGCGTTGGTCATCGGCATTCTGCTGGTGCCGAGGTTGCTGGCCTACGTGGCGAAGTTCGACAGCAACGAAATGCTGCTGATTACCGTACTGGGCCTGTGTTTCGGCTTCTGCCTGCTGGTGGTGAAGCTGGAATACAGCATGGTGCTCGGGGCGTTCCTGATCGGTGCGATCATGGCCGAGTCCCGGCAGTTGCTGAAGATCGAGCGGTTGGTGGAGCCGGTGCGTGATCTGTTCAGCGCGATTTTCTTCGTCGCCATCGGACTGATGCTCGATCCGGCGATATTGCTGCAATACGCCTGGCCGATTGCGGTGATTACGGGCGCCGTGGTGCTTGGCAAGATGTTGTCCTGCGGCCTCGGTGCCTTTATCGCCGGCAACGATGGACGCACCTCGTTGCGCGTTGGGATGGGGCTTTCGCAGATCGGTGAATTCTCCTTCATCATCGCGTCGCTGGGGATGACCTTGCAGGTCACCAGCGATTTCCTCTACCCGGTAGCGGTCGCCGTTTCGGTGCTGACCACACTGCTGACGCCTTACTTGATCCGGGCCGCCGACCCGCTGTCCGTCAAGTTGGCAACGGCCATGCCGCAACGGCTGACGCGAGTGCTGGGGATGTATGGCGAATGGCTGCGTAGCATCCAGCCCCACGGCGAAGGCGCGATGCTGGCGTCGATGATCCGGCGGATTCTCCTGCAGGTAGGCGTCAACCTGGCGTTGGTCATCGCCATTTTTGTCTCGGGGGGATATTTCGCCGAGCGGATGTCGGCTTACCTGCAAGCCTGGATCAGCGATCCGAGCTGGCAAAAAGCATTGATCTGGGGCGGAGCGTTACTGCTGTCGCTGCCGTTCCTGATTGCCGCTTACCGCAAGCTCAAGGCGCTGTCGATGCTGCTGGCGGAGATGGGCGTGAAGCCGGAGATGGCTGGCCGCCACACCCAGCGCGTGCGCCGGGTGATCGCCGAAGTGATCCCGATTCTCTCGCTGCTGGTGATTTTTCTGCTATTGGCAGCCTTGTCGGCCAGCATCCTGCCGACCAACAAGTTGCTTGTGCTGATTGCCGTGGTGGCGACTGCCGTGGCGGCACTGCTCTGGCGCTGGTTCATCCGCTTGCATACGCGGATGCAGGTGGCCTTGCTTGAAACCCTGGACAACCACAAGGAGTCGTCCGGCCATTGACCGGCGGCGGGGCTCAGCTTTCCAGCCAGACGTCCCGGGCCCAGTGCCAGACCGATTCCCAGGTTTCCTCGGCGATCAGTTCTTCCTCGGCTTGCCACAACACCACCGTGCCGTCCTCTTCGACGCAGTAATAATCATCGCCGTCCTGGCAGATCGGGATCAGGCTGCGGTCGACACCGGCATCCCAGGCATTGGCGGCCACATCCGGCAGGTAGGTGTGGGACTGTGGATCGGTGACGGTTACCGGTTCCAGGCTGCCGTAGACGACGTCGCTGACGGTCAGCAAAAACTCCCTGAAGACGAACGGGATATCGATGAACAGCTGCTCTTCGATCTCTACCAGCAAGTCTTCGTCGGGCAATTCCAGCGGGACCGGTACGGGCTCGTTGGCTTCACGCAATTGTTCGATGATTTCTTCCACGTCCGGGGATCCTCTTTCTCGATGGCGCGGTTTTATATGGAGCGGTTTATACAGTAGCTCGCTATAGATGCAACCGCGAAATAGAAAACCCCGGCCTGAGCCGGGGTTCTTTTATTTCAACATGCAAAACCGGTAAAGGTTCAACCGTTCTGGCGGATACCGGCCACCAGCCAAGGCTGGTCATCGCCCTGGGCACGTTCCATGTTCCAGCTTTCGCTGAACGCTTCGCCCTTGTCGAAGCGAGAATCCTTCGACAGACCGCTGAAGGTCAGGGTGGCGATGGTCTTGTCGGCGCGATCGTCGACACCATCCAGTTGCACCTGGAGGTTGTCGATGTAGGTGGACTGGAAGCCGTCACCCAGCTCGGCCCGCTCGCGCTTGAGGAATTCCAGCAATTGCGGGGTGACGAACTCGGAGATCTTGTCCATCTCGTTCGCGTCCCAATGTTGCTGCAGGGCCATGAAGTGGTTGCGCGCGGCTTCGATGAAGCGGCCTTCGTTGAACCAGGCCGGCGCATTGATCACCGGACGAGCGGCCACAGGCGCTGCCGAACCACCGAAGATCGAACCGCTGGCAGGCTGCTGGTTGAACACTTCACGCTGCATCGGCGCGTGGCCAGCTGGAGCGAGTTGCTCCTGCTGCTTGCGACGACGAGCGGCAATGAAGCGGAAGACCAGGAAGGCGATGACCGCCATGATCAGGATGTCGAAGATCTGCATGCCCTGGAAGCCGTCACCCATGAACATGGAGGCGAGCAGGCCACCGGCAGCGATGCCGGCCAGGGGGCCGAGCCAGCGCGACGCGCCGCTGGCCTTGGTGGCAGCGCCCGCGGCACCGGCCGCGCCTGCGGTGGCAGCGGTAGAGCCGGCGGCAGAAGACGGCGCCATCTGGCTGGTCTGGTGAGTCGGGGCTGCTCCCGAGCTTTTACCACCGCCAAAGCGCTTGGCGGCATTGGCGTCGATGGCCATCGTCAGGCCGATGCACAACGCCATGGCGATGCTAAGAAAACGTTTCATATAAAGGCATTCCCATTTGTGGATAGCACGCGCGCCATGTTGCACAGCAGAACTGTTGCTGGCTAGCAGCAGAGTGTTTCGGGCTTTTGCGTGACAGGTGAGGTTCAGCTTCAGCTGCGCAAGAAAGCTTGTTCGCTTTGGGCTGTAGGAAAGGGGAACAAGTTCTATCGGAAATGTTTGGCGTCCCCAGAACAACCTGTGGGAGCGAGCTTGCTCGCGATAGCGGTGTGTCAGTCAGCAACAATAGTGACTGATCCACCGCTATCGCGAGCAAGCTCGCTTCCACAGAGTTCCTGCAAGGCCTTTAGATCGCTTCGAGCTTGGCATATCCCAGCATCAGCCACTTGCTGCCTTCGCTGAAATTCACCTGCACCCGGGCCTGGGCGCCGGCGCCTTCGAAGTTGAGGATAACGCCGTCGCCGAATACCGAATGCCGCACGGTCTGGCCGAGGCTGAAGCCGGTTTCCGGGATATCGCTGCCGCCAAACAAGCTGCTGGTGCTTTGTTGCTGGCCGCCGCCGAACGGCCGGCTGACACTGTTGGACAGCCGCACTTCCTGGATCAAGCCCTTCGGCACTTCACGTACGAAGCGCGACACTTTGTTGTAGGTCTCGCTGCCATACAAGCGTCGGGTTTCGGCATAGGTCATGACCAGGTTCTGCATGGCGCGGGTGATACCGACATAGGCCAGGCGCCGCTCCTCTTCCAGGCGTCCCGGTTCTTCCAGGCTCATCTTGTGGGGGAACAGGCCTTCTTCCATGCCCACGAGGAACACATAAGGGAATTCCAGGCCCTTGGCGCTGTGCAGGGTCATCAACTGGATGCTGTCTTCATGTTCGTCGGCCTGGGTGTCGCCGGCCTCCAGGGAGGCGTGACCGAGGAAGGCCGACAGCGGCGAGAGGTCTTCGTCTTCTTCGGTGTTCTCGAAGTTGCGCGCGGCGCTGACCAGTTCCTCAAGGTTTTCCACCCGGGCCTGGCCTTTCTCGCCTTTTTCCGCTTCGTGGTAGGCGATCAGGCCGGACTGTTCGATGACGGTCTGGGTCATCAAGTGCAGAGGCATTTCCCCGCACTTGGCGGCCAGGTCTTCGATCAGGTCCATGAAGGCCTTCAGGGCGCCGGCGGCGCGACCGGTCACGCCTTTGTTGGTGACCAGCTGGCGCATGGATTCCCACATGGACACATGGCTGTGGCGCGCGTGATCGCGAATCGCCTCGACGGTTTTCTCGCCAATGCCCCGCGTCGGCACGTTGATGACCCGCTCCAGGGCCGCGTCGTTGCCCCGACCTTCGATCAGGCGCAGGTAGGCCATGGCGTTCTTGATTTCCGCACGTTCGAAGAAGCGCTGGCCACCATAGATGCGGTAAGGGATCCGTTCGCGCAGCAAGGCCTCTTCCAGCACTCGCGACTGGGCGTTGGAACGGTACAGGATGGCAATGTCGCTACGGGCCAGGCCGGTTTTCAGCGCACTCTCGATGGTTTCCACCACGTAGCGGGCTTCATCGTGTTCGTTGAAGGCGGCATAGAGGTTGATCGCTTCGCCTTCGCCGCCATCAGTCCACAACTCTTTGCCCAGGCGCCCGGTGTTGTTGGCGATCAGGGCGTTGGCGGCTTTGAGGATGCCGGCGGTGGAGCGGTAGTTCTGTTCCAGGCGGATGACTTCGGCGTCGGGAAAGTCCGCCGAGTACTGGTGAATGTTCTCGATCTTGGCGCCGCGCCAGCCGTAGATCGACTGATCGTCGTCACCCACCACCATCAGGCTGTCGCCGCCCTTGGCGAGCAAGCGCAACCAGGCGTATTGCACGGCGTTGGTGTCCTGGAACTCGTCCACCAGTACATGCCGGAAGCGCTTTTGGTAGTGAGCCAGCAGGCCCGGGTGGTCGCGCCACAGGTCCAGGGCCCGCAGCAGCAGCTCGGAAAAGTCGATTACCCCGGCACGCTGGCACGCCGCCTCGTAGGCTTCGTAGATGCTGCGCATGGTCGCCAGGAACAGGTCGCCGCTGGCCTGGATATGCTGCGGGCGCAGGCCTTCGTCTTTCTGGCCGTTGATGAACCATTGGGCCTGGCGGGCCGGCCAGCGTTGTTCGTCCAGGCCAAGCTCGCGGATCACCCGCTTGACCAGGCGTTGCTGGTCGTCGCTGTCCAGGATCTGGAAGGTCTGGCTCAGCCCGGCCTCCTGCCAATGCGCCCGCAACAAGCGGTGCGCCAGGCCGTGGAAGGTGCCGACCCACATGCCGGCGGGGTTGATGCCCATCAGTTGTTCGATGCGATGGCGCATCTCGGCCGCGGCCTTGTTGGTGAACGTCACCGACAGGATCGAATGGGGCGAGGCGTTCTCGACCTGGATCAACCAGGCGATACGGTGCACCAGCACTCGGGTTTTACCGGAGCCGGCACCGGCCAGGACCAACTGACGACCCACGGAGGCGGCTACGGCCTGGCGTTGGGCATCGTTGAGGGAGTTCAGCAGAAGGGAGAGATCATCGCGCATCGGAGCATTCTAGGGTGCAGCGTCACCCCGGGCAAACCGAGCTTTGCATCGGCCGATAAAAGACCGTTTGGTGATGACCGGCGAGTCACGGGCTACAGGCGTTGGCGGGACTCGCTCGGGAGGGGCGCCATCCAATGGAATAGCGACTTTTTTCAATGTTTTTATGAGCTGGGGCAGTGTGGGATGGCCCATGGCTTGTGTATGCTCGGCGCTTGTTTCGGGTTCTCCACGCTCCTCTCTATAAGAACAAGAACAGTGCCAATGACCCTCAATTCCGATCCGGCGGGCCCCTGTGTGGAACCGCGGGTCATCTGCAAGCAGTACGCCACGGAGATGGCGGTCGAGCGCACACGTCTGCTGTATCAGGGCTCACTGCTTCCTACATTGTTCATGCTGCTCAACGGTCTGGTCTGCGCCGCACTGTTATGGGAGCCGCGGCGCTATTTCCTGGTCAGCGTCTGGCTCGTCTGGTTGTTGTCACTGGTGGCGTTGCGGGTGATCCAGGTGGCGGCTTTCGATTCGGCAATGCCAAGCCGCCAGGCCCACCCGATCTGGTTGCGTATGTTTTTGCTGGGCTCGGCGATGACCGGCCTTACGCTGGCGGGGGCCGGCATCGCGTTGGTCCCGGCCGACAGCTTCCAGCAGCAGGCCTGGGTGTTCGGCCTGATTGGCGCGGCCGCGTTGTCGGCCAGCGTGGCCTATGCCGTGAGTCTTCCGGCGTTCCTGTCCTTTGCCTTGCCCTGCCTGTTACCGGCCATCGGCTATCTCTTCTGGGGCGGCGATGAGCAGCAGCGGGGTTGGGGCTGGCTCGGGCTGATTGTGTTGGTTTCCTTGAGTGTGGTGGCTTGGCAAGTCAATCGCCTGATCCAGAATGGCATGTTGCGCCGTTTCCAGAACCAGGCGTTGATCGAGCACCTGCAGCAAACCCAAACCCGCGGTGCGATGCTCAACGAGGCGCTGGGCCGGGAGGTTGAGCAACGGCGCTCGGCCGAGGAAAAATTGCGAGCGGCCCAGGTGGGCCTGGAGGCGCGTGTCGCGCAGCGCAGTCTTGAACTGGAGGCCGCCAGCCAGGCCCTGAGCAAAAGTGAGGCGCGCCTGGCCCTGGCCCTCAAGGCCAGTGAGCTGGGGTTGTGGGATTGGAATCTGCAGACTGACGAAGTCCATCACACCCAGCTCAAGGAGCTGTTCGGCCTGGAGCCCGAATACGTCACGGCGATGCTCAGCCATCTCACCCCGCGCCTGCACCCTCAAGACCTGCCGGCGCTCAAGCGGGCCCTGGTCGAGCACCTCAAGGGCCGCAGCGAGGATTACCAGATCGAATACCGGGTGCGGCACGGCGATGGCCATTGGGTCTGGATCGAGGACCGTGGCCGAGCCGTGGAGCGCAGCGCCAGCGGACGGGTGCTGCGCATGGTCGGGACCCGGCGCGACATCAGCGCGAGCAAGGAACTCGAGCAGCAACGGCAGCTGGCGGCCACGGTGTTCGAGGCCGCCAGCGAAGGGATTGTGATTTTCGACCCCAATTATGTGCTGCTCGCGGCCAATCAAGCGTTCACGCGAGTCACCGGTTTCAATATCGATGACATGCTCGGGCGCAATGTCGTCAACCTGCCATGCAGTCGCGACGCGCGCCGGCACTATCCCATCATCCGCCAAGCGCTCAAACAGCATGGCACCTGGCAGGGTGAGCTGGTGGAGGCGCGGGCCAACGGCGAGTTGTACCCGCAATGGCTGCAACTGAACGTCGTGCGCGATGCTCGGGGAAATATCAGCCATATCGTGGGCTTTTTCGCCGATCTTTCGGCGCGCCGCGAATCTGAAGAGCGCATGCGCTACCTGACCCATTACGACGAACTGACCGGGCTGGCGAATCGCTCGCTGTTCCGTGAGCGCCTGAACGAAGCTCATCAGCGGGTGCGCCAGGGTGGACGGCGTAGCCTGGCGTTGCTGCATATCAACCTGGACCGTTTCAAACTGCTCAACGATAGCCTGGGCCATGACATCGCCGACCAGTTGTTGCAGAAAATGGCGCGGCGCTTGATCAATGCACTGCCCGAGGCCGACACCATTGCCCGGTTATCCGGCGATGAGTTTGCGGTGTTGTTCGATGCCTACGGCAGCCTTTCCAGCCTGGCGCGGGTGGCGACCCGGCTGGCCGCCAAGCTGCGCGTGCCGTTGACCATCGAAGGTCATGAATTGGTGCTCAGTGCCTCCATCGGCATCAGCTTGTTGCCGGACAACACGCGGGAAATTGCCACGCTGGTCAGCCAGGCGAACATGGCCATGCAGCACGCCAAGCATCTGGGGGGCAACAACTTCCAGTTCTACACCGAGAGCCTCCAGGCCAGCACGCTGGAGCGCCTGCAACTGGAAAACCAACTGCGCAAGGCCTTGGAAGAGCAACAACTGAAAGTCTTTTATCAGCCCAAATTGTGCCTGGCCACCGGTCGCCTGAACGCCGCCGAGGCGCTGGTGCGTTGGGATCATCCGGCCATGGGCCGAGTCCCGCCGGGAGATTTCATTGGCTTGGCTGAAGAGACCGGGCTGATCGGACCGATTGGCGAGTTCGTGTTGCGCCAAGCCTGTTGGCAGGCGTGCGAATGGCAGCGCCAAGGGCTTGAGCCGATCAGGGTGTCGGTCAACCTGTCAGTGCATCAGTTGCGCCAGGGCAAGCTGGTCAGCCTGGTGCGACAAGTGCTGGAGGAAACCGGCCTGGCGCCCCAGTACCTGGAGCTGGAGTTGACCGAGAGCCAGTTGCTCGACAGCGTTGAACACATCATCGCCACGTTCCAGCAATTGCGCGACCTTGGGGTCAAGCTGGCGATCGACGATTTTGGCACCGGCTACTCATCCCTGAGCTACCTCAAGCGTATCCCGGTGGACTACGTGAAGATCGACCAGGCGTTCATCCGCGGGCTGGGCGAGGGCAGCGTGGATACCGCCATTACCCGGGCAATCATTGCAATGGCCCATGGCTTGTCGCTCAAGGTAGTGGCTGAAGGCGTTGAGCGTCAGGAGCAGCTTGAGTTCCTCAGGAACGAGGGTTGCGATGAGGTGCAGGGGTATCTGATCAGCCGGCCGGTGGAGGCAGACGGTTTGGCCGGGTTGTTGCGGGCGCAGCACCTGGGTTGAATTAACCTGAACGACGACGATAACTTCCCGGTAGACGACGAGCGCGTCTGCCGGGAAGTTGTTTATGGGCGAATGCTTAGTGGGTGATTAGAACTTCATCAATGTGGTGCAGCAACTCGCCTTCGAAAAAATACTGACGCCCGTGACGTTGGATTCACCCAGTTTTTTGTATTCGACAATCTTGTCTGTGAGCACTTGTAGTGAAACCCCGTCGGAGTTTTGAAGTATCAACTCCAATCGTAGATCAAGAGATTTGTCCTGATTGGCGCTCCGGACCAGCGTCGGGATAACGCCGGAATTTGCTACGGTTACGGTGCCAAAGGTGCGGAAAGATGCAGTGCCCGGCATACGATCGATTTGTGCGGTCCAACCTTTAGTTGTGATTTTCATAGTGGTAACTCCTTTAGTTAAAGTTGATTGCTTCCTGCGGGAGCCAATATAACGGCTTTGACTTGATGGTGTTAGTTAAGTGGCGGCTGGGATTGTAAGGAGAAATGAACTTTCAATGGCCTACTTGGTTTTGGCTTGAGAGCTACTGCCTAGGGTTGTAGGGATATATATTGTTAAGGGCTGCAAGTTATCGAATGTTTGGCTCATTGGAAATAGGCGCTATTGCCTACGTTGGAAGCTCTGGCCGGGTCAGGAAGTCAGGCGATCGACAGCGCAGAGGGTTTGCGCTACGGCCCAGGCTGCTACATCGGGCAATCCTCGGCCAAAACAAAGGGGCAGCGAGGCAATCCAGTTACGTTTTGGACGGGCAAAGCGCCAATTCTTGTAGTATAACTACAAGCTTGCTACATCCCGGCATCTGCCCATAACAAGAGTCCAGCCCCTTGAACCTGTTGCAACACATCGCCCAGTCACGCCACTTGCTGCGCAAGTCGGAGCTGAAAGTCGCCGATCACGTACTGCTTGATCCCGCGGCCGTGATGCATAGCTCCATGGCCGATCTTGCCCACAGCGTCGGCATCAGCGAACCGACCATCGTGCGCTTCTGCCGGGCCATCGGTTGCTCGGGTTTCCAGGATCTGAAACTCAAGCTGGCGCAAAGCCTGGCCGCCGGCGCGAGCTTCGGTCAGTTTGCGATCCATGAAGATGATTCAGTGGCGGACTACAGCCTGAAAATCTTCGACACGACCCTGCATACGTTGATGGAGGTTCGCGAGAAGCTCGACCCGGTGGCGTTGCAAAAAGCCGTCACGGCCATGTCCCAGGCCCAGCGAGTCGAGTTTTATGGCTTCGGCGCCTCGGGCGCAGTGGCGGCCGATGCCCAGCACAAGTTCTTCCGGTTGCTGCTGACGGCAGCAGCCTATTCTGACCCGCACATGCAGGCCATGTCGGCAGTGACCTTGAAACCCACCGATGTGGCGATCTGCATTTCCCAATCGGGGCGCTCCAAGGACCTGCTGATCACCGCGAACCTGGTGCGCGAAAGCGGTGCTTCGCTGATCACCTTGTGTCCGAGCCAGACCCCCTTGGCGGAGCTGTCCACGGTGAACCTGGCCATCGATGTGCATGAAGACACTGAGATCTACACGCCGCTAACCTCGCGCATCGCCCATCTGGTGGTGATCGACGTACTGGCGATGGGCGTCGCCATGGCCCGTGGCCCGAGCTTGGTCAACCACCTCAAGAGCGTGAAGCGCAGCCTTCGCAGCCTGCGGCTGTCGCCCAAGTCGGTGAAGGCGCTGGACGACTGAATCCCAAGCCCTGAGGTCGAGGGGCTTTTGTGGCGAGGGAGCTTGCTCCCGCTGGGCTGCGAAGCAGCCCCCAACGATTTTTCCAGATACACCGCATTGGCTGGTTTGCGACTGCTGCGCAGCCGAGCGGGAGCAAGCTCCCTCGCCACAAAGTGTCATTTCCCCCTGAATTCATCGTTCTGTAACGCACGCGCCGCCAAACCGTCATCCCTCATCGTCATCGTAAAGCTCCCGTATACGTCTTGGGAGTCTCGACATGACCCAGTCCTACGAAGAACGCAGCGCCGTCAAAACCCGTCGTCAGCAGGAAGACCAGCGCCGCATGGCGTTCCGTCGTGCAATCGAAGACCGCTATGAACAGCGTCAGCTTCTGGCCGAGATCAGCGAGTTTCCTGACGCGGTAGAGTTCAATTACTGGCAGGCAACGCCGGCGGCTTCCCGTCGAAACGCTCAACCAGGCCGATGATCTGAGCGCGCTCGCCGCGAACGAAGGCCAGGAAGGCATGGGCCACCGGTGACAGGCGCTTGGCCCTGGCCTGCACCAGGCACCAACTGCGGTACAGCGGCAATTCCTCCACCGGCAACTCGATGAGTGCGCCGGACGACAATTCCCGGCTCGCGGCGTGACGTGTCAGCAGCGCCACGCCCAGCCCGGCCACTACGCATTCGCGCTGGGCTTCCGCCGACGCCACTTCCAGCGTCTGGGTGAAGTGCACCCGTTTCTCCTTGAAATATTCCTCACAGGCCAGTCGCGTGCCGGACCCCGGCTCGCGCAACAGCAGCGTGTAGGGCTCCAGGTCCTGCAAGCGCAGCGGACCCAGGTGGCACAGCGGATGGTCGGGCGGCGCCACGGCGACGATCGGATTGTTGAGAAAGGGCAGGAATTCCAGGCCCATGTCCTGGGGCACCATGGACATGATCACCAGGTCGTCGCGGTTGTCCGAGAGCCGGCGGATGACCTGGCCGCGATTGACCACCGTGAGGTTGAGGTTGACCTCCGGATGCTGGCGCTTGAATGCGGCGAATAGATGCGGGACGAAGTATTTTGCGCTGGACTCTACCGCCAGCTTCAGTTGGCCTTGCAGCGAACCCTGCATGTCCGAGAGCTGCATATCGAGGTTTTCCAGGCGCCCGAAGATGTCGCGGCTGGCACGTTGCAGGGCTTCGGCGGCTTCGGTCATGTAGAGTTTCTTGCCGACATACTCGAATAACGGCTGGCCAATCAGCTCTTCCAGAGATCGAATCTGTAGGCTAACGGCCGGTTGTGTGAGAGACATTTCGTCGGCTGCACGGCTGTAGGACCTCAGGTCGCACACCTCGTTGAAAATTTGCAATTGACGCAATGTCATACGCATCAACGACTTACGCATCTTTTAAGTACTCTGGTGTGGGACGGGCAGCTCAACTATAAGTCTTTGCTTATGCATGACCCAATAATTATTCATTTTTGTTAATCCACAGCCAGGACTAGTGTGGAGCTGCGACCAATTGTTACATCTGGTCACGCGTCGGCCTGGATCCCAGGCCGTGGTATCACCGGCTCAAGGGAACCTCCAATTGATAACAAAGATCCTGATCGCCAACCGTGGTGAGATTGCCGTCCGCATCGTGCGCGCTTGCGCCGAGATGGGCATTCGCTCGGTCGCGGTCTACTCCGACGCGGACCGCCATGCGTTGCACGTCAAGCGTGCGGACGAGGCCCACAGCATCGGCGCCGATCCGCTGGCCGGCTACCTCAACCCGCGCAAACTGGTGAACCTGGCGGTGGAAACCGGCTGTGATGCCTTGCATCCTGGCTACGGGTTTCTCTCGGAAAATGCCGAACTGGCAGACATCTGCGCTGAACGCGGCATCAAATTCATTGGCCCTTCGGCGGAAGTCATTCGCCGCATGGGTGACAAGACCGAAGCGCGTCGCAGCATGATCAAGGCCGGTGTGCCGGTCACGCCGGGCACCGAAGGCAACGTGGCGGGCATCGAAGAGGCCCTGACCGAAGGTGATCGGATCGGTTACCCGGTGATGCTCAAGGCCACCTCTGGTGGCGGCGGTCGCGGTATCCGTCGTTGCAACAGCCGTGAAGAACTCGAACAGGCCTTCCCGCGGGTGATTTCCGAAGCCACCAAGGCGTTCGGTTCGGCGGAAGTGTTCCTGGAAAAATGCATCGTCAATCCCAAGCACATCGAAGCGCAGATCCTGGGCGACAGTTTCGGCAACGTGGTGCACCTGTTCGAACGCGATTGCTCGATCCAGCGCCGTAACCAGAAGCTGATCGAAATCGCCCCGAGCCCGCAATTGACCCCTGAGCAGCGCGCCTATATCGGCGACCTGTCGGTGCGCGCGGCCAAGGCCGTGGGCTACGAGAACGCCGGCACCGTGGAGTTTTTGCTCGCCGAAGGCGAGGTGTACTTCATGGAGATGAACACCCGGGTGCAGGTGGAACACACCATCACCGAAGAAATCACCGGTATCGACATTGTTCGCGAACAGATCCGCATCGCCTCCGGGCTGCCGCTGTCGGTCAAGCAGGAAGACATCCAGCACCGGGGTTTTGCGTTGCAGTTCCGCATCAACGCCGAGGATCCGAAAAACAACTTCCTGCCCAGCTTCGGCAAGATAACCCGCTACTACGCCCCGGGCGGCCCGGGTGTGCGCACCGACACGGCGATCTACACCGGCTACACCATTCCGCCGTTCTACGATTCGATGTGCCTGAAACTGGTGGTCTGGGCGTTGACCTGGGAAGAAGCGATGGACCGTGGCCTGCGAGCCCTGGATGACATGCGCCTGCAGGGGGTCAAGACCACCGCCGCGTATTACCAGGAAATCCTGCGCAATCCGGAATTCCGCAGCGGCCAGTTCAACACCAGCTTCGTTGAAAGCCATCCTGAACTGACCAACTACTCGATCAAGCGCAAACCCGAAGAGCTGGCCTTGGCCATCGCCGCCGCCATTGCCGCCCACGCAGGCCTGTAAGGAATCATGACAATGTCCAAGAAGATCCACGTTACCGACACAATCCTGCGCGACGCTCACCAATCGCTGCTCGCCACGCGCATGCGCACCGAAGACATGCTGCCGATCTGCGACAAGCTCGACAAGGTTGGCTATTGGTCGCTGGAAGTCTGGGGCGGCGCAACCTTCGACGCCTGCGTGCGCTTCCTGAAGGAAGACCCGTGGGAGCGCCTGCGTCAACTGCGCGCGGCGCTGCCCAACACGCGCCTGCAAATGCTCCTGCGTGGCCAGAACCTGCTGGGCTACCGCCACTACAGCGACGACGTGGTCAAGGCCTTCGTGGCCAAGGCCGCCGTCAACGGCATCGATGTGTTCCGCATTTTCGATGCGATGAACGACGTGCGTAACCTGCGGGTCGCTATCGAAGCGGTGAAAGCTGCCGGCAAGCACGCCCAGGGCACCATCGCCTACACCACCAGCCCGGTGCACACCATCGACGCGTTCGTGGCCCAGGCCAAGCAGATGGAAGCCATGGGGTGCGACTCGGTGGCGATCAAGGACATGGCCGGCCTGCTGACCCCATATGCCACTGGCGAGCTGGTGAAAGCGCTGAAGAGCGAGCAATCGTTGCCGGTGTTCATCCACTCCCACGACACTGCCGGCCTGGCCGCGATGTGCCAACTCAAGGCCATCGAAAACGGTGCTGACCACATTGACACCGCGATCTCCAGCTTCGCCTGGGGCACCAGCCATCCGGGCACCGAATCGATGGTTGCGGCCCTTAAAGGCAGCGAGTTCGACACCGGGCTGGACTTGGAACTGTTGCAGGAAATCGGCCTGTACTTCTATGCCGTGCGCAAGAAATACCACCAGTTCGAAAGCGAGTTCACCGCGGTGGACACTCGCGTCCAGGTCAACCAGGTGCCGGGCGGGATGATTTCCAACCTCGCCAACCAGCTGAAAGAGCAGGGCGCGCTGAACCGGATGAACGAAGTGCTGGCGGAAATCCCGCGAGTACGTGAAGACCTCGGCTTCCCGCCGCTGGTGACCCCGACCTCGCAGATCGTCGGCACCCAGGCGTTCTTCAACGTGTTGGCCGGTGAGCGCTACAAGACCATCACCAACGAAGTGAAGCTCTATCTGCAGGGCGGTTACGGCAAGGCGCCGGGCTCGGTGAGTGAGAAGCTGCGTCGCCAGGCCATCGGCAGCGAAGAAGTGATCGACGTGCGCCCGGCCGATTTGCTCAAGCCGGAAATGACCAAGCTGCGCGGCGAAATCGGTGCACTGGCCAAGTCCGAAGAGGACGTGCTGACCTATGCCATGTTCCCGGACATCGGTCGCAAGTTCCTCGAGGAGCGCGAAGCCGGCACCCTGACCCCGGAAGTGCTGCTGCCAATTCCTGAGGCAGGCAGCGTGAGCTCCGCGGGCGGTGAAGGTGTGCCGACCGAGTTCGTCATCGACGTGCACGGCGAAACCTATCGCGTCGACATCACCGGTGTGGGCGTCAAGGCCGAAGGCAAGCGTCACTTCTACTTGTCCATCGATGGGATGCCCGAAGAGGTCGTGTTCGAACCGCTCAATGAATTCGTCGGCGGCGGCAGCAGCAAGCGCAAGCAAGCCACTGCGCCAGGCCATGTCAGCACCACCATGCCGGGCAACATCGTCGATGTCCTGGTCAAGGAGGGCGACGTGGTGAAGGCCGGCCAAGCGGTTCTGATCACCGAAGCCATGAAGATGGAAACCGAAGTCCAGGCGGCCATCGCCGGCAAGGTCACCGCCATTCATGTGGCCAAGGGCGACCGGGTCAACCCGGGCGAGATCCTGATCGAAATCGAAGGCTGATTCCAACAGCCTCGATGCAATGTTTTACCTCGGGGGAGCAGGTGCTCCCCTTTTTTTCGCCCGTCAGAACATCATCCGCCATTGCCCGGTCAACGCACCGTTATGGTTGTCCTGGCCCGTTTCCGCGCTGTAATTCAACCCTAGGGTGTGACCTGGCGATACGGCCAGTTCCAATCCCGCTTGCAAGAGCAAGCTGTCACGGTCCAGTTCGACGCCTTTGATGGTGTAGGTATTGCCGCCATTAACCAAGCGTTGATGGGAGCCGCCCCTGATGTCGCCGTATAGGTGCTTCCAGCCGACATCGACGCGTGGTGTCAACCGCATGCCTTGGTCGAACACAAAAGGGCGAGCGAGGCGCAAGCCGAGGTCGCTGCTGTAGTGCTCCTGCGCCTGGCCGTTGTACCGCAATGCAGCATCGTCACCTTTTTCTGAATAGGCATCGCGTTGATAGCGCTGGTAACCCACTTGGGCATAGGGTTCGATATCGAAATGACCGACGTCCAGGTTGTAGCCAACCTGTCCAAAGACCTGTTGCGTCGTGGCGGCGTAACGACCCTTGAGGTGATCCTTGAAACCATTGAACGCGACATGGCGCTTGGTGCTGCCGTCATGGCTGCCATGGACGGCACCCAGGCGCAGCGCCAGCGGTCCTTCCTGGCGCACGGCATAGGCGCCTACGAGCCAACTGTCGAGCGCTCCCTCGAATTGATAGCTGTCCAGTCGTGTCTGGGTCTTGCTGCCGATGACACCCAACCGCCAATTGGAGCTGACAGCCCAATCGGTTCCCAGCATCAGGCCCTTGGTGGAATGCTTGAGGGCAAAGTTGCCCAATTGCTTGGCGAGGCTGCCGTTGTTTCCGATGGCCTGGACCCAGACCTGGTCGTTGCCATGTTCGCCCTCAGGTGTATTCAGGCTCATGGCGGAAAGCATTCCCGAGCTGATCGGTGCGACGCTGCTCAGGGTGGCATTGCCTAGATCTGCAGTGTCGTAGCCGCCCAGTTGGTCGATGGCATCGGCGGCTGTGGCCATGTTGGTGCCGAGTAGGGCAGCGATGGCGGCGTTGGGTTTTGGAGCTGGCTTGGTGGCTGTCGATTGGGTCGCTGGTTTTAGTTTGGCGCTGGCAACGATTGGAGATGCGGTGGGTTTTGATGCAGGACGTTCGGCTGGCGACTCGACGGTCGGAGGTTGCATAGCCGTGGCCTCGGATTCCAGCGGCGTTGGTTTGGCCAGTTTCGGTCCAGGCAGACTCTCTACAAACTCTTCAGCGTTTTCGTTGGTCGCGGCAATTTTTAATGGAATGTTGTTACGTTCGAAAATCAGCCCTACTTCTGTTTCTGTATAGTCAGGTGTTGCTGTCAGGAAGACGAGCTCATTTTCGATCTTCCCAAACTTCCCCACCACCTTACCCGCGTCGATCACGACTCGCCTGTTCGTGTCGACGAATTCACCGGGTATGGCGGGGATTTTCAATGTCGCATTGCCCAGCGTCGCGGTACCGCCAACCTTAATCGTGGCGCTGCCTTTTTCCGCGTCAATTCCGTAAACCAGCGTCGCGCTCTTGAGTAGCTTGAGATCATGGGTAACCGAAGGGGCGCCAACGTCTGGACCGACCTTCATCAAGCCGGTCACATCCAGCGCGTCGACCGTCCCGTTGCCGCTGAACGTGGCGTTTCTTCCAACGAACACGGGACCGGCCACGGTACCCCGGTTATCGAATACACCAAGCACGTGCACCGCACCCGCAATCTGACCGGTGTTGGTCAGCTTGGCCTTCGAGTCGACCAGGCTCGCACCGTTGAAAGCGACGCCGCTGGACCATTCGCCTTGCTTGAGATGCAGATCGGTAACGTTACTTATCTGATTGATCACGCCTCCCTTGGCGATATCCAATTGCAGGACATTAGTCCCGCCGCCTCCGTCAGTAAGCCCGAAAAGATCGCCTTGCTTGCTGACAATCACCAGGTCGTCGCTGTCGCCCATCGACAGGGGCGCTTCCTGAACTTCGGTGACCCTCTCGATCTTTGTATCCGGTGCCGCCGCGAACGTCTTGAGCCTCGCCTGCATCTTGGCGGTCGTTTCAACGGGGCGGGCTTCTCCGGTAACTGACTGAGCCATTGAAACCTCGGCACAGCCAAGCGCCAAGGTTATTGCCAGTGCGAGGTGTTGGGGCAGGAATACGTGTTGGGTAGGCATCGAATGTGACCTCTGATGAAAGAGGTCGCACTTTAAAAATTTCACCCTGTGCGGCGATGCCAGCCATCTCCTCGCCATGGGAAAGATTCGGCGGATGAAATTTGTAGGCTGCTCGTGCTGCGATCAGCGTGTTGGTTCGTTGGCTTTCATGGTCCGGAGCTTTGCCCTACGGGCCTTTCAGAAAATGGAAAGCGTCTTTTTAAGGTCGGTGTGTATCACCGTTTCTGCGGATCTTGGTGGGATCGTGTTTCTCCTGTGGGATATGAATTTTGTGTCCGCTGAAGATTGAATGTGGGAGCGAGCCTGCTCGCGATGGCGGTGGTTCAGTCACGTGGATGTTGGGCTTGCCGGCCTCTTCGCGAGCAAGCTCGCTCCCACAGAGGGGCTGTGTTGAGCATAAGTTTTATGTTCATTGAAAATCGAGTGTGGGAGCGAGCTTGCTCGCGATGGCGGTGCGAAACCGCCAGCCGCCATTACCGCAGCAAGGGATCTACACGCTGCCCTCAAAGGCACCTCGGAACAGCTCAACGATTATTCAGATAAGCCTTCCCATAATGCCGCTCCATCCGCGCCTGGATCAGCTCCAACGCAATGGACATCAACCAGTAAATAATCGCCGCCGTCGTCAGCATCTCGATATACCGATAACTGGAACGCCCATAAGACTGCGCCAGAAACATCACCTCCCAGACCCCCATCACCGAGATCAGCGAGGAATCCTTGAGCATGGAGATGAATTGGTTGGTGGTCGGCGGGATGATGGTGCGCATGGCCTGGGGCAGGGTGACGCGCCAGAAGATCACGGTTTCCCCCAGGCCCAGGGCGAGGGAGGCTTCGCGTTGGCCGTGGGGGACGCCGAGGATGCCGGCGCGGAAGATTTCGCTCAGGTAGGCGCCGTAGTTCAGCGACAGGGCGATGATCCCGGCGGCGATGGCGCCAGGGACCACGCCCAGTTGGGGCAGGCCCAGGTAGATCAGCAAGATCTGGATCAGCAGCGGCGTGCCGCGAAAGAACGACGCGTAGAAGCTGGCGATGCCGAAGGCCACCGCACTGCTGGACAGTCGCGCCAGGGCAGTGATGAAACCCAGCAACGATGAGGCTACGATCGAACACAAGCACAGGAACAGCGTCAGCACCGCGCCCTGTAAAAAGCCATTGGGGGCCAAATGCAGCCCCAGCAGGTTTGGCAGTTTGTCGAGGATGATCGAGAACTTCAGGTCGAAGCTCAGGAAAAAACTCGCGAACAGCACCAACATCGCCGCCCAGGTCAGGTACAGCCGAGTGCGAAAACCGAAGATTTTCTGCAGGCGTGATTCAGCCACCGATGGCGGTGGCTGAGGGGGTGGAAAAGAAGTCATTGAGTGATGTCGGCGCCGATCCATTTCTGCGAGAGTTTGCTCAAGGTGCCATCCTGTTTCAACTGGGCAAAGACTTCACGCACCTTGCTGTCCCACTGCGCGTCGCCCTTTTCGATGGCCACCGAGTTCGGTTCGGAGTAGAGCGCATCGCCGGCCAGCTTGAAGCGCTTGTCTTCGGTCAGGCGCGGCTGGGCGGTCACCAGGTTGGTCAGCACCGCGTCCAGGCGCACCCCGGCGCCCAGGCCCAGGTCCTGGAACGCCACGTTGTCGGTGTCGTACGGAGCGATCTGCACTTCCTCGAACGGATAACTCAGTTGGGTATCCTCGGCGCCTTCGATCACCAGGTTCTTGTTCAGGTAGCTCTCGTAGCTGGAGGCGCTGGTGAGGCCGACTTTCTTGCCGCTCAGGTCCTTGGCGCCGTGGATACGGTCGTCCTTGGCGTTGACCACGATCACCGCGGGCGAAGCGTAGTACTGCACCGGGAAGTCGAACACTTCGGCGCGGGCCTTGCTCGGCGTCATGGAGCAGATGCAGATGTCATAGCGCCCGCTCCAGTGACCGGCCGCGATGACGTCCCAGGACGGTGTTTCCAGGCGCAGCTTCACCCCCAGTTTCTGCGCCACGGCCTTGGCGACGTCCACATCGAAACCGTCGAGCTGGTTCTGATCGTTGAGGAACGAGAAGGGCGGATAGCTTTCCATCAGCACGCCAACCAGCTCTTTTTTCTGTTCGATGCGGTCCAGCGTGGCACCGGCAAACGCTTGCGGAGAGGCAGCCAGCAGCGTAAGGCCCAGGGCCAGCAATCGTTGTAATTTCATGTGAGGGCCCTGTTAGAAAAATAAGTTGTAGTTCTCTGAATGGTGCGTATTAAATAGTTATAAGAACAACTCCGGTAGTGAGTATTTTTCATAAGCTTATGAGTGAATCGCATATGGGCGTAGCAACAGTCATTCTCGATGGCGGCATGGGCCGTGAACTGCAACGCCGTGGCGCGCCGTTTCGACAACCCGAGTGGTCGGCGCTGGCACTGAGCGAAGCGCCCCGGGCCGTGGAAGATGTTCATGGGGCCTACATCGCCAGCGGTGCCAATGTGATCACCACCAACAGCTACGCCGTCGTGCCGTTCCATATCGGTGAGGCGCGTTTCGCCGCCGAAGGCCAGGCGCTGGCGGCTTTGGCCGGTGAGCTGGCGCGGCGGGCTGTGCAGGCTTCAGGCAAGGCCGTACGAGTGGCCGGATCGCTGCCGCCGCTGTTCGGCTCCTATCGTCCCGATCTGTTCGATGCGTCTCGCGCCGCTGAACTGCTGACGCCCTTGGTGGCGGGCCTGGCACCCCACGTTGACCTGTGGCTGGCGGAAACCCAAAGCTCAACGGTCGAGGCACGAGCCATACGTGCCGGGATCCCGCAGGATGGCAAGCCATTCTGGCTATCGTTCACCTTGAAAGACGAGGACACGGATGAAGTGCCGCGCCTGCGTTCCGGTGAACCCGTGGCGGATGCCGCGGCAGTCGCAGCGGAGCTGGGCGTCGAGACGCTGCTGTTCAACTGCAGCCAGCCGGAGGTGATCGGTGCGGCCATCGATGCCGCGCGGCAGACGTTCGAGCGCCTGGGCGTGAAAATCCACATCGGTGCCTATGCCAACGCATTTCCGCCGCAGCCCAAGGAGGCGACCGCCAACGACGGGTTGGACCCGTTGCGTGAGGACCTGGATCCGCCGGGGTATCTGCAATGGGCGGCGGACTGGCAAAAGCGCGGGGCCAGTCACTTGGGCGGCTGCTGCGGAATCGGGCCGGAGCATATCGCCGTCCTGGCGCAACAATTGGGTTGAGTGGCGTGGCGGTTGGCCGAGGCATCGGCCGACCACCTGTTCATCCCCGCTTACGATTTTTACCCAAAGCGACAGCGATGCCATACATATGTATGGCCGTGCTGCGTGACTGACGCGTTAGGTTTCCGGACTTTCCAATCAACCCTTGGACAGTCCGATGCCCTCTGATTCGACAAATCAACCCAACCCCCTACCGATACCCAGCGCGGCGCCATTGAGCGGTGACCGCCAGCCGTCCTGCGAGCCTGTACCAACAGAAACGCCCATGCCAGACGACGACCTGAGCGCCGCCGGCAAAGAGCAGCTGCGACAATTGAAGCTGCTGGACGCCAACCAGAAGAGCCTGGCGCTTCTATTCGCCGGCCTGCCAACTTTCGATTCGGTGATCAATAATCTGTTGGTCAGCTCGATCAAGAAAAAAATACCCGAGCGTAAGCTCCGTCCATCGCTGCTTGAACATATCGACCCTGATCATTGCTACGTGAATCACTTCGCCATCGATTCGGATGGCGGGCGCACGTTGACGCACTCGCAGAGTTTTACCGACGTGATGCGTAGCAGTTTGAAAACCGATACGCCGCCCACCTATACGGCCGGTGGCGTGGGCTTCTACATTCGCCCGGATACCGTGGACGAAGCTGACAGTATTTTTTCCAGCCCTGCGGATAGCAAAATCCTACAAGCGATGGAGTCGACGTTTTACATAGCCGGCCCGACGACCAACGAGACGGTGAGGCAGCAATTGCGTGACGACCTCCGTCTCTTTCGCAACAGCGAGCGCTGGGCGGGCATCCTCGACAAGGCCGACTCATCGACGGCGCAAGCGGTCTTCGTTCATCTGCTTTCAAGGCGCTTCCTGCATCTTTGCAACCTGTACAAAGCCGACCGCAAGCCGGCTGTCTCAGCGGGTGAGCGAACGCAACGGGCCGAGGATGACCGCCTGTTGGACATCATCAGCACTCACCCCTCCATGCTCGACAGGGGACGCTTGCAGCGAGCGCCCATCCCTCATGTTTATGCGGTCATGCTCGATACGGGGCGCGCAACGCCGCAGCAGTGGCCCGCCGCAATGGTGATCAAGCAAACCGAACGACAACGGCTGTTTTTGTATTCCCTGGAAGGCGGCCTGCAGCGCTTTCCGTCCTTTGAGGCGATGACCGCTGCGGTGAGCCCGCTGTACCAAGGGCAGAAGAGCAGGATCCGGGATATTTCCTCCGAGCTGTCGGGGCATGTATTTGAGGTGGCGGCCTCCGATCTTTTTCAGCTGCAAAGCGCGGCGCTGGAGAAAGTCCTGAGCGCACCCACCGGCGAGACGATGACCCTGGAGGCGTTTGCCCAACAAACAGAAGATGTGCTGAGTTTGCCAGTGCTATCGCTTTCAGGGCCGTTGGCGATGCGTCGGCTGACCCGAGTGGAAAACAACCGCCCAGCCTTTTACGCGTCCGCAACACCTTCGGAGCAGGCGAACTATCGTCGTCTGGAAGCGCAGGTGTACCAGGGGGTTTATGAGCTGAGTGGTCGTGTCCAGACGCTCGCGCAATTCACTCAGGAGAAGATCAAGCAGTACCTCAAGCAAACGTTGCACCCGGCCATAGAGCCCGATCCGGACCGGACCCAGGTCACGCTGTCTTTTGGCAACAAAGCCAACCCAAGGCAGTCGCGCACCATCAGCCTGACCCAGCTGATGCTGGACAATCTCCGCCCGCCGCACTATCCGGAGGCGATGAGTGAAGTGTCGACGGTCTATCTTGTCGATCAGCACTGCCGGCGTATTCGACATCCGGTTTCTGGCTTTTCCATCACGTTGGCTGGGAGTGAACTTGCCCGCATGGCCGTGGGAATCGATGCCGGCGGCAACTATGAAATCCTGCTGCGAGAGGAGATGAACAAACCGCAATACAAGGCGGCATGGCAGGCGGCGTATCTGGCGAACTTGAAGTTCAAGGGCTACGAGGCCGGGCTGAGGGGCGACAGCGTGTTCAAGGCTACTGGCCTGGACAAGACCGGCAACCCACCGAAGCTGCAAAAGCGGGTGCCTCTCTGGTTGGCCGCCGTGTTGAAGTCTCCGGTGGCGGAGGCTCGTGCCCAGGTCTTCGGGCGAAGAGTGCATGTCCATGGCCTGCTGCTCGGAGGAAGCGTGGGCGCAGGAGGGCAGCATGGGGCGATGGGCAACGCCCTCAGTGTGGATGGCGCACTGATTTTTACCGATCAGCTCGGACCGGAAATCAAGGGCCCCGTCGGGGTGTACTTTCCAGACAGCCCTGAGGGCGACGACTTCCAGGAATTTTCCGATCTGGGTGAGGGCGTCGGGGCGCTTCTGCTGCAAGAAAAATGGCAGGCGTATTTCCGTTCGCGAATCTCCGCGCCCGATGCTGACGAATTGAAGGGTTTATCAGCGCAGCGACGCGGTCGGCCGCTGATTCGTGGTTCCTTGATTACCGGTGACTTGTTGGAAACGCTTCATCGCGCCTATGTAAATTTTCACAGCGCCCATGCCGATCACTTGTCCAACAGCAACCTGGACGTCCGGCGTCACCACGCTGCCCGGGTGTTCATGGTGACGGTCGATATTCTGTTGGAAGTGGCAGGTGTGCTGGCGGTGCCGGGTGTCCAGCTACTCAAGCGAGCCGTGAGAACCGGCTCGTTCGTGCTCAGGAGCGGTGTGGTTCCACGGGACCTTGATACCTTGGTCTTCATCGACAAAGTGGCTAACCGTCTTGGACAGGGCAGGGCCCACGGCTGGACGATTCCATCACGGGGCCAAGCCTCGTTTCTAGCGGTGAAAGCTCGTCAACATGCAGGCGAAGCGTTGGCCGGATTGCCACTGGAGGAAGCGATCTATCATCGTTACGCCGTTAAGGATACGGCGCCGATCCGAGGGCTGGCCCCTGATGCCCAAGGCTTCTATCGTCCCAGGCTCAACAATGACGGCACGGCACAGGTCTATGTGCGGCAACCCGACGGGACGGTTTTTCGCGTGCACGATCACACGAAAATGACCGCCATCGAGGCCACGATCGTCGATCCATTAACGGGTCTGAACATCCGTTCCAGTGGTGTGATGAGAAGTACCGTGGCACGCATGCCCAATGGCGAATGGCGCGCCGTGGGATTCGGCCAGGGCGGGGGTAAACGGCCTTCCCAGACACCGCCTCCGTCGGACCCTTCCAAGCCCAAGGTGCCTGCCCTGACTTCCCCGGATATCTCCGACGCTATCCGTACCTTGGGCAACTGGGACAACGAGGTCATGGACCTGGTCCCCTCCATCATCACCCGGCTGCCGAGTTGGCCGCGCAATCGCAGCTTATTGATCATCGATGAGATGTCCGCTGGGCGCGCATGGTCAGTGCGCTACACCCCAGGGCGGGATGAGCGTGTCTACCCCAACAGTGTTCATCCCGACCGGGCGAGCACCGATATTGTCCTGCGGCGCACGGGTCAGAGTCATTACAACCTGATCCTGGGCAATCGCATGATAGACATCCCTGCTAATGGCGACTGTTTTTTCAACGCCGTCGCCCGTGGGCTGAATGAAGGGCGGCCCCAGGGGGACTTCTCGGTACGAGGGTTGCGAGGTGCCGCTGCCGATTACATCGATCAGCATCCGGAAATCCGCAATTACCTGGCTCCCCAAGCCTCCGGGATGCAGCAAGCGCTTCTTGATAACGCACCGACGTTGCAACAATTGCTGGGAAAGGCGGCAGTGCTTGACCTGACCCAGATCATATATGGAGGCCCCAACCCGCACCGATTGTTTCAACCGATCATGAACTACTTACGCTCATATGCCGATGCCTCGCTGCGTGACTACCTGCTACAGGCACAGTCCATGACACTGCCCCCGGAAATGCTTCAACACATCGGGCGCCATTTATCGCCACGCCCTCCCGGTCGGTTGATACAGAGCGAATTTCCTTTTTACTTGGTGGAAGAGGAAGCGCTGATCAAGTTCTTCGAAGACATGTTGTTGGGCCCGGTGGTCGCTCGACACATTATCGAGCTGATCAACAACGAGTACCTCATGCTTTCCCAGGACGTGCTACACATCATGCTCGAATACGGCCTGAAAGCCCGTGAGTTGACCGACCATCATCCAAGAAACCGGATGGCCTACGTCAAATTCGATCAAGCCGTGCATGGCGACCTCAGTGAGGACGAATTGGATGATTTGTTGGGTGACGCTCACTTGGTGGATCAGGGCGACCTGAAAGGTGTCCAGCGCAGACTTGAGCGCGAGACAGGCAAGTTAGTAAATGACGATTCGGAACTGATGGATCAGTTCATTTACTACGACCGCGCGGAAGACCTTGTCGATTTGCTCACGGTAGCCCTCCAGCGTTTTCCCGATTTATTGAGGCGAGCCAACATCCTTCTAAAGTCCCCCGTCATTTCTTCGCATCTGGGTGGCATGCTTCCATTGAGCGCAATGTCCCAGTGGATACGCGACCCAAGCCTGACCGATGAGCGGGTTCGCCACATCGCCGCCTACACCGTCACTCGTTATACCGAAGTCGTGATGACCGGCGACATCGACATCAGCTGGATGCGAGCGTTCGACGACGATAACCTGCGCGACATTATTTTCCGCCAGCAGGTATTGATGAGTTTCATGCGATTCATTGGCGGTGTTCGGGGGAATCTGGTGGATGTCGATCTACCTGCCGTCGCCAGACTGTTCAGCGCCCCAGGACAGCCTCCCTCCAACACCCGTGTCGCTTTGTTGTTACAACGCCCTGGTGTCTGGAGCTCGATTCACAATATGTCCGGAATTACAGCCGAGGGTGCCAGAAGTGTCTGGGACGATCTGATCAGCGTGCAATACAGCGACGACCTGATTCGCGAAACGCTCCAGCGGCCTGGTGCGCTGGCGTCTGAGTCGGCTTTCGCAGGCGCACTGGTGGACAGTTTGCTAAGCGAGGAAAGGCAGGCGCACCAGCTGCTTCTGGGGACTTACGCGGTGAGCCAAGTAGAGGCCCAGCAATTCCTGCGGCGCTTCAGGTTTTCGGGCAACCGGGCGGAGCACAGCCGCCTGAGCTTCGCGCGCTACGTGAGTCATCACGGCGGAATACCCGAATGGGCGTGGCAGTATGCCAACGAGGGCGTCACACCCGAATCACTCAGGCGATTTCTTGCCTCGAGACGACCACCAAAAGCGGAGTGATCCGATCGCCATCGCGTGGCTGGCACGCGATGGCAACGCTGCGGAAACACGCATTCACATATGCATGTGGCCGCCCAAGGTTGCCTATATATATGTATCGCTCCATGGCGGCGACGGAAGGATAGGGTCGGGCTTCGTCAATAAACAAACGGACCCCCCATGACCTTATTTCTTAACGATGAACCAGGCGTGCCGCTCCAAGCGCCTGGCATCACGCTAACGCCTATTCACTCACTACCCGACGGCCATGCATTCGAGCCGCACCCGTTCGCCGATCAGTGGTTGCTGGCGGTGGGACTGCCCGGCGATGCACCGCTTCGTGTGACTTACCGGGAAGTTGGAGCCGCTGGTTCGGCTGCTGAAGATAAAATCGCATCGGTTCCCTTGCGTGCCGCTGTTACGCAGGGTTTTCTCAAGGCTTATCAAAGCAAGCCTATTGCTTCCCTCGCGGCGTTCAACCGATGCGAGGATTGGATCGAGTATCCCCACAGAAGCCATATGAAGCTGGACTTTTCGGCACTTCGTATCGACGGCTTTGTGCTTCCAAGAAGCCTGTTGCAGAAGTTGCAGGCAGGCGTGCCGCCGGGCTACAGGGGGCCTGGACTCGCTTTCGAGACCGATTCCGTCAGTCAAGATAACCCGCTCGCCCCTCAAGAAGCGGCTCGCCACAAACATCTGACACGTCTGGCCGCCCATAAGGCCGATCTGGATCGTTTGTTCGCAGGCTTGCCCACGTTCGACACGGCGCTGAAGAACTTGCTGGTCAATTCGATCAGGGAAAAGATCAAACCGGACAAATTCCGTGGCGCAGCGCTACTGGCGATCGACCCGGACAATTGTTATGTGAATCACTTCACGACAGATTCGCTCGGGGCGCGCTCATTGGTTTCTTCATTGAGTTTCAGCGAAGTCATGATGGACTGTTTGTCCACTGATGAGCCTCCTGTATACGCCCAGGGAAGCGTAGGGTTCTTCACTCGCTCGGACACGGTGCAAGAGACCGAAAGCCTATTTGTCGACCCGGTGGATGCCCATATCCTGGCGGCCATGACGTCGGCGTTCCATATCGAGAACCCGACCACCCATATTCACCTGAGGCGTCAGTTCCTTGATGATCTGGCCGCATTTCGCACGAAGGAGACCGTGAGAGATGCCCTCGACCCGGTTATCCCCTCCACCGCGCAAGATGAGCTGGTGCTCAGGCTTTCCCAACGATTCCTGTATTTATTCGATTTATACAAAGCCGATCGAGACCCCGCTGCACGGCTAACCGAGGCAGAGCGGAACCTGCGCAATGACGAGGATCGCCTGCTGGGCATCATCACGACGCACCCTTCAGAGTCGGCCAGGGGAAGTTTGATGAGGCAAGCGCATCGTCCCCATGTGTACAAAGTCATGCTTGAAATGGACGGCGACCTGGTTCAGAAGTGGCCGGCTGCGATGGTGATAAAGCAAAGTGATCAGCCGGTTTTATTCCTGTACTCCATGGAAGGAGGCATACAGCGGTTCGATGAGTTCCGCGAGTTGGTGAATTCGGTAAGCCCGGTCTATCAAGGGCAGCAGCGCAAAATCAAAAGTATTGACCAGGCGCTTCCCGAACATGTCTTCGAGCAGGCAGCAAAAGACCTGCTTGATCTTCAGTACGCGGCGTTACAAGCCGTTCTGAAAGCACCGGAACGGGTTCAGTTCGATTTGGCCCGCTTTGCCCTGGATGCCGAGCAAGCGCTGGAATTGCCGATGCTGGCGCTCGACGGTGTGCTGATCGCCCGAAGCGAAACCTTGTTCAAGAACAGCCGTCCGAGCGCCTACAAAGTCGCGACAGTTACAGAGAAGCGCATCTATCGCTTCCTCGAAGAGGAGGCGCTGACAGCGGAAGGCGAAATTGCCAAAAGACGCGTTCAGACACTATCGGAGTTCACTCGCGAAAAAATCGTCGCTTATCTCCAGGAGCATCTGCACCAGGACATTGATCCGGATCCAGACCGGACGTTGATTACCCTGTTTCAAGGGCGCGCGTGTACCTCGAAGGACTCGCGGGCCACCAGCCTGACCCAATTGATGATCGAGAATACGCGCCCTTCACAGTACCCCAATGCAATGAAGGAAATCCGGCCTGTCTATCTGGTCGATCAGGACGGCCAACCCATCAGCCATCCCCAGACCCGTCGTTTCATTCCTTTGAAGGGGCCTGAGCTTGCCAAGATGGCGACAAGCCTTGATATCGGTGGCCGCTACGAGACGTACATCAGGGAAAAAATGAATGCGCCGGATTACAAGGAGGCCTGGTGGGACGCTTACCTGGCCAATATGACTTTCAAGGGCTACGAAGCCGCCCTCAAGGGTGATGATGTACTCAAAGAGACCGTGACGGATGACACTGCCCATCCAGCGCGCACCGAAAAACGGGTCGTTCTCTGGCAGGATGCGGTGATCAAATCATCGCTGGCAAAGGATCGCACGAGGGTTCAGGGAAGGGAGGTACATGTTTACAGTCTGCTGCTCGGTGGAGCGGTAGGCGCTGGAGGCCAGCATGGCACCTTGGGCAACGCAACCAGTGTCGACGGTGTGTTGATTTTTTCAGATCAGGACGGGCCGATAATACAGGGCACCGTTGGCGTCTATTTTCCGGACAGTCCCGGTGGCGATGATCTCCATGAGTTTGCCAATCTCAATGATGGTGTTGCGCAGCTTCTTCAACAGGAAGAATGGCAGGTCTATTTCTCCTCCCGCATCGCCACTGACAATCCTGAAGAACTGAAACAAATCTTCGGGACGCGAAGCGGTCGCCCCTTGGTCCGTGGCGCGTTGATCAGCGGTAATTTGTCTGAAGCGCTGCATGAGGCGCACGTGAGATTTCGAATCGCCCATGCCGATCATCGTTCCAACAGCAACCGCAACATCCTGCACCAAACCATTTTCAACCTGACCGTGATGGCGTTCGAAACGCTCCTGGACGTGGTTTCGTTTGTAGCCCCTGGCTATGCCGCTTTGCAGATGTACTTGAGGGTAGCCAAGACCGGCCAAATCCCGCTTCACCTGAACATCGTCAAATACTTGATCCGCGCCGGCATCGCGCCGCGACCTGTCGGTGGCGCGATGGGCACCTCACGAAAGACATCGTTCTCCCTAGCGGTATTGGCCCGTCTAAGCCAACAGGGAACATCCCTTGGGCTGCCATTGGAACAAGCGGTCTACAGCCGCTACGCGGTACAGGATGGAACGGTTCTACGAGGGCTGAGCCCGGATGCTGGTGGGTTTTATCGCGTTACAGTCCGGGATGCAGCCACAGGCACTGTCACCGCTCGCCCGGTGTATGTGCGACAACCGGAGGGAATGGTGCTCCGGGTGCACGACAGTACAAAGCTGAACGCAACCGAGGCGACCTTGGTCGACCCCGTTTCAGGGGCGAGCATCCGCTCCAGTGGCGTGATGAGAAGCACCGTGGCGCGGATGCCTGACGGGGAGTGGCGAGCGGTGGGGTTCGGCCGGGGAGGTGGCGGGGACCGTCCAACGCGGCAGTCCTCGCGGCCGGGCCCGTCAAGTTCGGGCACTGCTGGCCAGACGCTCGAAGACATGATCGCTGTGCTGGAACAGCCCGGCCAATGGGATTTCCTCCTGATGGATATCGTTCCGGAACTCGTGCCCCGTATTCCGAACTGGCCGCAAAACCGCGGCCTGGTCATCATGGATATCAGGCCCGGAAGGCTTCCTTCCACCCTGCGGTTCTCGCGCCAGGCAGGCCCGGAACGTTTGTCGAGCAGTCCGGATTACGCCACGGACGTGGTGGTGAGACGGTCGAGCGACAGTCACTATGATTTGATCCAGGCAGGTCGTGTCATTCCAATCCGCAGCCTCGGTGACTGTTTCTTCTCGGCGGTTACCCAGGGCTTGGACGAACTTGAGGGGAGGGTTGTTTTCTCCCCGACGGAGTTGCGCCTGGCGTCGGCAAGATACATTCGCGAAAACCTTGAATCGTTTCGCCACCTGGAAGTCCAGGACGCCCCCCGCCGAATGCGGCCGTCGGATAGCCAGGGGGAGGAGGCGGTGGCGAAGGCGGGGCAGGTGTTTGTGAAAACGGAGACCACGCTTGAAAATCTTCTGGGCAGGGAGACCCTGGATGTTGTAACGAGGCTGCTCGCTGGCGCGCCTAACCCGTATAGGTTGTTTAGATCGCCGCGGGTACGCCTGTCGCTGCGTGCAGGTTTGGCTGCCGTCGGTTTCTCGTCGCAGCTCTGGAGACAAATCGAGCAGTTGGCGCCGGTCCGGCCTTTGTATGGATTGGCAACCTCATTCACGCCCTACACGCCCGCCCAGAGAAGCGTTGTCGAAGAGCTCCTGGATATGACGCTGGTCGGCAACGAAGGTGGGCGAACGATCGATCTCCTGGCCAGGGATGGCTATTTCCAGTTGAACCGGGATTCGATTCATATCTTGCTTGAGTACGGCGTCGGTATTGATGAATGGTACAAGTTTTATCCCAAGAGCCCGACAGCCTATATTCCGAGCAGCGAGGCGGGTGCCGGGGATGTGCGGGGGCTCCTTAACGGCAGGGAGCTGGTGCATCCACATCAGTTGGCCGAGCTTGCCAATACACTTAACCTAAATCCCGGCCTGGGAAGCCCGATCAGCGGAATGATTGAGTTATTCCGCTATAAGAAAATGACCGGACGCACCGTTGGGTTACTTCGAGGTGCCCTGCGCAATAAGGGTCGGTTGGTGGCCCGGGCTGAGCGGGTTCTAGCCTCTCGTGTGATCGAAACCAATCTTGGCGGTGCGTTGCCCGTATCGGTATTTTCAAGGTGGATAAGTCATCCAGCGCTCAGTTCGGCGAAGCTTGAGTTTATTGCCAGGTATGCCGAAACCCGTGTGCAGGAGATATTGGATACCGGCGATATCGATATCCAATGGATCCACGGGTTCACAGACAAGACGCTGAGAACCATCGAAATGCATTCAGCATCGCTAGCAGCTTTTGTTCGCTTCCTGGAACCACAATCGGGAAGTGCTACGGATATCGGTATGGCGGCCATCGCCAGCCTGCTAACCGGCCCCGATGGCGTTCCGTCGAACTCCAGAACTATTATTTTGCTCGATGTCCCTAACTTGTTGGCTAATCTGACCAACAATTTTACCCGCGAGGAAGCCAGGAGTATTTGGACAGAGTTGATCAGCCCTTACTACAGTGACCTGAACATCTACGACGCGCTTGGGCAGGTCCGCCCGTTGAACTCCGAAGCGAATTACACATCGGCATTAATCAATGCTCTCCAGCAGGATGTGGCACGCGCGCACCAGCTGATTGACCGTGTCTTTGCCGATCCCACGACCTCGGCGCAGGTACTGAATCACCTGTATCGCTTTGACTTTACGGCGAATCGAGCGGAACACAGCCTTTTGATGTTCGCCGAATACGTGAGTTGTTTTAACCGAATACCGGATTGGGCATGGCAATACAAAAAACATAAAAACTGATGGAACGATGGCTATCGCGGGGCTTCCCGCGATAGCCATCTTTTCTATTTAACGGCACGCCGCCAAGTTTCGGACCTGCCCGCCTTCGCGTTGATTCTCTTCGCTCAACCATCGTTCAAATGCTGCTCCGATCGCCGGCCATTCCGAATCGAGCATCGAATACCACGCCGTGTCGCGGTTCTGGCCCTTGACGACCATGTGCTGGCGGAACACGCCTTCAAACGTGAAGCCCAGTCGCTCGGCGGCATATTTGGAACGGGCGTTGCCGTTGTTGCATTTCCATTCGAGGCGCCGGTAGCCGAGGGCAAACGACTCCTTGGCCAGCAGATAAACCGCCTCGGTGCTTTTCGGCGAGCGCTGCATTGGCGCGCCGAAGGTGACGTGGCCGATCTCGATGCGGCCGTGGGCCGGAACGATGGACATCAGGCTCAGGATACCTTGCACCTCGCCGCTGGCCCGGTCGATCACGCTGAAGAAATACGGGTCGATGTTGGAGGCGTGGTTGTCCAGCCAGGCATCGAAGGCGCCCCGGTCCTTGAACGGACCGTAGGGCAAATAATCCCAGAGTTTCGGATCGGCGCCGGGGCCTTCGAGGGCTTGCCAAAGACCCTCGGCATGACGCGCCGGGTCGAGTTTTTCCAGGCGGATGAATCGCCCTTCGAGCAAGCGCGTAAAGGGCGCCGAGACACCTTTCCAACCGGTCAGCGAGGTCGACATGCTGTGCTCCTTACAGGGCTTTGCGAAATTGAATGAAACCTGGGCGTTCTGCAATGCGTTCGTAGAGTTGGATCGCCGTCGCGTTGGTCTCGTGGGTCAGCCAGTGGACTTTGCAGCAACCGTCGGCCTTGGCGGTGGCATAGACGAATTCGATCAATTGCCGACCGACACCGGTGCCTCGACTTTGCTCGGTCACCAGCAAATCTTGCAGGTAACAGGAATTCTCGATGCTCCAGTTCGAGCGATGATAAATGAAATGCACCAGGCCCACCGCCGTGTCGCCGTGCCAGGCGAGGGCGCCGTGGGTCGGTTCGCGGTCATCGAGCAGGCGCTGCCAAGTGCTCTGGGTCACCGCCTCCGGCAGTTCGGTGTTGTAGAACCGCAGGTAGGCCTGCCATAGCGGCAGCCAGGCCGCGTGATCTTCGGCGGTGACGAGGCGGATCTCGGTGTGGCTCATGTTCACTCCTTGGCGGATGCGTCGGGGATCAGGCGTGCGAGCGCCTGGTCTTGGGGGTCGAGGCTGGCGGCCAGGCCATTGCGCACCCCGGCGACATCTTCGGGGCTGCGGTTCTGGCTGAGCTTGCGTTTACCTTCCAGGCGTTGGATGGGCAGCGAAAAGCCGACGATGGCCTTGAGCATCGCATCGACGTACTCGGCCGGTGCGTCATCGAGTTTCCACGGCTGGGCGCGGCCGGTTTCGTGTCGATAGGTGAGGGTGCTGACCAGCTCGCGCAGGCGAGTCGCGTCGCTGAAAACGTCGGCAGTGCCATAGGCGTGTACGGCCAGGTAATTCCAGGTCGGCACGACTTTGCCGTGTTCGGCCTTGCTGGGGTACAGACTCGGGCTGACATAGGCGTCGGCGCCGGCGAATATCACCAGGGCCTCGGCACCGGCTTCCAGGTCGCGCCATTGCGGATTGGCCCGGGCCATATGCCCGTGCAGGGTTCCGTGGAGGCCCTGTCGCGTATCCAACAGCAGCGGCAAGTGGCTCGCCTGCAAACCGTGTTCACCATGAGTGACCAGCACGGCCAAGCGGCACTCGTTCATCATTTGCTGTAGCTGGGGGAGATCCTGGACGGCAAAGGCTTTTGGGTTGTACATGGAGATTTTCCTTGGCGAATGCCAGCATCCTAGGCAGGCTATTGGTCTGTTGTAAGAGCCACTCCAGACCAATTCGATAGGTCCATTCGAGACTGCGATGAATACCAACGCGCTGCCCCTGTCGTTCAACCCCGCCGGAATCGAACTGGATCGCCGCCATGGGCTCAGTCGGCAGCTGTATCAGGCATTGCGGGCTCGCGTCCTCGATGGGCGCCTGACAAGCGGCACACGCCTGCCTGCCAGCCGCGACTTGGCGGCGGCCTTGTCGATCTCGCGCAACAGCGTGGTGCGTGCGTATGACCAGCTCTACGCTGAGGGTTTCATCGAAGGGCGAGTCGGTGACGGGACTTATGTGGCGAATCTGTCCTCTACGGCATTGCCCTTGAAAAAATTATCCACAAAACCATCCACAGGCTTTTCAACAGGCTTACCCACAGGGTTATCCACAGAATGGCTCGATTTACCTGTCGGTCCATCCAGTAAAGTTACCCACAGCAACGCTTTGCACCGTGTCGAAAAACATCATTTGGCCCAGCCTCCAGCGGGACCTCCCCGGGCATTCCGGGTGGGCGTGCCGGCCTTTGACCTGTTCCCGTTCGAGGTTTGGGCCAAGCTGAATGGGGCTTTCTGGCGCAAGCCCGATCTGCAGCAGCTATGTTATGGAGACTCCCAAGGCGATGCGCGGCTGCGAGGCCTGATCGCGGCTTACCTGCGCAGTTCCAGAGGGCTGCACTGCACGGCTGAGCAAATTGTGATCACCAGCGGCGCGCAGCAGGGCATCAGCCTTTGTGCACAGCTGCTGGTGGACCCGGATGACGTGGTGGCGGTGGAAAACCCTGGCTATCGCGCTGCCGGGCATGCGTTCGCGGTGGCCGGAGGCGACGTCAGGGGCGTGCCAGTGGACAGCGATGGGTTGGATTGCGCAGCGCTCGCGACGTTGAGCCATTGTCGGCTGGTGTATGTCACGCCATCCCACCAATACCCGACCGGGGTGGTGATGAGTCTTGCGCGGCGCCTGGAGTTGCTGGCCTGGGCCGAACGCAACGACGGCTGGATCGTCGAGGATGATTACGACGGCGAATACCGCTACAGCGGCGCGCCGCTGGCGCCCTTGGCTGCGCTGGATCGCCAGGGGCGGGTACTTTACGTCGGCACCTTCGGCAAGGTGGCGTTCCCGGCCCTGCGCCTGGGTTACCTGGTGCTGCCGCCGGGCCTGGTGGACGCCTTCGCCCGACGGCGCGCGGTGGATGTGCGTCATTCCGAAGTCAGCACCCAGGCCGTGATGGCCGAGTTCATGGCCGCCGGGCATTTCCAGCGGCATATCCGGCGCATGCGTCGAGCGGCCCTGGCTCGGCGGGATGCGTTGCTGGCGGGTTGGCCGAAGGCTGTGGCGGGTGTCGGTGCGATGCCCACGGTCGTCGCTGGGTTGCATGTCACGGTCCCCGTGGACAGCGTCGAGCGTGAACGTGAACTGATTGCCCAGGCCTGCGGCGTAGGCGTGGAGATCAACGGCCTGAGTGGCTATTGGTTGCCTACCACGCCTGCGCAAGTCCGCGCTGGGCTGGTGCTGGGGTTTGCGGCGGTCCCGCCGGCGGCGATCGGCACCGCGCTGGCGAGCCTGGCAAAAGCCTGGGATGTCTGACGGCCCGCGGCCGGGACATCAATCGCAGGCCAGGTTCGGCTTCATGGCCGTTTCTTTGGAAAGAACACCTGTATGGCCTGATCCACGGCAATTTCGCTGCGGTAATGATCAATCAGTTGACGTTGGTTCAATACATCCAGGGGAACGTCTGTGATGGCTGACTTGACCTGTTCCGGCGTTCTCAGGTGCCCCGAAAGAAACTTGAGATCGAACCCCCAAAAGGTGGAGTAGTGAAAGTCCGCAAGCCAAAGTGGTTTGCTGCTTGATTTGTCCCGGATTTCATATCGGTCCAGGTATCGCTTTCCTGCCGGCGTGTTGATGCGTTTCCGGTTGATTCGTTTAACGACGTGGATGAGGTTTCGTTCGTTTAGCCAAGTGACGCCGCTCATGTTGGGCGGGCTTCGTTTGATGAGCCCCAGTACGGCCTCGTATTCCTCTGCGCGTAGGGCCGTCGCTTCGTTCTTGAGCTGCAATCGCAAGGATTCGGCCGAGCCCTGCGCTTCTTTCGGCTGTTCCAGTGTTTCGTTCTTGGCCCGGTCCAGTGCCTTTTTGATTGCAGCCGCGACGGTATCCATCCGGCTGGCATGGGCTCCCATAATGAGGGATATACCGGAAGCGGTACGGCCTGGCTGTTGTAAGTCATTTTGGATGTGTGTTCTGAAGGCCGGGAGTCCCTTGATCAGGGCTTTGCCTTTCTGAACGCTGGTTTTCAGGGCTGGAACCGCCGGGGATACGTTGGACATAATATGGGGGATCCATTCACCGGTTTCCTTACGGTGGAATAAAGCGATCAAGTCACCGGACAACGGATTCGTCACCTCGACCCAACCCGTTTCTTCGTAGGCGCTGGACAGGCGAGCTACACCGCTGACGACGCCCCAGAAGCGGCCTCTGATGAATCTTCTCCTGGAGCGCGGGCGTTCTTCATAAAGGGTCAGGGATTGTCGTTGATCGCTTCGCTCATCAAGGGCCTTGGCCAAATGACGCAAGGCTCTTTCCTTGGAATCGGTTATTCGATCACGCAAGCGCTTGAGTTGCTGGGCGTTGGTACTGTCCTGGTATTCGCTACCCATGTAGTCGATGTGCTCTTCGATAGCCGTGAACTGTTCCGTCAGGCTGCCGAGTGCATCGATTTGTTCGTCCAGCCGGATCTTGGTTGTTTCATCGATCGCGTCGCGCAAGGTTTGAAAGGCCACTATTGCATTGTCGACCAGTTGGTCAATTTCCAGCCAGCCTTCGGGCATCGTTTCGATACTTTCAAGGGGTAGGCACAGGTGGCGATACATTTCCAGTTGAAGGAGTCGTAGACCGTCGCTGGTGTAGGAGGGCAGTTTCCTACGGTAATCGCGCACGAGCTCGAAGCCGCCGAGCCCCAGTTTCTTGAGCCTGGAAAAGCGCGTCTCCATATACTCCAGGCGCTCGATCATGGTGTCACCGAGCTGAATCATGTCGTTGGCTGCATCGACGTGTCGTTGTTGTCGCACTTGGAAGCGAGGTTTGATCATGTCCTGCGCCTGCTCCAAGGCAGGAAGAAATCGTTCTCGTAATATGTCCATGTCCGCGAACGTGAAATTTATCTGCGCGTTCAAATAACCAGCGCTCACGCGGGGAGCATCCGGCCTCGACTGGAAGACCGGCCATTCAATCAAAGCGCTCAGCGCGCTTTCATAGTTTTTCTGCTGTGTTTGCAGGGTCTGCCTATAAACGTCACTAAATAATTGCCGGGTATCGACCGAGGCCTGCTCCATGTTGTGGGCGTCGTCATTGAGCTGCCATTCGTTATGCGTTCTGCTTTCTTCAAACTTCCTGAGTTCAGCAAGCAATTCGATGTTGCGCCGTTGTGCCTGGGCGACAACATGCTGCCGGACGCCTTTGGATCCGCTGCCCCTTAATCGCAAGCGGCTGTCGATCCGCCACTGGCCACGCTCATCCCGGACCAAGGGGGGGCCGGAGCGTGTGTCCTTGATGATGCTGACCTGCTCACCCTCGATGCTGATCTCGAAGCACTGGCTCGCCAGCTTTGCGTACCACTTCCCGTCTTTCTGGTAGAGGCCTTCGAGCGCGCCTTCGCTCTCGGGTTGTCCGAGGTTATCGGGCACATCGATGCTGAAGTGATCGAGAAGCCCTGCGTAATTTTTGGTTTTACCCATCAAGGCGCCGAAGGTATGGATGACCTCGTAGTGCTCCTGTGGCCATTCTTCCCGGGTGATTGGCGCGAGTCTCTCGATGCTCAGTTTGGGTACGGGCGCGGGTACATCTTGCTTCGGGACAATGGCAGGCGCCTCTGTCGGACGTCCGCGGCTGCCGGCTTTTGAACGTTCGATGGCGATGTTGACCACGCCCAACGCCACGTTCAGCAGCAAGTCGACGACGATCTCCCACTTGGGCTGGGCTTTGCGCTCTGCATCGTCCTGGGCCAATCGTTCCAAATCCTCCAGTATTTGCCAGAGCCAGATCGCGGTGTTCGCCGTGGTGCCAAGATAGGGCAATGCCAGGTTGAAAATCAGCCAACCCGCCTGTTTGAAAGACTCCCAGCGGCTCTCGCTATTGGAAACCGACTGTCTATCGGCGAGTGTGACCAAGGCATTGGCGTTGGCCTTGAACAACAGCGGCATGAAATCGGCTCCCAGGGATTCATCGCTGAGGGTGACGGGCCCCGCGTCGGCTATTGATGTTATTGGGTTCGCCACGAACTCCGCGACGGCCCAAGGCGAAGGCAGGGCGCCCGGAAAAACCAGTCGGTTGTAAGTTTCCCGCACTCCGTCGGGCAGCCACGCCAGCACCGATTGGCGCAAGGTGGCTGACTGCTTGATGGCATACAGCAAGTTGCTGAACGAGGGGAACTGGCACAGCTGAGGTTCGAGCAAGGGGCGGTACAGCAGACAGGGCCCGGCGCTGGGGGGCTGTGGCCCGATCACGAACATATTGGCGACGATGTCCTCGGCAATACCGAGTTGCAACTCTGGCACGAACGCCAGTTTGCGCAGCACGATAGTTTGCCCGTCAACCTTGCGGTCGGCTTCCAGCGGCTCCATCAGCGCGAAGACATAACGACAGCCGCGCTCATCGATATCGCCTAGCCCCCTCAATTTGCACTCCAACGCAAGTAGGGGCAGTTGTATGCGTAGCTGTGAGCTGTACAGGCCCTCTCGGCGGGTCGACTCCTCTGGATCGTCGAGCAGTTTGCGTTTAATCAGCTCGGGATAAACCCGACCGATATCGACTTGGCTAATAAGCCGCTCGAGGTAGTCCACTGTCACCCCTTCGGGGAGCTCGGTCCCGTCCAAGGACTTCACGGTCTTGTTGCCCTGTGGAAGCGCCACCAGGTTTTGCAGTGCGAGATCGACTAAGTTGAACTCGGTCGTGTCGAACTTGAACGGAACGACAAAGGTCCCCCAGACGACCGGGCTTGTTATCTCGATTACGATTTTTTCCGGGTCCAGAGTCGAACCATCACCATGGTCAGATTGCATCTGGGTTTTCAAGGCATTTGACGCGTAGTCCTTGATGGAAGGGATACCGTCCAGGTAGGTTTTGCCGGCGTGTGAACTGCCCAGCGCGGACAGGTTTTTCATGTATTGAGCGAACAACGTCTGGTCGGCTACTGACGCGTTGCGTAGCCAATCGGGTATTTGTTGCTTGAACCAAGCCTCGTCAGGTCCGACCTTCAGGGCGCTGAGGGATATTTCGGACTCAGGCGAGGATGGGTCTGACTCTGCTGCAGGCTTTCCGAGCAACTGGATCTTCAAACCAATAAGGCCACAGGCCTTGCTGTCAAAAATGTTTCCGCGCGGCTCATAGAGCTGCCACCGTATCCCGGTGGTGGGGTGAGAGAGAATCAGATGGTCGGCAATGGACTGGCCCAATGCATCTCGTGATTCGAATTTCTCATAACCGTTGTACAGCGAGTGCGTAAGGATGACTTCCTTGTCGTCGACATGGCCGATCAATACGATCAGCGAGTTTTCGTTCAAGCGAGCGACCCGATCAACGGCGATTGCATCGACGTCGACCAGATACGCGTGGCTTTGGAATTGATCCTTGCGGTCTTGTGCGTCGGGGTATAGGTAAAGCTGCCTGGCCATGGCGCATTCGTTCGCCGTCCAGCCCTCGATTTGCCGGACGTCCCAGAACTTGCGAAATGTGGCGGACAATTCGTGCCAGCGGGGACCGTAGTTGCCAAATGGCATATTCCAATAAGCGAGTTGTTGTTCCTGGCTGGCCTTCAACATCGCGGGCGCCAGCTCATTGATCAACCTTCCGATTTGTTCGATGCGTACCGGCAAGTGCACTTCGGGCTCGGTAATCGGCAGTCGGGTCAAGAAGTGAAAGCCTTCAATCAATAAGGTCGGACGGCCCCGGTCTATGTGATCGGCCAGCAAGTTGCTCAGTGGTTCATAACGGGTAGGCAGCGCTACGATTTCGCCGCCGATAATGTCCCAGGCCGGTTCGGCGAGGACGGTTGTGTAGGGATCGAGGTCCAATGACGGGTAAAGCTCTTTGAGCGCATCTCGCAGGAGTACGGCGGCCACTTCAAGGTCGGAGGGGCCTGCAAGCAATTGGTTGAGCAATGCTGCCTTGATGCTTGCCTCTGAGGTCGGGTCTGTGTCGGACGTGGGGTCTGTGTCGGTCGAGTCGAGTGTCATTTGCGTGTCCCTCCTTGAACATGAAAAAAACCGAAGCCGAACGCTTCGGTTTTTTCATGCTAAGGAGGCACGGACTGGGGCAGGTGGTAACTATGTATAGGTCGACGTATGACCTTGGCGCCGATACGACGCGGTCACTGGCCGGATTTGATTCGTGTCCAGGCCCGCGTGCGTGCGCGTTCGGCGTCCCTCGGCAACGGTTGCAACGTGTACAGCGAGGCCATGGCCGCTTCAGTCGGGTACAGGTTGGGGTTGCCGCGAATCGCCGGGTCGACCATCTCGGTGGCGTCCTTGTTCGGGTTCGGATAACCGACAAAATCACTCACCGGCGCGATCACCTGGGGTTGCAGCAAATAGTTGATGAAGGTGTAGGCGTCGCCCGGGTTCTTCGCCCCTTTGGGGATGGCGAGCATGTCGAACCAGATCGGCGCGCCTTCCTTGGGCAGGCGCATGTCCACGGTCACGCCATTCTTGGCTTCCTTGGCGCGGTTGGCCGCCTGGGAGAAGCTGCCGGAATAACCGACGGCCACGCAGATGTCACCGTTGGCGATATCCGCCATGTACTTGGATGAATGGAAGTACGTGATGTAAGGCCGGATCTTCAGCAGCAGCGCTTCGGCCTTGGCATAGTCCGCCGGCTTCTTGCTGTTGGGGTCCAGGCCCAGGTGCTGCAAGGCCAGGGGCAGGATCTCCGACGGCGAATCGAGCAGCGCCACGCCGCACTGCTTGAGCTTGCTGATGTTCTCTTCCTTGAAGATCAGGTCCCAACTGTCCACCGGCGCGTTGTCGCCCAGCGCGGCCTTGACCTTGTCCGGGTTGAAGCCGATCAGGATGGTGCCGTACATGTAGGGCACGGCGAACTTGTTGCCTGGGTCGTTGGCTTCGATCAGCTTCATCAGCTTGGGGTCGAGGTGGTTCCAGTTCGGCAGCTTGCTGCGGTCCAGGGGCTGGAACACCCCGGCTTCGATCTGCTTGGCCAGGAACACGTTGGACGGCACCACCACGTCATAGCCGGAGTTACCCGTCAGCAGCTTGGCCTCCAGGGCCTCGTTGGTGTCGAAGATGTCGTAGACCAACTTGACCTGGCTGTTCTGCGCCTTGAAATCCTCCAGGGCCTTGGGCGTGATGTAATCGAACCAGTTGTAGACGCGCAAGGTGCGCTCCTCGGCCTGGACAGCGCCGCAAAGCAGCGCGGCGCACACGGCTGGAGCCATTAAACGCTTGAGTCTGTTCATGCTGTGATTCCTCATGGTGCGCTTTGGAAACCTTCAAGAACGTTCACGGCATTGATGCCGATTTCGGCCACCGCGTAACCGCCTTCCATCACGAACAGCGTCGGCTTGCCGAGCGCCGCGATGCGCTTGCCCATCGCCAGGTAGTCCGGGCTGTCGAGTTTGAATTGCGAAATGGGGTCGTCCTTGAACGTGTCCACGCCCAGGGACACGACGATGACATCGGCGTCGTAACCCCGGATCTGCCCGCAGGCCTGCTCCAGCGCCGCGCTCCAGGTGTCCCAGCCTGAGCCTGCTGGCAAAGGGTAGTTGAAATTGAAGCCCTCACCTTCGCCCTCGCCATGCTCATCCGCATAACCCAGGAAAAAAGGAAACTCCGCCTCCGGATGGCCGTGGATCGACGCGAACAACACGTCGCTGCGCTCATAGAAAATCGATTGGGTGCCGTTGCCGTGGTGATAATCCACATCCAGGATCGCGACCTTCTTGTGGCCCTGGTCGAGAAAGGCCTGGGCGGCGATGGCCGCGTTGTTGAGGTAGCAATAACCGCCCATCAAGTCCCCGGCGGCGTGGTGCCCCGGTGGGCGGCACAACGCAAAGGCACTGCGCGCACCACGCTGGATGTCCGCCTGGGCGGTGAGGGCCACTTGCGCGGCGCTGTAGGCCGCCTGCCAAGTGCCAGCGGTGATCGGCGCGCCGGCGTCGAAACTGTAATAACCCAACTGACCGTGCAGGCTCGTGGGGATGACCGTGCGAAAGGTCCGCGCCGGCCAGGTGAAGGGCAACAAATCGCCCTCGCGGTTGTACTTGGCCCAGCGGTCCCAGGCGCCTTTGAAAAATTCCAGGTACGCCGCACTGTGGATACGCTGGATCGGCCCCAAGCCAAAATCCTGCGGCGCCTCCACCGGCCCCAGCCCCTGCGTCTTGACTCGCTCCAACACATGATCGGCCCGGGACGGCATCTCGAAACAGGGCATCAGTTGCCCGTCCATCAACTCACAGCGGCCGTGGTGCAGGTGGTGATCGTCTGAGTAGATCGTCAGCATTTTTTTGTTCTCCGCAAGGCTGGTCGGTTTGAATACAGTCTTGCGGCGGAAGGCGTTTCAGAGAACGGCAGGAGAGGCCAAAAGGGGATCGAAATGGCCAAAAGGTTTGACCGTAAATCGCCCCTTGGTGGCGCGGGTTTGCGCCGGGGGGGCATAGGGACGGTGTTAATCAGGTAAGAGATTATGGGTATAGCCGCATTTCTTTTTTGATTTTGAGCAATAAGCCAGGTCGATTTTAAAAAGAGCGCGGACATGGGCTAACTGTTCTTTAAGATGAGCTTTGGCCATGCCTTTAGTATCTTCAGAAAACATAAGATGGTAAATGGCGGGCCAAGTCACCGCTGCGTCCGAAAAGTATATTGCCTTGCGAGGGCCCACAATTGAGATGCATTCTGTAGTAGAAAAAAGTGCAGATAAAAATTTTTCATGGATCATGGAGCAAGCGGATAAGAAGAGACGACGTTTCTTCAGGTGAGGTGCCAGGATTTTTGCAAGATCTGTATAACTCACCTTGTCCTGATTGGTGGTAAATAATCCATGTTTGTTCCCGTGAGCTGAGATGTGTAAGTACCGATATCTCGATTTTCCGAACTCTGTAACAGCTTCGATGAACTGACCCCGCGTCCTGACATAGCAGTATATTGGCTTTTTTTCGTGTAGCCTCAAGACTGAAGAAATAACGCTGCCTTCGAAGCGACCATTGCCTTCATCGTCAGGGTTTAATGTTTCAATAATGAAAACGTCAGGGACAGTGGCCATTTACAGGTACTCAAGTGGTCTTGCTTGTCATTGATAATGTCTTGGTCACGTAAGGGCGCATGACTCAGCTCTGTCGAAAATAAAAAACACTGTTGGCCTTGAATTTGTCGGCGTACCAAGCAACGCCAAGGATGCTCTTCATTGCTTTTTGTTCTCCAGAAGGAACATCTTCCTGGCTCTTCAGGTAGTCTTCGAATTTTATGTTGTGGTTGGGGAATATTTTATTTAGTTCACTTAGCTTTTCTCGTCCGTTTTCAACGGATATAGACTTGCTTTTTTTTGAGAATCTATTTGGGTACAGTAAATTAAAAGAGGAAGAGAGTCTCCAGTGATTGGATACCCTCGGATCATTGAAATATTGGAAGTGCCTGTTATAAGTGTTGGTGAATAGAATGAAATCTACTTGATCGAATCGTTCGTGTCCTATTGGGCTGCTTTCAGTAAAGAATCCCCCCTCTCCAAATAGGTACCCGCGCCACAGCTGCATGTCAATTTCGTCGTGACAGCATACGATTAATATGTTGGTATCGTCTGTTTTGCATTGTTTGACTTTTTCTTGGGTGGACTCAAGAAAATCTTTCATTACGTTATCTAGATTTTTCCCTTCTTTGACAGTTTTGCCTTTCGACATCAGGCGCTCACCCACCTCTCCAAGCGCCTGTTCGCGGATTGGCATTCTATTTGAAAAAGTAAGCGTCACTTCGTCAGGGAGGCGTGTCTCATCTTTGTAAGAGGCACATTTTACTTCCAGATTATATTTTTTTCCCTCGACTGTTACGCTGAAGTCAACGTCTTTAGGAGGAGTGATTTTATCTTCGTAGACGAATGCCGCATCTGGATAGTCGATGAGCTCACTCATGGCTGTCAGCTCGCAAGCGGCCTGTATATATTGACTCTCGTTAAAAGCTCCGGCGCGAACTTGTAATTTATCTCGGATGAGACGGTTGATTTTCTTCTCGCCTATTTTAGCCTGAAGAGCGGTGAGGATTTTATTTAGCGAGTGCAGGTATTCGTCGTAGTGAATGCTTGTTTTTACAAGGTAGTGTTGGCTGTCGGTAATTTCACTAAGGTGGTCGAGTAGCATGCGTCATAGTTCCTTGTTCATCCGTTAGGTGAACGAAATCAGCAGGGTGAATGAGGTGTAGCCCTGGCATTGGTTATTCAGGCTTGATAGCGGAAAGCGAAAGGGCTTTACGAATGTCGTTCACGTATTCGTAGAAGTTCTCACTGATTCCGAACAGCCCTTTGTGAATCTTGCGAACAAGCGCCTCATCTTGCTTGGCGATTTCGATGAACAAGGCAAACGTCAAAGAGATGCCCCGTGGCAGTTTCAGGTAACCCTTGTCTACCAGCTGCTTGGCGCGCAATTCAAGCAATGGAAGGTTCCCCTTGAACACAGCATCCACCTTATCGATGCTGTCCAATTTAAGTTCGGTACTGAGGTAGCGGTCGTACTGGATGGTGTGTTCGCTTTCATACCATTCCGAAAGAATCTCGATTCCGAATTTTTTCGCCAGCTCGGCATCCATCGCCGAAACCAGCAAATTCGACCGGGCATAGGTGGAGATGTAGTTGTAAAACTCCCGCTCCAAGGTTTCAAGGATCAAGGCGTTTTTTGATTTGCCAAGCGTATTAGCCACAGCGGCGATGGTCTTGTCCAAGCTGCTGCTCAGGTTGCGCAGGGTGTAGGAGACCGTTTCGGCCTTTTCATCGCTCATAGGGAACAACTCTGGTAGCGCTCCTCCGAAGCAGAGGAGATGAAATCATCCTGCTCCATAAAAACCAAATTATCAATAGTGGTTCATAAAATATGATATGGTTCTTTTCTGGTTGAGTGAATCTCGGCTGATTGGCGACGTGCTTTATTCCAAGGCACGTAGGGCTTCGCGGAGCCACTCACGGCAAAGGTCGAAGTGATCACAGAGTGGATACCCACCACCAATCCCCTGTGGGAGCGAGCTTGCTCGCGATGGCGGTAGCACGTTATATGCCCGGACTAAGGGTGTACACGGTCCGTGGCGAGGGAGCTTGCTCCCGCTCGGCGGCGCAGCCGTCGTAAACCGGCTGATGCGGTTTTTCCGGAGAAATGCGTCAGCCTGTTTTGGAGCGGCTTCGCCACCCAGCGGGAGCAAGCTCTCTAGCCACGGGGGTGGTGGTATAGCGGCTAGCGTGGATCGACGTTATCCAACACTCGGTTCGCCAGCAATGAACTCATCTCGATCAATTGCTGAATGCCGAGGGCGATGTGGCGGCGGGGGCCTTCCAGGTCGAAGGCCAGGTTGCTGATCATCGCGTCGGCGGATGCCAGGTTTTCGCTGAGGTTGGCGAGCAGGCATTCGTTGTCGGCGTTTTTTGCCACGGTGAATAGCTGGCCCGGTTTGGATGAATCTTCGGATTTTTCCGGCTTCGGATGCAGGTAATAATCCAAGGCGCGCCTTTCTGCTTCGTCTTGTTTCTTCGTTTTGGATTTGGTGGACGCAGAGGTGCGATCTGCTTCGGGGGGATTCGGTGTTGGCTTGAACATGTGCTGATACTCCATGGTTAAGCCGCAACCTCTTCCCTACTAAAAGAAGGGTGGCGGCTGTACGCAGGTTAGTAGACCGGGGAGATCAGCATTGCCGGCGCGCCGAAGCGCCCTGCGCACAGCCACCATCAAGGACAGGTTAGGAACCTGCTTGGATGGAGAGCTCATGCATCCTACTGACACAACCTCGGGCTACTAAACCCGACCACTGATGGGCAGTGGCAGGGAAACGATAGAACCCATGGGCAAGGCGCACAAGCGGGCGGATTCTGGCGTAGTTGTAGGCAATGGCGCAAGGATTCGTAGCTTGGTGGAAGGGGGGCGGAGGGAGAATAAACAAGCCTTCGTAATGCCCAGGATTCGGGGCGAGGAAGCGTGCTCTCGCCCGGTGGCGCAGCGGTTTTTCTGTAGGAATGCGCCGGCCTTTATGGGGCTGCTGCGCAACCCAGCGGGAGCAAGCTCCCTCGCCACAGGTTGAGCGGCGTTGACCATCCCGAGGTGAACACAGAATGAGCGCACACCGCCAATCCCCTGTGGGAGCGAGCTTGCTCGCGATGGCGGCAGCACGTTACCTACCTCATCTGAGAGTAAGCGCCCAAACTACACCCGCCTGCCACTCAAACCTTGATCTGTTTAAACCATTGGTTCACGCGTTCGCAATCAAAGAACGTCGGGTCGAAGATCTCCCCGTACCACTCCACCGTAGCGTCGTGCTCGGGATGTTCGGGGTTGGTCATGGCCTCTAAAAACACTTCGTAACCCGGCCCTCCACCCACGTCTTCCGGTGGGCAGGCATTGGCGCCCTCAATGCAGTACGGCACTTGCGGACAGGCAATAGCGGGTAACGTTTTTTCGACCTTGATACGGTGATGCCACTCATCACCAAAGTCATAGAGATAATTGAATGTCCGCTTTCCATTCAGTGCCTTGATCAGTGTTTTACGAGCTTCCGGATGCACCGGCGGTCCCCAGCCATCAGGGTCGGGCACGCCGTAATTCTCACCGGCGATTTCAAATTCATGCAGATGGTAGTCGCCCCAACCCATTACGATCTGGATCACGTGATGCAACCTGCTCAAGGTAATGTTTTCAGGCACTGCGAACCGACGCCAAATCGTTGGAGTCATCCACTTCAGCTCGATGTGCAGTAGCAACAAGTCACGCTTGGGCTTTGGCGAGCGAACAGTTTTAGCCATGGGTCAGGTAGCCTCGCGGTGTTTTGTGAGTGTGAGAGATATGTTCCGGGGCAGCAATGGTGGACAGCCTGAGTCAGGCCACTGATAAGGAAAACTTCCTGCATGAGCAAGAAGTTAGCTAAAAATTCGTATTTAGCTGAGCAGCTAAACATGCCAAATAAGCTAATAATCGATCATTTTTTGATCTGTTGAAGCTCTGGCGAGGAAATTGTAGCTGGTAAGACTCAGGAGATTAACCGCTCCAAGGTCGGACTATCGGATGGACCGTGTGGCATAGCTGGCGTCGCCAATCTATGTTGAGGGAGCATGTTCGAGAAGGCAGTAGAGCTACATACCAATCTGAAGGTGTACGCGGTCCGTGGCGAGGGAGCTTGCTCCCGCTCGACGGCGCAGCCGTCATAGATTGATCGATGCTATATGGCTGAAAGCATTCGTCGAGTCGGTTGTGACGGGGATCCGGTGGAAGTAGCCCAACTGGAAAGCAACTGATCGCTAACGGCTGTCAGTGTCATTGATAAGTTTTGGTGGGCGGTCTGCTACTGGCGAGCTCCGGACATTCGGCCCCGCAGCTCAAAAATTCAGTCGCGATCATGACCACTCACTTAACGGACTGATCGCGAAGCTGGGTCGTTATTCTCTGCAGAACCATTTATGCTCATTAATGAGGCACCCAGCGGCGCGAGAGCATTTCACGATGAGCATGGAAGACAGGCCTGAACGCGCGCCTCTTCGGGGCACCCAAGTCATGAGCACCGTTGCAACTGGTGGCGGCGGTGGCGTATTCCAGGCGCGGGTTGGAGCCCTGTACTTGGCGAACATGCTGACAGGGGTGCCGAGTAGCTTCGGTCTGCACGGCGCACGGGTCGAGGTTCTTCGTTTCGAGGCGCGTTACATAGGCGCTCACACTGATGATATTTATTGCCAGCTAAGAGACAAAGAACGCTCCTATCGTCTGTTCATCCAGTGTAAGCGAGGCCTCAATGCTTCGGCTGGCGACAAGGATTTCATTGATGGGTTGCAAGGAGTTTGGCGAGACTTCCTTGGAGTGGAAAGCAGCCCATTTGATTGCACTTGTGATGTACTGGTCCTCGCAACTTTGGCACCAGCGACGGCGGCCAACCAAGCAGCCAAGCGGCTCTGTGAGTTATCTCGGTCTTCACTGAACTTGGCAGACTTCCTTCAGAAGCTTGATTCCAAGCTTTTTGACGCCCAGCATCGACGCACTTGGAATGCCTTTAAGGAAGTCTCTAGGGGCACACTGACCGAAAAATATACAGACGAGCTCGTTTTTGACCTCCTAAAACGGCTGCGCGTCGACATACATGACCTAGGCAACGAGCGCTCGCAAGAACTGAGTCTCGTCCAAGCCTTGTTAGCCTCAGACCACCCCGGAGACTCCGGCGAACAGGTATGGAATGGCTTGTTTTCGTATGTTTTGGAGCAAGGCATTAATGTAGGCACTGTTACTCAGGAAACCTGGAGAGCGACGGCACAGGTCGGTATCCAAGAGGCCGTTGACCGTCTTGTTGGTCAAAGGGGCCTTAGCAACATCGCTGAGCGCTTTAATGATCGAGCAAGCCTCCAGCTCTCACTCATTTCAACGAAGCTTCCCAACGGTATGCACATTTCTCGCGGCCAATGCGTTGCCCAAGTGCTGATGGGCTTCGATGAACGGCAGCTCGTCATTGTCACCGGTGGTCCGGGCGCAGGTAAGTCTGCGGTCATCGCCGAACTCGCACCAATGCTTCACGAGTCCGGCACGATATTCTTCTTCCGAGCCGACGAGCTCGACGAACCAAGCTTGGCTGCAGTTCAGTCGCTCAGCGGCATGCCTGACGCGGCGCTCGGTATGGCGCACCTCTTGTGCAGGGGGAGACCAACTGTCGTCATCGATTCACTGGAAAAGGCGCTCGAAGCAAGAAATCCGGGCGCCCTTGAGGAGCTGCTAGCGCTTGTTCGTCAGAACAAAAGGGTCAGGCTTTGCGTTACTACCCGTTCCTATGCTCTAAACGCGGTCTACTCGCTCTTCCTCTCCGGTTTCTCGTATCAAGTCATCGACATCCCTTTACTGACAGACGCAGAGATTTCTGCAGCGGTGGCCGGGACAGGCCTTGAAGAAATTGCCACCAAGGACGGCGGCGTGCGAGAAGTTTTTCGAGCGCCCTACTACCTGCGTCTTGCCTTCAACTACACCGAGGCCGGAGTGACTCTGCCTCAGGCTGCTGGAAACGACTTGCGCCTGCGGCTGTGGACAGAGCGAGTTGCCCCAAGCAAAGGTTTGCCAGCAGGGTTAGCAGCACGCCGTCGAGTAGCTTTCGACGAGGTCTGCTATGCGCGTACGGAACGCTTTGCTCAATTTGTCGAAGCACCAAATGACGCCGAGGCGGTGGCCTCGCTCGCTCGCGACGCGGTGCTCGCTAAGGATGTGACGGACCGGGTAGCTCCCGCTCACGACGTCTTGGAAGACTGGTCACTCTTCTTCAGGGTTGAGCGGGAGGTGCGGGGAGCCGAACGCGACTGGTGCGCACTCTTCAGCAAGCTCGGCTCACACGCCGGAATGCGCAGGGCATTACGCGCATGGACAGCGCAGCGTTCAGCCGAAGGAGATGAAGATGCTTTTTTGCTACTCGAAGCTGCTCTTAGACAGGACTCGACCATACCGCAGCTATGGCGAGACGAGATAGCTATTGGCCTCCTACGCTCAGAGCGAGTCAATGAGCTCGTTACAAAGCTTGGTAAAAATGTCTCCTTCAACAGCACCTGCCTCCTTCAGCGCCTGAGTCACTTGCTGCGTGTAGCTTGCAAAGGGCCAACCTCTATCGACTATTCCAGCATGGCGGACGACTCTGAAGACAAGGAGATCGTGTTACGACTCGGAATGGCTGCGCCGGTTGGCAGTGCCTGGGACGTAGTGATCGGATTGGTTGCAAAAGCGTTCCCGAGCATGCCTCCAGAGTGTAACTCCTGGATTGTCCAACTCGCTGAAGACGCCACTTCTCATGATGAGGAATGGCACAAACCTACCCAGAGGGTGCTCAACGTATTCAACATTGCTGAGCACTTCTGCCGGGACGATCAAGAGAGTTGGTATCGCGAGCAATCTATCGGCAAACGCTTCTATGCGCTTTTGTGTCGCTGTGCGGGTTCGGACCCTGACCGATTTGTGGATTTTATCGAGGCACTTCTGCAGCGTCTCTTGATTGGCACAGGAATGCGCGACTCCAATGCGGAGGAGCGTCTCGAGTTTCTGGTCGACGTCAAAAATTGTCGCGAGGTGAGCCTCTTCACCCCAGATTTGGTATGGAAGGTGTTCTGGACCCTCTATACGAAGCCTGAATCGGGAGTTGACGGAAACTTCGGTATGGGCGAGTGGGAAGCCGAACTTGGATTAAGCGATCGCGCAGTTCACAAATTCTTCCCACCGTCGGTTTTGCAGGGCCCGTTCCGGTCATTGCTGCTCTACGCTTGGCCAAAGAGCGTGCGTTTCGTGCTCGACCTATGCAACCACGCGGCCACCTCTCTTGCGACAACGAGTGCGAACGAGGTGTCGATCATTACGCCAGAACAAAGCCCTAACGGTCGACCGCATATCCACGACTTTCACCTGTGGACTGCTTATCGCGGACACTCGGTCACCAGCTACGTTCTGAATGCGGCCTTGATGGCGCTCGAAGAGCGCCTGCTCATCGAGGTCAAGGCGCAGCCAGAGTTCATCTCGCAGGTACTGGAGGTAATCTTGGAGCAGGGTGAGTCGAGCCTCACTACAGGAATGGTGGCAGGGATCTTAATGGCCCACCCTGAGCTCGTAACCGAAAAGCTGCTTTCCATCTTCAAATGTCCACAGTTTTTTTCCGACGACTTTGTTCGCAGTACACAAGAGCCAAATGCGCTGGCTATTCACGGAGGCAACGACGGGCTGGACCATGTCAGGCAGCGGGAACGCCAAGCAAGCAATCAGTTGCCGCATCGGCGGCAGTACTTGGAAGGGCTGGCTCTTCAACTGCAATTCAACCGGCCAGACCTCTGCGGGGCTATCTATACGATTTTGGACAACCACTTAGAAGCATTGAAGGGGGCAGGGGAGGTGCCAGACGGCTGGCGCATAGCGCTCAAGCGTATGGATGCCCGTGGCCTAAGGCTCGGAGAACCCCTTGGTGATGGAAAGTGGACTGCCCTCAAGATTGCCAACCTTGAACCCGAACTGCAGCAAGTTAGCGACGAGGCTCAAGCTCGCATGCAGCGGATGAGTCGGATCGCTATCGTGAGGACTTGGGCTTCTACGGTCACGGGACGGTTCTCAGCAGCGAAGCCTGATTCTGCGGAACGTTTCTTGTTGCCGTCTGAGCCCTATGAGGAATTCTCTCGTCTCTGCGACGAGATTGAAGAAGGAGAGGTCGGCATCCTTGCCAGTATGGAAGACGAGCTTGCTTGCGCCTTGATTTGCAAGTGGCCCACCGATACCTCTCCGGCGCTTCAGTGGGCCCGAACTCTCTTGCTTGAGCGCACTGCGGTTTGTGAAGAAAGAGATGCATGGTTGTGCAGGGACCTTTCGATGGGTGAACTACGGGCACGGACGGTCATCTTGCTTGCCGCCGTCGATCCATCGCTACCTAAGATGGTTGAAGCATTAATTAACATCGTGATCGAACCGACATGGAAGCTACGGCGGGCTGCGGCCAAGGCGATCTCTGACGAACTAAGGCCAAAGCAGCCTGCCATGGCTGAAGTCCTCACCACTAGTCTTGCGCAATACGCCGAAGAACTGGAGATAACAATTAAGCGTCCGAATGGATGGAGTCGTGACCTCGTCGATGACGCTCGGACAACTACTGCCAAGGCTCTTAACAACGCGTTGCGAAAAATGCAGCCCAGTGCGCGTTCTTCACCAAGGAGTTTGGCTGCCATCAAGGAGTGGACGATAGCTCTTGATGCTGCGCGTAGCGAGACGCCCGACACCTGGCGAGTCCAGTCGCTCATGACAATGGCTAGGCTCGTGGCGGACCAAGAGGGGGGACACAGGGTTCAGCGGCACGACCCCGACTATGTTGATTTTGAGGCACGGTGGGAGTTGGGTGACTTGATTGCAGCTGAACTTATGACGCAGTCAGGTGAAGGCTCACGACTCTTCGAGACTTTTGACCATTGCCTAGAGAACGCGCCTGAGCTCAGCGAGAGGATTCTAGAGTCTGTAATTGGCGAGTTTATGAAGCAGGAGTTCGCGAATTCTGCGATTTTTTGGCGTGTATGGGACCGCGCCACGGACAAGGTCTTCGGCTACGACTCGTTAAGAACCAAGAGCCGAGGATCGTACAGTCGCTTCCACAACGTCCTGAAGACGCTTTTGTTATGTTCGACGCCCTGGCCCAAGACTTGGCAGGACATGGAGTTTTTCCGGTCACGTCCAAGCTTCATCGCAAACTGCCTGACCTCCGTTGGCGATAGTCGAGCAGGCTTGGAATACCTGCTGCAGCTGATGGCTGGCATTGGCAGAGTGTCCGCGGTGCCATCAGCTTTACCCCAGTTGCGCAATGCGCTCCACGGAGCACCGCCTGATTTCTTCGACGATGGGAATAGTCTGTGGCACGCGGAGACGATTTGCCGAGTGGCTGTTCATGAACACCGAGAGACCTTGATTCGAGACGTCAACTTACGCAGGGCAACACTCGACATACTCGACCGGCTCGTCGAGGCCGGATCTTCGCTCGGGTTCCAGCTTCGCGACTACTTGGCGACTTCGCCTCCAGCGACTTTTGAAAGTTGACGATACCAGTCACTTTGCCTGCGTCGCTTTATGGCGGAGGTTGATCGCATCCGAGAAAACCACCGCACCGAACGCCCCCTTGGAGGTGACCCCGGACAGCTCGATGAAATTATCGGAGGGTGGTATAGCTACCCCCGCGAGAAGCACGGATTAAAAAGGCATATTGCTATGAATCAATATGCCTTTTTCTTTGCCCTTGGTTGCTATCGTGGGTCGACGTTATCCAGCACTCGGTTCGCCAGCATTGAACTCAGTTCGATCAATTGCTGGATGCCGAGGGCGATGTGGCGGCGGGGGCCTTCCAGGTCGAAGGCTAGGTTGCTGATCATCGCGTCGGCGGATGCCAGGTTTTCGCTGAGGTTGGCGAGCAGGCATTCGTTGTCGGCGTTTTTTTTCACGGTGAAGAGCTGGTCCGGTTTGGATGCATCTTCGGACTTTTCCGGTTTCGTTAGCAGGTAGTGATCCAAGATGCGTTTGGTGGTTTCGTCGTGCTGTTTGTTTTTTCGACTTGGATGAGGAGACGTTGAGTCAGTTTCAGGAGGATTTGGAGTAATTTTGAACATCGTTGCGTTACCTCTAATGAGTAGGCCGCAACCATCTCGCTACTAAACGAAAGGAGGCAGCTGTGCGCAAGTTAGTAGACCGGTAGAGGTAACGGATCCCGGCGCGCCCGAAGGCGCCATGCGCACAGCCACCATCGAGTGCAGGCAATGCCTGACTGATGAGACTCATGCAACCGTTACTACTTCCGGGCTACTAAACCCGACCACTGATGGGCAGTGGCAGGGAAACGATAGAACCCGGGGGCAAGGCGCACAAGCGGGCGGATTCTGGCGTAGTTGTAGGCAATGGCGCAAGGATTCGTAGCTTGGTGGAAGCATTGCGGAAGGAGAATAAACAAGCCTTCGTAATGCCCAGGATTCGGGGCGAGGAAGCGTGCTCTCGCTCGGTGGCGCAGCGGTTTTTCTGTAGGAATGCGTCGGCTTTTTTGGGGCGGTTTTGCTGCCCAGCGGAATTGTGGTGCTGCGGCTAGGGGGGCGGCGACATTATCCGGGATTCGGCTCGTCAGCAGTGAATGGTTTGAGCAGTCGTTGGACGCCGGGAGGGGAACCGTGCGGTGAAAATCCTTGACGTTCTACAAGCCCATCCTAGCTAGGCTCAGAGTCTTGATAGATCAAAAAAAGATCGATTATTAGCTCTAACGGCATGTTTAGCTGTCCAGCTAAACATGCCGTTAGAGCTAAGGTATTGCACGTATGGGATGTTTTGCTGCCGTCTCTGAACCAATCCGTATTTTGGTAGGGATCTTCGGAACGACTCCTCGACCCGCACGTACCAGCGGAGCTCATGATGAAATTTTTAATTTTCTGCTCTAGGCGCAGTTTTTCTTCAGTGCGCCAAGAAAATCTTCATTTGAGCTGGTTTTGCGGATTTTTTCTTAACTCGCAGCACACCTTAAGGAGTTCGGGCTGGGCTTCACAATGGGGAGCCTGGCGCCAATATTTGTGGACGCGAGCTTGCTCGCGAAGGCGGCATCATCTACCAGGCTTCAAGGTGTATGCAGACCGTGGCGAGGGAGCTTGCTCCCGTTCGGTGGCGCAGCGGTTTTTCTGTAGGAATGCGCGGGTCTTTTTTGGGCGGCTTCGCCGCCCAGCGGGAGCAAGCCCCCTCGCCACGAGGATTTGTGTTTAACCTGCGCCTAGCAATTTTTTTGCAAGCGCCAAGTCGAACTGCTTGTTCCCAAATATTGATTTAGTCGCCAGGGCTTTCTTGAGCACATCCGAATCCAGGCTCAGATTATTTTTGTGCGCTGCAAAGACAATCGTCAGGAATGGAAACGCATAGTTATCCGGCTCGGCCAACACGTCATCGATTAATGCGGGGGAGCCAAGAACGCTGTGTTCTGCCTTGGGCAGGTAAAATTTTTCGAGCCGTTCGCTTATTTTTTTGACGGTTGCGCTGATGGCTTGAGGGGACGGGGTTCTGATGATGCCGCCCAGCTCGTCACCGAATTGCTTTGCTTCCTCCGACAAGGAGCTCTTCGACAAAAACGATGCGTTCAACAGCCGGCTCTCGTAGGGCGGGGATTGCTCTTTGCAGAAGCTAAAGGCCTCGCAGGTATAGATCTCCAACCCGGCGTAATAACCATCGGCCTTGGTCAGGTGTTGAACGTAGATTTCCCCAAGTTTTTCCTTGGCAGCGAGCAGGCCAAGTTTGTTTTTGCTGGCCTTCAGGTCCAAGTGGGGTGAGGTGATTTGCTTCAGCGCCGCCAGTAGTTCCACTTCCACGTTTTTGCGAATTTCTTGGCTCATGGTAGTCACTTATAAATTAGAAGATTGAAGGTGGCGTTGTGCTGTGCGCCTTTGCCGCCTAGCGGTACGCCAGGCTTGCCTTTGGTATCAACCTTGAACGATCCCTTCGTACCGGCGGAGGGTTTGATCGTGCCTCCACCCAGATGTTGCGTGGTGTTGGCCGGCTTCGTCATGTCGAAGACTTTGGAGTCGGTCTGGTTGGGGGTGAGTTTCCCGGTGCCGTGCTTGACTTCAAAGACGTGCAGTTTTCCGCGTTGGTCTCTGGCGACGAAGTCGGCGCGAATGCGTTTCCCATTGACCTTCATGGTGACTTCCTCCGCGACGATCTTGAATTTGTTGCGCTTGAGATCGTTAAGCGCCTTGGTTCGGCCTTTATTGCCACTGACCGCGCTTTTGCAGGCCCATCCCCATGGGTCAATCCAGGTCAGGGGGTTCGGTGCATATTGGTAAAGGTTTAATCCGCCCAGCAAGCCAATCGGATCCGGCGTAGTAAACCGCCCCACATCCGGATCATAAAACCTGAACGTATTGAAATGCAGCCCCGTTTCCCGGTCCAGGTACTGTCCCTGGAACCGCAAATTCTGCTCTTCGATGTAATACGGCTCGCGCACCTCTTCCAGCGTATTGCCCCACACCCGATACGTCGCTTGCCAAACGTTGTGCCCGTCGGGTTCGGTGAGTTGTTCCGGCAGGCCGTTGAGGTCGTTGTGGTAGTAGCGGATCTTTTGCAGCGGGCCGCTGCCGTCGACGCGGGCCAAGGGTTCGTAGCCGTCGTCTTCGTAGAGGTACAGGCTGGTTTGCTGGTGGCGGTGTTCCTGCAACAGGCGAAGGCCGTCCCAGGTGAAGCGGGTTTCGCCCAACGGGTAACCATTGCTGTCATGTTCGGTTTTTTCGATGCGCCTGCCCAGTGGGTCGTAGGTCATATTGACCACGCTGCCGTCGTCGTTGCGCACCTCGATCAAGCGGCTTTCGGCGTCATAGGCGAAGTGCTGCACGCCACGTTTGGCGCTGCGTTTTTCGATCATCCGGCCAAAGGCGTCGTAGCGGTAGCGCTTGTCCTGGTAGGTCAGCAGTTTGTTGTGCACCACCAGCCCGGCGCCGGGGGCCGGGCCGTCCAGCAGGTTGGCGGCGGCGTCGTAGGTGAAGGTTTCGCGCTGGCCGTGCAGGCTGTCCTGGCTGGCGATGATGCGGCCGGTGGCGTCGTAGTGCAGGAGCTGGCGCTGTTGCGCGGCGGGTTGCTGGTCGAGTTTGCCGATGAGGTTATCGGCGGGGTCGTACTCGAAGTGTTTTTGCACCGCCGCCGGCAACAGCGAGGGTTGGCTACTGTGGCGGCGTTGTCGCGTGCGCAGGCGGCCGCTGCGGTCGTATTCGCTGCGGGTGCTGATCTGCCCTTGGGTGCGCAGCACTTCGCGGTGCAGGCGGTCGCGTTCGAAGTCGCTGATGACCTGGCCGTCGAGGTTGATCTGGTGCAGGTGGCCGCTGCCGTAGTACAGGCGGTTGACCCAGCGGCCATCGGGCAGTTGGCTCTGGATCAGGTTGCCGAGTTCGTCGTAGTGGTGTTGCAGGCTGCCGGCGGCGCTGTTTTCGGCGAGCAACTGGCCGAGGGCGTCGTAGGCGAAACTCAGGGTCTGGGCGTTGCCTTGCAGGTCGGTGAAGGTGACGGCGGTGAGTTGGTCCAGCGGGTCGTAACTGTATTCAGTGCGGCCATCGTCGGTGACTTTGGCGATCAACCGGCCCACGGCGTCGCGTTCCAGGCGATGGACGATGGGCGTCGGCGGTGCTTCGGGAATAATCGCCAGGCCTGTGCCGTAAGGCGCGGGCATCGCCGTTACTGCCGCGACGTTGTCGAGGCGGTCGTAGTCGTAGCGCTTGGCGCTGCCATCCAGATCTTGTTGTTCGATCAACCGATCGCCGATATCCCAGGCAAACCGGTAGCTCTCGCCATTCTCGTTGGTCAGCGCTTGCAGCCGGCCGAAGCTGTCGTAGGCAAACTGCACCTGCCGGCCCTGGGCGTCGGTGCGTTGGCGGACCTGGCCGCGGCGGTTGTGTTGGTAAAGCGTGGTGTGCCCGGCCGGGTCGGTGTAGCCGGTGAGTTGGCCGGTGGTGTCGCGCTGGTAATGCTCGGTGCGGCCGTCCGGCAATTGGCTGCCGAGCAGCCGGCCTTGGGCGTCGTAGCTGAATTGGGTGCGCTCGCCGAGGGCGTCGGTAATGGTGTGCAGGTAACCGCGCGCGTCATAACTGAAGCGCGTCGGGTAACCCGAGCAATCGACGTGTTCCACCAATTGGCCGAACGGGTTCCAGCGCAGCTTTTTGCTTTTGCCGGTGGCGTCGATGATTTCCACGACCTGGCCGTGGGCGTCGTAGCGGTAGCGGGTGATGTGGCCCAGCGGGTCGGTTTCCGCTGTGCAGTTGCCGCGCTGATCGTAGCGGTATTTCCAGCTGTGGCCGGCGGCGTTGGTGTCCGCCAGCGGCAGGGCCCAATGTTCGAGCCATAGGGTAGATTCGCTGCGGCCCAACGGGTCGGTTTCGCTGATCAGATTGCCGGCGTCGTCGTAGTTGAATTGATACTCGCCGCCCTGCGGATCGGTAGCACCGAGCATCTGGCGCTCATCGTTCCACTCGAACAACCACGTCTGGCCTAGGTTGTCGCTGAACCGGGTGATCTGATGCTGGCTGTTCCACTGCCGAATGCTCACGCGTTGCAGGCTGTCGCTGATGCGGGTGATGCCAGCGGCAAGGTCATAGTCGAACTGGTAGGCGTCGCCTTCGTCGGTCCAGTGCCGGACCACGCGCCATTCCTGGTCGTCGATCAGGGCCCATTCGTAGGAGCAGTGCAGGCCGCTGGGCAACTGGTGCTCGACCATCCGTTGCCCGGCGTCGTAGCGGAAGCGCCGTTGGACCTGGCCGGTGGCGTCGCGCACTTCGGCGAGGGTGTTCGCCGCGTCGTAGGCGTAGCTGACCAGTACCTCGCGGGTTTGGTCGGGGTAGAGGCGCTCGATGTGGGTGACGCGTTCGCCTTCGCGAATCAGCTCGACTTGCACCAGGTCGAAGGTGTCGCGCAGCCGCACCAGGTGTCCGGCCTCGTCGTAGTCGAGGTGGATGCGGTTGTCGTTGCGGTCACCCAGTTGGCTCAGGCGCAGGTGCGAAGGGTTGGCGGGCGAAGGTTCGAACAGGCGGTACAGGCCGTCTTCGCTTTCGATCAGCAATCGCCCATCCACGTGGCGGCGCACGGCCAGGCCTTCGCCGGCGCTGAACACCGCGCCGCCCAAGGGGATGGAACCCATGTCGATGGGCCGGCCTTGTTCGTCGGTGTAGACCAGGGTTTCGCCGCCCTCGGGGTGGGGCAGGATCTCGACTTGGACTTCGTAGGCCACGCTCCAGCCGGCGCCGAACAAGGTATCCCGGCGTTCATCGCGGCTGTTGTACACGCGCTGCCAGTCGATGGGCAGGATGCCGGGCAAGACGAAATCCAGCTCCTCGTCACCGCCCAGCACTTTGGCCCCGGTGGCGGCATGCACCGGGTTCGACGACCCCATGGCCGCATTGGCCGCTGCGTTCGCCGCGCTGCTGGCGGCCATGGACACCGCGCCGCCCACGAGCATGCACGGCAGTTTGCTGAAGAACTTGCCCTTGCCGCCCTTGAGCATCAGCAACGCTGTGACTGCCAGGCCGACGCCCGGGGTCTTGCCGCTGCGAATCTCGCGCACCACCACCGAACCGCCGCCGATGGTCACGTCGGGCGAGATCAGCCCGGCCGACACCACCGTCGCATCGCAGGTGCTGCGGTCGCCACTGCGCACGGCGGGCTGGCCGTTGATGGTGACCTTTTCCGAGCCTTCGGCCATGAATTGCGGTGGCATCGGTGGGTGCTTGGTGCAGATCACCAGGTCTTCTGGCCGGGTCTCCGTACCGGGGGCCGGCGAGGCGACCGTGGGGCGCCACATCTGCGAAAAGAATTCCCCGGCCATGTCCAGGTAACTGGTTTCGGCTTCTTCTTCCGGCTCGGGCATGTCCAGTTCGGTGCCGGCCGGTGCGACGTGGGACACAACAGCGCCAGCGGCGCGGGCCGAGGGGATGTTGTTGGTAAAGGTGTCTTTGGAGCCGGTGAGGATGTTGGCCTGCACCGTGGGCGGAAAGAGGGCGTTGCCGATGCCCTCGCATATATTGCTCAAGCCTTTGTCGGCCCCGGTCTTGCTCATGGCCAGGCCGACGATGGTGCCCACCACCAGGCCCAGGACGAAGCAGCCCAGGCCGCCGGTGACCACGGTGATGCCCGTGGCCGCGACCACGGCGGCGGTCGCCAGGGCGGTGATCGCGATGTTCGCCGCCACTTCCAGGACGCCGCCGAGGATGTCGGCCATCATCGAGGTGTGGTTGAGTGCATCGCCCAGGCGGGCGGCCCAGAGCGCGTCAGACATGCAAGTCGCTCAGGTGGACAGGGTGGCTGTGGAGTGTGTGTTCAAGCAATTTGATGCCTTCCATTGCGCCGGTGTCCTTGTGGGTGACGGCATGCTGATTGATGCCATTTCTGGCGCTTGATCCGCTTTGGTTTGCCCCTGTGGGAGCGAGCTTGCTCGCGATGGGGCCCGTTCAGTCAACCTCATCAGTGCCTGACCCACCGCAATCGCGAGCAAGCTCGCTCCCACATTTTGATCGATGATGCCTTCCACTTCCTGATCACCACCAAACCCTGTGGGAGCGAGCTTGCTCGCGATGGGGCCCGTTCAGTCAACCTCGTCAGCGCCTGACCCACCGCAATCGCGAGCAAGCTCGCTCCCACAGTCGATTGATGGAGGCCATCAGAACACCAGCGAACCCTTGATCGTCGCCCAATGCGCCGCTTCGGCATCGCCCAGTTTCTCGGCTTTCACGTAACTCAGGGCCAGCATCTTGCGGGTGCCGGGCAGTACCAGTGCGAGCTGATACTGGAAAACCTTTTCATTGCCCTTGTTGAACTGGCTGCGCAATTCGATGGCTTCGACTTCCTGGTTGGCGCCCACGCGCACGGTGGCGCCCGGCTGGCAGCGCAGTTGCTGGACCTGTTTTTCCAGGCGCTTGAGCTGGTCGTCGAGGTTGCTTTGCAGGGTCTCGCCTTCGGCCAGCAAGCTGCGGCTGACGATCAGGGAGGTGCCCAGTTCAGGAAACTTGAGGATATTGATCGTCGCGTCCAGCAACTCGCTTGGCGGCAGCTGGAGCTGGAATTCGTTGAGGCGGTAAGTCATGGCGCTTGAATCTCGAAGTTAGCCCTTGGGGAACGCGGCGCTGATGTTGGCATCGATTCTGCCTTTGACGCCCTGGCCGTCCGGCGTGGCGCCCGGGCCGCCACCGTTGTTCAGGTGCAGCACGCCGCCGGTGTTGAACTCGGCATCGCCGCTGGCGTAGAAGCTGATCTGCACGCCGGTCAGGTTGATCTGGCCGCTGGCGTTAAGCTCCAGGATGCTTTCCCCGCACACCAGGCGCAGGTTCTCGCCCACTTCGATGACGTAGCTCTGGCTGATGCTGTCGGTCTTGCGCTGGCCCACCGAGAGGATGTCCTCCTGCTTGACGATGCGCAGGCGGTTGTTGCCGATGGTCACCGTTTCGTTGTGGCCGATGCTTTTGTTGCGGTCATGGCCCACCGAATGGCTCTCGTCCACCTCGACCACGATGTCCTGGTTGCGCTCGGCATGGATGTACAACTGCTCGGCGCCTTTCTTGTCTTCCATGCGGATTTCGTTGAAATTCGCCGGCGTGCCGCCCTTGCTCGAACGGCTTTTCATGCCGCTCTGGGTCGCGTTATCTGGCAGGTCGTAGGGCACGGTCTGTTCGGCGTTATAGACGCGGCCGGTGATGATCGGGCGGTCTGGATCACCCTCGAGAAAGCTCACGATGACTTCCTGGCCGATGCGCGGGATTTGCATCGAGCCCCAGTTTTTCCCGGCCCAGGATTGCGACACACGGATCCAGCACGAGCTGTTCTCGTTGGACTGGTCGTGACGGTCCCAATAGAAATGCACCTTCACTCGGCCGAACTGATCGGTCCAGATTTCCTCGCCCTTGGGCCCGACCACCAGCGCGGTTTGCGGGCCTTTGACGATGGGGCGATGAGTAATCGCCAACGGACGATAACTCTGCTGGGCGTCGATGCAGGTCAGGCTGCTTTCGAACTGCGCGGTTGGCGCGCCGCCACCGGTCTCGCCGCTTTCCTGGGAGAGGTAATAGCGAGCGCCGACGATCAGGTACTCGCGGTTCTGGTCCTGGCGGCTGAAACCCGTGAGGCTGAACAGATGCCCCGAGCCCAGGCCCCGGGCATTGCCCGCCAGTTCGACTTGCTCGTGCAGGGTCTGCAAGGCCTCGATGCGGGTGCGGGCGTAGTGTTCGCCGTCCTCGCTTTGCACATAGGTGCCGGGATAGTCGTAGAGCGGATAGTCGCCGGCGGTGTGCGGACGGGGCATGGCCGAGCGCACGTCGATGCGCGCGCTGGGGCGTTGGAAGTCGTAGTCGTTGAGTTCCAGCGAACCCGGTTGGACTTCCTGGGCCAAGTGCCAATCATGAATATGATCGCGCTCGCGCTGTTGCTCATTCTTGGGGTAGTAGGGCACCGAACCGTAGCCGGGTGCCGTGGTGTGGGCGCCATAGGCATCGGCCAGCACCAACACGTGACGGCCCTGCTCGTGACGGAAGAAATAGTAGATCCCTTCCTGCTCCATCAGCCGGCTGACGAAATCAAAACTGGTCTCGCGGTACTGCACGCAGTATTCCCACTCCCGATAGGGGTGGCTCAAGGCGTCTTCGAAATCGGAAAAACCCAGGTCGCGGAACACCTGCTTGATGATCTGCGGGATGGTCAGGTTCTGGAAAATCCGGCAATCGGAGGTGCGGGTCAGCAGCCAAAGCCACGGGCGCAAGGTGGCCTGGTAGCTGGCGAACTGGCCCTGGTCGACGTTCTGGCTGCAACGGGCGACGATGCCATGGAAGTAGCGCTCGCCACCGCCATCGAGTTGCAGGCTCACGCACATGGGCTTGCCGAGCAATTGGTTGAGGTCGATGGCGTTGTCCAGCGAATGCAACTGCAACTCGTAGTTGAACAGCCGCCCCAGCTCTTCACCGCCGCCCATGTCCTTGAGCAGCAGAACCTCGGGCCCGAGGGGGCTGGTGATCTTGGCCAGGCGTGTGGCTTGGTTGAATAACATCAATTATCCCTTGTTGATGCCTTGCATCCTCGTAGGAGCTGTCGAGCAACGCGAGGCTGCGATCTTGCCCAGACCCTTGAGTCTAAAGCGAAAGATCAAAAGATCGCAGCCTTCGGCAGCTCCTACGGGGCGCTTGATCGCTAGAGTAGTGACGCTGATCGCATAATGTAGTTTGTTACGCGGGGCAGAGGAACCCGGTTCTTGATTGTTCCCAGGCATTACTTGAATATCTGCTCCTTCGCGCGTCACCTCACGTCCATGGAAAGCGATTACTGTGACCTCTTACCGCATTCAAGAAGCCGATCTCGAAATTCCCGATGCCTGGCAGGACCAGAGCATCAATATTTTCAAGCTGCCGGCCGTCGGTCCCGCTAAAGAAGCCAGTTTTGTAATCAGCCGCGATGCCACCCAGGGCGACTCGCCCTTTGCCGAGTACGTGGACCGCCAGCTCAAAAGCGCCGAGCAGCAACTGCCGGGCTTCAAGCTGGTGCAGCGCTGGGACACGGTGCTGCAGGGGCTCACCACCACGTTGCTGGATTACACCTGGCAACGCGAGGGGCGTGAACTGATGCTGCGCCAGGTGTTCATCGAGCGTAAGCCGGCGGTGCTGATCACCACCTTGACCACTACACCGAACGATTTCCCTTATCACGAGCCGGCCTGGAAGCTGGCGATGCATTCGTTCAAGCCACAGCCTCCGATTGCCTGAGCATCGACACGTCCCACTGAGTACTCATACACATCATGGATGCACAGGCTGCAGCACGTCTGGGTGATGAAATAGCCCACGGGTTCGGGTTGGCCGCGATGGTCGCCGGAGCCGTGGCCGGCGCCTTGATTGGCGCCGCGGTCGTTGCCGCGACGGTGGCCACGGGCGGTGTGGCGCTGGCGATCATGGCCGGCTCGATTGCCGCTGGCGGCTTGTCGATGTTCCAGATCGTCAAAGGCCTTTCCACCATCTTCAACCTGCCCGAACCCACCACGGGGGCGTTGATCATGGGCAGCTTCAACGTCTACATCAACGACCGCAATGCCATGCGGGCGGGCGAAGACGTTTCGTCGTCCTGCACCGGGCTGCCGATGAACCACCCGATCTGGCCCTTCCCGGTGTTGATCGCCGAAGGCAGCGCCACGGTGTTCATCAACGGCAAACCGGCGGCGCGCCTGCACAGCAAAATGGTCTGTGGCGCTCACATCAAGACGGGCAGCCCGAATACCTTCATCGGCGGGCCGACGGTGTCGGTGGCGTTTGTCCTGGACCTTGAAGGGTGGATGCATTCCGGGTTGGAAGTGTTGGGGCTATTGGCGGCAGGTGCTGCGTTGGTCATGGCCGCCATGGCGGGTATCGCCGTGCTCGTCGAATTCGTGGTGGTGGGCGGGTTGATCGTGGGGGGCATGGAGCTTCTCGGCGATTTAGGTGACCGCCTGGGGCCTGGCTATCGGGACCTGCTGCAAGGTGTCGCCGGCATGGCCATGCTGGGGCTGAGCCCGAAAATGGCCAAGGCCGCCAAGCCTGCCGAACTGCCGCCGCCCAAGTACAAGCCTGGCGTCACCGAGGCCGATATCCTGGCCATGCCGAAAGGCTCGCGACCCGACGCCGACAAGTACTTGTCACCCCAGTATGTGAAAGAACACTTGGCCCAGTTCGAAAACGGCGCCTCACGCTTCACCACAAAGGCCAACCTGGACAAGTACGGCATCGCCCAGCGCGATGGCACGACATTCCTCATGCCCAAGGCTGAAGCCGATCAATTGGTTGCCAATGCCAAGGGTGACAAGCGGGCGTTGGAGAAGGCGCTGGGGCTGCCAGAAAACACCTTGGAAAGTAGTACGCTGGTTCGGGTCGATATTCCCGCGCCTAAAGACATGAACCTGCGGATTCCGTCAGGTAACGAGGCCGGCGCCAACGAATTCTGGATTCCTGGCGGCAAGCTGCCGACCGGTGCCAGCGAGGCGGTCATCGATGCCGGGGGCATTTCGCCCAAAGACTTCAGTTGGACGCCATTATGATGGTAGAGGTAGGCAAGTTATGAAATTTCAAGATGTTCTGGTCAGTCGCGAGCACATGTTTTCCGTGGGTATCGAACAAGATTCGGGTCGGTTCTACGTGTCCATACCGGTCAGCAATGGCATGGCCGACTACGAGGAATACTACGAAATCAATCAGGCGACCTTCGAGCTGTTCAAGCGTGACCCGGACGCCGCGCTGCCGTTTGTGGCCCGCTGCAAAAAGCGTGAGCTGGATGAGCTGTTGATTGTCGCGCCGGGAACGAATCGCGGCACGGCCATCTGATCGTCGAAAGGGCCTGTGAGGCGGCACTGCTGTTCACGTTGAGGCTGTAGATAGACCCCGTGGCGAGGGAGCTTGCTCCCGCTGGGCTGCGTAGCAGCCCCTTTGGTGAGCGCTTCGCACTCAAGCGGGAGCAAGCTCCCTCGCCACGGGATCATCGTTTACTTAAATGAGCAGCGTTGCAGCCAGGGTTGCTCCGGCGATGAGCCTCAGTGTTTGGCCCTTGCTGGGAACAACGCTTTTACTGCCGCATCGATAACGCCCTTGATGCCCTTGCCCTTGGCATCCACTTCGCTGGCGCCTCCGGAGTTCAAGTCCAAACGGCCGCCGGTGTCGATGTTGCCATTGCCACTGGCGTAGATGTTGAAGGCGGTGCCCGAGATGTTGATCTCGCCACTGGCATTGAACTCCAGCACGCTTTTGCCACACACCAGTCGAATCTGCGAGCCCGCTTCCACGAGATATTGGGTGCTGATGCTATCGCTCTTGGTGCCGCCGACGACCAAGGCATCGTTGCGCTGCACGGCCCGCAGTCGGTCTTGGCCAATGCGTACGGTTTCGTTGTGGCCGATGCTTTTATTGCGGTCGTGGCCTACCGAATGGCTCTCATCTACCTCGACCACGATGTCCTGGTTGCGCTCGGCATGGATGTACAACTGCTCGGCGCCTTTCTTGTCTTCCATGCGGATTTCGTTGAAATTCGCCGGCGTGCCGCCCTTGCTCGAACGGCTCTTGGTGCCGCTCTGGGTGGCATTGGCGGGCAGCGCATAGGGCACGGTTTGTTCGGCGTTGTACACGCGACCGGTGACGATGGGCCGGTCGGGGTCGCCTTCAAGGAAGCTCACGATCACTTCCTGACCAATGCGCGGTATCTGCACCGAGCCCCAATTCTTGCCGGCCCATGCCTGCGACACCCGAATCCAGCACGAGCTGTTTTCATTGGATTGGTCGTGACGGTCCCAATAGAAATGCACCTTCACCCGGCCGAACTGATCGGTCCAGATTTCCTCGCCCTTGGGCCCGACCACCAACGCAGTCTGCGGGCCCTTGACGATTGGGCGATGGGTAATCGCCAAGGGGCGATAGCTTTGCTGGGCATTGATGCAGGTCAGGCTGCTTTCGAATTGTGCTGAAGGCGCGCCGCCACCGGTCTCGCCGCTTTCCTGGGAGAGGTAGTAGCGAGCGCCGACGATCAGGTATTCGCGGTTCTGGTCCTGGCGGCTGAAGCCGGTGAGGCTGAACAAATGCCCCGAACCCAGGCCCCGGGCGTTGCCCGACAACTCGACTTGCTCGTGCAGGGTCTGCAAGGCCTCGATGCGGGTGCGGGCGTAGTGTTCGCCGTCGGCGCTTTGCACGTAGGTGCCCGGGTAGTCGTACAGAGGATAATCGCCGGCGGTGTGCGGGCGCGGCATGGCCGCACGCACATCAATGTGTGCACTCGGGCGCTGGAAGTCGTAGTCGTTGAGCTCCAACGAACCCGGTTGGACTTCCTGGGCCAGGTGCCAATCATGAATATGATCGCGCTCGCGCTGCTGCTCATTCTTCGGGTAGTAGGGCACCGATGCGTAGCCGGGTGCAGGGGCGTGGGCGCCATAAGCGTCGGCCATCACCAGTACATGACGGCCCTGCTCATGGCGGAAGAAGTAGTAAATGCCTTCCTGTTCCATCAAACGGCTGACGAAATCAAAACTGGTCTCGCGGTACTGGACGCAGTATTCCCACTCGCGATAAGGCCGGCTCAAGGCATCTTCGAAATCCGAAAAGCCCAGGTCGCGGAACACCTGCTTGATAATCTGCGGGATGGTCAGGTTCTGGAAGATCCGGCAATCGGAGGTGCGGGTCAGCAGCCACAGCCACGGGCGCAAGGTGGCCTGGTAGCTGGCGAACTGGCCCTGGTCGACGTTCTGGCTGCAACGGGCGACGATGCCATGGAAGTAGCGCTCGCCACCGCCATCAAGCTGCAGGCTCACGCACATGGGCTTGCCGAGCAATTGGTTGAGGTCGATGGCGTTGTCCAGCGAATGCAACTGCAACTCGTAGTTGAACAGCCGCCCCAGCTCTTCACCGCCGCCCATGTCCTTGAGCAGCAGAACCTCGGGCCCGAGGGGGCTGGTGATCTTGGCCAGGCGGGTGGCTTGGTTAAATAACATCGAATGTTCCGTGCAAATGGTAGTAACTGAAGGAACCCAATACCCACTGTGGGAGCGAGCTTGCTCGCGATAACGGTATGTCAGTCAACATGGATGTTGAATGTGACTGCGCTATCGCGAGCAAGCTCGCTCCCACAGGGTTATGCGGTGTTACTTCGGGTCAGGCCGCGTCGCTGAAATCGTACTTCAGTTCGTTGTCCACGGCACTGATCCGCACGCCGGCCAGGGCCTTGCCTTCGAGCATGCGGGTCAGGAACTCGCGGCTCATGTCCGGCAGCAGGCTGTTGGTCAGGATGGTGTCGATCATGCGCCCGCCGCTTTCGGTTTCGGTGCAACGCGAGACGATCAAATCAATCACCGCATCGTCGTAGTCGAAGGCGACTTTGTGGGTGCTTTCCACGCGCTTCTTGATGCGGTTGAGTTGCAGGCGGGTGATGGCCTTGAGCATCTCATCGCTGAGCGGGTAGTACGGGATCGTCACCAGGCGGCCGAGCAAGGCCGGCGGGAAAATCTCCAGCAGCGGCTGGCGCAACGCCTTGGCGATCTCTTCCGGCTCGGGCACGTTCTGCGGGTCCTTGCAGACCTGGGCGATCAACTCGGTGCCGGCGTTGGTGGTCAGCAGGATCAAGGTGTTCTTGAAGTCGATCACCCGGCCTTCGCCGTCCTCCATCACGCCTTTGTCGAACACCTGGAAGAAGATCTCATGCACGTCCGGGTGGGCTTTTTCCACCTCGTCCAGCAGCACCACGCTGTACGGTTTGCGCCGCACGGCTTCGGTCAGCACACCGCCTTCGCCGTAGCCGATGTAGCCCGGTGGCGCGCCCTTGAGGGTGGACACGGTGTGGGCTTCCTGGAACTCGCTCATGTTGATGGTGATGACGTTCTGCTCACCGCCGTACATGGCTTCGGCCAGGGCCAGGGCGGTTTCGGTCTTGCCCACGCCGGAGGTGCCGGCAAGCATGAACACGCCAATCGGCTTGCTCGGGTTGTCGAGGCCGGCGCGGGAGGTCTGGATGCGCTTGGCGATCATCTGCAAGGCATGGTCCTGGCCGATGATGCGTTTTTTCAGGTGCTGGTCGAGGTTGAGCACGGTTTCCAGTTCGTTGCGGGCCATGCGGCCCACGGGGATACCGGTCCAGTCGGCGACCACCGAGGCCACGGCCTGGTAATCCACGGTCGGCAGGATCAACGGGGTTTCGCCTTGCAGGGCGGTCAGGCGCTGTTGCAGGTCCACCAGTTTCTCGCGCAGTTGGTGGCTTTCGTTGTCAGAAGCTTCGCTGTTGTCTTCGCTGTCCACCACGCCGACGCGTTCGCGCAGGGTCGCGCGGGTTTCCAGCAGTTCGTCCACCAGGGTTTTCTCTTCGGCCCAGCGGCTTTCCAGCTCGGCCAGGCGCTCGCGCTCGGCGCTCAGCAGGCTTTCGCTGTGGGTCTGGCGGGTGCCGATGACCACGCCAATCGCGTGCTCACGGGCGATGATTTGCAGCTCGGTTTCCAGCGCTTCGATGCGCCGCCGGCTGTCGTCCACTTCGGCCGGCACGGCGTGCAGGCTGATGGCGACGCGGGCGCAGGCGGTGTCCAGCAGGCTCACGGATTTGTCCGGCAACTGGCGCGCGGGAATGTAGCGGTGGGACAGCTTGACCGAGGCTTCCAGGGCTTCGTCGAGGATCTGCACCTGGTGGTGTTTTTCCATGGTCGAGGCCACGCCGCGCATCATCAGCAGGGCCTTGTCTTCCGACGGCTCGGCCACTTGCACTACTTGGAAACGGCGGGTCAGGGCCGGGTCTTTTTCGATGTGCTTCTTGTACTCGGCCCAGGTTGTGGCGGCCACGGTGCGCAAGGTGCCGCGGGCCAACGCCGGTTTGAGCAGGTTGGCCGCATCGCCCGTGCCGGCGGCGCCACCGGCACCCACCAGGGTGTGGGCTTCGTCGATGAACAGGATGATCGGCTTGGGCGAGGCCTGGACGTCTTCGATGACCTGGCGCAGGCGCTGTTCGAATTCGCCTTTCATGCTCGCGCCGGCCTGCAACAGGCCCACGTCGAGGCTGCGCAATTCCACGTCCTTGAGGGCCGGTGGCACGTCGCCGGCGACGATGCGCAGGGCGAAGCCTTCGACCACAGCGGTCTTGCCCACGCCGGCTTCGCCGGTGAGGATCGGGTTGTTCTGCCGGCGGCGCATGAGGATGTCCACCAGTTGGCGGATCTCTTCGTCACGGCCGACGATCGGGTCGAGCTTGCCGCTGCGGGCCTGCTCGGTGAGGTCGACGGTGAAGCGCTTGAGGGCTTCCTGCTTGCCCATGGCGGCAGGGGCCATGGCGCCGCTGGCTTCGCCCGGCACGGCGCCGGCATTGAAACCGTCGCTGGCGGTCAGGGCGTTTTCCGGCGAGTCGCCGACGTATTCGTCAAAGCGTTCGCTCAGGGCTTCGACCTTGACCTTGTCGAACTCCGACGACAGGCCAAGCAGCGCGTGGCGCAGGCTTGGTGTCTTGAGGATGCCCAGCACCAGGTAACCGGTGCGCACCTGGCTTTCGCCGAACATCAGGCTGCCATAGACCCAGCCGCGTTCCACGGCTTCTTCCACGTGGGAGGACAAGTCGGTGATCGACGTCGAACCCCGTGGCAAACGATCCAATGCCTCGGTCAGGTCACGGGCCAGGCGCGCCGGCTCGATGTTGAACTGGCGGATGATGCGGTGCAGGTCCGAGTCCTGCAGTTGCAGCAACTGGTGAAACCAGTGGGCCAGTTCCACATAAGGGTTACCGCGCAACTTGCAGAACACGGTGGCGGCTTCGATGGCTTTGTAGGCCACGCTGTTGAGTTTGCCGAACAACGCGGCGCGACTGATTTCACCCATGCTCATGGCTCCTTGAGGTCTGTGAGGTGTTGGCCTGTTCGGCGTAATGCCGGGCCAGTATTAAATCGTTGGCATCTTTTTCAGGACGTCCCAGCCAGGTGTTGAAGCCCAGGCGGAAACGGCCATTGAGTTGTAGTGCGGGCACTTCGGGCTGTTCCAGGACCAGGTTCAGGTCCCAGTCCAACTCGTGGCCCAGGTATTCGGCAACCCAGGCCACCAGCTCGTTGAACGGTTGGCTGCCGGGCAGCATGCCCATGTAGTCAACGAGCTTGAGTGGCCCCAGGCGAATGCGGAATTTGTGCTGGCGATCCCACACGAAGCGGCCCAGGCAGAAGTCCACGCCTAATTGCGCGTTGACACCGACGCGGCTGCGCTCGGGCAGTTCCAGCCATTGGCCGACGTATTCTTCGATCTCCACCGGCAGGCCGAAGTACTCGCTGAGGATCGCCTTCAAACCGTCCGGGTAGCGGGTCTGCGCCGACAGGTGGCCGCTGTAATGCAGCTTCGCCGTGTCGGGAATCAGCCCCTGGTTGAGCAGGCTCGGCATGCCCCGGCCGCTGAGTGCCGCCAGGCGCGCCGACCAATAGTCATCGTCCGGACGGTCATGGCTGACCGTCGGCCGCGCTTCGGCCCAGGCCCGGTAGAACAGGCTGAGCAGGCGATGGTGGAACACATCGAGAAAGCGCTTGCTGGTGCTGTCGCCATTGTTGCGCTGGCGCTCGCGCACGTATTCGGTGATGTGCAACGGCATCGGGCCGTTGGGGCCGCCGAGGCCAAAAAAGAATTGCTCCAGGCGCGCCGGCGTACCGTCGCCGCCCGGTTGCACCGAGGCGAGGGTGGCCGGGGCGAAGGTGCAGTCGGCCTGTTGCCCGAGGCGCAACGGGTCATCGGCCAGGCGCAGGGAATGGCCCAGGCGCGGCAGCTCGGGGGATTCGCACTCGATGCGCCGCAACGCCTGGAAGAAGTCGTATTCCCAGGGTTCCTGGTGCATCGCCTCCAGGGTACTCACAGGGTCGGACGACGTCCGGGCTTGGCTTTCCATCGCATGATCTCGCCGCGTTCGGTGGTACGGATCACCGTCTCGGTAAAACTGTTGATCGACACGTAGCGTGCCAGGAAGCGCTCGAACACCGCACCGAGCAGGAACACCCCGGTGCCGCGAAACGCGTTTTCATCAAATTCCAGGGTGATCTCCAGGCCTCGACCGAACACGATCGGGCCGGGCATCGGCAAGCGCCGGGTGCAGGCCTTGCTGCTGACTTCCCGCAGGCCTTCGATCTGCAATTGCAAGGCCGCGTCGTTGCTGTCGCCGTACAGGCGCAGCAGTTCGCGCAGGGCGGCGGCGCCTTGGCCTTGTTCGCTCAACGACAAGTAGTTCAGCGACAACTGGCTGATCAACCGCCAGGCCTTGGCATCGTGGGCATGGCTGGCCCGGGGTCGACTGGGTCCGGCCACGCAGCGCACGGCGCCCACCGGGGCACTGTCGGCCAGGGTGAAATCGGTCTTGCCGTTGCCCACGCTCATGAACAGCGGCAGGTCGCGGTTGGTGCACAGCGCGGTCACGCCGAGTTGGCGCAGGTCGTGGCGGTAGGGCGCTTGCTGGCTGTCCACCAGGCTGACGAAGGTTTCGCTGCCGATGTAGGTCGAGCGCGGGCCGTTGCGTCGTTGGTCGCTGGACAGCACGCGCGGTTCGCGCCGCACGGTGTAGTAGGCCAGGTCGCGGCCATAACGGGACGGATCGCGCACGGCGTAGAACGGCAGGAACGGTTGCTCCGGCCCGGTGCCGTGGCCAGTGAGGCCACTCAGGGAATGCACTTCGAAATCCATCGGCCGGGTGCGGTCGGCGATCACGTGGTGTTCGTTGACCCGTTCCGACAGGTGGATGCGATCCAGGCGCTTGGGAAACAGGTTGATGGCCGGGGTGCAGAACGGTAGGAACTGCGAAGCACCCACGCTGCCTTCCAGGCTCGGATCGTGACGGTCGAACAACACGATCAGCTCCAGTTCCTGGCCGTCGCAGCGCTTGACCGCACGGCCCAACTGAGTGAAGTCGACAAACAGGAAGCGGTGGGGCAGGGCGAAGTATTCCTGCAACAGGCGATAGCCCTGGAAGGCCCGCGACACCACCGGCAACGCGGCATCGGCGTCGTCGAAACCACGCGAGCGCAACGCATCCTGGGGCAGCCGCTCCACCCAGTCGCCGCCGGGCTTGCGGGCGAACACCGCGCAGGCATTGCCCAGCAGTTGTTCGTAGAGGCGGAAAGGCTGCTCATCGGCGCCGCTCAAGTACAGCGGCAGGTTGTCCAGGGCCAGGCTGTTGAACGGCAGTTCGGCGCCGGTGCGCAGGGTCAGGCGCAGGCCGGCCTTGGCTTTCGGCTCACTGGCGGCCAGGCGCCCGAGCACGGCGGACGGGTTGCCGAAGTATTCGGCCTGGCTGACCTGCAACGGCCACAACGTCACCGCGTGGGCGGTGCGGTACTCGCAGCAGGTCTGGGTTTCGCGACCCAGGGCGGCGCGCAGGACGGTGTCGCGGGGCAGCGGGAAACCACTGCTCAGCGAGCCTTCGTCCGGGTCGGCCTGCATTTGCACCACGGTCATCGACGGCGTCGGCGCCAAGTAATGCGGGTAGGCGATTTCCAGCAGGTTGTGGGTGAAGGTCGGGTACTCGGCATCGAGCTTGAGCTGAACCCGGGCCGTCAGGTAGGCGAAGCCTTCGAGCAGGCGCTCGACATACGGGTCGGCGCAGTCCATGCCGGCCAAGGTCAGCCGACTGGCGATCTTGGGGTATTCCTTCGCGAACTCCGCCGCGCTTTCGCGCACATGGTGCAGTTCCTGGTTGTACAGCTCCAACAGGCGCGGGTTCATGGGCGTCTCCGCTGGTCTGCGTTGACCACGCGCACATGGCCGGTTTCCAGGTCCAGATCAGTTTGCAGCATCAGCCGCAGCGGCACCGGCTGGGCCCAGAGGTCGCCTTCGATCTCGAAACTCAGCGCGTTGTGGTTCATCTCGGCCGTCGCCCGGGCCCGCACCCGCAGGGTGTGGCGCAGGATGCGCGGTTCGAAGGTGGCAATGGCCTGGTGGATCAAGGTTTCCAGGGCCGAGACATCGACGTTCGACGCGCTGTTGCCGGCCAGCGCCGGCAACCCGAAATTCACCACCGAAGTGCCCGCCGGGGTGTGCAGCGTGGCATCGGCGTCGAGCAATGACGTGGTGTTGAGCAGCCACGCCAGGTCACGCAACACCGAGGCTTTCAATTGGGTCAGGGAGAGCACGCGCTTGTCGGCGCTTTCCTTGGGGTTGGTCGGATCGTCGTCGGTCAACCGGTCCAGCAGGGACGGTTGCAGGCGATCGCGGGTGGCAATTTCGGTTACCACCGAAAGAGCGCCGTATACATTTTTTGATCCCATTGGCCAGGGCCGCAGGAGGCGAACTGACTCACATCCGAGACTTCCAGTGTTTCCTTGATCAGGCGTACTGCTTGAATTTTGGTCAAGCAATCGCGGCTGGGAGCGGGCATGTGTTCGCTGCGTTCGACCAAGAAAATCGGCACTTGGTTGAACGTCTCCACACGCAGTTGCTTGTCCGGACCCAGGCTGAACTGGCAAGGCCATTCCATATCGAGCGTCTGGTGGCTTTGGTCAGGTTTAACGAGCGTGCAGCGACCTTGAACGTCAGTCAGGCTTACTGGATGCCCGACGAAGACCGCTTGAATTGGGGCTGGCGCAGTGGCTGTTTCCTGCCCGGCGCACGCGCTTAGACTGACGAGGCTTGCCGCCAGCGCCGCAAGAAACAAAGGGCTGCGCATCACGAAAGCTCCCAGAACCAGATGGCCTTGGATCTTGAGAACAGATCACCGCTCTTGGTCAGGCCACGGTTCCACAGGTCGATGTGATCACCCGTAGGTCGGCCGGCAGTGTCGCTGTTCTGTTGGTAGCAGTCTTTGAAGAAGATGATTCCAGTCTTGCCCATCAGCGTTGTGCGATCTGCCACGCTGGTGGTGTAGACCTTCGGCGCGCCGAGGCGGTTCTTCTTCCATAGCCAGTTGGCCAATGACTCCGCGCCTCGGGCATGTCCATGGGCGCATTTGGGATCCAGCGTATAAGTCGAAGTATTGACCGGTAAGGTCTTTTCCCCACACAAGGCGATGCTCATACGAATAGCGCACTGGTTGATATAGGGACCGTCACAAGCCGGAGTGGCGGACGGGTAGGGCGGATAGCTGTTCCACAAATTGACAAACGAAGGCTTGGCCATGACTCAGATACCACGTGGGAAAGGGTTGGATTCGAGCAAGCACCAAATACCCCCGGCGCGTGGCACCGGGGGCGTGTTCGATTACACCTTGATGTTCTGACGGATGTTCCAGCCGAACTTGACCGGACCGCCTTCCTTGGTGCCGTCGGCTTTCTGTGGCTGGTAGTCCACCAGCACCTTGGCGAAGTTCAGGGTGACGTTTTCGGTCAGGCGATCATCGCTGCCCGAGCCGCCAGTGCTCAGGGACGTGACCAGCACTTCTTCCAGGTTGATGATCATGTACTCGACCTGGCTTTCACCGCCGGCCTTGCGCACGGTCAGCTTGACCTTGTCGATGTGCTTGCCGCTGGCGCAGTGCATCATCAGGTTCGGCGACGCCTTGTCGACGAACTTGGTCAGGGACAGGTCCTGGACGTTGACCTTGCCCGCACCGCCGCCGCTGCCCACGTGCATGTTGCCGGACTGGGACATGCCCCAGCTCCAGTTCAGGACATCGATCTCGTCCTTGTGGGCCTTGTCCATGGACTCGCCCTTGATGTCGCCAATCTTGATGAAAATATCAACAGCCATGTTTTCTCCCTGTGTGGTCTTTACCACATTGTTTGGTTGACGCTGACCTTGCGAAATTACTGCTGTTGAACGTTACGCAGGCGATCTCCAATCCACTGAAGATCCCCTGTGGGAGCGAGCTTGCTCGCGATAGCGGAGTGTCAGGCATGCTCATGACAACTGATCCACCGCCATCGCGAGCAAGCTCGCTCCCACATTGGCCCTTGTACCGCTCAGTAAAGCTTTACGCGCCCTTGGCCGAAGGCAGTTTCGATACCAGGCGCAGCGACACGGTCAGCCCTTCGAGCTGGTAGTGCGGGCGCAGGTAGAACTTGGAGTTGTAGTACCCCGGGTTGCCTTCGACTTCTTCGACGATCACTTCAGCAGCAGCCAGTGGATGCTGGGCCTTGGTGGTCTCGGTGGAGTGCGCCGGGTCACCGTCGACGTAGTTGAGGATCCAGTCCTGCAACCAGCGCTGCATCTCGTCCTTCTCTTTGAAGGAACCGATCTTGTCGCGCACGATGCACTTGAGGTAATGGGCGAAACGGCAGGTGGCGAACAGGTACGGCAGGCGCGCGGCCAGGTTGGCGTTGGCGGTGGCGTCCGGGTCGTCATATTCGGCCGGTTTCTGCAGCGACTGGGCGCCGATGAAGGCCGCGAAGTCGGTGTTTTTCTTGTGCAGCAGCGGCATGAAACCGTTCTTCGCCAGTTCCGCTTCACGGCGGTCCGAGATGGCGATTTCGGTCGGGCACTTCATGTCCACGCCACCGTCGTCGGTCGGGAAGGTGTGGGCTGGCAGGTTTTCCACTTCGCCGCCGGACTCCACGCCACGGATGCGCGAGCACCAGCCGAAGTGTTTGAACGAACGGTTGATGTTCACGGCCATCGCGTAGGCGGCGTTGGCCCAGGTGTACTTGGAGCTGTCGGCGCCGTCGGTGTTTTCTTCGAAGGCGAAGGCTTCCACCGGGTCGGTCTTGGCGCCGTACGGCAGGCGCGCCAGGAAGCGCGGCATGGTCAGGCCGATGTAGCGCGAGTCTTCCGATTCACGCAGCGAGCGCCAGCCGGCGTATTCCGGAGTGGTGAAGATCTTGGTCAGGTCGCGCGGGTTCGACAGTTCCTGCCACGAGCCCATGCCCATCACGGTCGGCGAAGCCGCAGCGATGAATGGGGAGTGCATGGCCGCGCAGACTTTCGACAGTTCGCCCAGCAGTTCCACGTCTGGTGGCGACTGGTCGAAGTAGTAGTCACCCACCAGGCAGCCGTAAGGTTCGCCGCCGAACTGGCCGTATTCTTCTTCGTACATCTTCTTGAAGAGCGGGCTCTGGTCCCACGCGGTGCCCTTGAATTTCTTCAGGGTCTTGTGCAGGTCGGTCTTGGAGATGTTGAGCACGCGGATCTTGAGCTGCTCATCGGTCTCGGTGTTGTTGACCAGGTAGTGCAGGCCACGCCAGGCGCTTTCCAGTTGCTGGAAGTCCGGGTGATGGATGACCTGGTTGACCTGGGCGGTGAGCTTGGCGTCGATGGCGGCGATGATCGATTCGATCGACTTGATGGCGTCGTTGGACACCAGGTCGGTCTGCGCCAGGGCCTGCTCGGCCAGGGTGCGCACGGCCGTTTCAACGGCTTCGCGGGCACGCTCGGTCTTGGGCTTGAATTCTTGCAGCAGCAGGGACGCAAACTCGCTGGTTTCTTGGGTGGCGCCCAGGTTCTGCACGCCTTCGCGGGCGGTATTGTCAGTCATGATCATTGGTCCTGTGCTGGCTTCGGCGCGCTCGCCAGGGCCTGCAACAGCGCTGGGTCCTTGATCGCCTTCATGATGATTTCTTCGGCACCGGTCTTGCCGTCCATGTAGGTCAGCAGGTTGGCCAATTGGGTGCGCGCTTCGAGCAGCTTGTTCAGCGAGTCGACCTTGCGGGCGACGGCCGCCGGGCTGAAGTCGTCCATGCTTTCGAACGTCAGGTCCAGGCTCAGGTTGCCTTCGCCGGTCAGTTCGTTAGGCACATGGAACGCCACGCGCGGCTGCATGGCCTTGAGGCGCGAGTCGAAGTTGTCGACGTCGATCTCGAGGAACTTGCGGTCGGCCACCGGTGCCAGAGGCTCGGCGGGCTTGCCGGCGAGGTCGGCCATGACGCCCATGACGAAGGGCAACTGGACCTTTTTCTCGGCGCCGTAGAGCTCGACGTCGTACTCGATCTGCACTCGAGGCGCGCGGTTGCGCGCGATGAATTTCTGAGAACTTTGCTTCGCCACGTTGCTGCTCCTGGTCGCTTGAGCGACGGTGTTGGCGTCATCGGGGGTGCCGGTGACGTGACTGCGTGATCCGCTCGCTTTTTATTCGCTGTCTGGGCCGCGCAGGTTTTCAAATTGGCTCATGCCGTCGGGAATCAGGTTGCGCACGATGGCCGCGAAGTCGGCGTGCACCAGATTCTTGGCCCGGTTCAACAGCACCGGCAGCGGGCTGGAGGGCTCATGACGGGTGTAGTAAGCGAGAATCCGGTCCAGGCTGCGCAGCACGTCGTCGCGGTTGTTGATGTCGCCGCTGATGGTGCTGGTATTACGCTGTGCGCTTGTGACACTTGCATGTTCGGTGGGCGCTGCGCTGTCGTCGCTGACGGGCTCGGCCTGGGCGCTGTCGCCGCTCTGCGGGGCGAACTGACCGAGAATCTGCAGGGCCATTTTCAACGGTTGCTTCAACGGGCCCAGGTCCACGCCTTGGGCGGAACCGACCTGGTCGCTGACCTGCTGCTCGATGGCTTCGGCGGCGCTGCGCGCTTCCAGCAGGGCGGCACGGGTGATCTCCAACTGTTCGGGATCGCTGTCGAGCAGGGCCCCGGCGAGCTGTTCGGCGCCGAGGTTTTCATCCGGGAAACTTTGCAGGCCGCTGGCATTGGCGGCGGCGCGCAGGCTGACGGCACCGAAGGTGCGCGAACGGCTCAGGATGCTTTCGCGCAGCAGGCGGATGGTGACATCGGACGTCAGGCCGGCGAGGGCATTGATGCGCACGGTGGGGTCGTTGTCGTCATCGGCGTCCAGGCGCGGATGCAGTTCGGCCCAGTATTGCTTGAGCAGCTCGCTGATCAGCGTCAGCACACGGGCCATGCCCGGCAGGCCTTCGAGGGCCAGTGAGCTTTGCATCAGGTAATGGGTGATGCGCAGGTCTTTGCTGCGCGCAAGCAAGTCCAGGCTCTGCTGCTGGATGCTGCGCCATTCAGGCGGTTCGGCAGGCAGGATCGAGTCGCCCATGCTGCGCTCGGGTTGGCCTCGGGAGTCGCGCTCCAGGCGCAGGAAATCCGCGTCATATTCCAGGTCTTCACCGCACGGCGAAGTCGCGGAAACGGCGGCGAGCAGCAAAGGCACATCCACTTGGATCGATCTCCCTATCACCCGCTTGAAGAAGTCGGGCAGTTCACACGCAAGTTTCGGATGAAACTCCACATGTTCCTTGAAGGTAATGGCCCTTTAGATCTGCGATGATTTTAAAGTGCCATCATGTATATTCAAGAAGTTGTGCATTTTTGGTGTAGTACTTATCGCTTGTCAAGGTAAGCTATTTCGCCTGTGTATGCCCTATGTAACAGTTGTGATGCGCTTAACAGCCTGCCCGACCCACCGGTCGAAGCGGCAACTGACGTGGGGTTTTTGTCACGCAAGCCGGTTATGATCAGCAATCATGCTGGCAAAAAGCCGTTCCCACGGTTGTTGGCAAGGTTGCCGGCGGGTCGTCAGGGCCTCAAACCCTCACTCCCGCCCGCGCGCGAAGTATTCAGCAAGGAGGCAAGATGCCGCTGTGTTTGACTATCACTAGTTATCACAAAATTACCCCAGGCCAGTGTTCTGAAAAGTCCATGGACCAGGGGGTGATGGCAATTGGCCGCAATTCCGATAATGACTGGGTATTACCGGACCCCGAGCGTCTGGTTTCCGGTAAACATTGCGTTATCCAATACAAAGACGGGCGTTATTACTTGACCGATAACAGCACCAATGGTGTGGAATTGGTCAAGGCCGGCGTGCGCCTGCGCAAGGGCAACAGCGAACCCCTGCAAGACGGCGAAGTGATCCGCATCGGTGATTATGAAATCCAGGCCCGCGTGGATTTCAGCCTGCCGGTCACCGACAGCAACCCGTTCGCCGAGTCCCCCAGCAGTTTCGAGGCCTTGATGGGGCAACAGAGCGCGCCGGTGTATTCGCCGTCGCCGATCCCCGGACCATCGCCGGTCCAGGTGCCTGCGCATTTCCAGGGTGTGTCGGCCATGGACACCCTGCCGGACCTGTTCGATTTCTTGGCCCCGAGCAGCGTCCCGCCGGCCACCCAGCCTGACCATGTCCCGGCCGAGCAACACAATTTCCGCCCGCCGACGCCGATTACCCAGCCGAGCCCGCCGCCGGTGATCGAGCCGGTGATAGCGCCGTCCGCCTCGGTGATTCCGGACGACTGGGACCCGTTCAGCGACAAGCCTGCGCCGGTGGTCGAGCCAGTCGCGACGCCTGTTGCGCAGCCGCCGCTCGCCGACATCTTTGCTGACATCATTGCACCGCCGCCGGCCCCCGTGCCTGAAGCGTCGGTCACCCGCGTCGAGCCCCCGGTCGCACCGCCAGTTGCGCCAGTTGCTCCGGTTACCCCGGTGGCTCCAGTGAGTCCGACTGCTCCGGCCGAGTCTGCCCAGCCCGACTTGCTGCAAGCCTTCCTGCGCGGTGCCGGGCTGGATCAGTTACGCCTGGACAAGGCCAACGCCGAAGCGCAGATGGAAAGCATCGGGCGCAGTTATCGCTTGATGGTCGAAGGCCTGATCGATGTCCTGCGCGCCCGCAGCAGCCTCAAGGGTGAATTCCGTATCCAGCAGACGATGATCCAGCCGGTGGAAAACAACCCGCTGAAGTTCGCCCCCAATGTCGATGAAGCCCTGTTGTTGCTGTTGCGCCACGGCAACCAGGCGTTCATGGCCCCGGACGCGGCGGTGCGCGACAGTTTCGATGACTTGCGCGCCCACCAGCTGGCGGTGATGGCCGGTGTGGAGGCGGCCATCAAGCATTTGCTGGGGCGCTTCGAGCCGTCGCAACTGGAAGAGCGCATGGCCAAGCCTGGCGGACTGTCGGGTATTTTCAGCGGCTCGCGACAGGCTCAGTACTGGCAGCAATTCACCGAGCTCTACAGCAACATTTCCCGGGAAGCCCAGGAGGATTTCCAGGACCTGTTCGGTCGCGAGTTCAGTCGCGCCTACGAAGAACACAGCACGCGACAGCGACGCCGTTGAGCGGCGTCGCCTTATAACAATACTGATAAGCCCACAACGGATAGCTCAAACGTCATTGAGGACGCAGGATGATTCCCAGGTTTTTACTCGCAGTCGCCACCGCGCTTCTGCTGACGGCGTGTGCCAAGGATGCGGCCAATCCCCAGCCCGAAGAGGCTGAGGCCGACACCGCCGCTATCGAGCTGCATTTCCACGCCATCGCCGGCCTCAACCCCGGCGCCACCGGCCAACCGGCCCCGGTCCGGGTGCGCATTTTCGAACTGAAAAATGCCGCGACCTTCGGCCGCTCCGATTATTTCGCCCTGGCCGAACGGGCCCAGGCCACGCTAGGCACCGACCTGATCGACCAGGACGAGGTGCTGATCCAGCCCGGCCAGCAATTGAGCCTGCAACGCGACCTCGACCCGGCCACGCGGCACATCGGAATACTGGTGGGCTATCGCGAGCTGGACCAGTCGCTGTGGCGCACGGTGATGAATGTCCCGGCGCGCGAATACACCGAATACCAGATCAGCCTCGATGTGCGCGCCGTGCGCAGCGCCGTCGTCGTTCCCCCATCCAGCCCTGCCCAATAAGCAATCGGAGCCCCCATGTCCTGGAACAATCGCGTGGTCTGGTCGGAAGGCATGTTCATTGGAACGCAGCACTTCCAACAGCATGACCGTTACCTGGAAAACCTCATCGACGCCCGCAGCCGCCCGTTGTCGGCCGGCGCCTGGGGTTTTTCCGAATTGCTGATCGACCAGGGCCTGCTGGCCCAGGGCAAGCTGGCGATCATTTCGGCGCGGGGCCTGTTGCCGGACGGTACGCCGTTCAATATTCCCCAGGATGACCTGGCGCCAACCCCGCTGAACGTCGATGACAACCTGCGCGATGGCCTGGTGTACCTGGCCTTGCCACTCAAGCGTGCCGGTGCCCGCGACACCGTGGATGAAGGCGAAGACCTCGGCGCTGCGCGGTATGTGAGCCAGGTCTGCGAAGTGCGCGACGACAACGCACCGTTCGAAAACCGCGCGCCGGTGGCCCTCGGCTCCCGGGCGCTGCGGTTGTTGACCGAACAGGATGGCATCGGCGACTACGCCGCCATCGGCGTGGTGCGCATCAAGGAAAAACGCGCCGACCGTGCGCTGGTGCTCGACGACAACTACATCCCGCCGCTGCTGGACGTCATCGCCTCGAAACCGCTGGCGGCATTCCGCAGCGAACTGCTGGGCCTGTTGCACCAGCGTGGCGAAGCCCTGGCCGGGCGGGTGGTGGCGTCGGGTGCCGGTGGCGCCTCGGAAATTGCCGACTTCATGCTGTTGCAACTGGTCAACCGCGCCCAGCCGCTGATCCAGCACCTGAGCCAGTTGAGCCCGCTGCACCCCGAGCGTTTCTACAGCGAACTTGTGAGCCTGGCCGGGGAGTTCTCCACGTTCACCGCCTCCGGGCGACGACCGCAACAGTACCCGCCTTACCAGCACGATGACCTGGCGCTCAGCTACGCGCCAGTGATGCAGGCCCTGCGCGAAGCCCTGTCGATGCTGATCGACAGCAAGGCGACGCCGATTCCGATTGTCGAAAAAGCCTACGGCATCCACGTGGCGATGCTGGCCGACAAGACCCTGCTCGACAGCGCCAGCTTCATCCTGGTGGTACGCGCCGACGTGCCGGCCGAAACCCTGCGCAGCCGCTTCGGCCAGCAGAGCAAGGTCGGGTCGGTGGAGCACATCCGCGACCTGGTCAATCTGCAATTGCCGGGCATCGGCCTGTTGCCGTTGCCGGTGGCGCCACGGCAGTTGCCGTACCACGCCGGTTCCACCTACTACGAACTCGACCGGGGCAGTGACCACTGGCAGCAGTTGAGCAACTCCGGCGGCTTTGCGTTCCACATCGCCGGCCAGTTCCCAGGGCTGAACCTGGCGTTCTGGGCGATCCGAGGATAAACCGCGATGAGCAACGACGATCGTACCCAGTTCATGCCGACGCCCGGTGGCCGTGGCGCCGATCCCTTTCGCCCGGACCCTGGCCGGCCCCAGCCTGCGCCGGCGTCCGCGCCGCTGTCGATGCCGGCCGCGCCGGTCCTGACCGGCAAGGCCCAGGGCCTCAACCCGCTGGAAAGCGCCGCCGGTCCGTTGCTGGCCCTGCTGACGCGCCTGCGCAACACCATCGCCCACCCGGCGCCGGCGAGTTTGCGTGCGCAACTGCTGGCCTACCTGCGCCAATTCGAAGAGCGCGCCGAGGCCGCCGGCGTGGTGCGCAACGATGTGTTGCTGGCCCGCTACGCCTTGTGCACCGCCCTGGACGAAGCGGTGTTGAGTACCCCATGGGGCGGCACCAGCGACTGGGGCAAGCAAAGCCTGCTGATCACCGTGCACAACGAAGCCTGGGGCGGCGAGAAGGTGTTCCAGTTGCTGGAGCATTGCCTGCAAAGCCCCCGCGAGCGCCTGTACCTGCTGGAGCTTTTGTACCTGTGCATGTGCCTCGGTTTCGAAGGGCGCTACCGGGTAATGAACGACGGTCGCAGCCAACTGGAAGCGTTGCGTGAGCGCACCAGCGCGGTGATCCGCAGCGCCCGGGGCGACTACGAGCGCGAGCTGTCGCCGCACTGGCGCGGGGTCACCGTCGCCCGCGATCGCCTGGCGCAATTCATGCCGCCGTGGATCGCCGTGGCCATCGGCGTGGCCCTGCTGCTGGCGTTACTGTTCGGCCTGCGCATGAAACTGGCCTCCGATGCCGAGCCGGTGTTCAAGAACATTCATTTCCTCGGTGAGATCCCGGTGCAGACCATCGACCGTCCCGTGGTGCAGCCGAAAGTGATCGAGCGCCCACGCCTGGCCGGCTTCCTCGCCGACGAAATCCGCGCCAACCGCATAGCGGTGGAAGATGCCGTCGACCGCTCGGTGGTGACCATCCGTGGCGATGAACTGTTCGCCTCGGGCAGCGCCAGCATCAAGGACGATTTCCAGCCATTGATGCTGCGCATCGCCGATGCGGTGCGCAAGGTCAAGGGTCAGGTCCTGGTCACCGGCCACAGCGACAATCGGCCGATCGCCACCCTCCGGTTCCCGTCCAACTGGGCGTTGTCCGAAGCGCGGGCGCAATCGGTGCTGCAAATTCTCTCGGCCAAGACCGGCCAGCCCGAGCGCTTCAGCGCCGAAGGCCGCAGCGACACCGAGCCGCTGGCGTCCAACGCCACCACAGAGGGGCGTGCGCGCAATCGTCGGGTTGAAATCACAGTATTGGCGGAGGGGGTCGAGTGAAGGCGTTTTTCAGTTTTATGACCCGCTGGGTCATCCCATTGCTGGGGCTGATCGCCCTGAGCCTGATCATCTGGTTCGTTGGCCCGCTGCTCGATTGGCTGGTGCCCGAAGGCCGGCGCTGGGCCTTGATCATCTTGGTGTTCGCGGTATGGATCGCCTACCGATTGTTCCGCATCATCCAGGCCCGCCGTCAGGCCGCCGAAGTGATGCGCAGCCTGGCCGCGCAAACCCCGCCGGACCCGACCAGCATCGCCACCGCCGAAGAACTCGAAACCCTGCGCCAGCGCATGGACGAAGCCTTGGCCTTGCTCAAGAAAGCCAAGCTGGGCGGCGACGAGCGCCGTAACCTCTACGAGCTGCCGTGGTACGTGATCATCGGCCCGCCGGGTTCGGGCAAGACCACCGCCCTGGTCAACTCCGGGCTGCATTTCCCGCTGGCCGCGCAATTGGGCGCCGGTGCCGTGCGCGGTGTCGGCGGTACGCGCAATTGCGATTGGTGGTTCACCGACCAGGCGGTCCTGCTCGACACCGCCGGCCGCTACACCACCCAGGACAGCGACGCGACCATCGACAAGGCCGCGTGGCTGGGCTTCCTCGGCCTGCTGAAAAAACAACGGGCCCGACGTCCGATTGACGGGGCGTTCATCGCCATCAGCCTGTCCGACCTGCTGCTGGGCAGCGACGCCGAGCGCGCCGCCCATGCCGCGGCGATTCGCTTGCGAATCCAGGAGTTGTACACCCAACTGGGCGTGCGCTTCCCGATCTACCTGATGCTCACCAAGCTCGACCTCGTGCCCGGGTTCATGGAGTATTTCGACACCCTGAGCAAGGAAGAGCGCGCCCAAGTCTGGGGCATGACCTTCGCCCTGGACGACGGCAAGAGCAACGACAGCCCGCTGGCGCACCTGCAAAGCGAATTCACCGGTCTTGAGCAGCGCCTCAACGACCGCCTGGTGGAGCGCCTGCAACAAGAGCGTGACCCGGCGCGGCGTGACCTGATCTACGGCTTCCCGCAGCAGTTCGGCGCCTTGAAGGATTGCCTGCAAAGCTTCCTCGAAGGCGTGTTCAAACCCAACGCCTTCGAAGAGCGGGTGTTGCTGCGCGGTGTGTATTTCACCAGCGGCACCCAGGAAGGCAGCCCGATCGACCGCCTGATCGGTTCCATGGCCCAGAGCATGAACCTGGACCGCCAGCACCTGGCGCGCCAGACCGGCACCGGGCGCAGCTACTTCATCGAAAAACTCTTCACCGCCGTGGCTTTCGCCGAACGCGGGTTGGTGGGCGTCGACCCGAAAGTCGAGCGTCGGCGTAAATGGATCGCTCGCGGTGTGCTGGCCTCCACGGTGGTGTTGGTGCTGGTGGTCAGCACGTTGTGGTGGGTCAGCTACCGGGCCAACCAGGCCTACATCGCCCAGGTCGATCAGAAGGTCGCGCCATTGGGCCAGACCGTGCAGAACCTCAGCCCGGCACAACGGGATGTCCTCGCGGTGTTGCCGCTGCTCAACGCCGTGAAGCACCTGGCCGACGACGCCCCGAGCTGGGCCGAAGGCCTGGGCCTGTACCAGGGTGACATGCTTGAAGCCGAGTCCGGCAGCGTCTATCGCAAGCTGCTGATCGCGGTGTTCGCGCCACGCCTGCTGACGCGCATCGAAGAGCAACTGCACAGCGGTGGCAATTCGGATTTCCTCTACGAAGGCTTGAAGGCCTACCTGATGCTCGCCGACACCGAGCATTACGACGCCGATTTCATCAAGGCCTGGATCGCCCTGGATTGGGACCGCAGCCTGCCGCGGGACTTGCCAGCCGAGCAGCGTCAGGCCCTGACCGGGCATTTGCAGGCGCTGTTCGAGCGGCGTCCGCCCCTCGCGCGCCTTGACCCACGCCTGGTCGAAGACCTGCGCCGCCAGTTGCAGCAATTGCCGGTGGCCCAGCGGGTCTATGACCGGATCAAGCGGCAGAAACTGCCCGAAGGCATCCCGGACTTCCGCATCAACGAAGCCGCCGGGCGTGACGCCGCGCTGGTGTTCAGCCGCAAGAGCGGCAAGCCATTGGGCGAACCCTTGAGCGGGTTCTTCACCGTCAAGGGCTACCGCCAGGGTTTCTTGCTCAGCAGCCTGAGCCAGACCGGCACCCTGGCCGAAGAGCAATGGGTGCTGGGCCACGAAGAGGCCGACCAGCAGAACGTCGCCAGCCTGGCCGCCGACGTGCGTCGCCTGTACTTCCAGGACTATCTGCGCCAATGGGACGCCCTGCTGGCCGACATTGACTTCGTGCCGATCACCAGCGTGGCCCAGGCCGCCGATGTGCTGCGGGTGATTTCCGGCCCGACCTCACCGTTGAAAAAGCTGCTGGTGGCGGTGGCGAAGGAAACCGACCTGCAACAGGATGAGCGCCTGCTGGCCGCCCAAGGCGCACCGGTGGAAGGCGGCGTGGACAAGCTCAAGGAACGCCTGGGCAGCTTGCTCGGCCAGGAGCAGGCGACGCAAAACGCACCGGCGCAAAGCGATGACCCGATCACCGCGCACTTCGCCGAACTCAACAGCATCGTCAGCAAAAGCGAAGGCGAGCCGGCAGCCATCGACGGCTTGCTGGCGGACATGAACGCCTTGTACGTGCAGGTCAGCGCCATGGTCGGTGCCAGCGGCGACGCCTTGCTCGGCGAAGCCAAGAACCAGGCCTCGGCCGCCGCCACCCGCGTCAGCCTCAACGCCGAACGCCAGCCGCCGCTGGTGCAGGGCCTGGTCAAGTCGGTGGTCAACTCCACCACCAACAGCATGATGGGCGGGGTGCGCAATCAACTGAACGCCGCCTGGACCAGCGAAGTGGTGAACATCTATCGCCAATCCCTGGCCGGGCGCTATCCGATGTCGCCGGGCAGCGCGCGGGACGCGACCCTGGATGACTTCGGCCAGTTCTTCGGCGTCGGCGGGGTGATGGACAACTACTTCCGCAAGTACCTGCAACCTTACGTCGATACCTCGACCCCGACCTGGCGCTGGCAGCCGGGCGCAGCGCAGAAGCTCGGCATCGCCCCCGGCGTGCTGCAGACCTTCCAGCGCGCGGCGACCATCCGCGACGCGTTCTTCCGTTCCGGCGGCACCCAGCCGATGGTGCGTTTCGAACTCAAGCCGGTGGCGATGGACTCGACCATCACCCAGTTCCTGCTCGACCTCGACGGCCAGCAACTGAGCTACGACCACGGCCCGAGCCGCCCGACCGCCATGCAGTGGCCGAACCCGGGCAGCATTGGCGTGGTGCGGATCTCGATCATGCCGCCGTCGTCCAACGGTCGCTCCGGCATCACCCTGGATGGGCCGTGGGCATGGTTCCGCCTGCTGGAACAATCAGACCTGACCGCCGGCAACTCGCCGGATCGCTTCAACCTGCGGCTGCGGGTCGATGGCGCCAGCGCCTCTTATGAGCTGCGGGCCAACAGCGCCTTCAACCCGTTCAAGAGCCGGGTGCTCAGCGGCTTCAGCCTGCCGGAGCGGCTATGAGTACACCGGGCTTCTACGGCAAGTTGGCCAGCCGCGGTGACTTCGTCAGCCGTGGTTTGCCCCAGGGCTTTATCGGCCCGTGGGATTCGTGGCTGGCGGCGGGTTTGCTCGCCAGCCAGACCAGCCTCGGCGAGCGCTGGCTGGACGCCTATCTGGTCAGCCCGTTGTGGCGCTTCATGGTCGCGCCGGGGGTGTGTGGCCCGGACGCCGCTGTTGGGGTGGTGATGCCGAGCATCGATCGGGTCGGTCGTTATTTCCCGCTGACCATTGCCGTGCTGCTGGAGCCCGACGCGGACCCGGCCTCGGTGGTGGGCGGTGCGGACGAGTGGTTCGAGCGGGTCGAGAACCTGTTGCTGAGCACCCTGAGTGTCGAGGCCAGTTTCGAGGCGTTCAACGAACAACTGGAAACCCTCGGCAGCCCGATGTACCTGCCGCGCACGCCGAGCAGCCGTTTCGCCAGCCTGCATCGCTTCGATGCCAGCGACCCGCAGCGGCGCATGAGCGCCCTGGCCGAGGCGGCCTGTGAAGGCGTGAGCCTGTGGTGGGGCCAGGGATCGGAGCGCATTGCCCCGGGTTTGATGCGCTGCCAGGGATTGCCGGCGGCGGCTGATTTTGCGCAATTTTTGCTCGGCCAAGAAGGTGTTGTGTAGATGCGTCCAAGTGCCGGAAAAGCAATCAAGTCTGCAAGCAAGAGCCATGTCGGGATGGTCCGCCAGGTCAATGAAGACGCCTGCCTGGACCTGCCGGAAAACGGCCTCTGGGTCGTGGCCGACGGCATGGGCGGGCACGCGGCGGGCGACTACGTCAGCAGCCTGATCGTCGACAGCTTGCGCGGCATTGCCGTGGGGCGCTCGCTGGACGAATACGTTGCGGCGCTGCAAAGCGACCTGCTGCGGGTCAACGCCGCCGTGCGGGAAGAAACCGCCAACCGTGGCGTGACGATGATGGGCAGCACCGTGGTGGTGCTGGCCGTCCGCGACCTGCGTGGCATGTGCCTGTGGGCCGGTGACAGCCGTTTGTATCGCCTGCGCGACGGCGTGCTCGAAGGCATCTCCCGGGACCACAGCTACGTCCAGGACTTGCAGGACAGCGGCCTGCTCAGCGAAGCCGAGGCGCGCGTGCATCCACGGGCCAACATCGTCACCCGGGCCATCGGCGTCGAGGCGCAACTGAACGTGGCGCTGACCGAACTGCTGCTGGTGCCTGGCGACAGCTACTTGTTGTGCAGCGACGGGCTGACCAAGACCGTCGAGGACGATGAAATCCGCGAAGTGTTGAGCCACGACGAGCCCGGCGAAATCGCCAGCAGCCTGGTGTCCCTGGGCTTGATGCGCGGCGCGCCGGACAACATCACCGTGGTGGTCGTGAAGGTGCCGTCATGAGCTTGACCTTGAACATTGTCATCCCCGGCTACGACATCGAAGGGCCGATCGGCGAAGGTGCGATGGCCAGCGTGTACCTGGCGACCCAGCGTTCGCTGGAGCGCAAGGTGGCGTTGAAAGTCATGGCCGCCGCCTTGGCCGCCGACCCGACTTTCTGCGAGCGTTTCCTGCGCGAAGGCAAGACCCTGGCGCGCTTGTCGCATCCGCACACCGTCACCATCCATGACATCGGCAACGTCGGTGAGCTGTATTACATGGCGATGGAATACCTGCCCAACGGCACGCTCAAGGAACGCATCGCCGCGGGCCTGACGCCGGAGCAGGGCCTGACCTACATTCGCCAGATCGCTTCGGCATTGGGTTATGCCCACGGGCTGGGTCTGGTCCACCGTGACGTCAAGCCGGCCAACATCCTGTTCCGCGCCGATGGCACGGCGGTGCTCTCGGACTTCGGCATCGCCAAGTCCCTCGACGACCGCACTCAGTTCACCCAGGCTGGTTTTGCTGTGGGTACGCCGAGCTACATGAGCCCTGAACAGGCCCGTGGGCAAGACATCGACGGCCGCGCCGACCTGTATGCCCTGGGCGTGGTGCTCTACGAAATCCTCGTCGGCAAACTGCCGTACACCGGCAACGACGCACTCTCCACGGCCCTGGCGCACCTGACCGAGCCGTTGCCGGAGTTGCCGGTGCATCACGGCCGTTACCAGGACGTGTTGCGCAAGTTGCTGGCGAAGGACCCGGCGGAGCGTTTCCCGGATGCGGCGGCGTTGCTGCGGGCGTTGGATAACCTGCCTGAGGCATCGGCGGAAGCGACGCTGATCCGGCCGTTGTCGTTTGAACTGCCGGCCACGCCGCCGGCGGTGGATGACTTGGCGGGCTTGACGCCTATGTCCATCGACATTCCGAGCGGCCCGGCTTATTCCCCTCCGCCGTCACAACCGCAGTCCAAACCCGTTCCGCCGCCGATAAAACCGACGGTTCAATCCTCGGTGTCGGAGCAGCGCAAGGGGCCGGTGTTCGCCCTGGCCGCCGTCGCGGTCGCCGTGGCGCTGGCGTTGGGTGGCGCGGGTTATTGGTGGTTGGCCGGTGACGATGGCAAGGACGTGAAGACGCCCGTGGCCACGAACACCTCGGTCAAGCCACCGGAAGTGAAGCCGCCGAAGGCCCCGGAAGTGCCGGCGGTCAAACCGCCCGTTGTCCCTGCGGCTCAGCCCCCCGTGGCGACCGAGGCCGATGGCGGCCAGCGTCCGCTCTTGATGGCCGGCAAGAAAACCCTGTTCCAGCGCGTGCTCAGCAAGCCGGGGGCGAAACTCGCCGAGGCGCCGGGCGCCGCACCGGGCAAGGCACTGCCAGCGTTTTCGGTGTTGTATGTGTACCAGCGCAAGGACGTGGATGGCAGCGCCTGGGTGCGCGTCGGCGCGGCCACTGACGGGCGCAGCGACGGCTGGTTGCCCGCTGCCCAGGTCAGCGACTGGAAGCAGAGCCTGGTGCTCAAGTTCACTGAACGTTCCGGCCGTGCGCCGGTGATGTTCCTGCGTCAGCCCGGCGAGGTGGAAAAACTCCTGGCTAACCCTTCGGCGGCCAAGAACGTGCTGCTCAAGGCCCAGCAGAGCCCCCAGGAAGATCAACAAGTGCTGGCCCTGGAACCGGCCGCCAGCGCCGTGCCGCAGAGCCAGTTCTACCTGTTGCCGATCTTCGATTCCCGCGAGAGCCTCGATGAGAACGGCCAGCCGGTGCAGTTGCTGAATGTCGCCTCCATCGACCCGGGCAACACGCCCAGGGCTTCGAACAACAACACGCCGATCACCACTGCCAACGCCGATGCATTCCGCACCGCCGTAGTGCTGGTGGTGGACACCACCGTGTCGATGCAGCCCTACATCGATCAGGTGCGCGATGTGGTCCATCAACTGCAAACCCGCATCGCCGAGCGCGGCGAGTTGGACAGTGTCAGTTTCGGCATGGTGGGTTTCCGCAGCAGCATCCAGAAAACCCCGGGCCTGGAATACGTCGCCAAGACCTTGATCACCCTCGAACAGGGCCGTGACCCGCAACGCTTCATGGAGCTGGCGCGGCAGGTCAAGGCCTCGACGGTGTCGAGCCATTCGTTCAACGAAGATGCGTTCGCCGGGGTCATGCAGGCCGTCGAAGCCATGGACTGGTCCGGTTACGGCGGGCGCTTGATCCTGTTGGTCACCGACGCCGGCGCCCTGCGCAAGAACGACCCGTTTGCCGCCACGCAAATGAACGAGGCCGAAGTGCGCCAGGCGGCGCTGGGCAAGCAAATCAAGATCTATGCCTTGCACCTGCTCAGCGACGCGGGCAAGAAAACTCATGCCGGCGCCCAGAGCCAATACCGGATCCTGACCGCCGACGCCAACCCGCAGATCGGCGACCTGTACATTCCGGTGCCCGGCGCGGATGTGCGCAAATTCGGCGAGCGGGTCGACGAGATCGGCTCGGTGTTCGCCGACCTGGTGCACCAGGTGCGCAGCAATAAGCCGCAAAGCGTGCCGCTGCTCAGCGCCGCGCCGAGCCTGGCCGATAAATCGGCGGCGGTCGGCTACGCGATGCACATGGACTTTTTGGGGCGCAAATCCGCCAGCCAGGCGCCGCAACTGGTCAGCGCCTGGACCGCCGACCGCGACTTGACCAACCCGGCGCTGCCGGCGTTCCAGGTCTGCGTGATGCTGACCAAGCTGCAACTCAACGACCTGCAGCAGTCGCTGAAACTGATCGTCGACGCGGCCCGCAAGACCCAGAGTTCGCCCAAGGATTTCTTCCAGGAAATCGCCAGCGCCAGTGCCTACATGAGCCGCGACCCGTCGGCCCTGCGCAAGGGCGGCAACCTCGCCGATGGCGGGATTCTTGGCGAGTACCTGGAAGGGCTGCCGTACCGCAGCAAGTCGCTGAACATGACCCAGGACTTGTGGCTGTCCTTGAGCGTGGCCGAGCAGGAAGATTTCATCGACGAGCTGGATTCGAAAATCCGCCTCTACGAAACCTTCCACAATGACCTCGCCAACTGGGTGCGCTTCGGCGACGCCGAGCCGGGCGACGCCTTGTACCGCGTTCCGTTGTCGACGCTGCCGTGATGCTGACCCTGAACGCCGTGCACAAAAGCCGGGGCGCCGGCAGCCAGCGCTACAGCCTGGTGATTCCACGGCTGTATTTGCGCGGCGGTGAACAACTGGCGGTGGTCGGCCCCAGCGGCTGTGGCAAGAGCACCTTGTTGGATATGTTGGCGCTGGTGTTGGCGCCGGATCAGGCCGGGCAGTTCGATTTCACGCCCGCCGACTCGCCGCTGGACATCGCCAAATTGTGGCGTGCGTCGCAACAGGGCACCTTGGCCGAGCTGCGCAGCCGTTACCTGGGTTATGTTCTGCAAACCGGCGGCCTGCTGGGTTTTCTGGATGTGCGTGGCAACATCGCGTTGTCGCGCAAATTGCTGGGCTTGAAGGATGACGCTAGCGTGACGCGCCTGGCTGGGCAGTTGGACATTGCCGATCAACTGGACAAGAAACCGGCGGACTTATCCGTGGGCCAACGCCAGCGGGTCAGTTGTGCCCGGGCGTTGGCCCACGGCCCACGCCTGTTGCTGGCCGATGAGCCGACCGCCGCCCTCGACCCGCTGAACGCCGAGCGCGTCATGCAGTTGCTGGTGGCCCAGGCCCGCGAACACGGCGTCTGCTGCGTAGTTGCCACCCACGACGAAGCGCTGGCCCGGGCCAGCGGTTTGCAGGTACGGCGCATCAGTTGCCGTCGCGATGCCGACGGCGGTGTCACCGCCACGCTCGGGGAGGCTTGCTGATGCGCGGCGCGCTGGTGGCTTCCCTGGCCTGGCAGGATTACCGCAACGATGCCTGGCTGTCGGCCTGCTCGGTGCTGGCTTTGGTGGCCGTGGTGGCGCCGTTGCTGGTGCTGTTCGGCCTGAAGTTCGGCCTGGTCAGCAGCCTGACCGAGCGCTTGCAGAACGACCCGGCCACCCGGGAAATCATCCCCTTGGGCGGCGGTCGCTTCAGTGCCGAATTCGTCGAGCAATTGAGCCAGCGCGGTGATGTGGCCTTTGCCTTGCCGCGCACCCGGCAGATCGCCGCCACGGCGGATTTGAGCAGCGAGGCGTCGGCTGTCACGGTCGAGATGATTCCCACCGCGGCCAACGATCCGTTGTTCGATCACTTGCCGGTGCCCCAAGGCTTGGATCAAGTGGTGCTCAGCCAGACCGCCGCTGAAAAACTCGGGGCCAAGGCGGGGGATTGGCTGCAGGCCAGTTTCGGCCGGCAGGTGGCCGGTCGCAGCGAGGCCCAGCGCACCCGCGTGCAGGTGCTGCAGGTGCTGCCACTGGAAGCCTTCGCCCGGGACGGCCTGTTCGCGCCGCTGGCGTTGCTGGAGGCGGCGGAGGATTACCGCGACGGCCGCGCCGTGCCTGCGTTCGGCTGGCCGGGCGATGCGGTGGGCGAGGCCGGGCAGCGCGTGTATCCGGCGTTTCGCTTGTATGCTCGCAGCCTCGGCGATGTCGAGCCGCTGCGGCAGTATTTCGCCGGGCAGAACCTGTTGGTATCGACCCAGGCCCAGACCATCGCACAAGTGCAATCGTTGAGCCGCAACCTGTCGATCGTGTTCTGGATCATCGCCGGGTTGGCCTTGGCCGGCGCGTTCGCGGCGATCTTTGCCGGTGCCTTGGCGGCGGTCGAGCGTAAGCGTCGGGAATTGTCGGTGTTGCGCCTGTTGGGGGTTTCCACCGCGGCGCTGTTGCTGTTCGTGGTGTTGCAGGCGCTCTACAGCGCCACGTTTGCGGCCCTGCTGAGTGCCGGCCTGTATGGCCTGGCGCAGTCGGGCCTGAATTATTTATTTGCACAGATGCCCGGCGAATACGCCAGTCATCTGTTGGTGCGTCACTACACCTTGGCCCTGGTGGCCGTGCTCGGCGTCAGCGCCGTCGCGGCGGCTTGCGGCGGCTGGCGAGTGGCGCGCATCCAGGCGTGTGAAGGAATTCGCGATGTATAAGTTATTAGGCGCCGCCGTGGCGCTGAGCCTCGCCAGCCTGACATGGGCTGATGAGGCCACGGACAAGCTGAACAACCCCAAGCCATTGCCCGACGACGTCAGCCTGCCGCTGCCGTGCGAAGGCCAGATGGTGTTCCGCTACGTCTACATCCTCGCCCAGGGCACCCTGGACGACCGCGAGATCAGCCTCGGCTACCCGTTCAGCGAAGGCGAGGCGGGCTATCAGCAGTCGTTCATTTCCGGCTACCGGCGCGACTTCATCAACGGTCAGTTCACCCTCAAGGATCTGCCCAAGGACTGGAACACGACCATCACGCCGTTGATGCCCAAGACCGACGCCAAGACGCCGCTCAAGCCGATGCTGTACTTCATTGGCAAGTACGAGGTCACGGCCCGGCAATACGCCCAGGTCATGGCCCAGGCCCAATCGCTTGCCAGCGGCGAAGCGGCGCCAGCCTGCGAAACCTTGCAAGCCGAGTTGCCCCAAGGCGTGGCCGGGCGTTTGCCCAAGGTGAAACTGTCGAAATTCGAGGCCGAGCGCTTCTCGGCGGTGTACAGCGCCTGGCTGATGAAATACCACAAGGACCTGCTGCCGGTCAGCGGTCGCGGCACCTCCGCCGAAGACGGCGGGCTGGGTTTCGTGCGCTTGCCAACGGAAGTCGAGTGGGAATTCGCTGCCCGTGGCGGCCAGGCTGTGAGTCGTCAGGACCTGGAGGGGCGTCTGTTCCCTCGGCGCCTGGAAGGCAGTGAAAGCGACGGCCCCCTGGCCGATTGGGCGGTGTTCAACCAGGTCGCCGGCGGCACTGGCCAGGCGGCCCGGCTGATGCCCATCGGCACCAAGCTGCCGAACCCCATCGGCTTGTTCGATGTGGTGGGCAACGCGGCCGAGATGGTCCAGGAATCCTTCCAGTTGGTGCATGCCGGTCGCCGCCAGGGCGCCTATGGCGGCTTCGTGGTCAAGGGCGGCAACTACCTGGAAGGCGAGGGCACGCTGTTCACCGGCATGCGCCGCGAGTACCCGTTATTCACGGCCGATGGCACCGAGCAAAGCAACGAGACCACCGGTTTTCGCGTGGCCGTCGGCGCGTTGTCGGCGCCGCGTTCGCGCTACAAGGAATTGTTCGCCCAATGGCAGAAAGAGGGGCGGCTCGCGTCGCTGACCGACGCCATCGACGATGCCGACGACCCGACCAAGCGCCTGGACAGCATCATCGCCGCCAGCGTCGATCCGCGCCTGCAAGCCGAACTGGGCCTGGTCAACGAAGAGCTCAAGCGCAACGTCTCGCTCATCGCCCAGCAGCGCGAGGAAGCGGCGGGCAACCTGATCCAGTCCTCGGCCCTGGTGGCCGAGACCGTCAACAACTACAACATTCGCCTGACCAATCTGCAGAACAGTCGCCAAGCCGCCTTGGACGCCAAGGACGAGGCCAGCGCCACGCTGTTCGCCACGGCCATCGACAACGGCCGCAGCGCGCTGGATGGCGCGGTGGCGATCTACATCGACAACCTGGCCACCGGCACGCGCTACACCGATGCCGTGATCCAGGCGCAGTTTCAGCGCATCAAGGAAGAATTGGAGCGCAAACCGGTGCTGGGCAAGAGCCTGGTGGCGCGTGCAACGTTATTCGTTCGTCATGTCGGGGATTATCGTCAGCAAAAACGAGCCGACCCGGCGGCGATATTGAAGGAATTGCTCGCATCGAACGCTCAGCGGTCTTGAGTGTTCGTTGTCAGCGAGCTTGGAAGGGACTCAGGCGGCGATAGCGCCGTGCTGAGCTGGTCAACACTTAAAAGAGAACACAACTATGCTTTTCTCCCGTAAACCTTTGGCTTCGGTTTCCAAGCGTCACTTGCTGATGGTCGCTGTCGGCTTCAGCACCGTACTGACCGGCTGCGCCACGTCGCCGACGTCCAAGGTCGCGTCGAGCACCAAGGTCGAGTACTACCCGAACTGCTACGAGCCGGTGCAGCACTTGCGCGCCACCGAAGGCAACATGACCAAGTCGGTTGTCACCGGTGCGGCCGTTGGCGCGGTCGGCGGGGCGCTGCTGGGCGCCCTGACCGCTGACAAGGAAGATCGTGGTCGCAACGCCGCCATCGGTGCCGCGGGCGGCGCCTTGGCCGGTGGTGCCGCCGGTTATTACACCGAGCGCCAGAAGCAGATCGCCGATGACAACATGCGCATCGCCTCTTACGCTGCCGACGTTAGCAAAAGCGCTTCGGACATCGACCGCAGCACCGCCTACGCCAAGACCTCGCAGCAGTGCTACCAGAACGCGTTCAGCAAACTGGTTGCCGACCGCAAGGCCAAGACCATCAACGATACCGAAGGCCGCAAGCGCCTGGCAGAAATCGTCGCGGGCCTGAAAGAGTCGAACGACCTGATCGTCGCGGTCAACGGCAAAGCCTCCGAAGACCTGAACAACTACACCCAGGCCTACGAGAAAGACCTGCAGCAAGTGGGTGTGCAGCGTACTGACGTGGTGACCGTGGCCACTGCCGATACCACGCAGGTTGTGGCGGCTCAGACCAGCACCAAGACCAAGAAGAAAGTGACGCCGGCGAAGAAGAAAGAGCTGCCAGTCGTGCCGAAAGAAGCGGTCGCCACTGAGAAGACCTTGCAGGACGCCAAGGCCAAGCAAGATCAAAGCAAGCAGGTTGCCAGCGCGGGTACTACTCAGGTGAACAGCATGTGCAAAAACCCGGACCTGGGCGACTGGGCACCGGTTCCTTGCCCGAATGTTTGATTGAGTGAGGGTGGCTGATCATCCCCTTGGGGAGTGATCACTGTGTGAAACCTGTGGGAGCGGGCTTGCTCGCGAAGGCGTCGGTTCAGTTGGCATCAATGTCGACTGACCCACCGCCATCGCGAGCAAGCTCGCTCCCACAGTTGTTTTTGGGGTGATCGAAATGTCCGCAACACCCCCAATCCCCTGTGGGAGCGGGCTTGCTCGCGAAGGCGTCTGTTCAGTCGGTATCAATGTCGCCTGATACTCCGCTTTCGCGAGCAAGCCCGCTCCCATAATGGGTTGGTGTTGAACTTGAGATTCGGTTCGACACGGAACCCTGTGGGAGCGAGCTTGCTCGCGATGGCGCCGGCCCAGCTTGCATCAAAGCAAGGCGCTACCCCTTGGCACCAGGCGCCGCCATCTCCTTGGTTTCCAAATGATCCAACGCCCGCTCGACCAACAACTGCACCCCATCGGCCATACGACTGATCGCCAGGGCGACGCAGCGGCGGGAGTCATCCACATCGTCAGCCAGGTCGGCGGCGATTGTGCTGATGGAGAGCAGGTCTTCGGAGGCGTTGGCCAGCAGGGTTTCGGTGTCGATGTGGGGGGATACGACGAAGAGTTGGTTTTTGTCGGGTTTGGGCGGTGAGGCGGGCTTGGGGTTGAGGTAGTAGTCGAGGGCGCGGGTGGCGGCGTCTTCGAGCTTTTTTTCTTCCTGCGCTTCGACTCGGGATTTGTGGCCGCTTTGTGGCGGATTGGGAGTGACCTTGAACATAAATGTATTTCCGATATGTATTGAATGAAGGCTGGCACCTTTCGTTGCACCGAAAGGGGTGGCAGCTGTGCGCGGGTGTGCAAGACCGGGCATATCGGACCCCGGCAGACCTCGAGAGTCTCCCGCGCGCAGCCGCCATAAACACACCAATACGAGCGTGAGCCGTTTGGCGTAGCAGTTGCGCGCCGATATGTACCGGACTTGCACGTCCGTGTCACCGTTTTTTGCGATGACGAACCCAGGTTAGCCGCGCAAAACCAGGGTGCCTAGTTCATGAACAGCCCGCCGTGTTGAAGGAAATGTCCCAGGGTTTGGCAGGGGAAAAGGATCAAAGGATCGCAGCCTTCGGCAGCTCCTACGGAAATCGATGTAGGAGCTGCCGAAGGCTGCGATCTTTTGATTTTTGGATTCGTGACTTAGCAGTCATCTTTCGCGAAAACCAGCTGATCTTCCGCTAAAGCGATCCGATGATGGCGTTGCGCCGAAGAATCGCTAAACTGCCAGCCATTGATCTTTTCTCACGAGGCTGTGCCCATGAAATTTCGTTTTCTGTTGTGGATGCTGGGGTTGTTGATGGGCAAGGCCAGCCGGACCAACCCGGCGTTCCAACAGCAGTTGGGCGACAAGGAATTGGTGTTCCAGCTGCAAACCCTGGATGGCAAGGTCGCCCGGCATTTCACCGTGAAGAACCAGCGCATCACCAGCCAGTCCGGGGTTTACCCGACCCCGGCCTTCGCCATCGCCTTCAAGGACGCCGCCTATGGCTTCGCGACGATGCAGGCCAAGAACAAGCAGTTGGCATTCATGACGGGGATTCAGGACAAGTCGATCCAGATCAAGGGCAACCCGGCGCTGGTGATCTGGTTCCAGGGGCTGACCAAGTATTTGAAGCCGAGGAAGGCCAAGAAGGTCTAGTCGGGAAGCCTGTGGCGAGGGAGCTTGCTCCCGCTGGGCTGCGAAGCGGCCCCAAATGGATTGACGCGGTCCTCCAGGCGGATCGCGTCGGCAGGTTTTGCGTCTGCTGCGCAGCCGAGCGGGAGCAAGCTCCCTCGCCACAAAAGCTCAGTTGCCTGCAATGCGGTCAGTGACCGAACTGCGAAGCCAATTCCCGCAGCAGCACTTCGGCTTCAAGCACTTTGCTGACCACATCGTTGGCCTTTTCCCGGGTCAGGCCCACACGTTCGAGCAACGCATCCGGGATGTCTTCATCCGGGCCGGAGCCAATGCTGCGCGAGCGCAGCAGGCGCACGGCCAGGCACACCAAGTTCGGGTAGGCGGCGTATTCGCCGTCGTAGTGCGGGTCGTGCTGGAAGCGCAGGGCGGTGGCCAGTTCGTCGGGCATGTCCCAGTAGCGCATCAGCCAGGCGCCGATCTGCTCGCGGCTGATGCCCAGCAAGTGTTGCTCCACGTAGCTGTGGCACAGGTGCGGGTTGACCTCCAGGTGTCGGCAGATCAGCGAGAAGTGCGGCGGGAACACATGGGCCAGCAGCAGATAACCAAAGTTGTGCAGCAGGCCGGACAGGTAGGTCAGGCCGCCTTCGGGGCGCTGGGCCCGCGGCATGGCGCGGGTCAGGCCTTCGATGACGGCGGCGGTGTAGATCGACTGGTGCCAGTACGGCGTGGTGTGTTGCGGGTGGTCCTTGGGCAGGCTCAGGGTCTTGCCCAGGGCCAGACCCAGTGCGAGGTTGATCACCAGGTCGAAGCCCAGCACCCGGACGATGGCGTCTTCCACCGAGCGAATCTTGCCGGGCGAGGCGTAGTAGGGCGAGGCGGCCCAGCTCACCACTTGCGCGGCCAGGGCCGGATCGGTTTCCACCACGCCGGTGATGTCGTCGATGGTGGCGTCGGGGTCGACCCGCAGCTTGATGATTTTTTGCGCGGTTTCAGCCAGCGGCGGGATTTCGATGGTTTCTTCCAGCCGTTGTTGGATACGCCGGGCGGTAAACGCTTGCACAGCCTGGGTGATTTCCGCGCGGTCGTCGTGCGGGCGGTCCAGGTTGGGGGTGATATTGCTCACGGCTTCGCCAAATGTCGCGGCGCTGGCCTTGGTGAGCATGGTCTTGAACGCTTCGCTGGTCACTTCCAGCAGCAGCCCCGGCTCGCCGGAGTTGATCAGCAATTTGGGTTCGCGCAGCAGGCTTTCTTCGTACAGGCACGGTGAGCTGGTTAGCGCGGGCAGGCCGGGCAGCAGGCTCAGGCTGTGTTTGCCGAGCATGCGCTCCAGGCGTTCGGTCGGCACCGCCGTGAGCTTGCGACCGGTGAGTTCGGCCAGGCGATTGAGGTCCAGCAGCTGGCTTTGTGGAAACAGCACCATGAGCGCGCCAACGGCATCGTGCAGCAACACAGCCTGCACCTTGCGGGCTGGGTTCAGGCCGGGTCGTTCGAGTACTTCGTCATAGCCGATGCCCAATTTCTCGAGCAACAGCCGAATAACAGACGGAGCGTGCGGGGCTTCGGGGACGAGGGCAGCTTCTGTCATGGTCTGTATCCGTTTTCCTACAAGTTGGTCAGTATAACCAGCTTGTCCGGCACGCGGGTCTTGAAAACTGAGCGCGTGCTCACACTTGGCCGTATTGCTGCCCATGACGCAGCCAGCGATCCAGCAGCGGGCTGACGTGGTCGGGCCAGCGTTCCAACAGGGCCTGGGCGGCGTCGCGCACGGCAGGGAGCAGATCGGCGTCGCGCATCAAGTCGGCTACCTTGAATTGAAGCAGACCGGTCTGGCGCGTGCCGAGCATTTCACCGGGGCCGCGCAATTCGAGGTCTTTTTCGGCGATGACGAAACCGTCGTTGGTTTCGCGCATGATCCCCAGCCGCTGGCGCCCGATCTGCGACAGTGGCGGGTGATAGAGCAAGACGCAATGGCTGGCGGCGCTGCCCCGGCCCACCCGGCCGCGCAGCTGGTGCAACTGCGCCAGGCCCAGGCGCTCGGGGTTTTCGATGATCATCAGGCTGGCGTTTGGCACGTCGACGCCGACCTCGATCACCGTTGTGGCGACCAGCAGTTGCAGGGCGCCGGCCTTGAATTCAGCCATGACCGCGGCTTTTTCGACGGGTTTCATGCGGCCGTGGATCAGCCCGACCTTCAACTCTCCGAGGGCGGCGGTGAGGTCCTCGAAGGTGGTTTCGGCCGCCTGGCAGGTCAGCTCTTCCGACTCTTCGATCAATGTGCACACCCAATAGGCCTGCCGCCCTTCGGCACAGGCGCTGCGCACGCGCTCGATCACTTCCACTCGTCGGGTATCGGTGACCAGCACGGTGTTGACCGGTGTGCGGCCGGGGGGCAGTTCGTCGAGGATCGAGGTGTCGAGGTCGGCGTAGGCGCTCATCGCCAGGGTCCGTGGGATCGGCGTGGCGGTCATGATCAGTTGATGAGGGCACATCCGGCCACCCACGCCTTTCTGCCGCAAAGCCAGGCGTTGTTGCACGCCGAAGCGGTGCTGTTCGTCGATGATCACCAGCGCCAGGTTCTTGAACTGCACTTCATCCTGGAACAGCGCATGGGTGCCGACCACCATCGGCGCGCCCTCGGCGATCTGCGCCAGGGCGGCGGCGCGGTTCTTGCCCTTGAGCTTGCCGGCCAGCCAGGCGACTTCAATGCCCAGTGGTTCGAGCCAGCGCTGGAAGGTGATGAAATGTTGCTCGGCCAGGATCTCGGTGGGCGCCATCAACGCCACTTGATAACCGGCCTCCAAGGCCTGCAGCGCGGCGAGGGCGGCAACCACGGTCTTGCCGGCGCCGACATCGCCCTGGATCAGCCGCAGCATCGGCTCGGGCTGGCTCAGGTCGTAGGCGATTTCGTTGCCCACCCGTTGCTGGGCGCCCGTTGGGGTGAAGCCGAGGTTGGCCAGGTAGCGGGCCGGCAGGTCCTTGGCCTTGGGCATGGCCGGGGCGCGCAGGGAACGCAGGCTTTCGCGCAGGCGTTGCTGGGACAGTTGATGGGTCAGCAGTTCTTCGAACGCGAGGCGATGCTGGGCCCAGTGATGGCCGAGGGCGAGTTCGTCGACGTCGGCATCGGCGGGCGGATGGTGCAGGTAGCGGATCGCATCGGCCAGCGGCGCCAACTGGTAATCCCGCGCCAGTTCCGTGGGCAGCCAGTCGGGCAGGCTGCTGGGGCCCAGTAGCGTCAGGGTTTGCTGGCAGAGCTGGCGCAAACGTTGTTGGGTCAGGCCTTCGGTGAGCGGATAGACCGGGGTCAGGGTTTCATCCACGGGCGGCGGTTCGTCACCGGTAATGCTGCGGTATTCCGGGTGATAGATCTCCAGCCCCGACGCCCCGGGCCGTGCTTCGCCGTAGCAACGCACGCGGGTGCCGCGCTTGAGACCTTCCTTTTGCGCATTGCTGAAGTGATAGAAGCGCAGGCTGAGCCCACCGGTGCCATCCTGCAGGCGCACCACCAGGCTGCGACGACGGCCCATGACTACATCGGCGCCGCTGACGGTGCCTTCAATCACCGCGTCCTGCCCCGGGCGCAGATGGCCGATGGGCACCACGCGGGTGCGGTCCTGATAGCGCAACGGCAGGTGAAACAGCAGGTCCTGGAGGTTTTCCAGGCCGACCTTGGCCAGTTTCTCGGCCATGGCTTCACCGACACCCTTGAGTGTCGTGACCGGCACTTTCGACAGCTCAGTCATGGCAGCGGCTTACTTGGCAGCGGGCGGCTTGGCCACGGAGCACAGGCGGATCGAGTCGGCGAGGATTTCGATGGCCTTGGGCCGCGGGAAGCTGGCGCGCCAGGCGATGGCAACGGTGCGGAACGGCACGGGTGGCGTCAGCGGGCGGACTTCGATCACGCCAGGGGAGTAATGATGGCTGTCCACCGCCGACAGCGGCAGGATCGAGATACCCAGGCCGGAAGCGACCATGTGGCGAATGGTTTCCAGGGAGCTGGATTCCACCGTGGTGTGCTTGGCGCCTTCGCTGCCCTTGGTCAGGGTCGGGCAGGCTTCGAGCACCTGGTCGCGGAAGCAGTGGCCCTCGCCGAGCAGCAGCAGGCTCTTGTCGTTGAGCAGGGCGGCGTCGATGGTTTTTTTCTGGGTCCAGGGGTGCTCTGCCGGCATCAGGACGTAGAACGGTTCGTCATAGAGCGGCAGGGTCAGGACGTCGGCTTCGTTGAACGGCAGGGCGATGATGATCGCGTCCAGCTCGCCGTTGCGCAGCTTGTCGCGCAGCACGTGGGTGAAATTTTCTTCGATGTACAACGGCATCTGCGGGGCGACCCGGTGCAGTTGCGGAATCAGGTGCGGAAACAGGTACGGGCCGACGGTGTAGATCGCGCCGACTTTCAGCGGGGCGGTCAGTTGGTTCTTGCCGGCCTGGGCCAGTTCGCGAATGCCTTGGGCCTGTTCAAGGACCTTCTGTGCCTGGGCGACGATGCCTTCGCCCACCGGGGTCAGGCGCACGGCGCTTTTGCTGCGCTCGAAAATCAGCACACCGAGTTCGTCTTCAAGTTTTTTCACACCCACCGACAGCGTCGGCTGGCTGACGTGGCAGCGCTCGGCCGCATGGCCGAAATGCTGCTCTTGGGCGAGGGTCACGATGTAGCGTAATTCTGTGAGGGTCATGGCGAGCGTCCGTGAAGTTGCGAGCCAAGCATACCGGCTGCAATCGATAGACGCACGTTATCAGACTGGGGGTGCGGTGGGACACTGGCGAATGTCTGTGGGGCGTTGCTGGATATGAAAAAGGCATCTTTCGATGCCTTTAGGTCGGTTGTGCTCATTGTGGCGAGGGAGCTTGCTCCCGCTGGCCTGCGCAGCAGGCCTCTGGTGCGGCGAACGCGGTCTGCCTGATGCAGCACATTCGCTGGTTTTGGGGCCGCTTCGCGGCCCAGCGGGAGCAAGCTCCCTCGCCACAGGATTCAACCTGCAATCGGGTTGCCAGATTGGGTCAACGCCGGCGCTTGTCGATGGAGTACACAAACGGTGCCGTCAGTTCGATAGTGCCGTTGGTCAGCAACTCCGCCGGTGGCTTGGGCAACGGCTGGGCGCGGCGGATCATTTCCAGGGTGGCCCGGTCCAGCAACTCGGTGCCGGAACTGCCCACCAGTTCGAATGACAACACGTTGCCGTCGGCATCCACCACGAAACGCAGGCGGTTGGTGCCTTCCTTGTTCATTTGCTGGGCCCTGGGCGGGTACTTCTTGTACTTGCCCAGGTGCGCCAGCAGCGTGCCCTGCCAGTTGGCCTTGGCGGCTGATTGCGCGGGCGACGGGCCAGGCGCCGGTTGCGCGGACTTCTCGGCCACTGACTGGGTTGGCGGCGTGTCGCTGGGTTTCTGCTCCGACGGCTGTTCCTTCGGCGGCTCGGGTTTTTTCTCCACCGGTTTGGGCTTGGGCGGTTGAGGCTTGGGCTTGGGCTTGACCGGCTTGGGCACGGCGATTTCAGGCTTCGGTGCTTCGGCGAGTTTAGGCAGCGGCAGCTCTTCCACCGGCTCGGGCGGTTGCGGCGGTGTGACGACTTTTGGCGGTGCCGGTGGCGGCGGGGCTGGGACCGGCGCCAGCTCGACCATCATCGCCTGGGGCGGCAACTCGATGGGCGCTCGCGTGGTCCAGTTCAGCGCCAGGGCGATGGCGAGCGCATGCACGCCCAGCACCACTGCCAGGCTACCGCTGTAACGCGTCAGCTTTTGGCGCGTCGTGATCATTTTTTAGGCGCCGTCTCGAGTCCGACCAGGCCGACCTTCAGGTAGCCGGCGCTTCGCAGTGCGTCCATCACGCTCATCAGGTCGCCGTAGTCCACGCCTTTATCGGCCTGGAAGAAGATCGTCGTGTCTTTCTTGCCCTGGGTCTTGGCGTCGAGGGTCGCGCCGAGGGTGTCGGCCTTGACCTCTTCCTCACCGAGGAACAGGCGCTGATCGGCCTTGACGCTGAGGAACACCGGTTTCTCTGGCCGCGGCGAAGGCTTGGCCGTCGACGCCGGCAGGTCGACCTTGATGTCCACGGTGGCCAGCGGGGCCGCCACCATGAAGATGATCAACAGCACCAGCATCACGTCGATGAACGGCGTGACGTTGATTTCGTGGTTCTCGGCCAGATCGTCGTCTGCGCCTTCTTTCAAATGCAGGCCCATGGCCGATTACCCCACTTTCACCATGTGCGGTTGCGAGCCACGCTCGGGCGGCAAGTGGTCGAGGTCACGGCTGACCAGCAGCAGGACTTCAGCCGAAGCGTCGGAAACCTGGGCCTTGTAGCCGGCAATGGAGCGGGCGAAGACGTTGTAGATCACCACCGCCGGGATTGCCGCGACCAGGCCCAGTGCCGTTGCCAGCAGGGCTTCGGCAATACCCGGAGCGACGACGGCGAGGTTGGTGGTCTGGGTCTTGGCGATGCCGATGAAGCTGTTCATGATGCCCCACACGGTGCCGAACAGGCCGACGAACGGCGCGGTGGAACCAATGGTGGCGAGCACACCGGTGCCGCTGCTCATGTTGCGACCGCAGGCGGCGACCAGGCGCTCGAGGCGGAAGCTCACGCGCTCCTTGATGCCTTCCTTCTCGCGGCTGTTGGCCGACAGGCGCATCTCTTCGAGGGCGTCATGCACCAGCAGGTTGGCGAGGGTGCCTTCCTTCGCCGCGGTGGCGCTGGCTTCCTTGAGGGTGGCGGCTTTTTTCAGGGCGGCGATTTCACCGCGCAAGCGACGCTTGGCACCCAGCAGCTCGAAGCCTTTGGCGATCCAGATGGTCCAGGTGATGATCGAGGCGATGGCCAGACCGATCATCACGATCTTCACGATGATGTCGGCGTTCTGGTACATGCCCCATGGCGACAGGTCGTGGGCCATGCCCAGGGTATTGTCGGCTTCGAGCACTTCAGGTGCCGGGGCCTCGACGGCTTGGGCCGGGTCGGTGGCGACCGGCGTCGCAACAGGAGCGGCCGGATCGGCAGGCGCCTGGGCGGCAGCAGGTGCGGCGGCCGGAGTCGTCGCTGGGGTCGTGGCGGGCGCCTGTGCATCGGCGAAGGCCGCGGCAGGTGCCAGCAACAGGCTGAACAACAAGGCGGCTACCGTGCTCCAGGCACGAGGTCGATTGGTTGGCGAAGCGGGGGATAGAGAGCGTTTCATGCTGGCCGGACCTGAGAAAAAAAGAAGATGGATGTTCTTCCAGGCCTCGTGGGCCGAGAACAAAAGTGGCGAGCATTATTGCAAGTAATTCTTGTTAACAAAAGTAATACAGTAACTTTTTTTCTCACATGGCTAGCCGCTCATCCCCCGCGGAGGCTAGTCTGCGGCTTTGCCAGAGGAGTTCTTGATGTCCGCGCCTTCTGTTTTGATCGCCGGCTGCGGTGATATCGGCGGCCGCCTGGCCAGCCGGTTAGTGGCCGAACATTGGCAAGTCCATGGCCTGCGGCGCACGGTTTCGAACTTGCCCGCGGGCGTCATCGGGGTGGCAGGGGATTTGTTCAGCGAGCAATGCCCCGCCGACTGGCCCACCGGGTCGCTGGATTACCTGGTGTACAGCGCGGCGGCCACCGACCATGACGAGGCGGGCTATCGCACCGCTTACGTCGAAGGGTTGCAGCATGTGCTGGGCTGGCTGAAGCAGCATGGCCAACGGCCCAAGCGCCTGTTGTTTGTGTCCAGCAGCAGTGTGTATGGGCAGCAGCAGGGCGAATGGGTGGATGAAACTTCGCCCACCGTGGCCGGCGGGTATTCCGGTCGACTGATGCTCGAAGCCGAGCAAGTCGCCCTGGACAGCGGCATTCCGGCCAGTCGCGTGCGCCTGACCGGCATTTATGGTCCAGGTCGGGAGTGGTTGCTGAGCCAGGTGCGCCAGGGTTATCGCGTGGTGATCGACCCGCCGCTGTACGCCAATCGTATCCACGCTGACGACGCGGCCGGCTTGCTGGCGTTTCTGCTGGAGGCTGATCGCCAAGGCAAGGTTCTGGACGACTGCTACATCGGCGTCGACGATGCCCCTGCGCCGTTGGCCGAAGTCGTGGGCTGGCTGCGGGAATTCATGGGTGTTACCGAGTGGGCCGAAGATGCCAGCGTGCGGCGCGCCGGCAGCAAGCGCTGCAGCAATGCCCGGGCGAAGGCCTTGGGCTGGACGCCGCGTTATCCGAGTTTTCGCGAGGGGTATGCGGCGATTCTGGAAGGGCGCTGCTGATTCCCCTGGCAGCCCAAAAACAAACTGTGGGAGCGAACTTGCTCGCGATGAGGCCCTGACAGTCAATATCGAAGTTGACTGTTACACCGCTATCGCGAGCAAGTTCGCTCCCACAGGGAGTTTTGTTGTCACCTGAATCGCGTTACTGCTTTTCAAGCACCCACTGCCGGTTGCCCGGCGTGAACGACGGCATTTCGTCCGCCAATGCCGCATTCACGGTCTGGAAAATTTCCAATTTCTTGCCGTCGCGGGCAAAGATCCATGTATTGCCCTGGCCGTTCTGCTGCAGCCAGATGTTGTCGTTGCCGCCGCTCATGGAGGCGCAATCGCCGGCCAGGCACAAGGCGTAGCGATCGGCACCCGGCAGGCCGCTGACCTGGCCGTCGGGCTGGAATTGCACGGTGGCGCCCTGGCCGGGGCCGCTGGTGATGTTCCAAGTGCCACCGAGGTAAGCGGCATACAGCGCGCGCTCGAAACTGGCACCGATGGGTGCGCCTTCCGGTACCTGGACTTGCGCGCGGTCGAACACCTGTTGCGGTTCGTTTTCGGTGGCGGCCTGGCTCAACTGGTCGCCGTCGCGCTTGAGTTCGCTGGCGGAGCTGCCGTAGAAGTCGACTTTCCAGGCGCCGTCTTCTTCGCCCAGCAACTTGCCTTCGACGTTTTCAAAACCGTTGGTGTAGCGCGCCTGGCCGGCCCGGGTGTTGACGTCCCATTCCAGGTTCGGGCCATAGCCTTGCAGCGCTTCGCGCAGCGGGCCGCCCTTGGCGGCAGCGTCGATGGCCGCCTGGTTGATCCAGGTGCCGCTGATGTCACGGTCGGCAGGGTCGCTGGCGCAGCCGCCCAGAAGCAGGGCTGCCAGCGAGAGAGCAAGCGCTTTGCGCATGGTGGAATCCTTTCAAGACGAAAACGGCGCAGCGGGGGAAGCTGCGCCGACCTTATTACTCGAGGACCAGGATGGCATCCATCTCGACCTGCGAACCCTTCGGCAGGGCCGCTACGCCGATGGCGGCGCGGGCAGGGTAGGGCTGGTCGAAGTATTTGCCCATGATCTCGTTGACCTTGGCAAAGTGGCTCAGGTCGGTGAGGAAGATATTCAGCTTGACGATGTCCTTGAACGAACCACCGGCAGCCTCGGCCACGGCCTTGAGGTTTTCGAACACCTGCACGGTCTGGGCTTCGAAGCCTTCCACCAGTTCCATGGTTTTCGGGTCCAGTGGGATCTGGCCCGACATGTACACCGTGTTGCCGGCCTTGATCGCCTGGGAATAGGTGCCGATGGCGGCTGGGGCCTTGTCGCTGGTGATTACGGTCTTGGTCATCGATGACTCCTTGTAAGGAATAGGCTATTGAGGCGTTATGCGCGCATCCGGGTGATGCGGATAACGCCGGTCAGGGCGCGCAGCTTCTTGATCACGCGGGCCAGGTGCACACGGTCGTGCACGCTGACCACCAATTGGACGACACTGATGCGACCATCGCGCTCGTCCATGCTGATTTTTTCGATATTGCCGTCGGCGGCGTTGACGCTGCTGGCCAGCAGGGCGATCAGGCCGCGCTGGTGTTCCAGCTCGACTCGCAGCTCGACATTGAATTCGCCGGTGACATCCTTGGCCCAGGAGAGCTGGATGCATTTTTCCGGGTTGTGGCGGATTTCGCTGATGTTGCGGCAGTTGTCCAGGTGCACCACCATTCCCTTGCCGGCGGACAGGTGGCCGACAATCGGATCGCCCGGGATCGGCGTGCAACACTTGGCATAGCTGAGCACCAGGCCTTCGGTGCCGCGAATCGCCAGCGGGCCTTCGGGGCTTGGCAGCTGTTCGCCTTCGCCGAGCAGGCGACGGGCGACGACATAGGCCATGCGATTGCCCAGGCCGATGTCTTCGAGCAGGTCTTCGATCAATTCGAGACGGTATTCGTGGAGCATCACCTGCACCCGCTCACCCGGGATCTTGTCCAGGGAGCTGTCGAAGCCGTTCAGGACCTTGTTCAGCAGGCGTTCGCCGAGGCTGATGGATTCGGAGCGACGTTGCAGCTTCAGCGCGTGACGGATGTGCGTGCGGGCCTTGCCGGTGACCACGAAGTTGAGCCATGCCGGGTTGGGGCGCGCGCCGGGGGCGCTGACGATCTCCACCGTGGAGCCACTTTGCAGCGGTTCGGACAACGGTGCCAGGCGGCGGTTGATGCGACAGGCAATGCAGCTGTTGCCGACGTCGGTGTGCACCGCATAGGCAAAGTCCACGGCCGTGGAGCCCTTGGGCAGCTCCATGATCCGGCCCTTGGGCGTGAAGACGTAGACCTCGTCCGGGAACAGGTCGATCTTCACGCTCTCGATGAATTCCAGGGAGTTGCCGGCGCGCTGCTGCATTTCCAGCACGCCCTTGACCCACTGCCGGGCGCGGGCGTGGGTGCTCTTGGGCTGTTCGTCACCGCTGGATTTGTAGAGCCAGTGGGCGGCGATGCCGTTGTTGGCCATCTCTTCCATTTCACGGGTGCGGATCTGGATTTCGATCGGCACGCCGTGCATGCCGAAGAGCGTGGTGTGCAGCGACTGGTAGCCGTTGGCCTTGGGGATCGCGATGTAGTCCTTGAAGCGCCCCGGCAACGGTTTGTACAAATTATGCACAGCACCCAGCACGCGGTAGCAGGTGTCGACCTTGTCGACGATGATCCGGAACGCGTAGACGTCCATGATCTCGTTGAAGGCCCGGCGCTTGCCGCGCATTTTCTTGTAGATGCCGTAGAGATGTTTCTGGCGCCCGCTGACTTCGCCTTCGATGCCGTCGATGGCCAGGCAGTGGCTCAGGGACTCTTCGATCTTGTTGACGATTTCCTTGCGGTTGCCCCGGGCGCGCTTGACGGCCTGGTTGATCCGCGCCGAACGCATCGGGTGCATCGCCTTGAAGCCCAGGTCTTCAAACTCGATGCGGATGGCATGCATGCCCAGGCGATTGGCGATGGGGGCGTAGATTTCCAGGGTTTCCTTGGCGATGCGCCGGCGTTTTTCGCCGGACAGCACTTCCAGGGTGCGCATGTTGTGCAGGCGGTCGGCGAGCTTGACCAGGATCACGCGGATGTCGCGCGCCATGGCCATGGCCATTTTCTGGAAGTTTTCGGCCTGGGCCTCGGCCTTGGTCTCGAAGTTCATCTGGGTCAGCTTGCTGACCCCGTCGACCAGTTCGGCCACGGTTTCGCCGAACTGCGCTTGCAGCGCTTCCTTGGCAATGCCGGTGTCTTCGATCACGTCATGCAGCATCGCCGCCATCAGGCTCTGATGGTCCATGTGCATGTCGGCAAGAATGTTCGCCACCGCAAGCGGGTGCGTGACGTACGCCTCGCCGCTGCGTCGGCGTTGGCCGTCGTGGGCTTGTTCGGCGTAGAAATAGGCTCGGCGGACCAGGTTGACCTGGTCCGTGCCGAGGTAGGCCGATAAGCGATCGGCGAGGGCGTCTATGCTCGGCATGATGGTGACTCCTGCCGTTTGCTGTGACCCCGCGCCGTGCTACGTCGACCAGGCATAGGCTTAGACCGCCTCGTTGGACTCGTCCTCGAACGCTGCGAACAGCGGTTCGTCTTCGACGATCTCAGCGTTGGCGATGAACTCGTAGCTCATCAGGCCTTCGGCGATTTCACGCAGCGCTACCACGGTAGGCTTGTCGTTTTCCCACTGGACCAATGGCTCTTTGCCGCCGGTGGCCAGTTGACGGGCACGCTTGGTAGAGAGCATGACCAGCTCAAAGCGGTTTTCCACGTGTTCTAGGCAGTCTTCAACGGTTACGCGGGCCATGGTATTCCTCGGAGCGAATGCAATATGCGCGCTGCCCGGTTGGGCGAGCGGACTCGACAGTTTAAAAAAACACCAGCGTTTAGGGAAGCGCTGATTTTTTAACCAAACCCCTCGGCGCGCTGCGAGTACCAATGTAAAGCCGTCGCAGCGGTTTTGGGAAGGGCTGTTCAGCCCAGTAGTTCGGCCAATAATTTACCGAAACGTTGCTGCTGGCGTTTCTGTTGCAGCTGGCTGGCGCGGAAAATCGCCTTCAGGTCGTCCAGCGCGTGGGCGAAATCGTCGTTGATGATCAGGTAATCGTAGTCGACGTAGTGGCTCATTTCGCTGACCGCTTCACGCATCCGGCCCTCGATGATCTCGTCGCTGTCCTGGCCGCGGTTGGTCAGGCGCTGGCGCAAGGCCTGCTGGCTCGGTGGCAGGATGAAGATCGAGCGGGCCTGGGGCATCAGCTTGCGCACCTGCTCGGCGCCTTGCCAGTCGATTTCCAGGATCAGGTCGTGGCCTTCGTCGAGGGTCTGCTGCAGATAGCTTTGCGACGTGCCGTAGAGGTTGCCGAAGACTTCGGCGCGCTCCAGGAAGTCGCCGTGCTCGGCCATCTTCACGAACTCTTCGCGGTCGACGAAGTGATAGTTCACGCCGTTGACTTCGCCCGGGCGCATGGCACGGGTGGTGTGCGAGACCGAGACGCGGATCTGCGGCTCGGCGTCGATCAGCGCCTTGACCAGGCTGGTCTTGCCGGCGCCCGAGGGCGCGGAAATGATGTAGAGAGTGCCGGTGCTGTGGGTCATGTCGGGTTAGCCTTACTCAATGTTCTGCACTTGTTCGCGCATTTGCTCGATCAACACCTTGAGGTTGACCGCTGCCTGGGTGCTGCGCGGGTCGAAGGCTTTGGAGCCCAGTGTATTGGCTTCGCGGTTGAGCTCTTGCATCAGGAAGTCGAGGCGGCGACCGGCCGCGCCGCCGGACTTGAGCACCCGGCGGACTTCGATGATATGGGTGCTCAGGCGATCCAGTTCTTCGGCCACGTCGCTCTTTTGCGCGAGCATGACCATTTCCTGTTCCAGGCGTTGCGGGTCCAGCTCGGCCTTCATGTCGGCGAAACGATCGAGGACCTTCTGGCGCTGGGTGGCGAGCATCTGCGGGACCAGCTCGCGCAGGGTGCTGACGTCTTCTTCGATGGAGGTCAGGCGTTCGTTGATCAGCCGGGCCAGCTCCGCGCCTTCACGCTCGCGGCCGGCCTTGAGCTCTTTCAAGCCTTGGTTGAACAGTGCCAGCGCTTCGGCGTTCAGCGCCTGGGGGTCGCTCGCGTCACCCACCAGCACGCCGGGCCAGGCCAGGACTTCCAATGGATTCAGGGCCGCGGGGTTTTTGATCAGGCTGGCGATGGTTTCGGCGGCGGCGACCAACTGCGCGGCGCGCTCGCGGTCTACTTGCAGGGGTTTGCCGGTGCTTTCTTCGGTGAAACGCAGGGTGCATTCCAGCTTGCCTCGGGACAGGCCCTGGCGCAGCGCTTCGCGCACGTTGCCTTCCAGGTCGCGGAAGGACTCGGGCAGGCGCAGGTGCGGTTCCAGGTAACGGCTGTTGACCGAGCGCAGCTCCCAGCTCAGCGTGCCTTGGGCCCCGGCTTTCTCGACGCGGGCGAAGGCGGTCATGCTGTGCACCATGGGGGTTCCTCGCAATGCAGGCCGGCCACAATCAATGGTCGCGGGGCCTGGGATCTGTGGATAAATGCTGAAGGACAGCAAAGGCGCGGGATTGTAGCGCAGTGGGACCCAAGCGCCCAAACAGCTCCGGCAACAAACCGCTGCAGCCCGTCGGCCGGGGCTTTGGGCGCGTTCATCGGTCGCGTCAGCTTTTTTAAACTGCCCTCTGGCGGCCCACGGCTCTATAATGTCCGGCAGTTTTCCGTCCTCTGTACAGGTGTTCCCTATGAAACGTCCAAGTGGTCGCGCTGCCGATCAGCTTCGCTCGATCCGCATTACCCGCAACTACACCAAACACGCCGAGGGATCTGTACTGGTCGAATTCGGTGATACCAAGGTCATCTGCACCGTCAGCGTCGAAAACGGCGTACCACGGTTTCTCAAGGGCCAAGGCCAGGGCTGGTTGACCGCCGAATACGGCATGCTGCCGCGCGCCACCGGCGAGCGGAACCAGCGTGAGGCCAGCCGTGGCAAGCAGGGCGGCCGCACCCTGGAAATCCAGCGTCTGATCGGTCGTTCGCTGCGCGCTGCGCTGGACATGTCCAAGCTGGGCGACGTGACGCTGTATGTCGATTGCGATGTGATCCAGGCCGACGGCGGCACGCGTACGGCTTCCATTACCGGGGCCATGGTTGCGCTGGTCGATGCCTTGAAAGTGATCAAGAAGCGCGGCGGCCTCAAGGGCGGTGACCCGCTCAAGCAAATGATCGCCGCCGTGTCCGTGGGCATGTACCAGGGCGAGCCGGTGCTGGACCTGGATTACCTGGAAGATTCCGCCGCCGAGACCGACCTGAACGTGGTCATGACCAGCGCCGGTGGTTTCATCGAAGTCCAGGGCACCGCCGAGGGCGCGCCGTTCCAGCCGGAAGAATTGAACGCTATGCTGGAACTGGCGAAGAAAGGCATGAACGAGATCTTCGAACTGCAAAAGGCCGCCTTGGCCGACTGATCGTTGTGCGCTTCAGACAAGGAGAATGTCATGAGTGATGAGCAAGTCCTGTTGCCCCAGCCGAGCAAAGAAGTGCGGCAATGGGCGATGTTTTGTCACCTGTCTGCACTAGTGGGAATTTTCATTCCGTTCGGTTCGCTGATCGGGCCACTGGTCATCTGGCAGATCAAGCGTGAATCCGACCCGTTCATCGATGCCCAGGGCAAGGAAGCGCTGAACTTCCAGATCACCGTGGCGATCGCCGCGGCGATCAGCCTGCTGCTGATGATCGTGGTGATCGGCTTCTTCCTGTTCGGCCTGGTGGCCATCGGTGCGCTGGTACTGACCATCATTGGCGGCGTGAAGGCCAATGAAGGGCAACCGTATCGGTATCCGTTTACCTGGCGGTTGGTTAAATAACGATCAGTGGCGCATTGCTTTTTTGGGAGCGAGCTTGCTCGCGATAGCGGTGCAACATTCGACATGAATGTTGACTGATACATGGCTATCGCGAGCAAGCTCGCTCTCGCAATTGATTTCCAGCGCCTACAAAAAAACCGACATCGCTGTCGGTTTTTTTGTAGGTACGAATGGTGCTTAGATGGTCAGCGTCCAATCGTAATCCACGATCAGCGGCGCATGCTGCGAGAACCGTGGCTGGCGCGGCAGGCGGGCGCTGCGTACGAAGCGGCGCAACCCGGGCGTCAGCAACTGGTAGTCGAAACGCCAGCCGAGGTTGAGCATCTCGGCCTGCTCGTTGTCTGGCCACCAGCTGTATTGGTCGCCTTCGCGGCTGACTTCACGCAGGGCGTCGACATAACCCATGTTGCCAATGATCTCGTCCATCCAGGCCCGTTCCGGCGCCAGGAAACCAGGAGATTGCTGGCTGTCGCGCCAGTTCTTGATATCCAGCTTCTGTTGCGCCACGTACAGCGAGCCACAATAAATGTACTCGCGACGTTTGCGTCGCTGTTTATCAAGGTAACGGGCGAAGTCGTCCATCAACTTGAATTTCTGATTCAAATCTTCATCGCCGTTCTGCCCCGAAGGGAGCAGCAAGGTCGCGATGCTGACCTTGTCGAAATCGGCTTGCAGGTAGCGCCCGTAGCGGTCCGCCGTCTCGAAACCGAGACCGTTGATGACAGCCTTCGGTTGCAGCCGCGAGTACAAAGCCACGCCACCCTGGGCGGGGACTTCGGCATCGCAGGCATAAAGGAAGTAACCATCCAGTTGGAAGGCTGCATCGTCCAGTTCAAAGGCGGAGGCGCGGGTGTCCTGCAGGCAGATGACGTCGGCATTCTGTGCTTGCAGCCAACTGAGCAAACCACGCTCGACTGCAGCCTGAATACCATTGACGTTCACACTGATGATCCGCATAAATGGCCCCAAAAATCACGTGCGTGTATGATACACGCCGTGTACCTATTTAGCTAAATCCGCGGTATTTGAGGCTTTTTTCATGCAGGCGTATCAGCGCGATTTCATTCGCTTTGCCATCGATCGCGGCGTTTTGCGCTTCGGTGAATTCACCCTCAAGTCCGGGCGCACCAGCCCGTACTTCTTCAATGCGGGCCTGTTCAACAGCGGAACCGCCCTGGCGCAGTTGGGCCGGTTCTATGCCGCAGCCATCGTCGAGAGCGGCATCCCGTTCGACGTATTGTTTGGCCCGGCCTACAAAGGCATCCCGCTGGCTGCCACCACCGCTGTGGCCTTGGCCGAACACCACGACCGCGACCTGCCCTGGTGCTTCAACCGCAAGGAAGCCAAGGCCCACGGCGAAGGCGGCAGCCTTGTCGGCGCGCCGCTGGCCGGCGAAGTATTGATCATCGACGACGTGATCACCGCGGGCACCGCCATTCGCGAAGTGATGCAGATCATCGGTTCCCAGGAAGGCGCCAAGGCCGCTGGTGTGCTGATCGCCCTGAACCGCCAGGAGCGCGGCAATGGAGAGCTGTCGGCGATCCAGGAAGTGGAGCGCGACTTTGGTATTCCGGTGATCAGCATCGTGTCGCTGAACCAGGTGCTGGAATTTTTGGCCGATGATCCGCAGCTCAAGCAGCATTTGCCAGCAGTTGAGGCTTATCGGGCGCAGTTCGGCGTCTAAAAGACCTGCGCGATCCCCCTGTGGGAGCGAGCTTGCTCGCGATAGCGGTGTGTCAGCCAGCATTGATGCTGAATAATGAATTGCCATCGCGAGCAAGCTCGCTCCCACAGGGAGCAAAGCAAAAAAAGACCCCGCTCAACCAGGTTGAGCGGGGTCTTTTTTTGCAGGTATCGCTTAAGGACGCTTGCGATTGCTGATCAACGTACCCACGCCGGTGTCGGTGAAGATCTCCAGCAGGATCGCATTGGGCACCCGGCCGTCGATGATCAGCGAGCTGCCGACGCCGCCCTGTACCGCTTCCAGCGCGCAACGAATCTTTGGCAGCATGCCGCCGTAGATGGTGCCGTCGGCGATGAGGTCATCGACCTGCTGGGTCGACAGTCCGGTCAGGACCTTGCCCGACTTGTCCATCAGGCCGGCGATGTTGGTCAGCAGCATCAGCTTTTCAGCTTTCAGTGCCTCGGCAACCTTGCCTGCCACCAAATCGGCGTTGATGTTGTACGACTCACCGTTGGCACCCACGCCGATGGGTGCGATGACCGGGATGAAGTCGCCCTTGACCAGCAGGTTCAGCAGGTCGGTGTTGATGCCGACTACTTCGCCCACGTGACCGATGTCGATGATTTCCGGCTGGGTCATCTCCGGGGTCTGGCGGGTGACGGTGAGTTTCTTCGCCCGGATCAGCTCGGCGTCCTTGCCCGTCAGACCGATGGCGCTGCCGCCATGGCGGTTGATCAGGTTGACGATGTCCTTGTTGACCTGGCCGCCAAGGACCATCTCCACCACATCCATGGTCTGTGCATCGGTCACGCGCATGCCGTCGATGAAGTGACTCTCGATCGACAGGCGCTTGAGCAGGTCGCCGATCTGCGGGCCACCACCGTGGACCACCACCGGGTTGATGCCCACGGCCTTCATCAGCACGATGTCGCGGGCGAAGCCGGTCTTGAGCTCCTCGCTTTCCATCGCGTTGCCGCCGTATTTGATCACCAGGGTCTTGCCGACGTAGCGTCGGATATAAGGCAACGCTTCGGACAGGACCTTGGCGGTGTTGGCGGCGGCTTCGCGTTCGAGGGTCATTCAGGGCTCCGGTAGTGCTTCAAAAAATCAAAACGGTAGTTGGAGATCAGGTGCAACACGTTTGAGTTGGGCGTGGAATACGTCCTTGATGCGCTGCAGTTCCGCCTCGTTGTCGGCTTCGAAACGCAGCACCAGCACCGGCGTGGTGTTGGAGGCGCGGACCAGGCCCCAGCCTTGTGGGTAGTCGACCCGCACACCGTCGATGGTGGTCAGTTCGGCGCCTTCGCCCCACTGGGCGTCGTGCAGTGCATCAATGATGCTGAATTTGCTCTCTTCGGTCACATGGATATTGATTTCTGGCGTAGAAATATCGTTCGGGAAGGTCGCGAACAGTTCTTCGGCCGTGGATTTTTCCTTGCTGAGGATCTCCAGCAGGCGCGCGGCGCTGTAGATGCCATCGTCGAAACCGAACCAGCGTTCCTTGAAGAAGATGTGGCCGCTCATTTCGCCGGCCAGCAGGGCGCCGCTCTGCTTCATTTTCTTCTTGATCAACGAGTGACCGGTTTTCCACATGAGCGGGCGACCGCCATATTCCTTGATCAGCGGCACCAGGCGACGGGTGCATTTCACGTCGAAAATGATCTCGGCATCGGGGTTGCGCGCCACCACGTCCTTGGCAAACAGCATCAGCAGGCGGTCCGGGAACACCACGCTGCCGGTATTGGTCACCACGCCCACGCGGTCGCCATCGCCGTCGAAGGCCAGGCCCAGGTCGGCGTTGGTTTCCTTGACCTTGGCGATCAGGTCTTGCAGGTTTTCCAGCTTGCCCGGGTCCGGGTGGTGATTAGGGAAATTGCCGTCGACTTCGCAGAACAGCGGGATAACTTCGCAGTTCAGGGCTTCGATCAGTTGCGGGGCGATCACGCCGGCCGCGCCGTTGCCGCAATCGACCACCACTTTCAGGCGGCGGGCGAGCTTCACGTCCTTGACGATCTCGTCGTTGTAGCGCGGGAGAATGTCGACCTTGGTCACGCTGCCCTGGCCGCTGCTCAGGTCATTGGTCTTGAGGCGGGTGTGCAGGGCCTGGATCTGCTCGTTGGCGAGGGTGTCGCCGGCGATAACGATCTTGAAACCGTTGTAGTTCGACGGGTTGTGGCTACCGGTGAGCATCACCCCGGATTTACCGGCCAGCACGTTGGCGGCGTAATACAGCGCGGGCGTCGGCACCAGGCCCACGTCGCTGACGTGGCAGCCGCTGTCGGCAACGCCTTTGATCAATTGCTCAACCAGCTCGGGGCCCGACAAGCGGCCGTCACGGCCGACGCACACGTTCGGTTCGCCCTGGGCCAGGCTCTGGGAGCCAATGGCGCGGCCGATCCAGTAGGCGGTTTCGGCGGTGAGGGTTTCCGGTACCACGCCACGGATGTCGTAGGCGCGGAAAATGCTTTCAGGGAAGATCGGGGCGATTGCGGCTGGGGTGTTCATGGGCGGGGCGCTCTATCAGGAAAGTGACTGGACAGGCCGACACTGGGTGTCGGCAGGCTCAAGCTGAAGGGTATGACGGCGTTTTTGACAGAGAGTTCGTGGTGGGAAAGTGCCATGAGACAGCGGTACCCCGGCCTCGCTCGCCTAATACATTGATTCCGGATGGGAAACCTAGCAGAAAGCCATTGCGCATTTTTTGTCCTGAAACAGAAGCTTCATGAACGGGCCGGGCAGGACGCCGGGCCCGCAATCGAGCGGTCAATGGCTGCCGGAATGTCCGAAACCACCGGCGCCGCGCTGGCTCTCGTCGAATTCGTCGACCAGTTCGAAGTGGGCCTGGACCACCGGCACCAGTACCAACTGCGCGATGCGCTCGCCCACGGCAATATTGAAGGCCGTTTGGCCGCGGTTCCAGCACGACACCATCAGTTCGCCCTGGTAGTCGGAATCGATCAGGCCCACCAGGTTGCCCAGCACGATGCCGTGTTTGTGGCCCAGGCCCGAGCGCGGCAGGATCAGTGCGGCCAGGCCCGGGTCGCCGATGTACACCGACAGGCCGGTAGGAATCAGCAGGGTCTGGCCTGGCTCCAGGATCGTGTCTTGCTTGAGCATCGCCCGCAGATCGAGGCCGGCGGAGCCTGGTGTGGCGTATTGCGGCAGCGGGAATTCGCTGCCGATGCGTGGGTCGAGGATCTTGGCTTGTAGAGCGTGCATGACATTAAACCTGGTTCAGACGTTCGGCGATGAAAGTGATCAGCTGGCGGGCAATCTTGCTCTTGCTGGTCTGGGCGAAAAGTGTGGCGTGCAACTGGCGGTCGATCACGCTGCAGGCGTTTTCTTCGCTGTTGAAGCCGATGCTCGGGTTGGCCACATCGTTGGCGACGATCAAGTCGAGGTTCTTGTCCTTGAGCTTGCGGGCGGCGTAATCGAGCAGGTGTTCGGTCTCGGCGGCGAAGCCGACACTGAAGGGGCGGTCGGGGCGGGTGGCGATGCTGGCCAGGATGTCCGGGTTGCGCACCATTTGCAGGAGCAGGCCGTCGCCGCTTGTAGGGTCTTTCTTCAATTTTTGCGGGGCAACGACTTCGGGGCGGTAGTCCGCTACCGCAGCCGAGGCGATGAACAGGTCGCACGGGATGGCCGCTTCGCAGGCCGCGAGCATGTCTCGGGCGCTGACCACGTCGATGCGCGTGACCCGGTCCGGGGTCGGCAGGTGCACGGGACCTGTGATCAGCGTCACCCGGGCGCCGGCTTCGACGGCGGCTTCGGCCAGGGCGAAGCCCATTTTTCCGGAGCTGTGGTTGGTGATGTAGCGCACCGGGTCGATGTTTTCCTGGGTCGGCCCGGCGGTGATCAGCACATGCTTGCCGGTCAGGGCCTGGCGCTGGAAGCAATCGGCGGCGCACTGGGCCAGGTCGGTAGCCTCGAGCATGCGCCCCATGCCGACGTCGCCGCAGGCCTGGCTGCCGGAGGCTGGGCCGAAGACTTTCAGGGCGCGGCTTTCCAGCAGTTGCAGGTTGGCCTGGGTGGCCGGGTCGCGCCACATGGCCTGGTTCATGGCGGGGGCGACGGCGACCACGGCGTCGGTGGCGAGCACCAGGGTGGTCAGCAGGTCGTCGGCGATGCCTTGGGCCAAACGGGCGATCAGGTCGGCCGTGGCCGGGGCGATCAGCACCAGGTCGGCCCACTTGGCCAGTTCGATATGGCCCATGGCGGCTTCGGCCGCCGGGTCGAGCAAATCCAGGTGGACCGGGTGCCCGGACAGGGCTTGCAGGGTCAGCGGGGTGATGAACTCGCTGCCGCCACGGGTCATGACGACCCGTACTTCCGCGCCCTGGTCGATGAGTCGGCGAACCAGCTCGGCGCTCTTGTAGGCGGCAATGCCGCCGCCGACGCCCAGAACGATGCGTTTCCGATACAGCCGCTGCATAGGCCTGCCTTTCGATTTCAGTGGTCAGTGCAGGGCGAACCCCTTGGCAGCAGCCTGCCAGGGTGCAAATCGCCTGCAAAAAAGATGGGCTACGATATCACAGCGACCGCTACGGAACAGCGGCGCCCACAATCAGGGAGATGCCATGAGTATTCGCGATTGGCCCGCGGCCGAGCGACCGCGGGAGAGGTTATTGGCGCTGGGGGCGGGAAGTCTTTCGGACGCCGAGCTGCTGGCGATTTTTTTACGCACCGGCGTGTCCGGCAAAAGCGCGGTGGATCTGGCGCGACAACTGTTGATTCAATTTGGCAGCCTGCGCGCGCTGCTTGAAGCCGATCAGATTACATTCAGCAATCATATGGGGCTCGGGCCGGCGAAGTTTGCCCAGTTGCAGGCGGCCCAGGAAATGAGTCGGCGGCATTTGGCTGAGCGGGCACGGGAAAAGACTTCACTGGAAAGCCCATTCGCGGTGCGTGAATACCTCAAGTCCATGCTGCGCCACGAGCCCCACGAGGTGTTCGGTTGCCTGTTTCTCAATTCCAAGCACCAGGTGCTGACCTTCGAGGCGCTGTTTCGCGGTTCTATCGACAGCGCCAGTGTCCATCCCCGGCAGGTGGTCAAGCGCGCCCTGGCCCATAACGCCGCTGCGTTGATCCTGTGCCACAACCACCCCTCCGGCAACGCCGAGCCCAGCCAGGCCGACCGTGTGCTCACTGAGCGTCTCCAGGAGGCCCTGGAGTTGATCGATGTGCGGGTGCTCGACCATTTCATCGTTGGCGATGGCGAGCCGTTGTCGATGGCGGAGTGGGGGTGGATGTAGGCCGGGTCTGACGAAGCGAGGCCCTTTGTGGGAGCGAGCTTGCTCGCGATAGCGGTCGGTCAGCCAGCATTGATGTGTCTGATGCGCCGCTATCGCGAGCAAGCTCGCTCCCACAGGGACCATTGCAACTTCAAATGTCCGTGGGCTGGGGTTACTTGAGGCTGACCTTGGAGTAGTCCTGCCGCCCAAACGGGCTCACCGCATAACCCTGCACATCCTTGCGGGTAAGCGCGAAGGCAGTGGGATGGGCCAGGGGCAGCCACAGGGCCTGCTGCTGGATCTGGGCCTGGGCCTGTTCGTAGAGCTTGGCGCGCACGCCTTGTTCGCCGGTGGTCTTGCCGGCGCTGATCAGTTTGTCCAGATCCGGGTTGCAGTAGCGGGCGAAGTTGGTCCCGGACTTCACCGCCGCGCAGGAAAACTGCGGCGTGAGGAAGTTGTCCGGGTCGCCGTTGTCGCCGGCCCAGCCCATGAACAGCAGGTCATGCTCGCCGGCCTTGGCGCGGCGGATCAGTTCGCCCCATTCGATCACGCGGATTTCCGCCTGGATGCCGATTTCCGCCAGGTCCGATTGCAGCAACTGTGCGCCAAGGCTCGGGTTGGGATTGAGCAGGCTGCCGGAAGGGCGGGTCCAGATGGTGGTCTTGAAGCCTTCCTTCAAGCCGGCCTTGGCCAGCAAGTCGCGGGCCTTGGCCGGGTCGTGGGCGTAGCCAGGCAAGTGCTTGGCATAGCTCCAGGTGTTCGGTGGGTAAGGGCCATTGGCGGCTTCGGCGGTGCCTTCGAAGACGGTCTTGAGGTAGCTGGCCTTGTCGAAGGCCAGGTTGATGGCTTGCCGTACCTCAGGCTTGTCCAGGGGCGGATGCTGGCTGTTGATCGCCAGGAACGCGGTCATGAAGGCCTCGGTCTGGGCCACGCTCAGGGTCGATTCCTGCCGGGCGGCCTGCACATCCAGCGGCTTGGGCGACAGGGCGATCTGGCATTCGTTGCGGCGCAGTTTCTGCAGGCGCACGTTGGCGTCCGGCGTGATGGCGAAAATCAACGGATCCACCTGGGGCTTGCCGCCGAAATAGGCGTCGTTGGCCTTATAGCGAATCGAGGCGTCCTTCTGGAATCGGCTGAAAATGAACGGGCCGGTGCCGACCGGCTGGTTGTTGAGTTTTTCCGGCATGCCGGCCTGCATCAACTGGTCGGCGTATTCGGCCGAATAGATGGAGGCAAAACCCATGCTCAACGTCGCCAGGAAGGTCGAGTCGGCGTGATCGAGGGTAAAGCGCACGGTCAGCGGATCCAGGGCGTCGATTTTCTTGATCAGCGCCGGCAACTGCATGGACTGGGCGTGGGGGAAGCCGCTTTGCGCGACCTTGTGCCACGGGTTCGCCGGATCGAGCATGCGTTCGAAGCTGAACTTCACGTCCTCGGCAGTCAGGTCGCGGCGCGGGGTGAAGTAATCGGTGCGGTGGAACTTGACCTGCGGCCGCAGCTTGAACACGTAGGTCAGGCCATCGGTGGAGACTTCCCAGCGCTCGGCCAGGCTGGGGACTACTTTGCCGCTGGCGGTGTCGAAATCCACCAGGCGGTTCATCAGCACGTCGGCGGAGGCATTGGTGGTGGTCAGGGAGTTGTACTGGACGACATCGAACCCTTCCGGGCTGGCTTCGGTGCAGACGCTCAGGGCGGCGGCGAAGGCCTGCGGGGTGATCAGCAGAGGGGCGAGCAACAATGGTAGGGCAGCGAGGCGCATGGTCGGTTTCCTGTGCAAGTCGAAGGCCCATCTGCGAGTGCAGTCTGGAAAAGGCCTACCCTAGTGGGCTCGCTGCCAAATGACTATCCCCTTTTTGCATTTTCCGGCACCCTGCGACGACGTTTGAGTGGCCCGAACCTGTCGCAAGTGAAAAAAACCTGCGTGCAGCGACGAGCGGTAAGGGGCCGTGCCAGCCTCTGTCCCCGCCGTCCCGGGCGGTTGGCCGATGATTCTCCAGGAAGACAAATCACATCGGCTGTTGTTGCACTGTGGTCTTTCTGGTATAAAGCAGCGCTCTTTTCTAGGGGCCCGGTTCCTTCACTGTAGGTGTAGCCGGTAAGACCCTTAAAGAAACGCGGCGCCTGGCGCCAAATGACTGAGAGATTAAGCGGCCAACCCATGCCGGGTTGGGCATGTGGTTTTAGAGGGCTGAGGCATGTCGAGAGTCTGTCAAGTTACCGGTAAGGGTCCGGTGACTGGGAATAACATTTCCCACGCAAACAACAAAACCCGTCGTCGTTTCCTGCCGAACCTGCAGCATCACCGCTTCTGGGTTGAAGAAGAGAAACGTTTTGTGCGTCTGCGCGTATCTGCCAAGGGCATGCGCATCATCGACAAGCGTGGCATCAGTGTCGTGCTGGCCGAACTTCGTCGCGATGGCAAGGTTTAAGGGAGCTAATCATGCGTGAATTGATTCGTTTGATCTCGAGCGCCGGTACTGGTCACTTCTACACTACCGACAAGAACAAGCGTACTACCCCGGACAAAATCGAGATCAAGAAATATGATCCGGTTGTTCGCAAGCACGTGATCTACAAGGAAGGCAAAATCAAGTAATTGATTTTTCCCTCTTACAAAAAAGGCCCGTATCGCGAGATACGGGCCTTTTTTGTTGCCTTCGTCAGGACCTCATCGCGAGCAAGCTCGCTTCCACACTGGACCTTATGACGCCCCAGGTCCCTGTGGGAGCGAGCCTGCTCGCGATGAGGCCGGCCCGGGCCATACAAATCCTCAAACCTTCTGCTCGAACACCACATAAATCTTGCGGCACGGTTCCAGCACTTCCCAAGTACCCTTGAACCCCGCTGGAATCACGAAACGGTCGCCGGCTCGCAGGGTCTTGGCGTTGCCATCGTTGTCCCGCAGCACGGAAACGCCCTGGACGATCTCGCAGTATTCATGCTCGGTGTAGTTGACCGTCCATTGGCCAACGGCGCCTTCCCACACGCCAGCGTTCATTTGCCCACAGGGGCTGCTGTAGTGGTTGAATACGGCTTGTTCGGGATCGCCCTTGAACACCTTGGCCGGGTCCGGGCGATAACGTTCGGCGGTGGTATTGGCCTGGCTGAAGTCGACGATGTCCTGAATGCTCATGCGGGTGATCCCCAGTGATCGCTTGGAAAGGCCTCGAGTCTATGTTTATTAAAACGAACATCGCAAGGCCGTTTGCCACCGTTGTGTCAAATATATTGAAACATGACCAGCCGCTGGTTTAGGGTGGCGGGTGCCCCGTACCAATTGCAGCGCCGAACAGCGCCGAAAGCAGGCTGGCCGGGCGGAATTCTTTTGAGCGCTGCGCATTGCGCGGCGTTCGTACTCAATAAGAGGAGGACACACGCATGACCACCCTGACTCGTGCCGATTGGGAACAACGCGCCCGCGACCTGAAAATTGAAGGCCGCGCCTTCATCAACGGTGAGTACACCGATGCGGTGTCCGGCGAAACCTTCGATTGCCTCAGCCCGGTCGATGGCCGCCTGCTGGGCAAGATCGCCAGCTGCGACGTGGCCGACGCCCAGCGTGCCGTCGAGAATGCCCGCGCCACCTTCAACTCCGGCGTCTGGTCGCGCCTGGCACCAAGCAAGCGCAAAACCACCATGATTCGTTTCGCCGGCCTGCTCAAGCAGCATGCCGAAGAACTGGCCCTGCTTGAAACCCTCGACATGGGCAAGCCGATCAGCGACTCGCTGAACATCGACGTGCCCGGCGCGGCCCAAGCGTTGAGCTGGAGCGGTGAAGCCATCGACAAGCTCTACGATGAAGTGGCCGCCACGCCGCACGATCAACTGGGCCTGGTGACCCGTGAGCCGGTGGGTGTCGTGGGCGCGATCGTGCCTTGGAACTTCCCGCTGATGATGGCCTGCTGGAAGCTCGGCCCGGCGTTGTCCACCGGTAACTCGGTGGTGCTCAAGCCGTCGGAAAAATCCCCGCTGACCGCCATCCGCATCGCCGCGCTGGCGATTGAGGCCGGCATTCCGAAAGGCGTGCTGAACGTGCTGCCAGGCTACGGCCACACCGTCGGCAAGGCCCTGGCCCTGCATATGGACGTCGATACGCTGGTGTTCACTGGCTCGACCAAGATCGCCAAGCAATTGATGATCTATTCCGGTGAATCCAACATGAAGCGCATCTGGCTGGAGGCCGGCGGCAAGAGCCCGAACATCGTGTTCGCCGATGCTCCGGACCTGCAGGCCGCGGCCGAATCCGCTGCCAGCGCCATCGCCTTCAACCAGGGCGAAGTCTGTACCGCCGGCTCGCGGCTGTTGGTGGAGCGTTCCATCAAGGACACGTTCCTGCCGCTGGTGATCGAAGCCCTCAAGGGCTGGAAACCGGGCAACCCCCTGGACCCGGCGACCAACGTCGGCGCCCTGGTGGATACCCAGCAGATGAACACGGTGCTGTCCTACATCGAGGCCGGTCACAGCGACGGCGCCAAACTGGTGGCCGGTGGCAAGCGCATCCTTGAAGAAACCGGCGGCACTTATGTCGAACCGACGATTTTTGACGGCGTGAGCAATGCCATGAAGATCGCTCAGGAAGAGATTTTCGGCCCGGTGTTGTCGGTCATCGCCTTCGACACCGCCGAGCAGGCCATTGAAATCGCCAACGACACGCCGTATGGCCTGGCTGCAGCGGTATGGACCAAAGACATCTCCAAGGCTCACCTGACCGCCAAGGCCCTGCGCGCTGGCAGCGTATGGGTCAACCAGTACGACGGCGGCGACATGACCGCACCGTTCGGTGGCTTCAAGCAGTCGGGCAACGGTCGCGACAAGTCGCTGCATGCGTTCGACAAATACACCGAGCTGAAGTCGACCTGGATCAAGCTCTGACACGGGCGGCCCCGGATCCTGTCCGGGGCTCCATGCAGCGCTGATTCCTTTGTGGGAGCGGGCTTGCTCGCAAAAGCGGTTTAACATTCAACGGCTAAGTTGACTGGCTCTCCGCCTTCGCGAGCAAGCTCGCTCCCACACGGATGTTGCATCGGGCACAAGATGTGGTGCTCACATCAGATTTCCTGTGGGAGCGAGCTTGCTCGCGATAGCGGCCTGACAGTCGACGACGTTGTTGAATGTTAAACCGCCATCGCAAGCAAGCTCGCTCCCACAGTGTTTTGAGTGATGGCTGAATTCGATAACCCTCCACAGGAGCGTGGAAATGCGTTGGGCAACCTATTTCGCCGTGTTGGCGTCTGTCCTGAGCGTCGGCCTGGCCTTGGGCGTGAGCATGCCGCTGGTATCGCTGCGCCTGGAGGGTTGGGGTTATGGCTCGTTCGCCATTGGCGTGATGGCTGCGATGCCGGCCGTGGGGGTGTTGCTCGGGGCCAAGGTGTCGAGCCGTCTGGCGGCGCGGTTCGGCACGGCGGCGTTGATGCGCCTGTGCCTATGGGGCGGGGCAGTGTCCATCGGGCTCCTGGCGCTGCTGCCCAGTTATACAGTCTGGTTGCTGTTGCGCCTGATGATCGGCGTAGTCCTGACCTTGGTGTTCATCCTGGGTGAAAGCTGGATCAATCAATTGGTCATTGAAAAATGGCGTGGACGGCTGGTGGCGCTGTACGGCAGCAGCTACGCCCTGAGCCAGTTGTCCGGCCCGCTGCTGTTGGGCGCGCTGGGGACCGTTCATGACTACGGGTTCTGGGTGGGCGTCGGTCTGCTGTTGGTCGCACCTTTGTTGTTGCTGGGCCGCAGCGGTGCGCCCAGCAGTGAGGCCGGCAACGTCACGTTCAGTGATTTGTGGACGTTCTGCCGTGGCTTGCCAGCGATTGCCTGGGCGGTCTCGTTGTTCGCTGCGTTCGAGGCGATGATCCTCACCTTGCTGCCCGTGTATTGCCTGCGCCAGGGTTTCACGGCTGACATCGCGCTGGCGATGGTCAGCACCGTGGTGGTCGGTGACGCCTTGTTGCAATTGCCCATCGGCGCCTTGGCTGACCGCGTGTCTCGCCGGGCTCTGTTGACGGGGTGTGCGGTGGCATTGATGTTATCGAGCCTGGCGGTTCCGCTGCTGATCGATACCCTGCTGATCTGGCCGTTGTGGGTGCTGTTCGGCGCCAGCGCGGGCGGTTTGTTCACGTTGTCGCTGATCCTGATCGGCGAGCGTTACCGTGACGATGCGCTGGTGCGGGCCAACGCCCATGTCGCGCAACTGTGGGGGCTCGGTTGCCTGGTCGGCCCGCTGGTGGCGGGGGCGGGCAGCCAATGGATCAGCGGCCATGCGCTGCCTTTGTTCATGGCGGCGGGGGCGTTCGGGCTGGTGATCCTGCTGTTTCGCCAGGGGGCGTTTGGGACCACCCAACCCGCTTGAACACCCGAAACCCCTGTGGCGAGGGGGCTTTTGTGGCGAGGGAGCTTGCTCCCGCTCGGTTGCGCAGCAACCGCAAAGCCGGGACTGCTTCGCAGTCCAGCGGGAGCAAGCTCCCTCGCCACAAAAGCGACGTGTCCGCCTCTAAAGCATCCGCTCCAGTCCGATCGTCGTGCTGAACCAGGCATTGAACCGGCGCCACCAACTGCCCGGTTCGCGGGCCAGGTCGTGGGTCTGGCCGTTGTCTTCGGTGGTCCACACAAGCGTTCCATCTTCCAGCCTCGCCTGGTAGCTCAAGGCCGGCGCCATGCCTTGCAAGGCCAGCTCACGGACTTGTCCGGCGAGTTCAGGGCTGTCCACCAGCACGCCGACTTCGGTGTTCCACAGTACCGAGCGCGGGTCGAAATTGAACGAGCCGATGAACGATTTCTGCTGGTCGAAGATGATCGCCTTGCTGTGCAGGCTGGAGTCCGATTCGCCGTAGGACTTGCTGTAGAACAAGTGAGCGCTGCCGCCGGTGTCGCCCGGTTGCCGTCGCAACTCGAACAGGCGCACGCCATGTTGCAGCAGGGCCTTGCGGTACGGCGCGTAGCCGCCGTGCACGGCGGGCACGTCGGTGGCTTCCAGGGAATTGGTCAGCAGGCTCACCGACACACCGGCGTCGGCGCGACTGGTCAGGTACACCAGGCCAGGCTGGCCGGGGACGAAGTAGGCGGAAATCATGATCAGTTCTTTGCTGACGCCCGTCAGTTCGGGGGCCAGTTGGGTGGTCAGCAATAGCTGCGGGTCCGGTTCACCCTTGGCCAGCACTTTACTGGGCGCGTCCCACAGCGCCTGGTTCCAGGCCCAGATCAACTGGTCACGCCACGTATCCAGGCGCGGTTGGGTCTTGTAGGCAGTCAATTGCTGGTAAAGCGCGTGGTTTTCCTTGTGGGTCTGCTCCAGCGACTCTTGCAGGCGCAGCCGACTGTTGGCCAGGTCCTTGGGCGTGGGGCGGTGGGACAGGAACTGTTCGATAGGTTTGCTCAGGGCGCTGTTCCAGTACTGGTCGAAACTGTGCCCCAATTGTTCGGCCACCGGACCGACGCCGAGCAGGTCGATGTCGGTGAAGTTCAGGTTGGGTTCGGCGTCGAAATACTCATCGCCCAGGTTGCGGCCGCCAACGATGGCCATGCTGTTGTCGGCCAGCCACAGCTTGTTGTGCATCCGCCGGTGTTGCAGCGACAGGTTGAACAGGCGCCCGAGACCGCGGGTCACGCCGGTAGCGCGTCCGAGGTGCAGCGGATTGAACAGGCGGATCTGGATCTGTGGGTGAGCGGCAAGGGTCGCGATGATCTGGTCGAGGCCATCGCTGGTGGTGTCGTCCAGCAGGATCCGCACGCGCACGCCCCGGTCGGCGGCCTTGAGCAATTCATCCACCAGCATGCGCGTACTGATGCCGTCGTGGACGATGTAGTACTGCAAATCCAGGCTGCCTTGGGCGTTGCGAATCAGCTCGGCCCGGGCGGTAAAGGCCTCGGTGCTGTCCGATAGCAGCCGAAAGCCTGAGCGTCCTTCGTGGGGCGCGGCCTGGGCCTGGACCGAGCGGCCGAACGAGGATTCGGCGGCGGGCAAGGCCTGGGAGGGCTCACGGGTGACATCAAGACCGGCGCAGCCGCTCAGCAGTGAGGCGACTAACAGCAACGCAGGCAGGATCGGTCTGGATCTCACGTAGGATCGTTCCGCTTGTTGGTAGTGATCGGCTGTTGGGTGCTGCTTCCCTGGTTAACGTTCAGACGACATCGCGCTGGGTTTCGTTCAACAGCGCGATGGCGGCCGCTCCGACCTTGCGCACAGCCTCTTCGATCTGGGCTGTTGGCTTGGCAGCGTAGTTCATCCGCAGGCAGTTGCGGTACTTGCCCGATGCCGAAAAAATGCTGCCGACGGCGACCTGCACGCCTTGGTCCAGCAGGACCCGATTGAGCTTCAGCGTATCGAAGCCGTCGGGCAGTTCCACCCACAGCATGAAGCTGCCCCGCGGGCGGCTGGCACGGGTACCCGCTGGAAAATAGCGGCTGACCCAGTCAATCATCACGTCGCGATTGCGCTGGTATTGCGTGCGCATCCGCCGTAAATGGGGTTCGAAATGCCCGCCCTTGAGAAACTCGGCAATGGCGATCTGCGGCTGTGGCGCGGTAGAGCCGGTGCTGATGTATTTCATGTGCAGCACCCGCTCCAGATACCGGCCTGGCGCGACCCAACCAATGCGCAGGCCAGGCGCCAGGGTCTTGGAAAACGAACTGCAGAGCAAGACGCGGCCGTCTTCATCGAACGACTTGATGGTGCGTGGGCGAGGGTAGGTGTAGGCCAATTCCCCATACACATCATCTTCAATAATCGCCACGTCGAAGCGTTGCGCCAGGTTCAGCAGCGCGCGTTTATTGGCGTCGGGCATGATGTAGCCCAGGGGGTTGTTGCAGCTGGGCGTCAACTGTATGGCCTTGATGGGCCATTGCTCCAGCGCCAGTTCCAGCGCATCCAGGCTGATGCCGGTAAGCGGGTCGGTGGGGATTTCCAGGGCTTTCATGCCCAGGCCCTTGAGGGTTTGCATGGCCCCGTGAAAGCTGGGTGAGTCCACCGCGACGATATCGCCTTGTTCGCAGGTGGCGCGGATACTGACCGACAGGGCTTCGTGACAGCCGGTGGTGACGATCAGGTCATTGGGGCCCAATTGGCAGCCGGCGTCCAGCGACAGCCGGGCGATCTGCTCGCGCAATGCAAGGTTGCCGTAGATGTTGTCGTAATACAGGCCCGGCATGTCTTGTCGGCGGCTGATCTGCGCCAGGCTGCGTAGCAGCGGTTTCATGGTCGGCGAATGGATATCCGGCATGCCTCGGCCCAGTTGCACCACGTCCGGGCGCGGTACGGCGCGTATCAGTTCCAGCACCTGGTCCCACTGTGAAATGTCCACGGGACGCTGGGCCGGGCGGCCAATCACCGGCAGGTCCGGCAGTTCGCGGCTCACGGGCACGAAATAACCTGACTTGGGTCTCGGCATCGCCAGCCCGCTGTCCTCCAGCACGCGATAGGCCTGCTGCACCGTACTCAAGCTGACCCCATGCTCCGTGCTCAATGCCCGTACAGAAGGCAGCCGGTCGCCAGGACGGTAGAAGCCCTGTTCGATGCGGGTGCCGAGCAGTTCGGCGAGGTTCACATAGAGGGTCATGGTGCGCTCCCGATGAGATGAACAACTGCAACCGATACAGTTGGGTTGGAAAATGACGATTCAGTGCCGGAAATACCAAATCTGTATGCTTATAAAAGAATTGGGTTGAATCTGTATTGCTTTTAGCCGTCCGCGCATCATGAAACCTCTGGCTACCCAAGTAAACAGGAGCGATCAAAATGAACGGCTTGAGCGATGTGCGGCTGACGTTACACAGTCAGGAACTGGCGGCAGGGCAAGAGAAAGGGCTGCGCAGCGCAACATTGCGCAATGCACCGTCCGGCCTGGGTCGCTGGGGCCTGTTCTGGCATCGTCTGCATACACGCAAGGCCTTGTTGGAACTTACACCCGAACAGTTGCGTGACGTCGGGCTGAGCCGAGAGCAGGCGCGGGAGGAGGGGCTGAAGCCGTTCTGGCGGCTTTGAAGTGATCAAGAACCTGTGGCGAGGGAGCTTGCTCCCGTTCGGTTGCGCAGCGACCGCAAAATCGTAGGGTCGCTGCGCAACCCAGCGGGAGCAAGCTCCCTCGCCACGGTTTTGGGCTAGACCAACTCTTTCAACCGATGCCACAACATCCCCAACGCCAACAACGGTGAGCGCAAATGCTTGCCACCCGGGAAGGTCATGTGCGGGACCTGGGCGAACAGGTCGAAACCGCTGCTCTGCTGCCCGCTGATGGCTTCGGCCAACAATTTGCCAGCCAGGTGCGTGGCGTTCACGCCGTGGCCGGAATAGGCTTGGGCGTAATACACATTGGGTTGGTCCTTGAGCCGGCCGATCTGCGGCAAGCGGTTGGCACCGATGCCAATCATCCCGCCCCATTGATAGTCGATTTTCACGCCTGCCAACTGCGGGAACACCTTGAGCATCTTCGGACGCATGTAGGCGCCAATGTCCTGCGGGTCGCGGCCGGAATAGTGACAGGCCCCGCCGAACAACAAGCGACGATCGGCCGAAAGCCGGTAGTAATCCAATGCCACCCGTTGGTCGCAGACGGCCATGTTCTGCGGCAACAACGCCTGTGCCTGCGCCTGGCTCAAGGGTTCAGTGGCGATGATGTAGCTGCCGGCCGGCAACACTTTACCGCCGAGTTGCGGGTTGAGTCCGTTGAGGTAGGCGTTGCAGCCCAGGACCAGTGTCTTGGCGTGGACCGAGCCCTGTTGGGTATGCACCTTCACTTCAGGGCCGTAGTCGATACGCGTGACCGCCGATTGTTCGAACAGCCGGACCCCCAGTTGCTGCGCGGCGGCGGCTTCGCCCAAGGCCAGGTTAAGGGGATGCAGATGGCCCGAGCCCATGTCGATCAATCCGCCGACGTAGCGATCCGAGCCTACGACGCTGTGCATTTCGTCGGCTTGCAGCAGCCGGGTCGGGTGGCGATAACCGAGGCTGCGCAGTTCTTCGGCGTCTTCGGCGAAGCCTTCCAGATCGCCGGGTTTGTTGGCGAGGTCGCAGTAGCCCCAGGTGAGGTCGCAAGGGATCTGGAAGCGCTCGACCCGCTGCCGAACGATTTCCACCGCCTCAAGGCCCATGAGCTTCATCTGGCGCACACCGTCGGTGCCGATGATGGGCGCGAACTGGTCGAGGCCATGGCCGACGCCTCGGATCAATTGGCCGCCGTTGCGCCCGCTCGCGCCCCAGCCGATCCGGTGCGCCTCCAGCAGCGCCACGCTCATGCCGCGTTCAGCCAGTTCGATCGCCGTGTTCAACCCGGAGAACCCGCCGCCGACGACGCAGACGTCCACCCGCAACTCCCCCTGCAGCACCGGATGGTCCGGTTGTGGCAGGCTGCTGGCGGCGTAGTAAGAGGCGGCGTGCGCGTGGTTCGGGACAGGTTGCTGAACACGGGCGTTCATGTGCGTAATCCTGATTGTTCTGTTTGAGAAATTTTACGGAGCATAAGCCGGGGATTCCTCCTCGGGCAACACCGGTCGGTTGGCGCTGTCTGGTCCGCGGCTTTTAAGGCAGAATCCCGGACAGTCCTTCTCGGTAACCGTCTCGATGAGCTGCAACAGTCAAAAAATTCGCACGCTACGCCAGCAGATTCCCTCGTTCGAGTGCGTACCGGGCTGCCATGACTGCTGCGGTCCGGTCACCACCTCGCCCGAGGAAATGGCCCGCTTGCCCCGCAAGACCCGCGCCGAACAGGATGCGGCCATGGAAGCGCTCGACTGCGTGCACTTGGGGCCCAACGGTTGCACGGTCTATGACGAACGCCCGCTGATCTGTCGGCTGTTCGGCACCACGGCGACCTTGCCGTGTCCCAATGGCCGGCGGCCGGTGGAACTGATTCATCCGCGGGTGGAGAAGCAGATTCATGAGTACATGGCCAGTACTCGGCAGGTGTTGGTCTAGCGGTCTGGCATACCGAGTCGCGCCTTTCGCGAGCAGGCTCGCTCCCACAATGGAACTCCGTTGTCCACAAGAGGGTAATCACCACCGCACGATGTGGGAGCGAGCTTGCTCGCGAAAGCGGTCCTCCAGGCAACCATTGCCTTGAGCCAGGCTCAATCCGGAATCGGCAGGTTCAAGCTCTCCTTCACTTCTTCCATCACGATGTAGCTCTTGGATTCGCGCACGTGGGGCAACTTGAGCAGGATGTCCCCCAACAGTTTGCGGTACGAGGCCATCTCGGAAATCCGTGCTTTCACCAGGTAGTCGAAATCCCCTGACACCAGGTGACATTCCAGCACGTGAGGCAATTTCAGCACGGCGCGTCGGAATTCTTCAAAGGTGTCGCCGGATTTGTAGTCGAGGCTGATCTCGACAAACACCAGCAGGCTGCCCTTCAAGTGCTGCGGGTTGAGCCGGGCGTTGTAGCCCATGATGATCCCTTCGCGCTCCAGGCGCCGTACCCGCTCGGTACAGGGCGTGGTGGAGAGACCGACCTTTTCCCCCAGCTCGGTGAAGGAAATCCGTCCGTCCGCCTGGAGGATCCGCAGGATGTTGCGGTCGATCTTGTCCAACTCGCGTTTGGTCTGGGTGTTGGTACGCACAGGTGATGCGCCTCCATGAAAAGGGGTTTTGCCGAGAATTCTCGCCAAATATAGGTGTTTATATAGTGAAAAGCACTGGCTGATCTTTTTTACACTGCGCCCATCAAAGCTATGTACAACAAACGTCAGCGGTTATCCGCGATGAGGGCATCAACATGCGCGTTCTGGTCTTGGGTAGCGGCGTCATCGGTACCGTCAGTGCTTATTACCTGGCTCGTGCCGGGTTTGAAGTGGTGGTGGTCGACCGTCAGCCAGCACCTGCCATGGAAACCAGTTTCGCCAATGCCGGTCAGGTGTCGCCGGGTTATGCCTCGCCGTGGGCCGCGCCGGGCGTGCCGCTCAAGGCCATCAAATGGCTGCTGCAACGCCATGCGCCACTGGCGATCAAGGCCACTGCCGACATCGATCAATACCTGTGGATGGCGCAGATGCTGCGCAATTGCACCGCCAACCGCTACGCAATCAACAAGGAGCGCATGGTCCGCCTGTCCGAGTACAGCCGTGACTGCCTCGACGAACTGCGCGCCGAAACCGGCATCGCCTACGAAGGCCGTAGCCTCGGGACTACGCAGCTGTTCCGCACCCAGGCCCAGCTCGATGGCGCGGCGAAAGACATCGCCGTGTTGAAAGAGTCCGGCGTACCGTTCGAAGTACTCGACCGCGAAGGCATCGCCCGGGTCGAACCGGCCCTGGCCAACGTCACCGACATCCTGGCGGGTGCCTTGCGCTTGCCCAACGACCAGACTGGCGACTGCCAGATGTTTACCACGCGCCTGGCGGAAATGGCGGTGAAGCTGGGCGTGCAATTCCGCTTCGGCCAGGACATCCAACGCCTGGACTTCGCGGGTGATCGCATCAACGGCGTGTGGATCGACGGCAAGCTGGAAACCGCCGACCGTTATGTGCTCGCCCTGGGCAGCTATTCGCCGCAACTGCTCAAGCCCCTCGGGATCCGTGCACCGGTGTATCCGCTCAAGGGTTACTCCCTGACCGTGCCGATCACCAACGCGGCCATGGCACCGACCTCGACCATTCTCGACGAAACCTACAAGGTCGCGATCACCCGCTTCGACAACCGTATTCGCGTCGGTGGCATGGCTGAAATTGCCGGTTTTGATCTCTCGCTGAACCCACGTCGGCGCGAAACCCTGGAGATGATCGTCAACGACCTTTATCCTCAGGGCGGCGATTTGGCCCAGGCCAGTTTCTGGACCGGCTTGCGCCCGACCACCCCGGACGGCACGCCAATCGTAGGCGCCACGCCGTTCAAGAATCTGTTCCTGAACACCGGCCACGGTACCCTCGGGTGGACCATGGCTTGTGGTTCCGGTCGCCTGTTGGCCGACCTGATGGCAAAGAAAAAGCCTCAGATCAGCGCCGAAGGCCTCGATATTTCCCGTTACGGCAGCAAACCCCAGGAGTCTGCAAAACATGTCAATCCAGCGCCAGCTCACCAATGACCGCATGAGCCAGGTTGTCGTGCACAACGGCACCGTTTACCTGGCCGGGCAGGTCGGCGACGACATGAACGCCGGTATTGAGCAGCAGACCCGCGAATGCCTGGCCAATATCGAACGCTTGCTGGACCTGTCCGGGACTGACAAGACGCGGCTGTTATCGGTGACGATCTACCTGAAGGACATCGAGGCCCATTTCGCAGGCATGAATGCCGTCTGGGACCAATGGTTGCCCAAAGGCGCCGCCCCGGCCCGTGCCACGGTTGAGGCCAAGCTGTGTGAACCGGAGATTCTGGTGGAGCTGTCCGTCGTGGCCGCGCTGCCTTAATCCCCGGCCGAAACGATCCCTCTTCCGGCGCTGCGGGCGGTTCATGCCGTCAGCCCGCGCCGGTTTTTTATTGATGACCGCCTAGAAGCCTGCCGCCATGCGTCCTGCCCGTGCCCTGATCGATCTCCAAGCCCTGCGTCACAACTACCAATTGGCTCGCGAAGTCACGGGGGCCAAAGCCCTTGCGGTGATCAAGGCCGATGCCTACGGGCACGGCGCGGTGCGTTGCGCCGAGGCGCTGCAGGACATGGCGGACGGGTTTGCCGTGGCCTGCATCGAAGAGGCCCTGGAATTGCGGGCCGGCGGGATTCGTGGGCCGATCCTGCTGTTGGAAGGGTTCTTCGAAGCCGATGAGTTGCCACTGATCGTCGAGCACGATTTCTGGTGCGTGGTGCATTCGTTGTGGCAGCTTGAAGCGATTGAAAAAGCCCCTCTGAGCCAGCCAATCACCGTCTGGCTCAAGCTCGATTCCGGCATGCACCGGGTCGGCCTGCATCCGGCGGATTACCAGGCGGCCTACCGCCGCCTGCTCGCCAGCGGCAAAGTGGGGAAGATTGTGTTGATGAGCCACTTCGCCCGTGCCGATGAACTGCACGATCCCAGCAGTACCGAGCAGTTGGCGATCTTCGACAAAGCCCGCCAGGGCCTGGTGGCGCCGATCAGCCTGCGCAATTCACCGGCGGTGCTAGGCTGGCCGCAGATACCCAGCGACTGGGTGCGCCCGGGCATCATGCTCTATGGGGCCACGCCTTTTGATGAGCCCAACGCTGTCGCCTCGCGCTTGCAACCGGTGATGACCCTGGAGTCGAAGATCATCAGCGTGCGCGAATTGCCTGCCGGCGAGCCGGTGGGCTATGGCGCTCGCTTCGTGACCACGCAACCGACCCGGGTGGGCGTGGTCGCCATGGGTTATGCCGACGGCTACCCACGCCAGGCCCCCACCGGTACGCCGGTGCTGGTGGAGGGGCAGCGCAGCCAGTTGGTGGGCCGGGTGTCGATGGACATGCTGGCTGTCGACTTGACCCATGTCCCCCAGGCCGGGCTCGGCTCGACCGTGGAGTTGTGGGGCAAGCACATCCTCGCCAGCGATGTCGCCAAGGCCGCCGACACGATTCCTTATCAGATTTTCTGCAATCTGCGGCGGGTGCCACGGCTCTATTCCGGGGCCTGACACGAAGCGCCGCCTACCGAAAGTCGCTTCACCGCACGGGATTCGGGTCAAAGTGTTGTAAATACTGAACGCTGTCGCCATGATAACGCTCACTTTCCACACAACCTGATTCCCTGGAGGCTCCAGCATTGGACGTCGGTGAACGACTGCAATCCATTCGTAAACTCAAAGGCCTTTCCCAGCGTGAACTCGCCAAGCGCGCGGGCGTCACCAACAGCACTATTTCGATGATCGAGAAGAACAGCGTCAGCCCCTCGATCAGCTCGCTGCGTAAGGTCCTTGGCGGGATTCCCATGTCCATGGTCGAATTTTTCTCCGAAGAGATCCTCCAGGAGAAACCGACCCAGATCGTCTACAAAGCCAACGAACTGATCGACATCTCCGACGGCGCCGTGACCATGAAGCTGGTGGGCAGGGCACACCCGAGCCGGGCGATTGCCTTCCTCAATGAAATCTATCCACCGGGTGCCGATACCGGTGAAGAGATGCTCACCCATGAGGGCGAGGAAACCGGGATCCTGGTGGAAGGGCGGCTGGAATTGGTGGTTGGCGTCGAAACCTTCGTGCTCGAAGCCGGCGACAGCTATTATTTCGAAAGCACCAAGCCGCACCGTTTCCGTAATCCGTTCGACGTGCCGGCGCGACTGATCAGCGCAGCCACACCGGCCAATTTCTAGACCAAGAGGCGCCAGGCCCGCGTGGCCAAGGCGCCCGCTTGTTGGGCTGTCATGACAAACAAGACCCTTGCGACTTTGGGGTTGTTTCAGAGTGACAGGCTTACCGCTATACTTGCGCCCGCCTGCAAACCGTGGCCGCAGGCGTGACTAGCCACCATTGAGGGTGTACGCGTGAACCTAATTATGAAAATGCTGGCTGCACCAGCAACCGTATTGGCCCTATGGGCTGCGACCGCTCAAGCGGCGCCGAACGACGAAATCGCCAAGCGCCTTGAACCCGTCGGCCAGGTCTGCGTCCAGGGCAAGGAATGCAAGGGTATGGAAGTCGTGGCTTCGGCTGGCGGCGGGGCTGCCAAGACGCCGAAAGACGTGATCGCAAAACACTGCAACGCTTGCCACGGCACTGGCCTGCTGGGCGCGCCGAAAATCGGCGACAAGGCTGCCTGGAAAGAGCGCGCCGACCACCAGGGTGGTCTCGATGGCATCCTGGCCAAGGCAATTACTGGCGTGAACGCCATGCCGCCTAAAGGCACCTGCGCCGACTGCTCCGATGACGACCTCAAGGGCGCCATCAAAGAGATGTCTGGCCTGTAATCAAATAGATGGTTGAGGTGAGTCGTAAGGCTACCTCAACCATTGATTTCGAGGTGATGGTTGATCAGCACTTAGACATGATGCTTATCAAAAACCAGCTTTTTCAAATACTCACCTGAAGAGTTCAAAACGGCCTTGTAGATACTATAGGCCTCTGTTTCTTCGGGCTCAATTTTCTCGAAAGTCCCATCGCTAATCTGAAGTAATTCGCACCCTGGCATGGACATTATTATCGGGGAGTGCGTCGCAATTATAAATTGAGCACCTTCAGTGGCAAGTTCAAAAATTCGTAAAATGAATGCTAATTGCCGCTGTGGCGATAAAGAAGCTTCAGGCTCATCAAGAATATAAAGTCCTTTATTATTCAATCTAAACTGAAATAGTTTCTCCATGGCTTCTCCATGGGAAATACTATGTAAGTCACGGCCACCATAATAGGTCTTTATCTCTGGTGACAAGCTGTTTTCTTCATCGAGGCGTCGAATTTCCGTATTTAGGTTATAGAAGGTTTCTGCTCTATAAAAAAATAGATCTTTTTCCTTGATATGTCCTTTTGATAGTATCAGTTCCTGATGAAGGTCAGAGTGCGTTTCTTCTGTCTTAAATATAAAATTCTTCCCCCCGCCTTCAGGGTTGCAACCGAGCTTGACCGCAATACCTTCAAGTAAAGTCGATTTGCCACATCCATTTTCCCCGATGATGATGGTGATAGGTTGAGTGAAGTTGATTGGAAACAGATTGCGCAAACAAGAGCGAATACTCGCCGCTGGCTTTAATCGGACTTCTCGCAAATATAAATTATTCATGTTGAGTGCCTTCAAATATCCTTTTTACTGATTCATTGATTCCGACCAGCGAGAGCGCGGTCTCAAGTGATTGGCGACTTGCCATTGCGAATAGGCCGACGTATCCCAGTAAATAGATGTACTTTGATCCCAGTAGTTCTGGAGTTGTCGAGGCAATAAAAATCACGATGAATACAGTAGCGATCGCAATTAGTACCTCTGGCATGGAGCAAAGTAGCAAACTGATTTTCTGATGCTTATGGCGAGCGCCCGCCGCCTTGTTGAGCCGCTGATAATGTTTTCTATAATTGCAGCGATGCCGAGCGATGTTGGCTGATTTAATAAGTGTCAAGAAAGAAGCTTTGTATTTTTCCTCTTTCAATATTTCAGCTTGATAAAGTTTGGTGATGATGGGAGAAGATTTCTTTAACTGCAGAGCGGTCAGCAACCAAATGAAGAGTAAAGGTATTAGGAAGTAAGGTGTTTCTACTATAAGTAAGCAGGATGTTGTTACAACCAATAAGCCGGAGCCGAACAGATAAAGTGCGCTTGAAATTGCTGTTGCTATGCGAGCCGTATCTTCCGTGATTCGGGTAATAAATGCGCCATGTGCCGTAAAACTACGGTGGATATAAATATATTCTATAAGACTCACCCGTAGACTCGTCTCGGCATAGGCGTTTAAACTATCAGCAATACCTTGCAAAATAGTTCTTGCGATAAAGACAGTGGCCAGTTTTCTTAGTGATTCCACAACATAAACTGTATCAGTGATTTTTATTACTCCCTGAGAAATAATATATGGGATGAGCAACTGACAGCCGGCTGACAACACAAGGCATAGGCTGACCAATATTAGAATTAAAGAGTTCGTCTTTAGCACGTTACCCATCGGTTGCTCCTGAAAGGCACCGATCAATTCTCATTCGGCGATAGCGTGCTTCACCGGTCGCGTAATATATACTTACGAGTGCCGCTGTCGGTACGAGCACTCGTTCGAGGTATATGGCAGCGGAGACAAAGTCACCGATAGATAATGTATCGTTCGCGATGGAGTTGGAGCCAATATAGAATAATAAAATTATACCTATCAAGTAAGAAAGGTTGGAGGCGAGTTCGAGTAAGGCTATTTTTGCTCTGGAGATTAATGATAGAAGCTTGATCTGGCGGTTGCTTTTTTTAAAATGCTCAAGGTTTGATGGTGAAGATGAGTTCATGGAGTTGCTAATATTAGAAATTAGTTGAGTGTTTGACTCAACATATTTTTTATATGAGCTTAAGTAGATTTTTCGTGTAAGTACTTTGAGTGTGGCGATGTACAGGATCGCCGATAATGGTGCGATAATTAATGAGGGGTTGTAATGAAGCACTATGAATAGAGCGAGAAGGAGGGCGCTAAGGCTTGATGCGACGTCTAAATAAATGTTGTGATATAGATAAATGCTTCCTTCTACGTCGCCATCTATTAAGTCGATTGCTTCGCCATGGTTTTCAGAGGTTGTTTTGGGGATGATTTTTTCGGTTAGTCTGGATTTTAAGCTTTTTCGGGTGACTGTAGAAAGCTTTTGGACATATAGGTGTGAAGCTAGTCTCCCGCAGGGGGTGGCGATAATTAGTACGCAAGCGGCAGAAATGATCAACATATCTATCTCCCCATGCTTGGTATAAAGGTTAATTGCTTGGCCTATGAGATAAGGAGGCGCGATGCCAATTAAGGCACCGGCTACCCCAATTAAAATGACTCGTAAATTCAAAAACATTGTCATATGAGTTTCATTTCGTGGGCGAGAAATGGGAATTTAAAGTTCTGGTTAAGCAGTCCTATTGATCCTAGCAGCGAGCCAACCTTTCCTACCCACAAACCTAGCGGATCCGCCGACCTTGTCCTCAGCTCTCGTGTGTCATATTCGGCCAGATTTAGCACGTTGGCCCAGATATATGTTCGATAGTCCGATAAGGCTTCAGGGTTTAGTTCCTTAATCAAATTTAGCAATCCGTACGCACCGTGGCAAAGCGAGTCGTTTACGGGGCGCTTTCTCGCCAATAAGCTATCAAAAGAAAATAGCTTGTTTGGTGGGTTTTTTTCTAGAAATGTGATTGCCTCATGAATACCTTTGGATGCAAAGTAACGAAGTGCCAGATAGTTTCCAGGTAAACCATGGCTCCATGAAAACTCTCCTGGTGATGAATCGGTAGATCTTCTTCTATAGTCCTTCCAATTGTCGATGTCGGAATCAAACTCAGATAGTTCCCAGTCCAAAAAGCCCGAAAATACTGAACCAATCGATTCGCTTTGCATGATAGTGTTGTTGAAATAGAAGATGGCATACGCGCAGCCCATAACGCCGTGAGAAATACCGCTGAGTAAGCCATCGTCACGAGTGGTTATCGACTTTCCAAAAGTCACCATGTTTCGTCCGTCTACAATGCCTAATTCGGATTCGATTTTTCCATAAAGTGCTTTTCCTAAAAACGAAAACTCCGAATCATTTGTCAGTTCATAAAGCCGGGTAACAACTGTTAGTGTTCCAAATGATCCAGAGAGCAGGTCATTTCCCCAGAAATATTTCTGCCACCAACTGTCAGTAATGACGTCATTCAAATAGCTTTTGTACATGGATAACAAAACATCGCTTCTTTTATCTTTATAAAATTTCAGGCTAATGTATAAGGGGAGGATGGTGGACGATAAACCGAAATGAAGACCGCCCAAGTGACTGCCTGGATTAGTTAGTTTTGTGTGGACTCTCGCATACACATGATTTAATAAGTCATGGGTAGCCTCCTTTGAAACGGCCACCCACTGACCAGCCAATATGCATCCATAAAGGATTCCCGATAAGCCATAGTAATAATCGTCGCCTAATTCGGAGTATTCTACATAACCGCCAGGAGACGCATGGAACCCTAGCCATAAACCATTTGTCGACAACTCATCGGTTATTTGAGTGTTAATAAACTCGACGTTTCGATTTTGTGCTATTCGGACAGCGTGTAGTATCGAGTCTAAGCTTCGGTTAGCTGTAGTATCCAGGCAATCATGCTGTCGAAATTCATGGTCGGTCAAACGCTTATCGTGCTCATACATATTTTGCATTGCGATCAATGTATTTTTTATTAAGCTTGTTTCGAAAGCTGTTCGGCACGTTGACAGATTTTTCAAGTAATCAATGCTATTGGTTAATCCGTCAACGTATTCGAGAGAATTCAAATGCCCTTTTCCTGGATAGCAAGGTTCGTAAAATTCAAGTTGCCCAACCTGGCTTTTAGCATACGGAATATCTAAGTTCATACATGCTTGGATCTCTGCCTCCAAAAATCCAATAGCGGGCGCGGTTTCGTTATCAAGGATTTTTTTTAGAAAACCTCTTCGGTTTTCGCTGGAGCTCATCAGGGAAGCGTGAAGTGAGCATTGAATGGCATAATGATAAGTGGCTGTTGCTCTGGGTACGTATCTGCAAGGCAGACCGGAGAGCAAACTGATAAAGCTAATAAGTGATTCTTTTTGCTTCTCAATCAGCTGAAAGAAGCAATGGAATCCTTCGGTTATTTCCTTATAGTATTCCCAAGGCTTTACGGCTTGCTCATTAAAGTACAGAACGTTTTTTCCGGGTAGAATTTTCACTCCGTCCATGTCAAAGCTATCGTTGCCATGTTTATCCTCTATATGTTGGTATAGGTTTAAACTGACATATTGTTCGTTTAATCCACCTAGCGCACTTAAGTCCACCCCTATCCCGTCGGTACCTTTCCAGGTCCAGTTCGGTAATATACTGGTCTGAGTAGCATTCCAGCGTATCTCCTTGGGAATACTATCGATGTTAAGAACATTATAAAAAATTGTCTCCAGGTCGATAGGAATCGGACTGCTTGCATGGGCGATGAGATTGTCGGATGTAATATCTGAAGCTGTGAAGGCGGTACAGAATCCGAGTAAGAAGCCTGAGCGTTTATAGAATTGTGCTACCTGCAGCTGAGATTGGGCGGGGAGCTGTGGTACAAATTGCGTCCATCCATGATCTGAGCCGACAATGTAATTAGGAATTGTCCATTCGCTATAATCATCACCCGCATTGTCCGATAGATTCCGTAGCAACGTTGACGCTATAGATTCAAGCTCTAAGTTTCTTGGTTTATAGACGATTCGTTCACCGTTACAGAACGTCAATATACACACCGTCGCGGAGCCGTTATGAGTTTCGCCTTCCGAGACTTCACATTTTTTCAGAGAATTAGAGCTATTAATATTGGCTCTTTTGCTCAAGGCTTTTTTGTCACGTATGAGATTTTTTGCCAGGCGCAAGCTTTGCTCGAAAAAATTATGGGAGATTGTTTCTAGTAGTCTGTCCAGTTCCGGATATGCGGTTAATATGTCGTGCAGGTAACTTGTGGTGTTTCTGAGGATTTTATAATGTTCCTTGGCAGTGATTCTTGCAGTGGGAGCGGTTTTCTCCAAAATGCTTCGTTCGGCGAAAAGGACATTATTAGCTGTCGCCATAACTCTGGCGGTCAAATTGTGAAGAAAACCATTAATGATGACTGATTGGTCATTGTCTGATAACTCGCCTAAATCATGGAGTGCTTGTTTGCTTTTATGTGTGTAGTAAGAGAGATACGGCCATACGGGGCAGTCGGTGCTGATGTCTACTGATTTGGCTAATGCGGAATTGGTTAGGAAATCTAAAGGTATGATCATGATGCGTCCCGTAGATATAGGTGGCCGATAAGAGATCGGCCACCATCTTCAATTAACTGTGAGTAGCCCAGCAGCATTGGTGCCAACATTGGGAGCAGCAGCTTGTGCAAGGCCGTGTCCCACTTGAGGCGGCAGTTAGGTTGCTATAAGCCTGAATAGCTAGTGATAAAATCGGGGTGCTATCGGTGAGCAATGTTTTTCTCGCGCTCTGTATGGCTTTTAAATCAATTTGCATATAGATACCTCTAAAGTAATTAGCTGAGTCATGTGCAGTGGGCGACTTTTCTGGTTGTGAGAAGTTGCATGTTAGGAAGAATTCATGTTTGTGTTCCTTTTGTATTAATTGAAGGTGATAAGAGTCATCGTTTTTTACGGCTGAAGTTTTTCTGATATTTGCAGTAATAAATATTAATCCTCCTCCAGTGAATATCAATCGGAGGCTGCCGATAACATTGAGTGAATTTTGAAGAGTTTAAGTAGTGCGTGTTCAATCTGTGGGTGGGAGTATTCTTTGCTTCTTGGATATTTGTAGGATGTTGCGTAGGAAATTTTTGAATTCTGAAGATATTCAATTGGTTTGGACTTGAGATGCACCCTCCCAAGTAGCTGATTACAGATAGAATTTCCCCTCATGGGGCTGTTCATCGCAACCAAGACCCGGCAAGCTCGGTCCAACCCACATTCATGGAATGTCCTGGAGGGTCCGATGGTGCAGTTGTGTTCAATCGAACAGGCGGTGGATGACGTGCTTGAGCGCCTGCCGGCGCATATTCACCTGGGCATGCCCCTGGGGCTGGGCAAGCCCAACCTGTTCGCCAACGCGCTGTACCGGCGCATCGCAGAACTGCCCGAGCGACAGCTGACCCTCTACACCGCCCTGAGCCTGGGCCGGCCGAACCTGGGCGACGGTTTGCAGAAGCGCTTCCTCGAACCCTTTATCGAACGGGTCTTCGGTGATTACCCCGAACTGGATTTCTTGGCGGACCTGCAGCGGGACAGCCTGCCGGCCAACATCCGCGTCCAGCAGTTCTTCATGCAGCCCGGCAGCCTGCTGCATAGCACGTCGGCCCAGCAGGACTACGTCAGCAGCAACTACAGCCATGCGGCCCGGGACATCAATGCCGCCGGCTTGAACCTGGTGGCGCAACTGGTGGCGAGCGATCCGGAGCACCCGGATCGCCTGAGCCTGAGCTGCAACCCGGACATCACCCTCGACCTGCTGCCGATGATCGCCAAGCGGCGCGAGGCCGGGGAGACCATTCTTATGGTGGGCCAGGTCCACAGCGACTTGCCCTACATGCCCGGCGACGCGGAAGTCGGCATCGACGCTTTCGACCTGTTGATCGACGAAAAGGACAGCCACACGTTGTTCTCCACGCCGAACATGCCGGTGGGTTTCCAGGACCATTTGATCGGCCTGCACGCCAGTACCCTGGTGCGCGATGGCGGTACGTTGCAGATCGGTATCGGCTCGATGGGCGACGCATTGACCGCGGCACTGCTGGCGCGCCAGGCTGATAACGCCGGCTACCAGGCGTTGCTGGCGGACCTGAACCTTAGCCAGTGGGCGCAATTGATCGAGCGTGAGGGCGGGGTCGAGCCGTTTGCCAAAGGGTTGTACGGTTGCAGTGAAATGTTCGTCAACGGTTTGCTGGCGCTGGCGGAGGCCGGGATCATCCGGCGCCAGGTCTATCCCGACGAGGCGACCCAGGAGCGGGCCAATGCCGGGACGCTCGACGAGGCGGCGCAACCCGACGGCATCTGCATACACGGCGGATTCTTCCTCGGCCCGCGCAGCTTTTACGAGCGCCTGCGCGAGCTGCCGCAAAGCCGTCTGCGCGAATTCAACATGACGCGCATCAGTTATATCAACGAGCTGTACGGCCAGGAACAGCTCAAGCGCCTGCAACGCCTTGATGCCCGTTTCATCAACACGGTTTTCACCATGACCCTGATGGGCGCCGGAGTCGCCGATCAGTTGGAAGATGGCCGGGTGCTCAGCGGTGTGGGCGGGCAGTACAACTTCGTTGCCCAGGGCCATGCGCTGGAGGGCGGGCGCTCGATCCTGCTGCTGCGCAGTTGGCGTGAGGCCGGGGGCGAGATCAGCTCGAACATCGTCTGGGAGTATGGCCATTGCACGATTCCCCGGCACCTGCGGGACATCGTGGTCACCGAATACGGCATCGCCGACCTGCGCGGAAAGACCGACGCGGCGGTGATCGAGGCGTTACTGAACATCAGCGACTCACGCTTCCAGCCCGGCTTGATCGAGCAGGCGCAAAAGGCCGGCAAGCTGCCGAAGGATTTCCGTCTCGATCCGCGGTTCGCCGACAACACCTCGGAGCGCTTGCAGGCGATCCAGGCACGCCATCCGAACCTGTTTCCCGAGTACCCGCTGGGCTGTGATTTCGATGGGCTGGAGCGGGATCTGCTGCGGGCGCTGAACTGGCTCAAGAGCAAGTTCAAGCTCACTGAGATCCTGGAGCTGGGCAAAGCCGCGCTGGATGCACCGGAGCCCTGGGAATATGCCGGGCATCTGGAGCGGATGCAGTTGACCAGTCCCGAGGGGTTGAAGGAGGAATTGGCCCAGCGGTTGTTGCTGGCGGGGCTCAAGGCGACTGTGCAACAACAATCAACCTGAAACCCCTGTGGGAGCGAGCTTGCTCGCGATGGCGGTGTATCTGTTACCTAAAGGGTCGCTGACAGACTGCTATCGCGAGCAAGCTCGCTCCCACAGGGGCACAGGGGCACAGGGGCACAGGGGCAATAGTGATCAGTCGATAAAAGTCACAACCCCACCCGCCAGCGACTTCACCCGGGCCAACGACTCGACGCGATAGCCCTGGGCATCCAATTCCGCGCGGCCGCCCTGGAATGACTTCTCGATCACGATCCCCAGACCTGCCACGGTGGCGCCGGCCTGCTTGATGATGGAAATCAGCGCCTGGGAGGCTTTGCCGTTGGCCAGGAAGTCATCGATGATCAGCACTCGATCACTGCTGGACAGGTGACGCGGGCTGATGGCGACGGTGCTTTCGGTCTTCTTGGTGAACGAATACACGGTGGCCGACAGCAGGTTCTCCGTCAGGGTCAGGGACTGTTGCTTGCGGGCGAAGATCACCGGCACGCCAAGGTTCAGCCCGGTCATGATCGCCGGGGCAATGCCCGAGGCTTCGATGGTGACGATCTTGGTGATGCCCGAATCCTTGAACAGCGCGGCGAATTCGTCGCCAATCAGCTTCATCAATTGCGGGTCGATCTGGTGGTTGAGAAACGCATCGACCTTCAGGACCTGGTCGGACAGCACGATGCCTAGCTCGCGGATTTTCTGGTGCAGGGCTTCCATGAAGCCTCCTCTGATGGCGCGTGAGCGCCTGAAGTCGATGAAAAAGTAAGTGATTCTAGCGCTTCAGCATCGCGCGTATATCCGCCAGGGCACTGTTGCCGCGAACGACTTTGACTTCCGTTGGCGTGTCGTCATTGCCTTCCCAGGCCAGGTCGTCCGGCGGCAGTTCATCGAGAAAGCGGCTCGGTGCGCAGTCGATCACTTCGCCGTATTGCTTGCGCTTGGCGGCGAAGGTGAAGGCCAGCGTCTGGCGTGCCCGGGTAATGCCGACATAGGCCAGGCGCCGTTCTTCCTCAATGGTGTCGGCCTCGATGCTGGAACGGTGCGGCAGGATTTCCTCTTCCATGCCCATGATGAACACGTAGGGAAACTCCAGGCCCTTGGAAGCATGCAGCGTCATCATCTGCACGCCTTCGGCGCCTTCTTCCTCTTCCTGCTGGCGCTCGAGCATGTCCCGCAGCACGAGTTTGCCGATGGCGTCCTCGACCGTCATGTCGCCGTCTTCGTCTTTTTCCAGGGTGTTCTTCAACGCCTCGATCAGGAACCAGACGTTGCTCATGCGGTAGTCGGCAGCCTTGTCGCTGGAGCTGTTGGTGCGCAGCCAGTTCTCATAGTCGATGTCCATGACCATGCTGCGCAGCGCTGAGATCGGATCTTCCCCGGCGCACTGCTCGCGGACCTTGTCCATGAAGCGCTTGAAGCGCGCCAGGCGATCGGTGAAGCGGCTGTCCAAGTGTTCGCCCAGGCCGATTTCATCGGTGGCGGCGTACATCGAGATCTTGCGCTCGGTGGCGTAGTTGCCGAGCTTTTCCAGGGTGGTCGAACCGATTTCCCGGCGTGGCACGTTGATCACCCGCAGGAAGGCGTTGTCGTCGTCCGGGTTCACGATCAGGCGGAAGTAGGCCATCAGGTCCTTCACTTCCTGGCGTCCGAAGAAGCTGTTGCCCCCCGACAGGCGATAAGGCACCTGGTGATGCTGCAATTTCAGCTCGATCAGCTTGGCCTGGTAGTTGCCGCGGTACAGGATCGCAAAATCGCTGTACGGCCGGTCGGTGCGCAGGTGCAGGCTGAGGATTTCCATGGCCACGCGCTCGGCTTCGGCGTCTTCGTTGCGGCAACGGATCACGCGGATCTCGTCGCCGTGGCCCATCTCGCTCCACAGCTGCTTTTCGAACTCGTGGGGATTGTTGGAAATCAGCACGTTGGCGCAGCGCAGGATGCGGCTGGTGGAGCGGTAGTTCTGCTCCAGCATCACCACTTTAAGCGACGGGTAGTCTTCCTTGAGCAACATCAGGTTTTCCGGACGCGCGCCGCGCCAGGCATAGATCGACTGGTCATCGTCGCCCACCACGGTGAACTGGTTGCGCTTGCCGATCAGTAGCTTCACCAGCAAATACTGGCTGGCGTTGGTGTCCTGGTATTCGTCCACCAGCAGGTAGCGGACCTTGTTCTGCCATTTTTCGAGAATGTCGGCGTGGTCCTGGAACAGCTTGACCGGCAACAGGATCAGGTCGTCGAAGTCCACCGCGTTGAACGCCTTGAGCGTGCGCTGGTAGTGGGTGTAGACGATGGCGGCGGTCTGTTCCTTGGGGTTGCGGGCGTTTTCCAGGGCCTCGGGCGGCAGGATCAGGTCGTTTTTCCAGGCGCCGATCATGTTCTTGATCTCATCCACGCCGTCGTCGCCCGAATATTCCTTCTGCATGATGTCGGTCATCAGGGCCTTGACGTCGGTCTCGTCGAAAATCGAGAAGCCCGGTTTGTAGCCCAGCCGCGCGTGTTCCTTGCGGATGATGTTCAGGCCCAGGTTGTGGAAGGTACAGACCGTCAGGCCGCGACCTTCGCCGGCGCGCAGCAGGCCGCCGACCCGCTCCTTCATTTCCCGGGCGGCCTTGTTGGTGAAGGTCATGGCGACGATGTACTGGGCGCGGATGCCACAATTCTGGATCAGGTGCGCGATCTTGCGGGTGATCACGCTGGTCTTGCCGGAGCCTGCACCGGCGAGCACCAAAAGAGGGCCGCCGACATAGTTCACGGCTTCTTGCTGCCGGGGATTGAGTCGGGACAT